>JAQUHB010000032.1:0-4776 GCA_028683835.1 Sulfurimonadaceae bacterium | reverse complement strand
TCTAAAATGTATCTCATGTCCTTCACAATCAAAATGAAAACTGTCCATCTCATCAATAAAGATCTTCATCATACCGTTTAGCGCTTCATAACCATGGCAGCTCTTAATCATAACAGCAAAAATATCGCCAGAAATACGATAATGTTTGTAATTACTGGAATCCAAAAGTTGTTTGATCTTTTCACTAAAAGATTTCAAACACATATCTCCAATTTCATGACCGTAAAAATAAACTATATCTTTAAATCTATCGATGTCAATCAGTAACAGAGATGATTTTTCAGCATTTTTGATATCCTTTATTAACTGGCTTCGATTTGGAAAACCGGTTAGTGCATCGGTATAATAGTAGTGTATAAGTTCTTCGCTCTGTCTATGAAATACTTTATCTAGCACATCTTTTTGCTCAATGATTTTGACTTGAAGCTTAGAATGTTGCTGTTTTAGTTTTATAAGCATTTCAACCTGCTGAACAAAATCAACTCTATTGAAAGGTTTTGCCCATAATCCCTCAGCACCATATTCTAAAGCTATGATCTTTTCATCCATAGATGCTAATGCTGTGACAATCAAAACAGGTATATGTTGTGTCAAGGAATCATTTTTTAACTGAGTTAAAGCCTCATATCCATTGATACCGGGCATCAAGAGATCCATGATGATGAGATCAGGATGTTGTTCCTGTGCTACTTGCACACCCTCTTCACCGCTTGATGCTTCTAAAAATAGGTAATGATGCTTTCTCAGAGCTGCACGTATAATTAAACGGCTGTCACTGTTGTCATCAACAATTAAAATGAGTGGTTGTTTCATCTTGATGCTATAACCTCCTCAAGCATATCCAGCAAATCTTTTCTTGCGAAAGGTTTTTCTAAAATATAATCAAACCCTTTTTCCATATACATCTTTTTCATCTCGGCAAATACAGATGCTGTTACGGCGATGACAGGCTTATTTTGAAATCTTTCTTGAGAACGGATCCAATGTGTGAGCTCCAGTCCATCAACTCTAGGCATCTCTATATCTATCAAAAAAATATCAATATCAATCTCTTGACTTAACATATCGATCCCAAGCTGTCCATCTTTTGCCCAAAGCAGTTCCACCGGCTCGTGCAGTTTTCTCAAATTTGATTTCACAACCAAATAGTTATCTTCATTATCTTCTGCTAAAAAAATTCTCATTTACGACCTTTTCAATCTCTATAATTATATCAATGAAACTATGCTAGTTGCTATCTTATTTAAAGGAACCTGTTTTTGCACGGCACCTATCTCATAAGCGATCTTTGGCATACCGTAAACTACACAACTTTTTTCATCTTGTCCAAGCGTTTTAGCTCCGGCATTTTTCATCGCTAAAAGTCCTTTTGCCCCATCGCCACCCATCCCTGTGAGAATAACACCGATCGCATTTGCACCTGCTATTTTTGCGACTGAATGAAAAAGGACATCCACAGAAGGTCGATGACCTGAGACTTTATCACCACTTCCTATCTCTATATAGTATCTAGCACCAGAGCGTCGCACAACCATATGGTAATCTCCCGGTGCAACAAGAACGACACCCGGAGTGATAGAATCACCGTTTTTTGCTTCTCTGACTTCCATGGCACAAAGGGAATCAAGTCTTTGCGCAAATGCCGCAGTAAAGTTTGCCGGCATATGCTGAACGATTACCGTTCCAGGTGCATTTCTCGGTAGTCCCAAGAGCACATCTTTGATCGCTTCTGTTCCACCTGTAGAGGCGCCAATAGCGAGTATTTTATTTGTCGTCTCTGCCAAAGATGTAGTGTTTGCCTGCGCAAAACTTTTTAGCTCTTTTTGAAACACTTTTGCCTTTGATGCTGCTTTTATCTTTGCCAAAAGCTCATTTTTCATCTCGTCTTTGCCATCATAGATATGAGAATGCGGTTTGCCTACAAAATCAACGGCACCCGCTTCCAAAGCATCTAACGTTGTCTTTGCTCCGCTTTGTGTCAGTGATGAAACCATCACTACAGGAATGGGCATATAGTGCATCATCTTTTTTAAAAAAGTAATACCGTCCATTCGCGGCATTTCGACATCAAGACATACAACATCAGGACGAAGTTCGACAATCTTATCACGCGCGACGTACGCATCTGAGGCAGTTGCCACCACCTCTATGGATGGATCAGACTCCAATATCTCTCGCAAAACCGCGCGCGCCGTCGCACTGTCATCTACTATTAATACCCGTATTGCCACCGTTTCTCTCCTATCATTGTTTGGAAGTGTACTTTAATAACACTTTTCCCTTTTCCAGATTAAACTGAATCTTTCTTCCTTGTTCTCCGCCGACATCCTCTGCAACTATGGGAATTCTATATTCCTTGAGTATCTCTTTTGCGACTATGATATTTTTCTGCCCTATCATCATATTTTCCGATGCCGATATATGCATCGATGCGCCGCCAAAAATTTTTGCTTCCATCGTCTCTATACGAGAGCCTTTTTCTTGCATACTTTCTATAAGTTTTGGTATAGAGATGTTACCAAACTTTGGAGTTTGAAGCCCATGCCCGTTCCAAAAAGGAAGTAGATAATGATTCATTCCGCCAATACCGAGTTGGCTATCATAAATGCAAATGGCGACACATGAACCAAGGACAGTAGAGATAGCATAAGGTGCTTTGTCTATATGAATTTGACCTACATGTATAAACGTCGAACTGCCTTGGATCATTATATTTCTATCGCATCATCAAATGATTCAAACAAAAACTCATTTGAACCGTAAGCTTTAGAATTCACCTTCTCTTCATCAAGCGACAAACTTGCAACAAAAGTCACGATTCCATTATCAACAGAAAAATCTACAGTGCCATCAAATCTTTCACAAAGTGCACGAACGATACTCAAACCAATCCCCAAACCATGCTCGCCGTCAGGACCATCTGAAAAGCGTTTAAATATTTCAGGCTTATTTTGCAGCTTTGGTCCATCCCCATAATTTTTGACACTGATTATAAAAATAGAGTTTTCTTTTCTTATTATTATCTCCACCGCACTACTCATAGTACCGTAAAGACAAGCATTAGATATGAGATTTCTCGCTATTGTGTAAATGATCTGCGGATCTGCGACAATCTTTTTATTGATTTGATTGTTTACATGTAAATGAATTTTTTTTTCTTCGATAATATATTTAAGGCTCTCCGTCACTTCATCAATAATATCCAAAGGGTCCACAAGTGCATAAGAAACATCGAGATCACCACTCTCTATTCTCGCCGTCATTACAAGATTCTTGATCTTAAAATCAAGATTTAAAACCTCCTGATTTACCATCGGATAGATCTTTTCATTTTTTTCACATACATGAAGCTGTAAGTGAGGTACCATTCCAACAAGCACCGTCATTGGGTTATTTAACTCACTTGTCACAAGTGATAAAAAACGAGATTTTGCTTTTTCACTCCCTATAAGACGCTTGTTTAATTCCAATATCTTTTTACTTAAAAAAGCAACTTCATCTTCAAGATTTTTTTGAGTAGATCCCTGTTTCATCATCATTTTTCCAAACTTTTGATGTTAGATATCTCACTTTTAAGACGAAAAAGCATCAATTCGATGCCTTTAGATTCCTTCATTAATACATGGTTATCTGAGTAAAAACCTTCTGCCATACTTTTCATCAATAATATTTCATCTGAAGTTTTAGCTATAAGATTTTTGAGTTGTGAAAATATCTCGCTAAACCCTAAACCATCATCATTACATCTTGCAGATTCTATAATGCCGTAAATCTGGACATATCCAAGATACATTACCTGCTGATCAAGCTCTTCAAGATAGGTGATATTTTTTTGTATAGCCTTATCAAAGAGATGTGGCAGTAGCATCAATTTTTCATTATAAAGAGATACCAATTCAAACAGCGTATCTACACTGGGATTGATCTCTTCATTTGTATCATATAAAATTTCATGAATAAAATAAGTCACCATCTCCATCTGCAGACTGATATAGGAGACTAAAAAGATAATTTCGTTGAGCGACTCTGAGAGATACTGGGAAGTCTCATGAATTTTTCCGATCAAAGAGTCATTCTCCTTTGCATTGGTTCTCACATCGCTTGCCAAAACACCGAATGTTTCTCCATTGATATCTAGCTTATAAGATGCCACAGAAGCGTTAAGGGATAAAAATACGATATCCCTTGCCAGAATACGAAGAACAAGTCCCTTCTCTTCAAATGCCGATTTTACCTTGCTAAATGAGTCTATCTTTTCAAACCACTTTGCGTACTCGTCTAATAGAATTTTACTGGCTTTGTAGAGTGGTTTTATTTTTTGAGCGAATGGAGAGTTTATCTCCTGTATATCGTTCTCTTTTTTCTGTAATGCTAAAAGTTTTTTTCTCTCAAGCAGTTCAGCGAGTAAAACCTCATTCATAAAATGATCATAACTCGAAAATCCATGCTCATTTAAAAGTTTTAATATCAGCTCTTCACTTTGAGCCATATTAAGCTCCGACTCTGCAGATCGGAGCTTAAAATAGATCTCTTTTACAGCTGTAAAAATAACGGTATTTGGTTTGATACGGATAGAGATATACTCATCTCCAAGAGGAAATACAATGGCAAAAACCCAATAATACGCACCCTCTTTTGTTTTATTTTTAACATACGCAACAACAGGTTTACCCGCTTTTAAGTAATCCCAAAAGATTTTAAAAACCACACGAGGCATATCCTGATGTCGGATAATATTATGAAACTGCCCCATGATCTCATCTTTTTCATAACCGC
>JAQUHB010000055.1 GCA_028683835.1 Sulfurimonadaceae bacterium | reverse complement strand
AAAATACCATTCCTTAAGAAAATCGGACCGGTTCTACTTTTATACCTAATTGGAATTATTGTAGGAAATTCCGGCCTGATAAACAATTCCTCTTTTAAAATTCAGGATTTGATGGTCACTATTATCATTCCTTTGGCAATTCCTCTTATGTTGTTTTCAAGTAATTTCCGAGAATGGAATATTAAAAGCGCCTTACTCACATTACTTACTGGGGTTATATCAGTAATTATTACAGTCGTAGCCGGGTTTTTTATTTTTAAGCCCCTTATAGGTAACGATCCACTAATTGGTGGCAATTTATATAAAATCGCAGGTATGCTCACCGGAGTATATACAGGAGGCACACCTAACCTTGCAGCATTAAAATTAATGCTTAATGTACCTCACGAACCATATATTATGGTTCATTCATATGATATGGCTATCTCATTACTATATCTTACATTTCTTCTCTCATTTGGCATAAAGTTGTTTAGGAAATTTCTAAATTCAAAAAACGCAGACTCCCACATTGATAAGAATCTGGAAGAGGAAGAAAACAACCAATGGAATGAAATTTTTTATAAAAAAAACTTTTACCCATTACTTGCTGCGATAGGTCTGTCAATTTTAATTTTTATATTATCCGGAGGAATATCTTTGCTTATAAATTCAAAATACCAAATGATTGTTGTAATTTTAGCAATAACTTCATTTGGGATTGCAGCATCATTTTACGGACCTGTCCGAAAAATTAAAAAGAGTTACGATGCCGGTATGTATTTAGTATATATTTTCAGTATTGTTGTCGCATCAATGGCGAACTTGTCCAAACTTAATCTGGAGGGTGGATTTTACCTTTTACTTTATATTGCATTCGCTGTCTTTGGTTCTCTTTTTCTCCAAATTATATTTTCTAAAATATTTAAATTAGATGCCGACACTGTTGTGGTATCATCAGTTGCCCTTATAAACTCTCCCCCGTTTGTTCCATTGATTGCATCGGCAATGCACAATAAAAGTGTAATTATTACAGGCATAACAGTTGGTCTTGTTGGTTATGCAGCCGGTAATTATCTTGGTTTTATAATTGCAGAATTATTAAAAGTTTTTCAAATATGAAAAAGTCAATAGTCATAAGTGTAGTAATAATGTTTTTATACTCTACATCGAATGCACAGCAATCATCTCCCGACATCAAAGATATTAAACAGACTGTAAAAAAAGGGTGGATTTTTGGGCCTCTTCCGGCAATTGGATATACTAGTGATCAAGGATTTCAATATGGAATTATGACGGATCTTTTTTATTTCGGAGATGGAACAAAGTATCCACAGTATATTCATAAATTCAATTTTGAGATTTCCAAATACACTAAAGGCTCAGGTGTCTACCATATGTTTTATGATTCTAAATACTTGTTGGGAAAAATAAGGACAACCTTTGATTTATCTTATCTTACCGATAGAATGTTAGACTTCTATGGATTCAATGGATATGCTACCAATTACGATTCTAATATGGCAAATTGGTATTACAAAATTGATCGTACTTTGTTTCGTATTACTGCCGATTTTCAAGGTAAACTTGCAAAAAACTTTGGATGGGCATTAGGAGTTGGATACTATGACTATAACATCAAAAAAGCAGACAGGCCGATATCTGCTTCAAATACTTCTCTCTATGAGGTCCTTCAATCATATTGGGTAATAAATCCATCTGAAGCTAACGGTGGCAGAATCTATGAGTTTAAAGCGGGTATCGTTCATGATACAAGAAATTTTGAGCCCGACCCAACTAAAGGGTTTTACACCGAAGCCATTGTTACTGCAGCTCCGCGTACAGGGTTTTCAAACAGAGGCTATTCAAGAATATCTTTTATTCACAGAGGATATTTACCGGTTATTGGTGAAAAACTAACTTTTGCTTACAGATTAGGATATCAGGACAAAATATCCGGGCATATACCTTTTTATGCCCTTCAAAACTTGACAACACTCTTTTATAGACAAATTACATCTGAAGGATTGGGTGGTATAAACAGCATAAGAGGTGTTTTAAGAAACAGAGTTGTGGGTGACGGAATTTTTTGGTCAAATTTTGAACTTCGTTATAGATTTTGCAATTTCAACTTTTTGGGACAAGACTGGTACCTAGTTACCAATCCATTTATAGACGCTGGAAGGGTAATAAATTATTATAAAGAACCCGTTGCTGTAATGACGTTGCTGCCACTTCCGGAATATTACGATGAATTGAAAGATTCAATTCACTGGAGTGCAGGTATTGGATTTAAAGCCATAATGAATAAGAATTTCGTTATATCATTTGAATTCGGCAAACCATTTAACAGACAAGATGGTACGAATGGAATGAATATTGGTTTAAACTATATATTCTAAAAAATCACTATAAATAGCGATTGATTTTGGCAATAAAGCAGAGTTTCTTTGTGGCGAAATTTAAAAAAACGTCCTATGGTTCTGCTATCATTATTATCCTCTCTTATCATTAGTAATCAGACTGATACAATTATTGCTCAAAAAAACTACAATCTCGATGAGATTGTAATAACGTCATCAAGAACTCCTAAATCAATTAAAGATGTTCCTGTTTTGACACAAGTTATCTCTTCTGCAACAATTAAAAAAAACAGTGGACAAACTCTCATTAGTCTTCTCGAAAATGAAGTTCCAGGGCTTGAATTTACTCAAACAGAGGGAATAACAAATAATATTACATTTCAAGGAATGGGAGCGAACTACATTTTAATCCTCTTAGACGGGGAGAGAATGGCGGGTGAAACTTCAAGAAGCAATCCCGATTTTAACAGGATTAATATCGATAATATCGAAAAAATCGAAATAATTAAAGGTGCAATGTCAACCCTATATGGATCGGGGGCTATTGCAGGGGTAATAAACATTATTACAAAAAAAACAGATAAACCTTTCTCCTCAAATCTTGGAATAAATGTGAATGGAAACGGAGAGAGCAAATATTCAGTTAATGCCGGAACTCTTACCGGACCATTTTCTGTTGAAGTATCGCTGGTAAAGCGACATAAGAATGCATTTTTATTAAAAGATTTTTCTACAGGGGAAGAATCACCGTTTGAAGTTGAGGGTTATGATAATATTTCAATGAATGCTAAGTCTTCTTTTTCTTACAAAAAATTTAAATTAAACGTAAAAGGCGAAATTTACAACCACGAGAGATACAATGCTACTGCAAGTGAAACCGGAACTCATGATTTTTATAATGATGCAAATATTATTGTTGGCGGTTCATATAAAATCAATGGTTCAAATCTTATTGAAATCAGTAATAACTTCGACAACTTCAGCAAATACGATTTGACTTTTTCAACAGGAATTAAAGTTAAGAACTATTTTAATACTATAAATAATACTAGAATCAATTATTTCTGTAATACTTTAAATAAACATAGCTTAACAACAGGAATAGAGCTCTTAACAGAACGTTTACTAACGTATCAGTTTAAAGCTGGCGAAGTCAATAGCGCACTCTCCGGCGCACTATATGTCCAAGATGATTATAAAACTTTTAAGAATTTAACTTTTCAGGGGGGTATAAGAGTAGAAGGGCATTCTGAATTTGGAATAAGACTCACTCCAAAGTTATCGGCTATGTATAAAGCCGGAGATTTTATATTTAGGACAGGTTACTCAAGGGGTTTCAGATCGCCTTCTTTAAAAGAGTTGTTTACCGATTGGAATCATATGGGACTTTTTCATTTAGTCGGAAACAGAAATTTAGTTCCGGAAACGAGTAATAACTTCTCTTTTTCTGCAGAATATATACAAAAAACAATTAACATTTCAGCTGCAATTTATCATAACAGCTTAAGAAACAAAATCTCCACAATTTGGAATAGCGGCCAAGATACAATTTACTACAGTAACGTAGACAAAGCAAATGTCACAGGAATAGATTTCAATTCAAAAATACATATATCGAGTCATTTAATCTTCAGAGGATCGTACTCATATGTAAAAGACTTAAATAAACAAGATGGATTGAACGAATCTTCTGTAAGGCCGCATTCTGCAACAGCAAATCTTGAATATATTTTTAATATTCTAAAAGGCGATTATTCAGTTATTCTAAACAGCCGCTACGCTTCTGGTCTGTCATATTATACTTTAAACGAATACACAAATACATTATCACCGGTATCATATAATGCATATTCTGTTTGGAATATTGGTTTAAGAGGAAACATCAGGAGAGGGATCTCCTTATATACAGGTGTAGATAATTTATTTAATTACAGCCCAAAAATTATTTCATTTAATTCGTATATTTCAAAGGGTGCTACTCTGTTTTTAAATATGAGTATTAATGTTGAATCTCTTGTGAAGAGACAAGGCCGCTGATATATGCAAAAAGAGTGAGTCCCGGGACACTTTTAATTCCTAGTTTGGAAATCATATTTTTTCTGTGAGTAAGTACAGTATTAAAACTAATTGAGAGTTCCGATGCTATTTCCTTATTTAACCTACCTTTTACAACAAGCTTAAGTACATCGTTTTCTCTGGTAGTAAGCTCTCCCGGGTTTCTCTTTTTCTTGATCTCAGATAATCCTTTTCTATTGGGTATCTCTTTTACCAATGTTTCCAGAAGTAAAGTTCTTAGCCTTTCATGTTGAGTTAAATCAGCCTCCAAAGAGTGTAATGAAAAAATTACTGCATAGTACAAATTGGTATTAAAACGACCTGTAAGATGCTTAATCATAATATTTTTTATATCTCCAAGAATGTCGTGGAAATAACCCGGACCCGACATAAACTCACTTTTGAATTTAGCAAAAAGCACTTCAATCATTTTAAGAGTAGAAACATCGTCACTTTGAGCAATAAATGCCTTTAAATGGCTTTCAATATTGGGAATTTGAATGCTTCTATAAAACATGTCGGTCGCATCAAAGTATTGCTTAATCTGCTCAAATTCTTCTTCATCAAGAGTTATTCTAGGAGTATAGTCCGGATTTAAATATAAATTAAGAATAAGAATTAATGCCTCTTCGTTAATTCTGTAGTAACTACATATTTCACTCACTCTTTTCT
>JAQUHB010000012.1 GCA_028683835.1 Sulfurimonadaceae bacterium | reverse complement strand
ATCTCTTCTTAAGAGCTCAAGATTTTCAATATGTTCGCGGTCTTGAAGGATGTTTAGTGTAACTTCTTTAGCTTGGCATGAAAGGATAAAATCGTAGAGTTCTTGGAGTTTATCCATCTCCCAAAGCTTACAACGCACTAAAATGTGATCAACTCCAAGCTCCTCTAACAGTTCCGGTGTCATAGAGGGCTCTTTCTCAATATTGACACTCATCGCAAAAAAGTTATCACTGTCCACGTTTTTTCGAGGCATAAAAGGGATGAGTAACATTGAAAGTGGAAGGATGAAAAGTGCGATAAAAAAGGTTTTGAGACTTGATACTAGCTCACGCCGACGCATTATTTTTTTAAAGTTTCTATCTTTGAGCTGGTAAGGCTGATCTGAGAAGTTGTCCCAGATAAAAGGTTCTTTCAAAGTGTTATCCATTTGAGTTTTATAGCCACTCGTTTAAAATTTCCAGTTGGTGTATATGTAAGCGGCATCATTTGCAACTGAGAGTTCTATATGTGTGTCCTCTTTCATAAAAAGATCGTGAACAAAGAGACCTATAAAATTGCCTATCGACGCATGCACAAATTGGTCTCCGAGTGAATGTCCACCATCTTGTACACGGGCGAAAGCACTAGCTGTCGCAGTAAAGTAACTAATACCATTAAGGGTATATTTTCCCCACTCAGGTATATCCAGTTGATCGACATTCCGTCTGTTCATAGCAGAACCTGTAAAAGTGTCAATGGCGTGATGCGAGCCGATGGCATTATCTCCTGTATGTGAAGGATTTTCTTTTTCAATTGAGTAGCTTAATGTATCTGTTACGGTTCTTGCAGCGGCAAAACCAGCAGCTTCTACAGCGATACGTTTGAGCTTTGTCACTGAGTCGTTATCATCAATCATGAGAGCCGTAAGATAAGTCTCGGCCCCATTTATCTCTCTATACATATCATCATTTTTCAGATAAAAGGGAGGATGATTCATGATATCTTTTGATATTCTCTGATCTGTATTTGTCGCATAAAGTGTCATGCCAACAGCCATTGGAGCCCAAGTTACGGGATCACTCACTGCTGAGTATGAAGCATCTTTAGTTCTTGTCCACGCTGTTTGCAGGTTGGCTTGGCTACAGCCAAAAAATAAAAATAAGAAGAGAACTAAAATTATATGTTTCATAAGACTTTCTCATAGAAAATAAGTCAAATTATATCCTTTTTAATGTAAAATCATAGATATAAAGAATATAGGAATCAATTTATGAAAATATCAGTTATAGGAACAGGTTATGTGGGGCTCGTTAGCGGTGTATGTTTCGCGCAGATGGGAAACAAAGTCACTTGCGTGGACATAGATGAAAACAAAATAGCAAAACTTGAACAAGGTATTATCCCGATTTATGAACCAGGTTTAGAGGATATGACGCTTGAAAACTATAAAAAAGGAACATTAAAATTTACGACAAACGCAACTGAAGCGATTGCTTCATCACTTATCTCCTTTATCGCTGTGGGAACGCCGATGGGTCAAGATGGAAGTGCCGATCTTCAGTATGTTTTGGCAGTAGCGAAAAAAATTGGGCAAAGCATTACGGACTATATCGTTGTTGTGGACAAATCGACAGTTCCTGTAGGAACGGCTGAAAAAGTAAGAGCGACGATCCAAGAAGAGCTAGACAAACGGGGTGTTAGTATCGCGTTTGATGTTGTTAGTAATCCTGAATTCCTAAAAGAGGGTGCGGCGATCAACGATTTTATGCATCCTGACCGTGTGGTTATCGGAGCGGATTCTGAAAAAGCATTGGAAGTTATGCGTGAACTCTACGCTCCTTTTATGAAGCATCATGATAGATTTATAGCGATGGATATTAAATCTGCAGAGATGACAAAATACGCGGCAAATGCGATGCTCGCAACGAAAATCTCTTTTATGAATGAGATGAGTCAGATCTGTGAGCGGGTGGGAGCAGATATCAACAAAGTAAGAAACGGCATAGGAAGCGACAGCCGTATCGGATATAGTTTTATCTATCCGGGTTGCGGATATGGAGGAAGCTGTTTTCCAAAAGATGTTCAAGCACTGGCAAAAACCGCAAAAGATTTTGGTTACACACCTCGCATCTTGGATGCTGTCGAAGCGGTAAATTATGCGCAAAAATATGTGATCTCCAACAAAGTAATAGCAAGATTCGGCGAAAACTTAGAGGGCAAGACTTTTGGTGTTTGGGGGCTAAGCTTTAAACCTGAAACGGATGATATGCGCGAAGCAAGTGCAATTACCATCATCAATGAACTCACTTCACGCGGTGCAAATATCATCGCTTATGATCCAAAAGCACGTCATGAGGCAGAGACCCACTACTTAAAAGGGAATGAAAAAGTAAGTTATGTGGAGAGTAAGTATGATGCTCTCAAAGACGCTGAAGCAGTCATCCTTGTAACTGAATGGCAGGAGTTTAGAAGTCCTGATTTTGATGAGATAAAAAAATTGTTGAAATCTCCAATCTTCTTTGACGGACGTAATCAGTTTAGCAAAGAGAAGATGCAAAAAATGGGATTTGAGTATTTTCAAATCGGTGTAAACTAAAAAATGATCCGCCTTTTTGCAGTTTTAGTTTTACTTGTCTTACATGTAAACGCGCTGACTCTGCAAAAACCAAATATCTACCATGATCAAAATATCTCAGGCTGGATGATGTCTGAGAAACTTGACGGTATTCGCGGATATTGGGATGGCAAACAACTTCTCTCTCGCCAAAATAAACCCATAAATGCTCCCAAATGGTTCACACAAGATCTTCCCCCTTTTGCACTTGACGGTGAACTGTGGACTATGCGTGCAGATTTTGAAAATATCCAATCCATCGTGATGGATGACAAACCGAGTGAAAAATGGAAAGAGATTACTTACAATATCTTTGAAGTGCCAAATGCTGAGGGGAACTTCACCCAAAGGCTTCAAAAAGCGCAAGATTATATCAGCGCTCATCATCTTATGCATGTAAGAGTCATAACGCAAAAAATCTGCAATAACAAAAAAGAGCTCAAAAAGTTTTTAGATGAAGTTCTCAAAAAACATGGGGAAGGTGCGGTTATAAAAGATGGTTCAAAGAACTATTTTGAAGGCAGAAGCGATTCAATTTTAAAAGTCAAACTCGCTCAGGATATGGAAGGAAAAGTAATCGGATATAAAGCAGGAACGGGGAAATATAAAGGGATGATGGGAAGCTTAAAGGTAGAACTTGAAAGCGGTGAACATTTGTTCATAGGCACGGGTTTTAGTGATGAAACAAGAAAAAAACCTCCAATCCTTGGAAGTATTATCACTTTTAAATATTTCGGCTTTACAAAAAAAGGCAAGCCGAGATTTGCCTCTTATATGAGAGTGAGAAAAGATTGAATATCTTAGTCGTTCGTACCGATAAACTCGGAGACTTTATTACGGCATTGCCCACATGTAAGGTTTTAAAACAGTATGATCCAAAAAATAGAATCATCGTCTGTGTTGCTCCTTTAAATCTGTCTTTAGCAAAAGCGTGCGATTTTATAGATGAAGTGATCGTTGATGATAGCAAATCGTCGGTGTTTGAACTTTCTCGCAGGTTAACAGCCTTACATATAGATGTTTCTATAACTCTTTTTTCAAATACCCGAGTCGCACTTGCGCAGTTTTTAGCTGGAATCAAAAAACGCATTGCTCCGGCGACAAAAATTGCTCAAATCTTTTATACAGACAGAATTGTGCAAAGAAGAAGCGAAGTGAAAATGGCGGAGTTTGAGTATAACTTGGAACTTACAAAAACTCTTTTTCCTGAAATAGATTTGCATTTTGAAAAACCGCTTTTGAAGTTTGATGATGCAAAAGAGATATATGAAAGTTTTTCTCAAGAACATAGCATCACAAAAGAGATTATCGCTTTTCACCCAGGTTTTGGTGGTTCATCCGATGCGAACTGGACACTTGATGAGTATACTGAGCTAGCCAAAACAGCTTTGAAAACAAACAAATATCAAATAGTGATGACTTTTGGCCCTGATGAACAAAAACTTTATGATTATTGTAAAGAGAAACTCGCAGGCACGGATGTAATCTTTTATATCTCAAGAGATGGCTTGGTAAATTTCGCAAAGCTTCTAAGCGGTTTCAAACTCTTCATCTCTACATCCACAGGCACATACCACTTAGCTGCACTTGTAGGAACGCCGACGATAACTTTCTTCGCAGAGAGTTTATTCGCAAGTTCTGCAAGATGGAAAAGTGTAAGTGATGAAAGTATTCAAAAGCATTATATGATTCCTCAAGATGAGGGAAAAAAAGCGGAGATGTTTGAAGCTATTAAGCTTTTATTATTTCTTCTTTAGATCGAAGGAGTCAACGATTTCGTTGTCATACGGTTTATAAATTTGTGTAAATTTATATATTTGTAATCATATTTCCATTCCAAGGTCACTCTATCTTGGTTTTTAAATCTTTTCATGAAGACAACATTTTTTAAATGAGAGTATGGCTTGGATGTGAAGCAAACTTTATTTGGATATGGGAGTTGGTCAAACTTTTGAATCAATAAGTCAGTGGCTAAATCTCCATCACTGAACTTAAATATTAGTTTTTTTAAATTGATTCTTTTCACTCTTCTTGTCCATTTGTCATACGCATCTTCAGGTGTTTTATAATGTATAAAATGGACTTCCGTTGCATCTTTTAAAAGTGCTATTGGGTAAGTTTTATCATATAAATCTTGCCGCTTTAATTCATCTATATATTTTGAATTATGAGGTTTAATAAAGCTGAGAATTTCTAATTTTTCAATTGAAAAATTTGTAATCAAATTAATATAATCTGGTGCAAATATTAAAGCGCTTTGAAAGGGAGATAGATATTCTAAGCCATATTTTTGATATGTGCGTGTTCCCCAACAATTATTGGAAATGATAGAAAAATCATGATGATTTAGTAAAGACCGGTGATACCAATGTTTTAATTTTAGGCGCTGTGATTTTAAAAACGATTTTAAAGACATTTAGCCTTTTCCTTTTAACTTTCTTTTAATATTCACTATATTTTCCAACTTCTTAGCCTCATCCAAAACTATGTGGATAGCTTTTTTTTCATCAAACGAAGCAAGACGCGCATACTCTTTTGCGATGATAACGAGATCATTTTTATCTTTTGCCCAAAACTTGTTGAAGTTTTTGAGTCCCTGTTCGGTTGAGATAGTTTTAAACTGCATACGGTTGATGTCAACAAGAGAAAACTTATAACCTTCGAGACATTTTGTTATAAGGATATTACCAAGAGAATAGTCAACGTGCCAGACACCTTTTTGGTGGATATCGTAGCTAAAGTGGGCAAACTCTTTGAGTATCTGCTCGGTGTTTTCCACCTTGTGATGAAACACCTCTCGGATGGTAAAATCATAAGGTTCGTAAACAGAGATAAAGTAGCTTTCACTCAGGAGTCCAGAACTGAAAAGCTCGATGATGCCGATAGGTTCTGGCGTGTTTACATGTAAGGCTTGGAGTTTGAGTGCGTTTGTATAAGATTTTTTGGCTTTTCCCTCTCTTAGATGCGTGTAAGCGAAACGGTTGACAATATGGGGGACTTTAAACGATTTGACTACGCATTTTATGCCATGAAGCTCCACAATCTTTAGCTCGTTTCTCGCTTTATGAATACTCTCATCAGAGCTTTTAAAAATGGTTTGAATATTTAAAAGAGCCTCTTTGAAGTTCTCATATTTGGGATTGAGTTGGAGTTTATAGGACAAATTAACCTGCTTTATTTATTTAGTGCGTTATTATAACATTTTAATATGGAGAGTTTTTATGCGTGTAGCAGTAGTAGTTAGAAGTTTAAAAATCGGGGGCATGGAAAGGGTGGCTGTTAATCTCTCAGAAGCCTTTGCCGATGCAGGTGACGAGTCGCATCTTATCTATTTTAAAGATAAGAAGAGAGCTTTTACTCCAAAAGAGAGTGTATATTTTCATCATTTTAATCTTGATAAGGCGCTTAATTTAACTATTATCGGCGCGGTTTTAGGTGTTTTGGCAAAACTTTTAAACGGCATTTTTAGAAATACCTATTTTCTTTACAGCGGTCTACTTTTTGCCCCTGTATTTTGGTTTAAATTAAAAAATATTGAAAAAAAATTTGGAAAGTTTGATCTCATCATTATGCGTGGACATGGAACTTTTGAGTTGATTTGGCCAATCAAAGATGATCGCGTGGTGCAGATGGTGGAGAGCGTTTTTATAAAACATGGTTCAAGACTGGATAATTTCTATATAAAATGTGTTTATGAAGGCAAAAATCTCGCAGGTGTTTCAAGCGGTGTCAAGGAAAAAATAGAAGAAGTTTTAAAAATAACGTCTGTAAAGGCAAGATCTGTCAATGTGGTTAATAATCCATTGGATATAGATGTTATAAAAAACAAAGCAGATGAGTATACGCCTGATATCGAGGGTAAGTATATTGTAAGTGTAGGTAGAGTCACACCAAATAAAAACATCTCTTTTTTACTCGAATCATACAAATATGCAAGAGAGCATCTTGGGCTTGTTTTACCGCTGGTCATCATAGGCGATGGACATGATATGCAAAATATAAAAGCGAAAGTTGAAACGCTGGAACTTGGCTTACATGTAAGGTTTTTAGGCTTGCTTCATAACCCTTATCCTTGGATGAAACACGCTTCTCTGTTAACATCCACATCGTTTGCGGAAGGGTTTGGAATGGTGCTTATTGAAGCTCTTTGTTGTCATACAAAAGTGATTTCTACAAATTCTAAAGGCGGAGTGAAAGATATTATGACAGATGAACTGCAAGAATATCTTATTGATTTTAATATAAAAGATTTTGCACATAAGATGGTTGAGACTCTAAACGAAGAAAAATCGTGGAATTTTGAAAAATTTATAGAGCGCTTCAGTTCTCAGACAATCGTTAAGAAATATAAAAAGTTATATTTACAATAATTTATCAATATTATGCTCCACTACAAAAAAGAGCTCGTTTGCTCTTACTGCGCGTTTGAAGTAGCTTTTATCTTTACCTGTCAATACTCTTTTTAGCATTTTACTGAATTGTTTATACGCTTTTTTAATGGAGATAGAAACCAAAGAATCTCTAAGATCATGAATCGCTTCAAGGGCGAAAAACTTATCTTTTTGCAATGACTCATCAAGTTCAAACGAGTAGACACTATCAAAATAAAATGGTTTTTTATTCGGCGGTAAAGTAATAGCCGAGTGCATCTCTCCGATGGGATATGTTTCACTGAAACTGAGATGATTTGTGTATGTTAAAAGCTTACATGTAAGACCGATTTTTTTGAGAACTTCAATGAGTGCATAAGTCGTGTATTTGTGATCCGGATGACTGTCTATTTGGGGATGCGAGGTGATAATATACTCAGGCTGAGTTTGCAAAATGATCTGCTCTAAATCATTTAAAAATGAATCAAATCTCGGCTCTACATGTAAGGGAAGTTCTATGTCGGCATGAGAGACTTTTCTAAAGCTATTCATATCGCCAAACTCCTTTCTTAACGAAGTCGCCATCTCATTTGGATGCTCGCTCATCCATTTCAAACTTCCGCCGAAGTAACCCAAGGTCAATGAGTTTTTGATATCAACTCCACCAAGAAGCGGAACACAAAGTGCATCATATGTACGAAGTTCTGCTTTTTTGAGAGATGCTGTCGTTTTATCTTTGTAAAGATCACAGTAGTTGCACATGCCGTGTTCGCCTATAGTCGTTGTCACGATAGTCACATCTTTTGCGGTTTTATAGAGTCCAAAAGCCGCAATCTCTGCATCATCTGCATGCGGTGCGAGGATAAGAATTTTTTTAGTAAGATCGATAGCGTTGTTATAACCATAAAGTGTCATATTCTTTGTTTGAAGTTTTAAATATTTATATGTAAGGATTAGCTCTGCATTTTTGATGTGTGAAATATTAAGATATCTCACCCCTTTGGCTCCATATTCAAAAAAATGTTTTACCCCTTCTAGCTCAATGAAGGGTTTTAAAAAATAGGAGAAAGGACAAAATTTAAGAGATATTTTTAAAAAGAGCGTATCAAACTCTTTATGCTCAAGAGGAAGTGTAAGAGAGTTTTTTGAGAGTGTAAGCTCATACAAAAGAGGTGACTTCAAATCGTAAAGATAATCTTTTGAAGTGTTATACTTATATTTTTTTGCACGTTTAAAAGCCACAAACAGATAAATAATAAAAAAAATAGTAATAAAAGAGTAAAAAATCATAAAATCTCCTGATTCAAATTATATCAAATAGTACCTATGATAGAATATCTTTATGAAAATAACAGCAAATATAATCACTTTAAATGAAGAAAAAAATATAGCAGATGTCATAAGATCAGTCCAACAAGTTTGCGATGAAGTTTTGGTTGTCGATTCGCTAAGCAGTGACAGAACATGTGAGATTGCAGAGGCTATGGGAGCTAAAGTTGTAAAACAAGCTTATCTTGGCGATGGTCCTCAAAAAGCGTTTGGCGCGCCTTTGGCAACAAACGACTGGATACTCAGCATCGACGCGGACGAAAGACTCGATACCAATGCCATAGAAGCGATCAAAAAACTTGATCTGGAGCATACTCCTTATGATGCGTTCTCGTTTGCAAGAAAAACTTTTGTGGGCAAGCATTTTATTAAGCTCTGGTATCCAGATCGTGTTACGAGGCTCTACAACCGACAAAAATGCTCTTTTTCTACAGCCGGTGGACACGCAAGAGTGCAAACAAAAAATGTCAAAGATTTGGACGCAGATATGCTTCACTACTCTTATGAAGACTATGCGCAGATGATAAAAACGTCGCATAAGTTCATTACTCGCGGCGCGAAGATTTCACATGAAGAGGGGAAACGCGCTTCTAGTTTTGACCCATTTTTACACGGAGTGGGCGCACTTTTTAAAACTCTTGTTTTAAAAGGGGGAGCATTTCACGGGATACACGGCTGGAATGTGGCGGTGATATCTGCTTTTAGTTCCTATATGAAATATGCTTTGATGTTGGAGATGCAAGAAAATGAATAAAAAAAACCTCTTGGAGCTTTGTCTCTCCCCTGATCTTGGCGGGCTGGAACTTTATATGGTGCGTAGCGCGAAAGCTCTAGCTGTTGATATGAATGTCGTTAGCGTTATCAACATCGATGGTAAGTTGGAGCAGTATTATAAAGATACAGAATATAAATATGAAGTCATCAAGAAAAAACCCAGCTTACTCATCTATGCTACGGCAAAAAAACTTGCGCGCATCATTGATGAAAATAAGATAGAGATCATCCACGCTCACTGGACAAAAGATCTTTTAGTCGCAGTTTTGGCAAAACAATTCTCTACATGTAAGCCTCAAATCGTGCAAACAAGAAATATGACGATGACCCGTTTTAAAGATGATATTTACCATAGATGGCTCTATAAAAATATCTCTTTGATGCTTCCAGTGACCTTTCAGGTAAAAGAGCAGTTGGAACGATTCATCCCCGAAGTGATACGACCAAAAATCGAAGTTTTATATATGGGTTCAGACAAACCTGAGCTTTTGAAAGACGACGAAGTAAAAGAGCTAAAAAATACACTTGGATTGGATGAGAAGAGCTTTAATATCGGAATGGTGGGACGTATCAACGAAGCAAAAGGGCAGCATCTGCTCATAAAAGCCGTTGAACTGCTTGTCAAAAAAGGCTTAAATATAAACGCTTACTTTGTCGGACATCCGATGAAAGAGAGCTACCTTGATACACTCAAACGTGAAGTCAAAGAAAGAAATATAGAAAAAAACATCCACTTTTTAGGCTTTATGAAAAATCCTCATCACTTTTATCAGGTCTGTGACGCTGTCGTTCTCGCATCAAAACGAGAAACTTTTGGACTTGTACTTATCGAAGCGATGCAAGCATGTACAGCAGTTATAGGCTCAAACAGCGGCGGAGTTGTCGAGATCATCGACGATGAAAAAACAGGTCTGCTTTTTGAAAATCAGAGCTATGAAAGTTTGGAAAAAAAAATAGAACTGCTTATCAATGATGTTGCGTTAAAAGAAAAGATCGCAAAAGCGGGACAAGAAAAGTGCTATGAGAAATTTTCCAACGAGAAACAGTTCGTGGAACTCAAAAAGATATTGGAAGAGATGATATGAAAGTCAGTGTAATAATTGCGGTGTATAAAGATATAGAATCTCTTAGCCTTATTATCGAAGCGCTCAAAACTCAGACTTATAAAAACTTTGAGGTTATAGTCGCAGAAGATAATGATGCTCAAGAGATGAAAGATTATATTGCTTCTATCGAAGGCTTAGATGTAAAACACACATTTCAAGAAGATATTGGTGTGAGAAAATCAAGATCCCAAAATAACGGTATCTATAAAAGTTCTGGTGAATATCTTATATTTTTGGATGGAGATATTATTCCGTATTCGACTTTTATAGAGGGGCATGTAGCTCTTGCGCAAAGAGGTAGAGTGCTTGCAGGAAGACGTGTAAACCTAAACGCAGAGCTGACAAAAAAATTTAGAGAGGGAACTTTAAAGCCTTATAGTTTAGAAAAATACTATTTTATTTTAGGTTTTAGATTGATGTTTGATAGAAATGCAAGGTTTGAGCAGGGATTGAATGTAAGTCCAAACTCCTTTATCTATAAGAGATTAATTGCAAATAGAAAACGCAATACAAGTCTTATAGGATGTAATTTTTCATGTTTTCGAGATGATATGGTTACCATTAACGGATTTGACGAAAGTTATGGAGAATCTTCACTGCCTGATGATATGGATTTGGATTGGAGGTTTCGTGCGTATGGACTTGCTTTATACTCTTGTAAAAATATTGCCAATACCTTTCACCTTTTTCACAAAAAGCAAAATAATCCGACAAGTCAAGAGCAGTGGGCAAAGTTTTATAAGAATAAAGAGGAAAAAAAATATATCTGTGAACAAGGATTATCCCAACATGGTGAGTAGACTTGTTTTACTCTCAAAAAAACACCTTGATAACGATCTGCTAACTCTCTGGCTTAACAATCTTCTTGTTGTTTACGCTTTTTTACTACCAATCTCTCAGACTATAAAAGCGACTATTTTTTCATTTATGGTGATTTTATTTATTTTGCGCCGAGATGTCATAAAGCATATACAAAATGCTCTTTCAAACAGTGTTGTCAGAGCATTTTTATATATTTTTATAGCTTATGCTGTTGGACTTTTATGGACAAGTCATCTGGAAGAGGGGCTGTTATGGGTGAAAAATCTCAAATATGGACTTTATCTCATTTTATTTTATGCAATAGTCGATGGAAGATATATTGGCAAAGTGATTTCCGCGTTTATTCTTGGTATGTTTGTCAGTGAATTGACATCTTATGGGATGCAGTTTGGCATAATGCCGTGGAAGTTGGAGATCGGGAAGGTTCTTTTTTATCAGTCTTATGCCATTGGTGATCCTTCTCCATTCTTACATCATATTCATTATGGTGTGGCATTGGCTTTTACAGTGATACTACTTACTTATAAAACTTTTTTTACTCAAGGAAGTAAAGTATTTAAGTTTTTTATGAGTCTCTTTATTATGAGTGCGACAACAAATATTTTTATTACAGGCGGAAGAACAGGCTATATCACATTTTTTATGTTGGTTACAATGTTGGCACTTTTTTATCTAAGAAAAGTGGCTTTACAACTGCTCTTAGTTGTTGTGCTTGCATTTGCAACAGCATATAATTTCAGCTCTATTTTTTATGAAAAAGTAGTTCAAACCGAACAAAGTCTTAAAGATCTTTCTAAAGATGATCCTGATTTTAACTCTTCTCTGGGTCAAAGAGCAGGAATCTATTATTATGCGTACAAGGTTATAAAAGAGCATCCTTTTTTTGGCGTTGGAACGGGAGATTCGATGGATGAGATTAGAAAGGTCATACCCGAAAAATGGGAGAGTTTAAAACAGATGCCACATGAACATAACCAATTCTTAAGCGTCTTGGTGAAACTCGGTATCGTAGGATTATTCATCTATCTCAATATCTTTTATCAGATATTTAAGTATAAAGAACAAGAGGATAGAGATTTGAGGTTTATCATGATCTTTGTAACGCTTGCCATCGCTTTTGGGACATTGATGACACAGTTCAATCTACGCTTTTTCCTGCCATTATGGGCAGTATTTTTAGCTGTTACACTTGTGAGTCGTGAAAGAAGGACGATAGAAAATATAAAGCTTGATGATAAAAAACAGTTTATTCAGATAGTTTTTTTAGTGATTGTTTTTGGAAGTGCAAGTCTGCTACATCAATTGATGTAGTCAGATGAGTAGTTCTAAATATTCGTTTGCTTCACGCGATGGAGCAAAGATAATCTTTGCTTTTTCAATGTTTTCAAGAGCTAGTTTCTGCTCCTCTTTTAGGTTGTTTGCTATGTACAGAAGCTTTTCTCTAAGAGCTTCAAGCGAACCATCTTCTACAAGATGGATATGAAATCCCATCTCCCCAAAGTTCGAGATAGCTGTATTATCAAAGGCTAAAACGATGATTCCATGTGAAATTGCCTCCATCATTACATTGCCATAACCCTCATCAGGCGTTGGAAAGATAAATATATCGTGTTTTGGATATTCATCATAAATGCTGTTTGTAAATCCATTTATATGAATATGTTGTGCATAAGTGATAGAATTTAAAAGCTCTTTAAGCTGTTTTTCATATTTTGAATCGGCAGGTCCATAGTTATCAAAATTAAACTCAATCTCATTTTTATATAAAATATCACATGCTAAAATCGCTTTGTCAATACCTTTTCCTGAAGTAACACGCCCTGCATGCAAGAGTTTTAAAGTGCTTGATTCTGTTTTCTCTAAAGAGGATATATTTTTTGCAAGAGAGGGCACAATGACGGTAAGTTTTGTATCTTTACCAAAAGGAATGATCTCTTTTACATTCGATGACATGTATTTTGATATAGCTACATGAGTGTTGACTTTTGAATAAACTAAGGTATGAAACCAATCTTTTTTTGGAGTTTTTTTGATAGTGCCATGACGTACTATTAGATTGATATCAAGGCCTAAAAATGCAAAATAAAGCGATTTCATCTCAGAGGCGCCAACGAAAATAACATTTTTTATTTTATTCTCTAAAATGATTTTTCTAACTGACAAGATAATGGAAGGGCTCATCACGGTAGTGCTAAAGTTGATTGTTTTATAGTTGAGATTTTTGTAGTCTGGATTGGATTGGCACTGCTCATGAATGAACGTATTTTGCTTGACAATATAAGTTATATCTACAAATTTACTGAGATTGTTTGCCAGTTTTGTAGCTGCAAGCTCCATCCCCCCTGTATAGTGAGATAGACAGATAACTGCAGTAGGAGCTTTTAGCTTATTTACTACTTCCAATTTTCCACTCTCATCTCTTCAATATACTCCTTAATAGTCCGTGTCGGTTTCCATCCAAGTGATTCAGTCTTTGCCGTCATAACATCTGCTGTCATGCGATTTCCTTTTCGTTCGGGAAGCATCTCTATTTTTCCACCGAACATCTCAGCAATCTCTTTGATGCTGTAGGCATCAGGACTTCCAATACCAAATTCATCTCCATAACCATTTTCACCCACAAGGATTAAGCCGTTAATGATGTCGTCTATATGTGTGAAGTTTCTCTTTTGGTTTCCAGGACTCACGATGGTCAGTGGTTCGTCATTTTTCATTTTCTCTTTAAAAAGAGCGATGAGTGTTGCATATTTCCCAGTTTGGATCTCTCTTGGTCCATAAACATTATAAAAGTAAGTGATGGCATAAGGCACGTTAAACCAGTTTCCATAGTTCATGACAAGCTCAGTATTTGTAGCTTTTGTCCATGCGTAAGGACTTGCACTTCTCCCCAGTCCGCCATCGCCAAATTTTGTAGAACTTCCAGCATAGAGTATTTTACATCCGGCTCTGCGTACAAATTCTAAAACCGCGAAAATACCGTCTTTATTGAACTTCCATACTTTTTCTATGTCATCAAAACTCTGCTCAACTCTTGAATATTCCCCAAGATGATAAACCATGTCCGGAGTAAATGTGACAAGCTCGGCAATGTCAGCCGTTGAGCCTTCGATGTAAGTGACATTTGCCACATGATTCGCTTTACTTCCTGTAAAATAATTGTCAAGAGAATAAACTTCATGGTTTACATCTTGAGCCAATCTCTCACAAAGATGACTTCCGACAAATCCAGCGCCGCCTGTTACCAATATCTTTTTCTTCAAAAGCAGTCCTCATAAGAGTTTTTAAATCGCAAAATTGTACCTAAATTAAGGTAAAATTCCTGATAAATCAAAAATACGGCTAATGGCGATTAGGGTAAAATGTCATATGAATAAAACAACACATTTCTCATTTTTGCTTCATCAGTTGAAGCTTTTTTTCAAAGTTGAGCTTCTCTTTTTAGTGATGCTGAGTTTGGTACGTATGTACCTTTTTGTACGTTATGGCGGAGATTCAAAATATACTTTAGTCGAACTCTTAGATGCTTTTTGGATAGGTTTTCGCCTTGATATAAGTGCTTTGGCATATACCTTTATTATGCCCGTACTTGTTCTTTTTCTCTTGTGGATCTTCCGTCTGAAGTTTTTAAGTACCGTTGTAAATAGTTTCTTCAAACTTTATTTTTTCCTCATTTTCTTGATTCTTTCAGTCTTGATTATTACTGATGTCGGGTATTTTTCTTTTTTTGGTGATCACATGTCGGTGATGGTGTTTGGAATTTTTGATGATGATACAAAAGCTCTTTTTGAGATAGCAAAAAAGAATTACAATCTTTGGTTATATGGATTCATTGGACTTTTTTACGTTGTGGGGGGTTACGCAGCTATCGCAAAATTCATTAAAGATAAAACAGAGATAGTGCATAAAGAGTGGAACTATTTCACTCAAAGTGGTTTTTTCTTAGCTCTTTTTGTTGTGGTCTTTCTAGCTGTGCGAGGTTCTGTCGGACTTTTTCCTTTAGCTGTGTATATTCCAGATGTCTCATCTGATCCGGTTATAAATAAGCTTCCTCAAAATGCTGTCCATGCGATGATAAAAGCAGAAGATCAATATGTAAAAAGCA
This sequence comes from Sulfurimonadaceae bacterium, assembly GCA_028683835.1. GTDB lineage: Bacteria > Campylobacterota > Campylobacteria > Campylobacterales > Sulfurimonadaceae > Hydrocurvibacter. The sequence goes on along the minus strand of JAQUHB010000012.1, from coordinate 58,148 downwards.
AAGATGGAAGTTATGATCTTATCAAGATAAGTGGCTACAGCGGGAAGATGCCCGAAGCGTTTAGAGTGCAGACAGGTAAAAAAGAGATCAATGAAAAAGATCTTTTATCAAATATCGTCTATACGACCAAAAAAGATACAACACTCGAAAAAAAGCCTCCAAATGTAGTACTTGAAGTCGTAGAAAGTTTTGGAATGCCGATTTTAGCGTATCAAAGTGAAAGTTTTGACATTATGCGCGCTTTGAAAAAGCATTTTGATGAGGATACTTTGTTTACAAATTTTATCTCCACGTCCAATGGGACGATTGAAGATTTAGAACCTTTGATGCTCAACACTACTGCTCGTCCTGGGTCAACCACATTTGGACAAAGCCAATATCTCAATACTTCTTTTTCTCAGGCGAGTGCAAAAGTGTATCAAAAAGCTGGATATGAGACGATGTTTGTATATGGCGGAGATCTTTCATGGCGAAACGTCGGAGCATTTTTCTCACGTCAAGGATTTGATCATGTCTATGGAAAAGCGGCAATCATTGAAAAGCTTCATTTGGATGAGAAAAAAGTCTCACATGATTGGGGTGTTTATGACAAGTATCTGCATCAGTTTGTTTTAGCAAAACTCAAAGAGGCTAAAAAACCGCTCTTGATAGTGGTGATGACGACAAATAATCATCCTCCGTATAAGTTGGATGTGAATTATGCAAGTAAAAATCTGATATTTTCTGATGATCTGAAAAAACATCTTGTGGGCGATCTTGATCTTAATCATAAAAGATTTCAAGATTATCAGTATGCGCTGGACATGGTTGGGCAGTTTATGGATGCTCTCAAAAGTTCGCCACTCAAAGACAATACGGTTGTAGCCATTACGGGAGATAATAATACAGTCGAGGGTGTTATGCGTTATGATGATTACTATACACAGACGAAACGTATCCCTTTTTATATTTATTTACCGCCATATTTACATTATAAAACTGAGGGCATCAATACAAAAACGGCTGGTTCAGATAAAGATATCTTCCCGACACTTTACAATCTCACTCTTTCAGATGTGAATTACACAGCTATCGGAACAAATCTTTTAGACAAAGAGCGACTCCATTGCGGATACAATGACGCAGGTGTGATTGTCGCAAATGATGGTGGTTTTAAAGCAACTGAGCCAAAAACAGAGCTACAAAAAGAGTGTGACGCGCAGTATAAAGCTTCTTTGGCAGTAACAGAGTATTTGATAAAATCGCAAAAATAAGGGTTAGACTTGAAAAAAATCTATAAGCGTTATTTACCATACATCAAAGAGTATAAATTACAATATATTTATGTACTCGTAGGCATTATCTTAACGGTTGCGGCAACGACGGCGACAGCACAGATCATGAAACCTTTGATGGATGATATGTTTATAAAACGTGATGAACAAATGCTTTATCTTATTCCTCTTGGACTTGTTGGGATCTATTTTTTAAAATCACTCGGGCGTTATATTCAGTCTGTATATATGAACTACATCGGTATGCATATTGTTTCTAGGTTTAGAGAACTTCTTTTAGAAAAGATCATCAGAGCTGATATGAGTTTTTTATATCTTAACAGAAGCGGAGAACTTATATCTCGCGTTACAAATGATATCGGTCGTATTCAGTATTTTGTGTCAAATATGTTGCCTGAGTTGTTCCGTGAGAGTATCACGGTTATCTCACTTATCGGTTATGTGATTTATCTTAACCCGAAACTTGCTTTTTATTCGCTCATACTTGTACCGTTAATTATCTATCCACTCATTGCAATCGCTCGAAAGTTGAAAAAATATTCTCACCGTTCACAGGCAAAAAATGCAGATGTGGTTACACGTCTGACAGAGGTTTTTAATAACAGCGAGATCATCAAAGCAAATGCAACTGAGGCTTATGAGATGGAGCGATTTTCCATAGAAAACTGGAGATTTTTTAAGATTAATATGAAGTCTACTTATGTTGGCGAGATTGTGTCTCCAGCGATGGAGATCATTGGGGCTGGAGGACTTGCGGCTGTGATCTTTGTGGGTGGGCATGAAGTATATAATAACTATATGACAGTTGGTGAGTTCACTGCATTTTTAACGGCTGTCGGGCTTGTATTTCAGCCTATTCGCCGTATCGGTTCTATCTACTCAAAGATTCAAGACGCAGTAGCTGCGAGTGAGCGCGTGTTTGAAGTACTCGATATGGAAAATACGATAAAAGACGGTGAAAAAGTTTTAAATGAAGATATTAGCTCTGTCGAGTTCAATCACGTAGAGCTTTCTTATGGGAATAAAGAGGCTTTAAAAGATATAAGTTTCAGCGCAAAATATGGACAAAATATAGCGCTTGTAGGTGATAGCGGAGGTGGAAAAAGTTCTCTTGTAAATATGGTATTACGTTTTTATGATACATCAGGTGGACAAATACACATCAACGGAAAAGATATTAAAGAGTATACGCAAAGGTCACTTCGTCGTCACATTTCGTTTGTTTCTCAGCGTGTTTATATTTTTCAAGATACTTTAGCGGCAAATGTCGCATATGGTCAGGAAATAGACCGCCAAAGAGTTGAGGAAGCTTTAAAACTTGCCGATGCTTCGGAGTTTGTCTCAAAGCTTGAAAACGGCATAGACACACTTATGGAAGAGTTTGGCGCGAATCTCTCAGGAGGTCAGCGTCAGCGCATCGCCATCGCTCGTGCCATCTATAAGCACGCTTCGCTTCTTCTTTTTGATGAAGCAACATCTGCACTTGATAATGAAAGTGAAAAACGGATACAAAATGCGCTTAAAGACTATGCAAAAGATAAGATCACTATTACCATTGCACATAGACTCAGCACTATTGTAGACGCAGATAAGATACTTGTATTTCAAGCTGGTCATATAGTCGCAAGCGGAACACATCAAGAGCTTCTGGCAAATTCAGAGAGTTATAGAAAATTGGCAGGGAAATTAGAGGATTAAAAGTATCTATTAGAAGGATGCTTTACATGCAAGGCTTCTTCGAAATCCTTACATGTAAAGAAGAGAAGAGTTACTTCCCTTCTGTCTCTTTTATTAGCATATCTTCACGAGGATATGTAAACGTTGCTTGTCTGAAAACAACTATTTTATCGATGATTTTGCCATTTTTATCTAAAGCATATGCTTTGATAGTGATAGGAATAACCGTATCTTTTGTTTTATCATCTACGAGCTCGTCAGTTGTATACAGTGTAACGATCTTTTTCTTTTTCACGTCAGGTGAAACTTCAAATGGAGCTGTAGGTTGTTCAAGTTTAATCTTACCTTCCATCCCTTTTGGAGGAATAACATCAAAGAAGAATTTGTACTTTTGATCTTGAGTATTTTGCAACAAGAATATATATGAGTTTTTAACATCATATTTTCCATCAACAGTTTTTTCTACAGAGTAAAGACGAGTTTCTTTATTGATATTTAAAAGCATATGCTCTTTTTTACTTCCCATAACTCCAACGATGATCGCGAGCAATACTAAGATAACAGCATAACCGATGATTTTTGGTCTGAAGTATTTTGTTTTACCTTGATCATAGATCTCATGCTCACTTGACCAAACAACAAGACTCTCTTTTCCAAGATTTCCCATGACCGTTGTACATGCATCAACACACTCAAGACAGTTGATACATTCAAGTTGTAGACCTTTACGGATATCGATATGTGTAGGACAAACAGTTACACAACTTTCACACGCAGTACACTCAGCCGTTGGGTTTACTGCTAAGAGATCTTTTTGTTTTGTGAATTGTTTTTCTTTGTCTTCATTATAAATATCGCCACCACGGTGAGGATTGTAGATTGCCATGACTGTATCATCATCATAAAGAACCGACTGGATTCTTGAGTAAGGACAAACATAAACACAAAAGTTTTCTTTTAAGAAGATGATGTCATAGACTAAAAATGCGACGACACCAGCTAAAAAGCCAACAACGACCATGTGATCACCAGGATGTTGCATATAAACAAAGAAATCTTGAGGTGGTACAAAAAACCATAGAAGGTCTGCTGCTGCAAGAGTTGCAAGAACTATCCAGATGAGAATTGCGATTAACTTTTTGACTTTGTTCTCAGGTTTACTCATATCTGGTTCTTGCTGTTTATTTTTGATACGTTTGCGAAGACCTAGGATTTTTGTTTCGATTAAGTCACGGTAGACAACGCGAAATACAGTTTGGGGACAAATCCATCCACAAAAAACACGTCCGCCAAGAACTGTCAAACCAAATATTCCAAGGAACATGATCATCAGTAGAAATGGCATAAGATACATCTCTTGCATGTCAAACTGTACAAATCCAAGGTCGAGCTTGAGCTTGTCAAAACTTAGTAAAAATAGGTGATTCCCATTCACAGTGATCCATGGAATTACAAGAGACAGAATCGTTGCGATACCATATCCAACGTATCTCATAATTCTCCATGGAGTTGTTTTCTCTTTTTTTAAGGGCTTTTCAATAATAGCCATTGTTTCTCCTTAGTTGATTGTTTGAGGGCAAGTGATTTTATTTATCACAATTTCCTCAGCATTTTCTGGTGTTTCGTGAACTGAATAACCTGAAGCAAAATCTTTTAGCTCTCGTGATTCGATGTAATCCTTTAAAGAACTGCGACTTACATGTAAAACTCGAGCGATTTCGCTTACGGTTTTATTTGACTTTATAAGAGATAAAATCTCATTATGATATTGGTCGAATTTTGATGATGATCGGCTCCCTTTAGGTCTACCTATAGACTTTTTTGAATTATCCTGAAGAGTTTGTCGTAGCTCGTCGATAAGGCCTAAAACAAGCATCACATCACTCTCTCGGGTAATTATAACAGATTGTTTTACAAAGTGGACTTCATAGGAATTCTTAAGAAGACAGCTAAACATTTGGACAGCATCTTCCATATTTGTGCTTAAAACCCAAGTATCATAAACTAAAAGAGTTCCACCTGCTCCATGTTTAAAGTATGAAGCAACTTCATCTCTTTCATCTAAGCGTTTGTTCTGAGATTTTTGGTCTATGAATTCTTCGTTTACAACTATCCCTTTTTGATTAGCATATAAACTTATGAACTTCAGTTGCTCATATGCAGTTTCAAAATTTTTATCTGATCGAATGTACGTGTGAACCATAATAACGTTAAAACTCCTCTTGACTTTTAGTTTCATCGTCATTATAGTGTTTTTTGACGTATAAAGTCAATAAAAAAAATATTTTTTTCGTCAAGATGAGTTCTTTATATTTTTGTTTGATATAATCGCATCATGAATAGTCTGTTTATAGAATATAGAGATCCTTTGTTTGGGATCATCGTCTTTTTTGTTTTGGTCTTTGTGATAGCCTTATTTAGCTACTGGTGGGGACGTTTTAAAACAAAAGATGATCACCGACATCTGGATAGATTTTTACGCCAGTTTAAAACGCCGCCTTCAGAAACAGAGCTAAAAGAGTTACTATCCTCCTCTCAAATATCATCAAAGTCTTGGCTTTTACTTGCGGATTCGTATTCTAAAAATGGTCAATATGAAAAAAGTATAGAGATCTATTACGGACTTTTGGCAAATAAGCAAGAAGATGTCAATCAAAAAGAGATACTATTTTTACTTGGAAGAATCTACTTTAAAGCAGGCTTTTTAGAACGCAGCAAAAACATTTTTTTGGAGATACTCAAAGCGAATCCTCGTACTCCACAGGCTTTACGCTATCTCCTTTTGATTTATGAGCATCTTAAAGATTACAAATCCGCTTTAAGTGTTTTGGAACCTTTGGATGAACTTGGTGAAGATGTGAAAAGTGATAAGATCTATCTTGAAGCGATTTTACTTTTAAATGATTATACGATAGATGAAAATGAAAAAACACAGAAGCTTTTGGATTTATATAAAGAGCATAGAAGGTTAACTTACCTTATTTTTGAGTATCTATTTAGAAAGCATCCAAAATTAGCATGGCAAAATCTTGATCAATCTCAATGTGAAAGAGTAAGTGACCTCTTATGGAATCTTTCTATTGATGTTATCGATTTTGATATAATTTCGCAAAATGTCTATTTGCGTGAACTCTTTAGCGCAAAGGGTTTTGTAACGCTCGAAAAAAGCAGTTCAGTCTTTGAATTTGATCTCCTTATCAATCTTAGAAAAACTGATTATAAAAGTGCGACACTGAGTTTTGAGTATATTTGTAAGGAGTGTAAGCAGATCTATCCCTTTGCGTTTCATAGATGCCCCTCTTGCCACGCCATAGATTCTGTTTTGAGTGAACCGATCATCTCGAAGGAATATAGTGAAAATAATAACTCTTTTCAGTGATGGAAGCGCATTGGGTAATCCAGGACCAGGCGGATATGGCGCTATACTTCGTTATAATGACAAAGAGCGGATTATAAGCGGTGGAGAGGCACACACGACAAACAACCGTATGGAACTCCTCGGCGTGATCGAAGGGCTTCGCGCGCTTAAAGAGCCTTGCCAAGTTGAGGTGATCTCTGATTCTTCTTATGTAGTCAAAGGGATTAATGAATGGTTAGGCGGATGGGTGGCAAGAGATTTTAAAAAGGTGAAAAATCCGGATTTATGGACTCTTTATCTTGAAGTCTCAAAACCGCATAAGATAAAAGCGACTTGGGTTCGTGGGCATAATGGACATGATGAAAATGAAAAATGTGATCTGCTTGCAAAAGCTGAAGCACAAAAACAAAAAGATCAATTAAAATAAAGAAAGAGGGCACTATGGATTCTTTAGAGAAACAACTTGGATATACATTTAAAAACAAACAGCTCCTTATCGAAGCGCTGACGCATAAAAGCTATAAACAGCCCTACGATAATGAGCGTCTTGAATTTTTGGGAGATGCCGTTTTAGATCTTATTGTCGGTGAGTATCTATATAAAAACTTTCCAACTTCAGATGAAGGAAAACTTTCCAAAATCCGTGCGTCACTTGTGAATGAAAATGGCTTTAATAAGCTTGCAGTCGTACTTGGACTTGGAGAGCATATCTTTTTATCTAATGCAGAGGAAAACAATGAAGGACGAACAAAACCTTCACTTTTATCCAATGCCTTTGAAGCTCTCATGGGCGCGATCTATCTTGAAGCAGGTTTGCAAAAGGTACAAGAGATTATGATTGCCTTGCTTGAAGAAAACTATGAAGAGATATCGCTTGATTCCCTTTTTCGCGATTATAAAACAACACTCCAAGAACTTACGCAAGCAAGATTTAGTGAAACTCCGGAGTATCGTCTTGTCGGCAGTAGTGGGCCTGACCATAAAAAAGAGTTTGAAGTTGCGGTCATCATTGAAGGTAAAGAGTATGCAAGAGCGATAGGTAAAAGTAAAAAAGCTGCACAGCAAGAAGCGGCATTTATTGCAATAGAGATTTTACAGAAGGAGGATGTATGAACCGTTTTGGACAAAGATTTAGTTTTACAACTTTTGGAGAATCTCATGGAAAAGCTCTAGGGTGTGTTGTCGATGGTGTTCCTGCAGGGCTTTACATCGATGAAACATTTATCCAAAGTGAACTAGATCGTAGAAAACCGGGAAAAAGCAAGTTTGAGACAGCACGTAAAGAGGATGATAAAGTTGAAATACTCAGCGGTGTTTTTGAAGGTCTTTCAACTGGAACTCCAATTGCGATGGTGATTTATAATACAGACCAAAAATCAAAAGACTATTCAAACATCAAAGACGTGTTTCGTCCAGGGCATGCAGATTTTACCTATTTTCATAAATACGGCATTCGTGATTACAGAGGTGGAGGACGCTCATCTGCGAGAGAAACAGCGGCTCGTGTAGCTGCTGGAGCTATTGCTAAATTGATGTTACAAGAGCTTGGCATTATAATAGAAAGCGGGATTTGCGAGATCGATGGTATTAAAGCGACGAGTTTTGATTATGAATATGCAAAAAAAAGTATTATTTATACTCTTGATGCTTCAGTTGAAGAAGCGCAAAAAGAAGCTGTGTTAAAAGCAAAGGATGCTCATGATTCTGTCGGCGGAGTATCTCGCATATTGATTAAAAATGCACCGATAGGACTTGGCGAACCGATGTACTATAAAATGGATGCGATTTTAGCGGATGCAATGATGAGCATTAATGCTGTTAAAGCCGTAGAGATAGGTGATGGCATTATCAGTGCAACGAAACTAGGTTCACAGAACAATGACCAGATTCGTTCAAGTGGCTTTTTGAGTAATCATGCAGGCGGAATTTTGGGCGGAATCACCAATGGCGAAAATATCATCTTAAATGTCCATTTTAAACCAACTCCATCGATCTTTCAAGAGCAACATACCGTGACAAAAGATAATGAAGAGGTTAATTTTTCACTCAAAGGTCGCCATGATCCATGTGTCGCGATCCGTGGAACTATCGTTTGTGAAGCGATGGCGGCAATTGTGGTCGCAGATATGGTTTTACTCAATATGGGTCGAACGATGAATGGCGTAAAAAACTACTATAAATAAAGTATTTAAAACCCTTGCATGTAAGGGTTTTTGTAATCTAAACTCCCAATACCTTCTTTATAAAATTCATTCTATATAAAGTAATATTTAGGCATAATGCAAAAATTTTAAAAATCGGCATGCCTTTTTTGGTATGCTTGAATAGGATAATATTCGTGAATAGAATCGCATTGAAATACAATGATGAAATTGTTGACTTGCAGACTGCAAAGGCACTTGGTATAGAGGGTGAACCGATAGAACTAGATAACTCAAAAGAGTCATTAGAAGTTTTACGCCATTCGACGGCGCACCTTATGGCACAAGCTATCAAAGCACTCTATCCTGACGCTGAGTTTTATGTCGGGCCGGTTGTTAAAGAGGGATTTTATTATGATTTTAAAACCTCTACGACTATCGGTGAAGCGGATCTTAAGACGATAGAAAAAGAGATGCTTAACTTAGCAAAGAAAAAAACAGAGATAGAGAAATATGATATCTCTATGGATGAAGCAAAACTGAAATTTGCAAACGATCATCTCAAACTTGAAGTTATGAAACGCATTCCAAACGAGACAGTTTCTATCTATAAGCAAGGTGATTTTGAAGACCTTTGCCGCGGACCGCACTTGCCAAATATTGGGATGATCCGTTATTTTAAACTCATGAAAATTGCCGGTGCATATCTTGGCGGAGACTCTAAAAATGAGGTTTTGACTCGAATTTACGGAATTGCATTTGCAGATAAAGAGGCCCTCAAAAACTATCTTGATATGATGGCAGAAGCGGAAAAACGCGATCATAGAAAGATCGGTGCAGAGATGAAACTTTTTAGTTTCCGTGAAGAGGTAGGCGCTGGATTTGCTCTTTGGCTTCCTGCTGGCGCGCGTTTACGAAGTCGTTTGGAACAGCTTCTTTTCAAAGCACACCGTAAACGCGGTTATGAACCGGTTCGTGGACCTGAGATGCTTAGAAGCGATCTTTGGAAGGTTTCAGGACATTATCAAAACTACGGCGAAAATATGTATTTTACTCACATTGAAGAGTCAGAAGACAAAAAAATCGAGTTCGGTATCAAACCGATGAACTGTGTCGGACATATTAAAGTATATGAAGATGATCTTCGCTCATACCGGGATCTTCCTCTAAAATACTTTGAATACGGCGTTGTTCACCGTCATGAGATGACAGGTGCACTTCATGGACTTTTCCGTGTAAGAGAATTTACTCAAGACGATGCACATATTTTCTGTACTGCAGAGCAGGTTGAAGAGCAGATTATAGAGGTTGTAGATTTTGTCGATAAAATCATGAGTACATTTAAATTTGACTATAAAATGATGATCTCAACTAAACCTGAAAAAGCCGTTGGCGATGACGCAGTGTGGGAAATTTCTACACAGGCTTTAAAAAATGCGATGGACAAACATAATCTTAAGTATGAGATAGATGAGGGTGGCGGGGCATTTTACGGACCAAAAATAGATATCAAAATTACTGATGCTATCGGGCGTGAATGGCAGTGTGGTACAATTCAGTTAGACTTCAATCTGCCACACAGATTTGAGCTTGAGTATAACGGTGATGATAACGATAAAATTCAACCTGTTATGATTCATAGAGCAATTTTAGGTTCTTTTGAGCGTTTTGTTGGTATATTGACGGAACACTATGCGGGAGAGTTTCCAATGTTCGTCGCACCTACGCAGGTTGCGATCGTTCCGATTGCCGAAACACATAACGCATATGCTAAAGAGTTGGCAGATAAACTGCTTGATATCGGTGCGGACAGTGAGATCTATAACAAAAATGATAGCTTGAACAAACGTATCCGTACAGCTGAGAAGGCGCGTGTTCCTATGATTATCGTATTGGGTGACGAAGAGGTCGCTAACAAAACGATTGCCATAAGAGACAGAAGAACGCGTGAACAATACAACCTAAGCGAAGCAGAGTTCATGTCGCTTATACAAACTAAAATAAATGAGGTAAATTTTTGAACAAAAAACAAGACCGTGTCATAATGAATGACGATATCAGAGTTCCTGAAGTACGTTGTAACGTAGATGGTGGTGAGTCATTAGGGATCATCTCTACTGATGAAGCTATGGAAAAAGCAAACCAGATGGGATTAGATTTAGTTCTTATCGCTCCGACTGCCAAACCACCAGTTGCTAAGATTATGGACTACGGTAAGTTCAAATACCAAGAAGAGAAAAAACTCAAAGAGCAGCGTAAAAATCAGACAAAAATTGATGTAAAAGAGATTAAATTGTCTGTAAAAATAGCTGAAAACGATATCTCTTACAAAGTAAAACACGCAAGAGAATTTTTAGCAGAGGGCAAACATGTAAAATTTCGTGTTTTTCTTCGCGGGCGTGAAATGGCTCATCCAGAAGCTGCAAAAGAGGTTTTACTTCGTGTCTGGCCAATGCTCGAAGATGTAGCAACGATGGATAAACAGCCTAGTTTTGAAGGTCGTTATTACAATATGTATCTTCTTCCGATTAAATAGAAGATCAAACCCTTTAAATAAAGCGTAGGTTCTCCTATGCTTAACACTTCATTTGGTCAAAAATTGCAACAAATCTCCTTTTACATGTACACTTCACCCTTTATTGGATAAAATGTTATTAAAAACTGAGGTGAGTTATGATGAAAATTTTGAGAAGATCAGTTTATATTTTAGTGGCGCTTTATACTTTAGCTGGCTTTTTTTTAGTCCCCTACTTTATCAAAACAAAAGCTGTTGAAATCGCCAATGAAAAGATAAATGGCAAACTTTCTATCGGATTAGCTAGCTTTAATCCATATACTTTTCGAGTAAAATTGGGTGCCGTTGAGCTTGATTCAACTGAGAAAAAGAAGATATTTTCACTCCGTGAGCTCAATGTCAATCTGCAAGTATTGGCTCTTTTAGATAAAACTATACATGTAAAAAGCGTAGAACTTCAAGAGCCATTTTTGGATGTTGTGTATGCAAAAGGTAAAAAGCTTAATCTACTTAGCATCGCAAAACCCTCAAATGATCAAAACAAAACTGCTTCAAAAAATGATTTTCGTTTTATTCTTGATGATTTGGCAGTTACAGATGGAACAATCGCTTATGAAGATTATACAAAAACCTCTCCATACAAAACGGCTATTAATGCTTTAGCATTCAAAATAAAAAATATTGACACTTCTAAAAAAAGTACAAAAACGGGCTTTTCTGTGTTGCAATTTGATTTTAGTGATGGAGGTAGCTTTGAGCTTGTAAATAGCATAAAATCTATCTCTCCCTTTGTTGTCGATGGAACTTTAGATCTAAAATCAGTTGCGCTCTACACAGGATGGAAATATCTAAAAGATATGCTCAATATAGAAATCGCAGATGGTAAACTTAGTACTCACTCGCAATATCATCTCAATCTTGATGAGCTTAAAAATCTCAAAATTGACAATACTTCAGTGAGTCTTTCCGGGCTTAGAATAAAAGCTAAAAATAAACCATCAGATATTTTAAGTGTTGCAACATTGCAAGTGAATCAAATCAGCGCTTTACCTTTGCGCCAAGAGGTGCATGTAGCGGCTGTTGCAATCAATGGCGTTGATCTTAAAGCGCAAAGACTCGCAGACAATAAAATCGATTGGCAAGAGTATATAAAAATAAATAAAACTGCTGATAAACCTGAATCAGAAGATAAAAACGAAACAAAGTCATGGAAAGTAACACTGGACAAATTTGCTTTAGAGAATTCGAAAATAAGTCTTAATGACACTATGCTTACTCCTTCACAACAGATCGCTCTTGAAAATATATCTTTACATGTAAGCGATCTCGCTCTTGGCAAAGATGGTTGGTTAAGTTATGATTTTCATACAGATCTAAATCATGAGACAGCCCTTGGAGCAAGTGGTAAAGCACAGTTGACGCCACTTAAACAAGAGGGTGAATTTTCCATCACAAACCTTACATCCAAATTTTTAAACCCGTATATTGCAAAATATACTGCTCCAATCAAAGCTGATGGAGCTTTAAGTTTGAGTGCTTCAGAGAGTTTTAGCGCAGCTGAAGATGTATCCAAAACAGGTAAACCAAAATTTCTCCTCAAAAATTTTGATTTAAACAGCTCTGCCCTTACTTTGACAGACACAAATATTAAACCAAATCAAGTAGTAAAACTTGAAAATTTACTCTTGCATGTAAGCGATTTTGATTTGGATGCAAAAAGCTGGTTTAAGTATGATATCCGTACACATATCAACCAAACATGCTCGATGAGCTTAGCTGGAAAACTCCAGCGTGAGCCACTCAGACAAGAAGGGGAGTTTGCTATAAACACGTTTGGGTTAAAGTTTTTAAATCCATATATTAACCCTTACACGTATCTAAGCATAGAAGATGGTGCTTTAAGTATCAATGGCAAAGAGCGTTATGAGAGTGTTTTAAAATCGCCGAAAATGAGTGTAAAAGGTAACTTTGGACTTGAAAAAATAGTATTGAAAGATAGTAGAGATCATAAACTACTTACTTCTTTCAATAAACTAGATCTTGGATATACCTTTGATTATGCTCCAAACAGGCTTTATATTGACAAAGTACTCATTGATTCTCTTTATGCAAATACTTTGATAGATCAAAATAAGACGATCAACTTTTCAAAGCTGATGAAACCTGTAAAAGTGGATCACAATGCTACAGTAGGACCAAAACAAACAGCTAAAAAATCAGAATCGTTCCCGATAAAGATTATGGATATAACAGTGAAAAATGGGAGTGCAGATTTTACTGACCAGTCCCTTTTATATCTATTTAAAACACATATCCATGATCTTAATGGAAAAATTTATGGGATATCTTCTCAGCCAAATGAGACAAGCAGTGTTGATCTTGATGGTGTCGTAGATCAATATGGTTCAGCAAAGATTCAAGGTTCCATCAATGCGGCAAATCCTAAAAAATATACAGATATGAATCTGAATTTTAGTAATTTAGCTCTCAATAACCTCACAGCCTATTCGGCAACATTCGCAGGTTATAAAATAGATGATGGCAAACTTTTTGTTAAGCTCGGCTATAAAATAAATGATGGTAAACTTGATGCTGCCAATAGTGTTGTGATCAAGCATATAAAACTTGGTGATACGGTTAAAGATTCGAGCATTACGGTTTGGCCACTTCGCCTTGCTGTTGCTCTTTTAGAAGATAGTGATGGCATTATCGATATTGATCTGCCTGTTAAAGGCGATCTCAATAATCCTGATTTTAGATATGGAGCAATGGTTTGGAAAGTTCTTGGTAATTTAGTGACAAAAGCTGTGACGGCTCCTTTTAAACTTTTAGGATCTATGTTGGGATTTAACGGGGACAATATACAATCGATAGATTTTGAACCAGGTAAAAGTGTTTTATTGCCTCCTGAAATTGAAAAACTTGATAATGTGACAAAAGCTTTACAAAAACGTCTCAGTATATCTCTGAGGGTTGGAATCACATATGATACAAATACAGATAAAAAAGCGATTCAAACACAAAAATTGATCGACTTGATCGTGAAAAAAAGTGGTGCAACAAACGAACAAGAGCGAAGAAATGCTTTAAATGCAGAGATGCTAGAAGGGATTTTTCTCAAAAATTCAACCCGTGATAATCTGAACAATATAAAAGATAAATTTAAAGATGAGTATAAAGATATAAAAGAGTTCAACGAAGAGTATACGGCAAAACTAGCAGTTGAAGACAGCAACTTTATGCCTGTGAGTGAAGATGAGTTTAAAACGCTTGCTGCTTCAAGAGCAAAAGTAATCTCTGAGTATCTAATAGTCAAACAAAAAATAGATCCTACTAGAATTATATTTGCTCCAGTACAAGCAACGCAGGAGAGCACAAAAGAGGTTAAGACAAAACTTGATATTAATGTTAAATAATTTTGAATAAAAAGTAAAAAATATTTTATTAGATTTATTATAATAAATAGAATATAATCTCAAATTATATATAAAGGAATTTAATGGCATTTTCTCCAGCAAACCGCAAAGGGACAATTAGCGGAATTATATTTGTTGCGTTAGTAGCAGCCTCTGCTACTTATATCGCAGCACTTGGTCCAATCAAAGGTTTAGGGATTTCTGCACTTGTTGTGGGTATCGTGATCGGTATTTTTTATGCAAATACTTTGCATAACCATTTTCCTAAAGAGTGGGAAACAGGTATTGTATTTTCTGGAAAGAAAATTCTTCGTTTTGCGATCGTTTTTTACGGTTTTCGTATTACTTTTCAACAGATCGCTGCAGTTGGTATGGATGGATTTTTAGTTTCTCTTATCATGTTGAGCAGTACATTTATTTTAGGAACATGGATCGGACACAAGATATTTAAAATGGATCTTGATACTTCAATGCTCACCGCATCTGGTGCTGCCGTCTGTGGTGCTGCTGCTGTTTTGGCGACAGAACCAGTTTTAAAGGCTGAGGGGCATAAAACAGCGGTTGCTGTAAGTATGGTTGTCTTATTTGGAACAGTCTCTATGTTTTTGTATCCTGTTATGTATCAAACGATTATTGAACCGGCATCAGGTTTCTTACATTTAACACCTGCACAGTTTGGTATTTATACTGGGGGAACCATCCATGAAGTCGCACAAGTTGTTGCGGTTCCATTTTCTATTCCAAATGCTCCGATTGACATGGCAAACAGTGCTGTTATTGTGAAGATGACTCGTGTTATTATGATCGCTCCAATGCTTATTGTTTTGGGTCTTTATCTTTCATATCAAGCTAAAAAGAGTGGTTCTGTCGCTGGTGCCGTACAACTTGTAATCCCTTGGTTTGCAGTTTATTTTATCGGTATGGCTGGTGTGAACTCTATGATTGAGATGTATTTAACTGGTGGTGGTGCAGCGATCGCTGAAACTGTTCATGGGATTATCTCTGCAGTAAATGAAGTCGATACTTTTTTACTTACAATGGCGATGACTGCTCTTGGTATGGGAACACGTTTCGCAAAATTTAAAGGTCTCGGAATAGCTCCACTTTATACTGGTGCAGCAATGTTCGCATGGCTTGTAATTGGTGGTTTTTTAGTGACGAAAGCGGTAACAACTTTCTTATAATCTTCAGGAAACTTTACATGTAGAGATATCTGCTTACATGTAAAGACTACTGTATAAAGACTATCTTCTTCTATAGCTTAGCGCTTCGAGTATATCTTTTTTTCGTATCATTTGACTCTGATCCAAATCTGCAATCGTTCTTGCAACTTTTTGTACTTTCTTTATCGCTCTAAACGAGAGTGAAAAGCGATATACGGCATTTTCTAAACTTTCTTTGGCTTCGTTATTCATTGTACAATATTTTTCTATCTCTTCATCATTCATTTTTCCATTAAAGCTTTTTTGTCCACGTGTTGCTATGAACTCTATCGTCTGTACAACTTTATTGTGAAGCTGTGTGGAGGTGACATCACTTGTATCATTCAGGGTGACATTTTGCATTGTGACATGAAGATCGATACGATCTAAAAATGGATCTGAAAGGCGATTTTTGTATCTTTGAATTTCAAGTTCACTGCACCTACACTCTTTTGAAGTGTCGAGAAGATTACCGCATGGACAAGGGTTCATAGCAGATACAAATAAAAATGAGGCTGGATATTCAACTTTAGAGTTAACGCGTGAAATACGAATCTGATTATCCTGAAGAGGCTCTCTGAGTGCTTCTAAGATATTTTTACTATAGTGTGGAAGTTCATCAAAAAAGAGAATTCCATTGTGACTAAGTCCCACTTCCCCGATTTTTGCATTATGAGAACCCCCTCCAAAGATACTCGCAGTTGTAGAAGTATGGTGAGGGGAACGAAATGGACGAAGCGGAATAAAATCTGGCTCATACCCATCTAAAGCTTGTAATTTTGCTATATCTAAAATATCAGCTATGCTAAGTGGCGGTAAAATATGACGAAGTCTTTGTGCGATCATCGATTTTCCGCATCCAGGGCTTCCTTCAAGTAAGATATTATGAAAGCCTGCTGCAGATATAAGTGCAGCTCGTTTTGCTATACTCTGCCCCTTCACATCTTTAAAATCATATTTATATTTACTACAAAAGTAAAGTGGTTCTTGTGTTGTTATATATTTATGTGTGATCGCAGAAGATTGACTTGGAGCAAATTGACCTGAAATATCTTTTAAAATCTCTAATGCCTCATTGATATGTGAAACTCCATAAAATTCTACGTTTGCTATCTTTGTAAGTTTTTCAAGACTCTCTTTTGGAACAATTGCTTTTGTGATAAGTTGCTGATTTGCTAAAGAAAGAATAAGTGGATAAAGATAACCATTTTCCCGAACTTTACCATCAAGGCTCAGTTCTCCAAAAATAAACCACTCTGAAATATCGATCTCTTCATTGTCCATTAGGAGTAAAAGAGCGATGCTAAGATCAAAATGACTTCCTTGCTTTTTGAGGTCACTTGGAGTTAAGCTGATAATAAAACGTTTAGGTGGAAAAGTATAGTTATTAGTAAGAAGCGCAGATTTAACACGTTCTTTTGATTCGTTTATGGATGTTGATGCGATGCCTACAATATTGAAAGAGGGAAGCCCTTTTGTGAGGCTCGACTCGACCTCGACAACTTTGGCCTCGACCCCTTCATATGTTGCACATTTAACATGTTTCATTGTAGCAACTCCTTACACTTACAAACTTTATTATGTAAGCGTAGCATGTTGCGAGAAAAAAACTATTCTTATTGCAAATTGAAATATTTATTAATATTCCTCTTTTTTCTCTTTTAAAGCACGTTTATACTCTTTTTCAAATTTTTTACGTCTTGAATAAGAGAGTTTTTCTATAAAAAGTTTACCAGCTAGGTGATCCATCTCATGCTGAATAGCGATACTAAGTAGTTCATCAGCATCTAAAGTTTTTTTGTTCCCATGTCTGTCTTGGTAGCTAATGCTAAGAGTTTCAAAGCGATCTACATCTTCATAAAAACCAGGGACACTTAAACACCCTTCTTGATAAGAAGTTGTTCCATTTTTTTTGATTATAACAGGATTAATGATTTCCAATAAATTTTCCGGAGGTTGATCTCCATCACTATTTGGGATATTTAATATCAAGATATTAAGAGGAAAATTGACTTGAATAGCAGCTAAACCGATCCCGTTAGAGCTTAGCATAACTTTATTCATTTCATTGAGCAGTTGGTGTAATTTGGCATCGAAAACTGCCACATCTTTGGAAATTTGTTTTAATCTTTTGTCTGGATAGGTTAGTATTGTTAGGTTCATAATCTTTACTCATTTGAAATTAATGCATAACTAATGTCTGAATTCTTATATGCTTTTTCCATAGCTTTAAGTGCATTTACGACAATCTCTTCAGTTGTTAACGTGATAGAGATGGGAGTAACACCGATGGAAACACTCAGTTCTATCTCTTTATCTGCTAAGAAAAAGTTACTGTTATGGACGAGTTCAACTAGTCTTTGGGCCGCTTTGATAGAACTCTCAGTGTCGGTATGCTTTAAGAGCATACAAAAAATCCCGTTTCCATAGTGGGCAACTATATCACTTCTTCTGGATGTTTTTAAAAGTAATCTTGCAATAGTTCTCGTCATGAGAGAAAGTGCTCTTTCATTGCTTTTATCTTGAGTCAGTTCTTTTGAAAGTTCTATCATAATAAGACTGCTATGATGTTTAAATTCTTTAATGAGCTGTATCTCTTGAGTGATTTTACTAAGAAGATATCTTTTATTGTAGATTCCATATTTGTTATCAAAAATCGTTTCGTTTTCTACATTTTTTACGATGGTCGCCGTTTGCTCATATAAAGTCTTGAGATTATCAATTTGTTTTTTTAAAATATCATCTAATTTAGTAAGATCTGTCTCGAGGGCGTTGACAACGCTTAGTACATTAGATGTCTCTTTATTTTGTAACTCATCTTTTCTTTTAACAAGGATTTTCGACATTAAGGCCATATTTTTATAAAGACCTGCGGAAACGGTCAGGATGTTTTTTACAGAAACGAAGCCTTGCTTAAGAGTGTTTTCTAATTCAATGGTGGTTTCATCATTGCTGTTTTCTTCGAGCTGAAGAATAGACTTTATCTGTTTTCTAAGAGTTTCACTTTTGTTTTCAAGTATTCTGTCAAAATAGAGAGAAAAATTATTTGGCGTCGGAGGGAGAGAGTCTTTTAAAAGAGCGTTTAAAACTTCCTTCGCATACAACTCTACATCACTACCTGGATCATTAAAATTACTAGAGCCTACATTGCCCACTGAAGAGATACTAAGACTTTCAGAAGGGATGTTTGTAATATCTCTACGTTTTCTTAATAGTTTAGCCATGATATTTATTTATTCTTTTTCTTTTTTTGTTAAAACTTCATCAATAATACCATATTTTTTAGACTCTTCTGCACTCATGAAGTTATCTCTATCTGTATCTTTTTCAAGTGTTTGGACATCTTGACCTGTATTTTTTGCAAGTATTTCGTTGAGCTCAGCTTTCATGCGAAGGATCTCTTTAGCCTGGATAGCGATATCCGAAGCTTGACCTTGTGCACCGCCTAGAGGCTGATGTATCATAATTCTTGCATGTGGAAGCGCATAACGCTTGCCTTTTGCCCCAGAACTAAGTAAAAATGAACCCATAGAAGCAGCTTGACCAATACAAATAGTTGCAACATCTGGACGGATGTAGTTCATCGTATCAAAGATCGCCATTCCTGAAGTCACAACTCCACCTGGAGAGTTGATATAGAAATAGATATCTTTTTCAGGATCTTCTGCTTCTAAAAAAAGAAACTGTGCAACAATAGTCGAAGCCACAGCATCGTTGACTTCACCGCTAAGCATTACAATACGATCTTTTAAAAGGCGTGAGTAGATGTCATAAGAGCGCTCTCCACGCCCAGATTTTTCTACTACATAAGGAATATAACTCATCCTATACGTCTTTTATCTTTGAGTTAAGCAATTTACTCAAAACTTTGTCCTCTACCATTGCCATTTGGATAGCTGGGAGGTATCCTGAAGTTTGATAGTGGTTGTAAGCTTGCTGTGGATCTTGACCCATTTGCATCGCTTCAAAGTAGATAGTTTGCATAACTTCTTGCTCATTAACAGTGATTTTTTCTGCTCTTGCAAGAGCATCGATAATAAATGTAGCTTTTACGCTGTTTGTCGCATCATCACGGAAAGTTTCACGAACTTCTGTTACTTTATCGGCATTTTCTCTAAGTTCAGCGATCTCTTCTTCGCTCATTGTTTGCGCTTTTTTGTTTAGAGCCATATCCATCTCTTGTTCTACAACAAACTCAGGAATTGCAAATGCAAGTTTTGCAACAAAGTTTTCTAAAAGTTTTGGTTTTAGTTCATCATTGTAAAGTTGAGTAAGTTTTTCACTTTCAATTTGAAGTTTTACTTGCTCTTTGAGTGTGTCAAAAGTTGCATTTTCTTCACCTGGAAGCATTTTACGAGCTAGTTCATCATCGAGCGTTACTTCAGCTTTTTCTTGAATAGAGTTGATTTTGATTGCAAATTCTGTCTCTTTTCCTGCAAGCTTGTCACTGCCGTAATTTTCTGGAAAAGTTACTTTGATAGTTTTTTCTTCACCCTTTTTCATGCCTACGAGTTGATCTTCAAATCCTGGTATAAATTGTCCCGAACCAAGAGCAAGTGAAAAGTTTTCACCTTTTCCACCATCAAAAGCAACACCGTCAAGGAAACCTTCAAAGTTGATGTTTGCAGTATCACCAAGTACGAGTGCACGGTCTTCCGTTACATCAACAAGTGCAGCATTTGAGTCAGCTAAATTTTTGATACGTTCAGTGATCTCTTCATCGCTAACAGCCGGTTTTTCAAAATCTTCAACCATTGCAGAGTATTCGCCAAGTTCAATCTCTGGACGCATAGCAATTTTGATAGCAACTTCAATAGAGTCAGCACCTTTTTCAAATTTAGTGATTTGAGGTTCACCCATAAGGGCTTCGCTTGCAACGCCTAGATCTTTAAGCCCTTGAGCCATTGCATCTCGTAAACCTTGAGATTCTGCATCTTGTTCTAACTTTTCACCATACTGTTTTTTCACAGCGCTCAAAGGTACTTTACCTTTTCTAAAACCAGCTATTTTAGCAGTTTTACTAAGCTCTTTAGCTATTTTTTCTACATTTGATTGAATCTCTTCATTAGCGATAGTCGCTTCTATTGTAGCGTTTGCTGCATCAATTTTTTTAGCGTTGATATTCATCAGTTTCCTTTATGTCCGCAGTAAGGGACTTTATATTATGATAATTTTGGGCAATAATACCTAAAAAGTTCTTTAACCTAAATTATTTGCAAAGACGTGGTTTGAGATTTAAGAGCAGTATCCACGCAACTGCAAGATCTATCATAACGTCTGCAAAGTTGAAAATTGCAAAGTTAAATCCGTAGTGCCAATATACATAATCCACTACGCCTCCATGAATAAATCTGTCATATATATTTGATAAACCAGCTCCAATTAAAATACCTGAAGGAAGAGCGTAGCACATTTTGTTTAGACGTATAACATAAACAAAAGCACCTGAAATGAGTAAAAACTGTATCCATTTAAGATAAGTTTCTAAAAATGAAAATAGTGAAAAAGCAACTCCGTAGTTAAATACAAGGCGCATGTTAACATATGCTGTTTCATAAAGATCTAGGGCATGTGTGTAAAGAAACGATTCAGGCACTGAGTACATCTCCATCGCTTTGGAGAGAAAAAACTCTTTAATAGCTTGATCGGCTAAAAAGATTACCGACATAGAAAGAACGAGAGTAAGTATAAGTTTGTAAGAACTATTACGCATTGAGTTTAGAACCTAAAAAATCGACAATATTTTTCATAGCAACGTTCGTTTTTTTCTCATCTTTTGCTTCAAGTAAGATACGAAGCTTATTCTCAGTGCCTGAATATCTTATAAGATGACGGATATGATCTTTATCAAGCTCTGCTAGAATCTCAGATAAACCTTCTATCTCGTCTAAAGGTTTCTTTTGCTTGATATTGATATTTACAAGTTCTTGCGGATAGAGTTCAAATGGACGCAATACTTTTGACGCTTGGGATTTCTTTGAAATAATAAGCGCTAAGACCTGTAGTGCACTGACAAGTCCATCTCCAGTTTTTGCATAATCATGCATGATGATATGTCCGCTTTGTTCTCCGCCAAAATTGATGCCTGTTTTTTTCATGATATCTAAAACATTTTTATCGCCGACATCACTTCTATAGAGTTTAAGTCCCTCTTTTTCTAGTGTATCTTCTAGGGCTTGATTGCTCATAACAGTCGCAACGATTCCATCGCCTTTTAGCTTTTTTTGTTTATGTAAATACATTCCAAGCGCTCCAATAAGCTGATCGCCATCAACGACTTCACCTTTTTCATCAACGATCACAACTCTATCCGCATCGCCATCAAGGGCGATACCGAGGTCGGCTCTATACTTTTTTACTGCCGCACAAAGCTCTTTTGTATGTAAAGCTCCACAGTCTTCGTTGATATTAAAACCATCTGGCTTATCATGAAGTACGATTACCTCTGCACCAAGCTCTTCTAAAACTGTTGGACCTACTTTGTATCCGGCTCCATTAGCGGCATCTAAAACAATTCGCATATCTTGAAGTGTATGTTCTGTAGGAAAAGAGTTTTTGAGCTGAACGATGTAACGACCGATAACATCATCTATACGTTTTGCTTGACCGATATTTTTGCCTACGACACAAGCGTCTTCTATTTTAGTATCATCATAATAGATAGCTTCGATCTCTCTTTCGATCTCTACAGAAAACTTATCTCCGCGTGAATCGAAAAACTTGATTCCATTGTCATCATAAGGATTATGGGATGCACTGATCATAATACCTGCATCACAACGCATATTCTGAGTTAAGAAAGCAATGGCAGGAGTGGGCATAGGCCCAATTTGAATGACGTCGTATCCCACAGAGGTGAGCCCGCTTACTATCGCATTTTCTATCATATAACCGCTTCTTCTTGTATCTTTACCTACAAGTATACGTTTCGTTTTTGCGTGTTTTTTAAAATATACACCAGCAGCTTGCGCTAGTCTCATAGCTAGCTGAGCTGTTAAAAAGCTTCCAGCTTGTCCTCGTACACCATCAGTTCCAAATAGTTTCATGAAAAATCCTCTCCATTAAGTGACAGTATTTTATCATATTGCAAATAAAAATGACGATTTAGTTTAGCTTTAACTTAAATTTAATTATTTTTAAGCTAGTATTCGACACTAAATTTTATGAGAAGGACTCATTATATGGCAAATCATAAGTCATCTTTAAAACGTATTCGCCAAACTATCGTTCGTACAGAGCGTAATCGTTTTTACCGTACACGTCTTAAAAACATTGTTAAAGATGTTCGTTCTGCAATCGATGCAGGGAACAAAACAGAAGCAGAAGCTGCTTTCAAAGTTGCAAACAAACAACTTCACACATTTGTAAGCAAAGGTATCTTGAAAAAAGAGACTGCTGCTAGAAAAGTAAGTCGTCTACATAAAGCTGTAAACGCTCTATAATCAGGAATTAGATGCTATCAGATAAACTCAATCCGTTTATCAACCGCTATAATGAACTAGGCAATTTGCTTAGTTCCCCTGATATCACCTCTGACATCAAAAGGATGACAGAACTCTCCAAAGAACAATCTTCACTCTCAAAAATAGTTGACAAAGCAAATGAATACAAATCTGTGCTTGCACAAATTGCAGATGCCAAAGCTATGCTTGGTGATCCCGAAATGTCAGATATGGCAAAAGAGGAACTCAAAGAGCTTGAACCTCAAGTAGATGAGCTTGAAGAGGAGATAAAACTTCTTTTACTTCCAAAAGATCCAAATGATGATAGAAATACCATTATTGAGCTTCGTGCTGGAGCTGGTGGAGATGAAGCGGCTATTTTTGTTGGGGATCTTTTTGATGCATATCTTCGTTATGCCGAAAACCGCGGATGGAAAGTTGAGCTCATGAGCACATCTCCATCGGAATCGGGTGGATATAAAGAGGTTATTGCACTTATCAAAGGTGAACAGGTCTACAGTCGGTTGAAATATGAAGGCGGTACTCACAGAGTACAGCGTGTTCCGGCAACTGAATCTCAGGGACGTGTCCATACATCAGCGATCACTGTTGCCGTTATGGCAGAAGTTGATGATGTCGAAGTCACGATAAATGAAAACGATTTAAAAATCGACGTTATGCGTTCAAGTGGATGTGGCGGGCAGAGTGTCAACACTACCGACTCTGCTGTTCGTATCACCCACTTGCCTACAGGTATCGTGGTAACGAATCAGGATCAAAAATCGCAACATAAAAATAAAGAAAAAGCGATGAAAGTTCTAAAAGCGCGTCTGTACGATATGCAGATGCAAGAACTTCAGGCAAAAGACAGTGAAGCGCGTGCTGTTCAAGTCGGGACTGGTGATAGAAGCGGACGTATCCGTACATATAACTATCCTCAAAACCGTATGTCTGATCACCGTATCAACTTAACTCTTTACAGGTTAAATGAAATTATGGGTGGCGGTCTTTTAGATGAGATAATCGAGCCTCTTATCACAGACCATCAGGCAAAAATCGTAGAATCTGCAGGATTATAATACTCTCAATACTTATTTACATGTAGGCTTTTACTTACATGTAAGTTTTTTATATATTAAGAACATCTTCGCTACAATCTTTTTAGCTCAAAATTACGGAAAAAAATATGACAGAAAAAGTCGGACTCGCTCCGGGAAGCGCGATTTATACAGGCTCACGCAGTGTCAGTTATCCACAAATTACTACCATAAGGTACAATACAGATGAAGTAATAATCCATACATGTAATGATTTTGAGTGCGTTAAAAGTGACTATAATTCTAAAGATTTAGTCGCTTCCACTTGGTTACATGTAGAACCTATTAGTGATCAAAACGCGATAGCGCAGATCTGTGAGTTCTTTAAGATCCACCCGCTTGCGGTTGAAGATATTCTTTCCGTCGCACATCGACCAATGGCCGAGGAGTATGAAGATTATCTTTTTGCAATACTGAAATATGTGCAATATACAGAAGGTAGTCTGAAGTTTTCACAAATCTCTTTAGTCTTAAAAGATGATGTTTTGCTCAGTTTTGCAGATGAATCGCCTCAGCGTTTTGACGTCATCAAAAAACGGATAGAAAAGAAAGACTCACGAATGAGAAAAGAGGGTAATGAATACCTCTTTTTTGCGCTTATCGATTATCTTGTAGATCAGTATTTTATCGCTTTGGAAAAGATCGGTGAAGAGATAGAACTGCTTGAAGATGAGATACTTTATTCACCGACAAAAGAGAGTATTCAAAAGGTTCATAACCTCAAACGCACACTTATAGAACTCAAAAAATCTGTTTGGCCGACACGTGAAGTGATCAATACGATTTTACAATCCGAAAATATCAGTCAGCAGTATTACATTTATTTTAAAGATACATATGAGCATATTATCAACATCATCGATGTTATCGAAGGGTATCGCGACAGTGCATCGAGCTTTTTGGATATTTATCTTTCCACATTGAGTAATCGCATGAATGAGATTATGAAAACATTATCTATCATCTCGACTATCTTTATTCCACTCTCATTTTTAACCGGATATTTTGGAATGAACTTTCGGCATGAAACAATTTTGGAGTCAAAAAATGCTTTTGACTACTCAAACCTTCTTATGCTGGTTATTCCTTTTATATTGTTAGGATATTTTCGACTTAGAAAATGGTTTTAGTCTTGTGTTGGAAGCTTTGTCTTTTGTTCTTTGATGTGTAGATCCATTTGCGGAAATGGTATTTCGATGCCATTCTCGTATAAAGTATCATAAATGAGAATTAAAAATCGAGATATTGTCCTTTTTGGTCTTAAAATCTCATCACCTTTGACCCAGATAAAAAGTTCAAAATCGACACTGCTGTTATTCATTTTTGTCATGACGACTCTAGATTTTTTTTCGTCATCTCTGTAAATATCGCTAAAACCGCTATTTTCGACTGCTTCCATAATGACATCTATCACAACTTGCGGTTTTGTGCCATACGCCACGCCAAAAGGTATTTCAAATCTTTTTATCATATCATGCATCGTCCAGTTGATCACACTATTTTGGATGAAGCTCTGATTTGGAACGATGACATTTATATTTGCATTTGTGCTGATGATGGTCGAGCGCATTCGGATATCAAGAACACGACCGCGAAGTGAGTCTGAAAGTTCTACAAAATCACCTACCTTCACGCTTCGCTCAAACATTAGTATAAGTCCTGAAACAAAGTTGGAGACAATGTTTTGTAAACCGAAACCAATACCCACAGAAAGTGCGCCGGCTACGAGTGCGAGTGAAGAGAGATTAATACCAAGAATATTAAGCATAATAAAAAATGCGATAACGATAATAAGGTAATATCCCATATTCGCTAAAATGGTTTGAGTGGATGAACTGATGTTTGCTTTTTTTGAGACTCTTTTATTGATTTGTACTTTATAAAATCCGCCAATGACAAAGGCCAGAATAAATACCATAAGTGCGGTAAAGAGTTTAGCTAAACTTATTTGGGTATTGTTAATCGAAAACATGGGCTCTGTAAGAGTTTTTATGATTACATGTAAGAGATGGTAAAAATCATATTCAGTGGTTACTCCAGCTTTGTCAATTGTACTTTCAACATTCATTTTTTCTCCTTTAAAGCACTTTGTATATTACTGTAGATAAACTGGATTATACAGAGTTTAGGTAATAGTAAGCTAAATAGCTTCGTTTAAAGAGCGCTAATAGAATAAGTGCTATAATCACGAATTAAAATATTGAGTGAAACATTTTGCCAAGGAAGGTGCCTTGGAAGTCGATAATGAAAAGTTAGTTTCTTTGAAAGATTTGATTCTTTTAGAGTTAGAACAATATGAAAAAAATGCAAGCGGCGTGCACCCTTATGATATTGCAAAACAGCTTTTAGAGGTAAGAGAAGATAGTGACAAACTATAATCTCAATGCCATTGCTGTTGTTGACGATGATGTTGAACGGGATGAAGATATTTTTGAGATTAGTAAAAGTAGGGCAATGTGGCTTGCTATAAATCTTGTTACAGTAGTAGCTGCATCCTCTGTTATTGGGATGTTTGATAAGATAATTCAAAATACTGACTGTTACTGTATGTAAAATGGCTTTGAGAGATATCGAAGACTCAGATGCAAGAAAGACAATCTATAAAGAGATTGTGATATCCTTGGCAAATGGATTTATTTTTGCACTTGGTATTGGGATAGTTGCGTATTTTTGGTTTCATGTACCGCTTTTGGGTGTTGTGATCGCACTTTCGATGATTATCAATCTCATCAGTGCAGGTTTTTTTGGCAGTGTTATCCCGTTGATCTTTCAAAAAATGGATATTGATCCGGCTATTGGCAGTACAGTACTGTTGACGAGTGTGACTGATGTTGTAGGTTTTTTTAGTTTTTTTGGACTTGTTAGTATTATTTTATTATAGGAAAAGGGATGGATTCTTCGACGAGTATTGAAGGCGATAGTAGTAGTCACAATCATAATCATAGTAGAGTAAGAGATTTTATAGAGGATTATTGGGATATAGTCGTAGGGATTGTATCTATCATAACTGCATTTTATTTTCACGACAATGGTTTACATCTTCTTGCAACATTTTTTGCGGCTGTGGGAATCGGTGCACTTTCTCTGAGTGTTTCGGAGATTGCAGAGATACTTTCAGAGAGGCTGCAAGAACCTTATGGAAGCTTTGTTCTCACCTTGAGCGCCGTTGTTGTTGAGATCATACTTTTATATATTATTTTACTGCAGGCTTATACTAATCCTGACGTTGTCAAGACTGTCAAAGGGGGTATCGTTTCAGCGGTGATTGTGGATTTGAACGTTCTTCTTGGACTTGCCGTATTCTTGGGCGGACTCAAGTTTACAGAACAAAATCACAATAAAGAAACATCGAGCGCATATACGACTATTTTATTTGTCGCAGCTATTGCACTTTTAGTTCCTGGTTTACTCAATCACGTGACGCATTCCAATACAACGATTGAAAGTGCTTCTAAAGCTATTGCAGTTTTACTTTTCCTTTTTTATATGACTATTTTGGTATTTCAAACAAAAACTCATGCTCATTTTTTTAAGCAAACTGCAAAAAGTAGAATCTTCAGGTTAAAAAGAAAAATGGCAAAAAAAAATAAAGAGGTTGCCGAAGAAGATGATGATGATTATATTTTTGAAAAATTTAATAATATTGCATTAATCTTTTCCCTTTTTGTTTTTATTGCGATTATCGCGCTTGGTGCAGAAGTGTTTGCAAATGAGGGGATAAAAGTTGCACGAGAATATGGAATATCAGCGGGAATTTCTGGTCTTATCATTGCCATAGTCTCTGTCGCTCCTGAGATAGCAACAGCTATAAAAGCGGCAAAAAATGATGAGATACAGCGCGTTGTCAATATCGCCATGGGAGCTTCAACAGTTTCAATCTTGCTTACAGTTCCTGTTCTCGTATTTTTGGCGTATATAAGCGATATACGCTTAACATTGGATTTTAATCCACTTGAGATTGGAGCTTTGATCTTTACTATTATGTTGGCTTGGAAAACGACGGATGATGGAGAGACAAACTATTTTGAGGGGATTTCGCACTTGATCTTTTTTTGTGCATTCACAATCATCGCTATCTATTATTAGCGATGAGGAAGTTTAGTTACAGTCGTAAGAGGTTGTAAATACCGCTTTGACTTCACCGGCAAAAGTGATAGTTTCGTTTGAAAATCCAAGGTAAAGGGTATCGCCACTTTTTGGAAATACTTTTGTCTCATTTGAGAGTTTTTCTTGGCAAAATGCTCTATAAAATGCAGATGCCATTCCTGTCCCACAAGCAAGTGTTTCATCCTCTACGCCGCGTTCATAAGTTCTTACATGTAACCCATTTTCACTTATCATTGCAATATTCACGTTTGCATTGTATTTGTATCTGAGTGCTCTTGCTTCTTCTATGTCAAAATTATTAAAGTCAGCGTCAAAAGTGATGAGATGAGGTACACCGGTATCTATTTTCCACCAAGATTTTCCACCCTCATTTATCTCTTTGTCCAAGATTTTTGGCGGAGTGAGTTCGCTTTTTACCAGTCCTCCATTTACCTCTGCGCCAATTACTCCTGCTTGTGTCAAAAAATGCATATTCGCAGGTGCCAGACCATAAGAGAGTGCATAGTGAGCACACGCTCGGCTTCCGTTGCCGCACATCTCTGCCGTACTTCCATCAGAGTTGTAAAATTCCCATTCAAAATCATGAGTATCGTGTGGAACCAAGACTATAAGACCATCGGCTCCGACACCGCTTTGACGGTCGCAAATCTCTTTTGCCAATGAAGAGCGATCTTTTTTTATAAAGCTGTGAAAAAGTACAAAATCATTTCCGTTTGCACTGTATTTTGCTATATTCATAGATATTTTTCCTTTATTGTAGTTACAAAGTTTTCAACCTCTTGTTGGAGGTGTTTGAGGTTTTTTGAGTTATCTATGACCCAAGTCGCTTTCTCTTTTTTTTCATCTATAGGCATCTGTGAAGCGATGCGCTTTAAAGATTCCTCTTGGCTAAATCCATTTCTTTTCATAAAGCGTTCTAGTTGCAACTCTTTTGGAGTATAAACGACAACGCTCTCTTTGATATCGTACGCTTTACTTTCAAAAAAGAGGGGAATATCGATGAGATAGGGAAATTTGAAACTATCTTGTTTCTCAGCTCTTGCCTCAATCTCTTGACGGATGAGTGGATGTAAAAAACTTTCAAGCTTTTTCTTTGCTTCTGGATCTGAAAAGATCAATTTTCCAAGTGAGGGTCTATCGACTTTACCATTTTTTACGAACTCTTCGCCAAAGTTCTCTTTGACCCAAGCAGAATTGGCTTCTAAGATTTCGTGGCTTATCGTGTCCGCATCGATAACACGCATCCCATTTAACGCCAAAAGCGACGCGACGGTGCTTTTACCCGTTGCGATGGAACCAGTCAGAGCAATAGCGTACTTAAATGCCATTAGTTTTTGATGACTCCAAGGTATGCTTCGCGGATATAGTTGCCCATAGCAAAAGATGCTGGATGTACATCACAGTTGTAAAAGCTTAGACCATCAAGCATATCTACGCGTTGTAGGATTACATCCGCTGTCGGATGGTAGCTTTTTGATGCAAGTAACAAAGTCGTGCCATCTTCAAGACGACAAGGCATAATAATCTTGAAATATTTGGCCATGATCTCCATAATGATCTTGTTTTCATTGACATTATCAAGTGAAGGATGAACGCTCATAACGAGACCATCATCACTCAAAACCCGTCCAAGATGTGCGATAACGGCCGCGTCACATGGAACTTCTGAAAGTACGACCTCAAACGAGCCATCATTTACGTTGCGAAGAGCGTCAAGTGTCGCTGGTACAGTCGTAGCTTTCATATCTTCATGACGCTCTATTTCGAGCTGAAGTTTCATTGCATCATCGCTGAGAATAAGGACATTTTCTGGCTCTTTATGTGTACAAAGTGGTACATGTACCATCATTTCCGGATAGATAAAATCTTTCAAAATTGTTCCTGTTTTTAAGTTTTTGCGATTGTATCAGATTAGATTTAAAAAATATTAAAAAGTTCCCCTTATAAAAAGGGATTAATCTTGTCTCTTATTATAACTAAAAAATATTATAGATATAATTTTCATAAAAAGGAAGCAGAAATGAATCTCAATAAAATAAGATCTTTTTGTAAAGTTTTTCGTACAGTCATAGGTGCTGGGCTTGTGGGCTACGCTATGGGTTCTGGAAATAGTTGGTTTTATCTGGGTGTGATCCCTCTTCTCGCAGGCGTTTGCGACGTTTGTCCTTTGTGTATGTTTTCTAAAAATTGTGACATCAACAAAAACTAAATAGCACTTTGGTATAATTGCACAACTTTAATAAAGAGCCTTAAATATAAATTGCCTTCGGGTGCAGGCTCTTGAACTTTCACACAGGAATATTTATGAGTCAAATAAGCTACAAAGACGCTGGTGTCGATATTGATGCAGGAAACAGTTTTGTTGAAAACATTAAACCTTTGGTTAAATCTACAAAAATCCCCGGTGTTTTAGGCGGAATCGGTTCATTCGCAGGTGCTTTTGAACTCCCTAAAGGCTACGATGAGCCGGTTATGCTTGCGGCAACTGACGGTGTTGGAACAAAACTCAAACTTGCTATTGACTCGGGTGTGCACAACACGGTGGGGATCGATCTTGTAGCGATGTGTGTGAATGACCTTATCTGTAATTTTGGAACTCCATCATTCTTTTTAGATTATTATGCGACGGGCAAACTTGAAGTTGAAGTTGCAACTGCCGTGGTTAGCGGAATCGCAAGTGGCTGTATTGAAGCTGAGTGTGCGCTTATCGGTGGGGAAACTGCTGAAATGCCGGGAATGTACAGCGCGGATGATTATGATCTTGCTGGTTTCGCTGTTGGTGTTGCTGAAAAAAGCGAGATGGATCGCGTGGCACTTGTACGTGAAGGCGATCAACTTATCGCGTTACCAAGCTCAGGGTTGCATTCAAATGGTTTTTCATTGGCACGTAAAGTCTTACTAGAGAAAATGGGTATGAAGTTTGAGGATGAGGTTGATGGAAAATCGCTTATCGAAACACTTTTAACACCGACAAATATCTATGTAAAAACATTTAAAAAACTTAAAAATAAGATTATTGCACTTGCGCACATTACAGGAGGGGGAATTGTTGAAAATCTTCCTCGTGTATTGCCTGAGCATTTGATGGCTGAAGTCAAAGAAAGCAGTATTAGAACGCTTCCTATTTTTGATCTCATAAGTCAGCACGTAGCCCGCGAAGAGATGTTTAGAGCCTTCAATATGGGTGTTGGTATGATCCTCGTCGTGCGTCCTGAAAATGTCGATGCTGTCCTTGCAAAAGCTGAGGGAAGCTACCACATCGGCGAGATTAAAAAGGGTGAGAGAAGAGCTATTTTAGTATAGTATTTTCAAACTTTTGGATTCACTCTTATGGGTGGAGCCAGTCTATCTCTTGTATAACTCAATTTGTACTCTTTTGTTTTAAATCTCACTGCCCCACTTCAAAGAACCTAACCCGTATTTTTCTCTTACTTTTTGTGCCTGTTTTGTTAGCTCATGAAGTTTATTATCATCATCCATTTCAAGCAGTGAAAGTTCACGTCTGGAGATATGTGTAAACTCTGATGAATTGATTCCAAGATAGCTTACATATAAGCGTTTTTGATTGTCCGCTTGAGAAAACATTTCAAGACAAAAATCTTTAAACTCCTTTTCACTAAACTCTTTTCTTCTTGTCAGACTGATATGAGATTTTTGCTGATATTCATATCTGATGGTAAGGGAAAAGCTTGTGGGAATGACCTTTAACTTTTGGATAGCAAAGAGAAGATAACGGGCGAGGATAACCACTCTGCGGCGAAGTTCACTTCTCTCATGAACTAGATCAAAGGTTCTGGAAATTCCTATAGATTTACGCTGAGATTTGAGATTGATCGGTGTGTCAATCTCGCCGTTTACACGTTTATACAGCTCTTTGGCGTAAGGCCCCCAAGATTCGATTGTTCCGCGTCTTTTACGAAGTTCTCCGAGTGTGAGTATCTGTGCATCTTGAAGTTTTACCATCATAGATTTTCCGATACCGGAAAACTTGCTTACTTGTAAGGGATTGATAAAGTCATCAAAATCCCACTTATAGACGGTTTTACATCCAAAAGGTTTTGCTTCGCCTGTTGCGAGTTTTGCTATATATCTCGAATGTGCCGCGCCGATGGAAACGGGAAGATTGAGAGATTTTTGTATCTCATGACGTAGAGAATCTAGAAACTCCGGCACATCAATATCTTCTATCCATCCGCTCACATCTCCATAAAATTCATCAATACTTGCTTGTTCGACAAGCGGGATCCGTTCTTGTAAAAAGAGATGGAGTTTATGAGAAAGCTCTTGATACAAAGCCATATTGGGTGATTTTATAATGAGATGCGGGCAGAGTTGCAGCGCTTCGCTGATACTCATTGCTGTTTTAATGCCATATTTTCTGGCTTCATAACTCGCAGTTGTGAGTATTCCTCGGACTTTGCCATCGGGATCAATGAAATTTTGAAGGTCATCATCTCGTTTGTCATATTGCTGATAAAAAGTTGAAACGAAGGATCCTGAATTTGTAAGATTGATCCCTTGATCTTGTGAACTCTTCGAGAAAATATGGGTATCGCTTCGTCCGCCTACAGCGACAGGTTTATGTAAAAGCGAAGGATCAAGTGTGCGCTGGGCAGAGACAAAAAAGCAGTCCAAATCAATATGTATTTTCATAAGATGAAGCTTACAGTAGATTGAAGGGATAGCTCTAAAATATGACAAAATGATAATAAGTGATTTTCTTAAAAGAGAAGAGTTTACTAGAGGGATCTAAAAGAGAAAAACTCTTTTAGATAGGAAGAACACGAATTTTATCAGAAAGCTTCTCTTTTAGAGTACTTTCAATTGCGTAAAGTGTTCCAGTCGTTGAGCTAGCACATCCATTACATGCACCGATATATCTGATATAAACATCTATGTTATCGCCACCATCTTTGATATCGATAACTTCCATATTTCCACCATCCATAATAAGGAATTGACGTACGTTTTCATCAATGACGCTGTCGATCGCTTTGATCTTTTGCACCAAAGTCATAGTCGCGAAATTTCCGCTAATTCCGGCTTCTGCAGCCGCTTTCATTTTCTCTTCATCCATTTCACGACGAGTATCTCTTAGGATATCTACAAGATACCATTCACGCTCTTCGTGACCACCCGGTTTGATACAAGATTTACAAAAACCGCCGGCTTTTGTGTAATCTGTGATTTGCTCAATAGTTTTAAGGTCATTGAGTTTGATCACTTCTCTTAATGTTTTAAGAGAAACACGTGCACATTCACAAACGATGATCTCCTCTTCAAAACTCTCAGCATCAACACCAAGGTAGAGTCCAGCCGCTTTTTTGATAACATCATAAGCCATAACTGAACAGTGCATTTTTTGAGGTGGAACTGCCGGAGTTTCTGGATTGTCACGAAGAGCAAACTCAACATCGATATTTGTGATCTTAACCGCTTCTTGAACTGTTTTGCCGATACAAAGTTCAGTCATAACATCAGAACTTGCGATCGCTGTACCACAACCGAAACTTCTAAATTTAGAGTTTACGATTTTGTCATCTTTAGGATCGATTTCCCAGTAAAGACGCACAGCATCTCCACAGCTCTCAGCTCCAAAATCTGCAACGATAAGTTTGTGCCCGCGAGATTCTACTTCTTCTTCACTGATTTCCCCTTGGTGCTGAGGGTTGTTCATAAGACGAGTTACTTTATCTGAGTAAGCATCCCATAAAGATTCGCCGATTAAATCATTTTTTGCCATAGTTTTTTCCTTAATTTTATTTCATAAAATGAAGGGAACTCCTCCATTTTGATAACGTTAAAGGGATAAAATCCCTTTAACGGACTCATTAAATAATAGGTGCCATAAATCGCAAAGCGATTAATGGTGTGCTGGTATGTGACATTCAGCGGCTTCTCCACCTTTTGTCGGTTTTACTATTGCATAAGAACTTGAGATTGCTCTTAGTCTTGTTACCGCCTCTGTAAAATGCTCTATAACATAATCTACCTCTTCATCACTCGTGTAACGACTAAGGCTAAGACGGATACCTGTATGTGCTAGTTCATGGTCAGCACCGATTGCAAGCATAACTGTATTTGCTTCTAGATCTTCACTCGCACATGCACTTCCTGTTGAAGCTCCGATATCGAATTTATTCAAATCCCAAAGCATTCCCTCACCTTCAACCCCACGGATAGAGATAAGGATAGTATTTGGCGTTCTGTGCTCGCGTTTTCCAACCGTAAAAGTCTCAGGGATAACTTTTAAAAGTGCATCTTCGAGGCGATTGCGTTTTGCACTGATAGATGCCATTTTTTCTTCGATGTTTTCAGTTGCCATCTCGATTGCTTTTCCCATACCTATAATATATGGAACATTTAGCGTTCCAGAACGGCGTCCACCCATCTGTGAACCACCATGCATCATTGGAGTCAATTCTTGAGAGTCTTTGATATAAAGTGCACCGATCCCTTTTGGTCCGTGAAATTTATGTGCGCTCATAGACATAAAGTCTACATGTACGTCTTGCATATCGACAGGAATCTTACCAACTGCCTGAACGCCATCAGTGTGAAATAAAACTCCTTTGGCTTTACAAATTTCGCCGATTTCTTTGATTGGGAAGATCATTCCTGTTTCATTGTTCGCCCACATGATAGAAACGAGTGCTGTTTTCTCAGTGATAAAACTTTTTACCGTATGCGCTTCAACAATCCCCTCTTCGTTTACTGGAAGGTAAGTGACTTTAACACCTTGTTCTTCTAAGAACTTACATGTAGAAAGAACTGATGGATGTTCTACTTCTGTTGTTACAATGTGGTTTTTGTCACCATTTACGATTTTATCTATCCAAACTGATTGTAGAACCCAGTTGTTTGACTCAGTTGCACAAGATGTGAAAACGATATCATCTTTATCTGATGCGTTGATCGCTTTGTACACTTGGTCGATTGCACGCGAAAGTGCAGGGCGAGACTGCGTTCCAAATTTATGAAGTGAGTTTGGGTTTCCATATATCTCACTAAAAAATGGAACCATTTGTTCAACTACTTCAGGTGAAGTCATCGTAGTTGCATTGTTGTCCATATAAACTTTCATAAAATCCCTTTGATTGTTTCTCTTATTAAAGAAGAGTAAATTTGTCCTCTTTTTGTTATGAGATGATAATACCTTCCTCATTTAAATAAGCTTAAGCAATATTAAGCTTTGGTCTACTTTAAGGTATAATTTCATAAAAAGGCTTCTTATGTGTAATTTCAATAATTTATCGCAAGACGAGAAAGATACTCTCAAACTGCAACTACAAGATATTATAGGCAAAATGGGAGGATTAAATTTGTTTCTTTCTTTCATTGAAAAAATGCGCCTTATCAAGCCTCATCCTTTATCTGCAAGAAATTCTAAGGCAAGTGTTGAGAGATTTGAGATCTCTTGGGACAAGGTGATCTTTTTGGATAAAGTAACACTCTTGGAAAATACGATCAAATCTAACAGAGATGAAAATGGATATGTGATCAAGTTTAACAAAGATGATAAAAAAAGTAAAAATATCATAAATCTTATCCGTACACTTTCCGTTATCAACTTCCAGTTTAAAGTTTCACATAGTATTGCGCCGATTGAATTTAAGATTTTTAATAAGATTGATGAATCAAGCGCAGAGCTGAATCCTTTTTTTGTAACACTCTTTTTTTGTTATGTGAATTTTGTAAAAAACGTTTTAAAAGACTAGTTGTAAACAACTAAACCATAGTCATCACGTAGGTTGTAAAAAGTAGAGTTACTTGTAATCTCAAGATCTTTTAAGCGACCTAAGTGGATGATAGCGTTTTTATCCACTTTAATCCCAAACTCCACAAAAAACTTTTTGATATTTACAAACTTCACATCTTGAACATACTTGTATTCAAACTCTTTATAAAGTTTCATCTTCTCATAGTTAAAGATATGCTCGCTGACATGTAACTGATCTGAAGCATAACGAATAGGCAGATATCCTGAAAGATCTGTAAGTATCGGCTCAACATATGCGTATTTCTCAGGAAGAGTCTTTTTTTGTACAAAGATATATTTATTGTTGAGTTTGATGTTTGGTGTGTCTTTCCAGTATTTATATAAAGGATTGGACACATCAAGTTTTTCGCGGACTTCCCGCCAGAGCCAATAAGAGTTTAACATATTTGGTAAAGCTGACATAAGAGGATTTTACAAAAATCGATGTTCCATTTTGCTTAATTTAAGAAGGAAGTGAGTATTATTTCACTCCTAACTACCAAAGCTCGCATAACTCAGTTGGTAGAGTGTTACCTCGACAAGGTAAAAGTCACTGGTTCGAGTCCAGTTGTGAGCACCATTTATTAATCTCAACACCTTTGAAAAATCCCTAAAATACGAACTTCAAACCACATTTATAATTTTTCTTTAGTCTAAGTTAATCTAACAAAAGGTACCATGATCTAAGCGTAATTGGTGCCCAGATTGGTACTTTATAAATTTACATAAATTCTGAGCTAGCACTTTATGAAATGAATGGGTTTAAAGTGATCCTCGATAATTTATATGCATAAGATAAAGGGAAAATAATGAAAATTGCACCACTGCCTCAAGATGAGCAAAAGCGTTTAGCAAAACTGAGAGAATATAATATATTGGATTCTGAGCCAGACGCAGTATTTGACAATATGGTGCAGTTGGCAAGTTACATATGCCAAACTCCAATCGCGGCAATCAGTTTGATTGACGTAGATCGCCAGTGGTTTAAATCTATTGTAGGCATTAATGCAAAAGAAACGCCACGTGATGTCGCTTTTTGTGCCCACGCAATCCTACAAGATGATGCTTTTGTTGTACCTGATGCACTAAAAGATGAACGTTTTTTTGATAATCCTTTGGTAACTGAAGGTCCTGAAATCCGTTTTTATGCAGGTGTTCCGCTTATTACTTCGGATGGACATCATTTAGGGACATTGTGTGTTATTGATACAGTAGCCCGTGAACTCCAACCACAACAGTTGGATGCTGTAAAAACACTCGCTGATAGTGTAATGGCACATCTTGATCTTAGTCTCTCACACGAGGAAATACGTAAATATGTGGATGAGTTGCAGCTCTCAGCTACGATTTTTGATTCTGCAAACGAAGCTATAGTCGTAACAGATGCATATAATCAGTTCGTAACGGTCAATCCTGCATTCACTACATTGACTGGCTATTCACTTGATGAAGTGATTGGTCAGACGCCTAGAATACTTAAATCTGGAAAGCAGAATGCAGCATTCTATCAACAGATGTGGCATCAACTCAATACTCTTGGATTTTGGGACGGTGAATTATGGAATAAACGTAAGAATGGGGAAGAATACGCAGAATGGCTCTCGATTAAAGTCGTTTATAATGAAGATGGTTCTAAAAAAATACATGTAGCTCTTTTTTCTGATGTAACCGAAAAAAAACAGGCAGATGAGATTATTTGGAAGCAAGCAAATTATGATATCTTAACGCAATTACCCAACAGACAGCTTTTCGCTGATAGGTTGGAACATGAGATTAAGATGAGTCATCGTACAAATCTCTCTCTTGCTCTTTTGTTTATTGATCTTGATTTTTTTAAATCTGTGAATGATACTATGGGGCATGACGTAGGAGACCTCCTTTTAGTCGCTGTAGCTAAGAGACTCAGTGCTGTTGTACGTGAATCAGATACAGTAGCAAGAATGGGTGGAGATGAGTTCACCGCAATCTTACCTCAAATAAACTCAGTCAATGACGCAAAAAGAGTTGTTGTTGCCATAGTTGAAACACTCTCGCGACCATTTGATTTAAATGGTGAAATCATTACTATTTCAGCAAGTATTGGCATATCTATTTACCCTCAAGATGCACAAGACAGTAAAGAACTGATGACAAAGGCTGATAAAGCTATGTATCATGTAAAACAGCAAGGACGCAATGGTTTTTTTGGCATTGCTTGATTAAAATAGCTAAAAATCGAGCAAGATGGATATATCTGTGGAATATTTATCTTTTCTTGCACTTTATTTTTTATTCAGTTATACTACAGCCAATAAAAGATGATTTTAGTTACATCTTTGGTCTGCTTTATATTGATGACTTTTTGTTGACAGTACGATCCATCCTAAAAGAAAACTTCATATTAGATTTTTACCACCTTAGTAATTTGGTGTACACAAAACAAAAAAGGATAAATAATGGCAACATTAGTAAATGGAACAGTTAAATGGTTCAATAGTGAAAAAGGTTTCGGATTTATCGAACAAGAAAACGGCGGAAAAGATGTATTCGTACACTTTCGTCAAATCAATAGCAATGGCTATGGTCGTGTATCACTAGACGAAGGTCAAAAAGTGACTTTCGAAGTTGGTCAAGGCGAAAAAGGTCCACAAGCAGAAAACGTTACAGGTCTGTAATCTTTCTCTCGAGCAGCTTTAGGCTGCTTGGACTCTTCTTTTTACCCTCTTTCAACTTCCTCTCAAATAACTACACTAAAATTCTCTAAATATTATATTTATGAGGAAAAAATATGCATGCAACAATCTGGCACAATCCAAAATGTTCAAAATCACGTCAGGCCTTAGAACTCTTACATGTAAATGGTATGGATGTAGAAATAGTGAAGTATTTGGAAGCTCATCCTTCAAAAGAACAGATAAAAGATCTTTTATTAAGACTTCAAATATCTCCAAGAGAATTGATGCGAACAAAAGAGGATCTATACAAAGAGTTAGAACTAAAAAATGAGATGGATGAAGAGAAGTTGATCGATGCTATGGTTAAGCATCCCAAGCTAATCGAAAGACCGATTGTTATTACCGAAAAAGGTGTTGTTATAGGCCGTCCGCCGGAGAAAATATTAGAGCTTTTCTAACTTTTCTATAATCACGCCGTTATCTTCAATAAATTTGGAGATGATATCAGACTGGGTGTGTTCATAAGCTTTTGCGTAAATAATGCGTTTTATTCCGCTTGCGATGAGATTCTTACTGCATTCACTGCACGGTTCAAGTGTAACATAAATGGTTGCACCCTCTATACTGATCCCTTTTCTAGCTGCCCAGATAATAGCATTCATCTCAGCATGGATCTCATAAGTCTTAGACCATTCATGATGATCTTTGGTGTATTCACCGTTCCAGTGATCTTTACAATTCATGAAACCTGCGGGTGTGCCATTGTAGCCAGAGCTGAGGATTCTCCCATCTTTTACGATGACTGCACCGACTTGTTTTGAAACACATTTTGAAGCACTCGCTATCTCGAAAGCTATATTGATAAAATTTGTATCACTCAGCATAAGTGCCCTAATATTTAATATTTGTTATGGTATTATATCGCAAAATTTAATATATATTTTGGAGACTAACAATGGACATGAAGCAGATAAAAGCGTTAATGCAAGAGTTTGATGGAAGTGGTTTAAGTAAATTAAAAATCGCTAAAGAGGATTTTAGTATTGAACTTGAAAAAGTTGTTGGGGCTATTTATGCTCCTGTAGCGACTACTCAAGCAGCTCCTGTCGCAGCTGTTTCTGCAGCTGTTGTGACTGCACCAGTACAAGCAGAAACGGCAGCAGAAATTTCTGGAGATTTGATTCTTTCTCCAATGGTCGGTACATTCTATGCATCACCATCTCCTGACTCTCCAGCTTTTGTAAAAAAAGGTGATATCATTAAAAAAGGTCACGTTGTGGCAATCCTTGAAGCTATGAAAATTATGAATGAACTTGAAGCTGAATTTGACTGTAAAATTCTTGATGTACTAGTGAGTGATGGTCAAGCTGTTGAATACGATATGCCGTTATTTGTAGTAGAAAAGATTTAATCTATGGCAGAAATCAAACGTATATTGGTTGCTAATCGTGGGGAGATAGCTCTTCGTGCGATTAGAACTATCAAAGAGATGGGTAAAGAGGCTGTCGCTATCTATTCAACTGCCGATAAAGGTAGTGAGTATTTAGAACTTGCAGATGCAGCTATATGTGTGGGTGCAGGACCAAGTGCAAAAAGCTACCTCAATATTCCTGCTATTATATCCGCGGCTGAGATAAGTGGTTGTGATGCGATTTTTCCAGGATATGGATTTTTAAGTGAAAATCAACATTTTGTTGAGATATGTACACACCACAATATTAAATTCATTGGACCGACTCCTGAAGTTATGGTTCTTATGAGTGATAAATCAAAAGCAAAAGATGTAATGGTTCGTGCAAATGTTCCAGTTGTTCCCGGAAGCGATGGGGCGATTAGTGACATGCAAGATGCTAAAAAAAGAGCGAAAGAGGTTGGTTATCCAGTTATCTTAAAAGCTGCTCAAGGTGGCGGCGGGCGTGGTATGCGTGTTGTCGATGATGAGAGTTACTTGGAAAATGCATTTCTAGCAGCTGAGAGTGAAGCGATCACAGCATTTGGCGATGGCACAATTTATATGGAAAAATTCATTAAAAATCCTCGCCATATTGAAGTACAGATTATGGCTGACTCTCATGGAAATGTTATCCATGTTGGAGAGCGTGACTGTTCTATGCAGCGTCGTCATCAAAAGCTGATAGAGGAGTCTCCAGCCGTCGCATTGACTCCAGAAGTAAGAACAAGATTACATGATGCTGCAGTTCGTGCAGCAGAGTTTATTAAGTACGAGGGTGCTGGTACATTTGAATTTTTACTTGATGCGGATCTAAATTTTTATTTTATGGAGATGAATACTCGTCTTCAAGTTGAGCATACTGTTTCTGAAATGGTAAGTGGGCTTGACTTAGTAAAAATGATG
Source organism: Sulfurimonadaceae bacterium (assembly GCA_028683835.1). Lineage (GTDB taxonomy): Bacteria > Campylobacterota > Campylobacteria > Campylobacterales > Sulfurimonadaceae > Hydrocurvibacter. The sequence continues at coordinate 17,150 of JAQUHB010000012.1, read as the reverse complement.
ATCGAAGTGGCAGAAGGTAAAACTCTTCCTGCGCAAGAGGAGATTATTCTCAAAGGTCATTCGATAGAGTGCCGTATTACTGCAGAAGATCCTGTCAAGTTTTTACCATGTCCTGGAAAGATCAGTACTTGGATCGCTCCGGGTGGAAAAGATGTTCGTATTGATACACATGCACATGCAAACTATATCGTTCCATCAACGTATGACTCGATGATAGGTAAGCTAATCGTATATGGAAATGATAGAGCTGAAGCTATTGCAAGAATGCATAGAGCACTGAGCGAGTTTAAGATCTCTGGTATTAAAACTACTGTGGCATTCCACAAAAAAATGATGACAAATCCAGATTTTATAAGTAACAATTTTGATACAAAATATTTGGATGGCTATAAAGGCTAGAGAAGTAAAGTTGTGAACATTTAAAAGTTCACAACCCTTCGGTTTATTCCTCTTTGAAATGATTTATGGTAGGCGCAGTGTTTGGATATTTGCGTTTAGTTTTGCTCTGTCGAAATACTCTTTTAAAACTTGCTCGCGCTTATCTGACATAATCATATTTTCAACTTGCGCTTTGATATCTTCTAATTTTACATCTTTATTGTTTTGCTCAACCGCTTGCATATAAAAACAAACAAAGCCATCTTTACCGTTTGAGATAATCTCTGAAAAATGATTTAGAGGTGTTTTGTCTAAAAGTTCAGCAAGTTGCGGCGCGATTTTATTGTATTCAAATGTTTGATCTTTATGCCCTATTTCAGCTGAGTAGAACATGGGATTATCAATTTTTTGTTGTAATAAACTTTGTTGTTTCGATTCATAAACAACGGTACTGTAGCTTAGTGGATGATTGAACTTTGCTTTGTTGAGTTCATAATAATTTTTAATCTCTTGCTCATCTGGTTCATCCATGTGAGTGTAGGCAATAGCTTGAAAAAGCTTTTGGTTCAGCAAGCGTTCTTTCATCTCTTTTTGCACTTGAGCTGAAGTGAGATTTTGAGAGCTTGCGACTGCATCGTAAAATTGGCTCACGGTCATATTATTTTGTGTAGCCATTCTTTTGATCTCTTCGATCACTTCATCATCGGTTACGGTGATTTTTCTTGATTTTATCTCTTGATCTTCAAGTTTTTTTCGTATCAAAAAATCTACTGTTTTATCTTGATCAAGATGAGATTCTGCCATCGCATTTGTAATCTCTTGCATCGTGATAGGTTCATTTTGAACAAGGATTGCAACACCATCAATGATTTTCGCATTGAGGCTTAAAGAAAGAAGGATGAAAAATAGAGCTTTGTACATGTAAAGTCACTTTATGATGATATTTAGGTTCTTATTTTACCCGTTTTTAACCAATGATTATCTAAAATACGGGACTTTATTTAAAAGGCTTATTATGGTTGTTACGCGTTTTGCACCATCTCCAACGGGATATCTCCATATCGGAGGACTTCGAACCGCACTTCTTTGCTATCTTTGGGCTAGAAAGAACAATGGCAAGTTCATTTTACGTATCGAAGATACGGATCAAAGCCGTAACTCTGTTGAAGCCGCAGAAGCGATTGTTCAGGCTTTTAAATGGCTTGGACTTTCACATGACGGTGAGATCGAGTATCAGTCTCAGAGAATGGATATCTATAAACGCTACATCCAAAAGCTTCTTGACGATGGCAAGGCTTACCACTGCTATATGTCAAAAGAGGAGTTAAATGAGCTTCGTGAAGAGCAGATGGCTAGAAAAGAACGCGCGATGTATGATGGACGCTACCGTGATTTTACAGGGACTCCGCCGGAGGGAGTTGAGCCTGTCGTACGTATCAAAGCACCCTTAAACGGTAGTATTACGGTTGAAGACGGCGTAAAAGGTGATGTGAAGTTTGAAGTTAAAGATATTTTAGACGACTTCATCATTGCACGAGCTGATGGAAGCCCGACATATAACTTTGTCGTTGCAGTCGATGATGCGCTTATGGGCATCAATACGGTCATCCGCGGAGATGACCATCTTTCAAACACTCCAAAGCAGATGGTAGTGTATGAAGCACTTGGATTTGATATTCCGAAGTTTTATCATGTCCCGATGATCCACAACAAAGAGGGCAAAAAGCTCTCTAAACGTGACGGTGCGACGGATGTTATGGCATACAAAGAGATGGGTTACACGCCTGAGGCACTGCTAAACTTCTTGGTACGTCTTGGTTGGAGTCATGGAGATCAGGAAATATTCTCTATGGATGAGATGATGGAACATTTTGATCCAAAAGATATCAATCGCTCCGCTTCTATCTACAACGTGGAAAAACTTGACTGGCTCAGTGCTCATTACATCAAAAATATGTCAAATACAAAGCTTGCAGAACTGCTTGAATATTTTGGTTTGGTTCTCTCTTCTCATGATAAAAGAGAGATACTGCTTGACGTTTTAAAAGAGCGTGCAAAAACTCTTCAGGACTTGGCTGATTTGATAAGCGAGATATTGACCGCTCCGGTTGTTTATGATGAAAAAGCTGTTGCAAAAGGTTTTAAAGGGGATGCTGTAGAGATATTACATGCGTTTGCAGAGAAACTAAAGTCGAGTGAAAATCTGCACCTTCCGATAGATTATCATCATGTGATGGAAGCGTTGGTTGCCGAGAAAGAGATAGGTTTTGGCAAGATCGGTCAGCCTTTGCGTATCGCACTTATGGGAAAACTCTCAGGTCCAGGGCTTGATGCCGTGATGAGTATCATCGGCAAAGAGGAAACGCTTTCACGCATCGAATCTGCAATAAAAGCCAATAGCTAAAAAGCAACTCATTAATTTAAAAAACAGAGAGAAATGAAATGGATCTAAAAAAGCTTATAATAGCGGGCATCGGTGCAATAGTGCTCATGATATTGCTTATTATTTATGTGTGGCATAAAAAAAGCAGTGAGGAAAATCTTGCCCAACCTGCGGAGCCAATGAGCAAAGCAGAAGCGTATAAAAAAGTATTTAATTAATTTACTCCAATAGTGAAGTCCGCTATAAAGGCAAATAGCTAAAGAGCTGTTTGTCTTTGCCTCATTTTTACTAAACCTTACATGCAAGACTCTTTTATTCTTTGTTTTCTATGTGTATTCATTCCGTCAAGAATCATTTTTGCATAGAAAGATTAATACAAAAAAGGAATAATCATGGAACATCATGTCATCATAGAAAAACTTTGCAGTTGTGCTAAAAAAGAGGGACTTTCACAAATGGAAAGTTTTGAGAGCAAAGAGGCTGCAGAAGAAGCGGCAAAAGTCCAACTTGCTTTTATGACAGCAAACTTCTGTGGCAAGCACAGCTTTGATATCACAGAGGTAAACGACCACTATGTTATCGGTATGCTTGGCGGCGGCTGCGGTTGTGGCTCACACGATAAACATTAATCTTCTCGTTTTCAAGTTCTGTTTGGGAATATGCTCCGTAAGAAATTTTCTTTTGACGTAAGTTGAAGTAAATAAAACCTTTACATGTAAGCCTTTTCTTCCGTCAGTTTTTTACAAGACCTCTCTCATACTTTTTTTTCCGCAAAAAAAGTATGCAAAAAAGCTCGTGTCAGCAAGATGGATTTCTTCATGCTTTGTTTCGGTCGCTGCGTCTGAAAATGCAAAACTCGGCTACGCCTCAAACAGTTGCATTTTCTTTACGACTCCACTCGGTCAAAAAAGCTAAAATCCAAAGTGACACAAAGAGAACGCCGCAAAAGTTTATCCGTCAGTTGCAACACCTGCAGAGCCAAGAAACTACTTATAAATCTCGTTAAGAAAATTCAACTGTTTGAACGTAGTGAGTTTTGAATTTTTAGGGATTTGTGAGTAGTTTCTTGGGAACTTGCCAAAGGCAAGCTCGAAGCCGTTGCAAGAGCTTTTTGGTACTTTTTTGCGAAGAAAAAAGTACATAATAAAACATTTATAGTACTAATCTAATTATCCATTTCTGACAAAGTTTGATACAATAGTTATTGAATAAATAGTTCAATTATGAAGGTGCTAATGCAAGACGAATCATTTTATTTTCAAGGTATTATTTTACCAGAAAGAGCCCAACTGACATTTTCATTTGAAATGGATTTCTCAACAAAAGACATTCTAGAACCTATGCGAATGAAAGTTAATATTATAAATAATCAACTTGCTGTTTGGATAGATAGCAGTTTACATTGGAATATATTTGATTTAAAAAATATTGTAAATAATCTTGTAAAAAGTCACCTAAATATGTTAGGCTATTTAAAAGGGTATGCATACGATTTAGAAATCACACGTGTAATTAATAGAAGGAAACAAATTGATTATGTATTTGGCATTGAAATACCTTGCCTTGAAGAACGAGGCAAAGATGTGAATTTAGAGATAGAGATTCCTTATTTAAGAGAAAAAATATCTGGTGAGATTGGTAAATATATTAATCGTTGTTTAAATGATCTTGTATCTGCGATGAAACATGCAGATGATACAGGCTTTTATTGTTACAGAGCGATAGAATCATTAAAACATCATTGTTCAGTTATACAAAATATTTCAAAAGGCAATAAATCAGATCAATGGAAGAAATTTAGAGAAATTTCTAATACCAGTTTTGAGGACATTAAGAAGCTCAAAATTGCAGCTGATCCCCTACGACATGGGGAGCCAAAAGATATGACTTCAGATGATCGAGCTATACTTTTTTTAACAACATGGACAATAGTTGATAATTACTTAAAAAATATTTAACAAAGTATTAGTGAAAATATAAGTCTAAAAAATCAGGATACTCTTACATGTAAAAGAGCTTGTGACTAAAGTAGCCCTGCACCTTCCGCAGTCAACACCAACGTAACCCCATCCCCTTGCACGACCATAAAACCACTTTTTACAAGCTCATTCATCGCCTCTTCGAGTGCCTCGTTTTGCGGCTTATCGAGCTTCTTGATAACCTCTCTCACGACATCCTGCTTTGTCATGATCTGCCCGACTTGGTTGTGTCTTCTAAACCAACTCATAAACATCTCTTTGACCTCATTTTTAGGGGCGATATCTAGAACCGTTTTTTTAGGCGGAGATTTTCTTTTTTCATAGTGAGGCGTAGCTTTAGCGCCGTTTCTTGGCGGTTTTCCTGTGTATGTTTTTTTAGAACTTGGTTTAGTTGATTTCATTGTCGACCTTTCTTTTTTTGAGTGACTCTATTTTAAACATTGTAATACGTTGCGTTTGGATGGTAAACGACCAGTGCCGATGTTGATTGTTCAGGATGTATCTGGAATGTCTCGCTCAGTTCGATTCCAAACTCTTCAGGTTTTAGGAGATTAAAAAGTGGACGGTTGAGTTCCAAGTCCGGACACGCCGCATAGCCAAAAGAGTAACGCGCACCTTGGTATTTGTTCATCTGTACATCGTTGATAGTATTGCCTTCATTCTCTGCGATGCCAAGATCAAGACGTATCTGCTTATGCACCATTTCCGCCAGTGCTTCTGCGAGTTCGACGCCAAGACCGTGAAACTGGTAATACTCCGTGTATTTTCCCTCTTCATAGATTTTGCGTTCTGTATCGCTTAGTTTTGCTCCCGCACTCACACAGGTAAGGGCGATGAGATCATGTCTGTCATGATGAAAAAAGTCGCTCAGCGCACGGTGAGGTTTGCGTCTTTGACGTGGAAAGGTAAACTCTTCAATGGCCCTTGGATAGGCATCATGAAACTCTTCACAGTTGGTGTCATCCTTACATGTAAACCCTTCGGACTCATCAAAGATCACAAGACGATTGTCATCGCTTCTACATGGCCAGTAGCCGTAGATGATGGTCGGCTCAAAAAGCTTTTCATCCAAAAACTGTGCTTTAAGTTTCTCATACGCAGGCCAGACGACCTCATTTAATTGTTTTTCATACGCTTCTTTTGTCATCCCTTTTGAGCTGTAACCCCAACGAGATTTAAAAAGTATTTTGTGATTTACCCAGTCAAACGCTTTTTCTATCTGAGCGGGAGTAAGTTTCATCTCACGTCTTCCCCAAAACGGAGGAGTCGGTATTTTGACATCGCGATCTGGCATAGTAAGTTCGGAAAATGGAGGGATGATCACCTCTTTTTCCTCTGTTCTTTCAATCACTGGCGCTTGGGGATGCAGATTTGTATCTGGATTACCCGCTTCGATGCGGCTCATCGCAGTCACGCCGTCAAACGCGTCTTTACAGTAGAAGATCGGCCCATCATAAAAAGGGCGGCAAAAATCATCTATGAACGCGCGGGTAAGCGCCGCACCGCCGAGTAATATTGGTACTTTGATGCCTGCACTTTTGAGCGCTTCGAGATTGTCTTTCATCACTTGCGTCGATTTTACCAAAAGCCCGCTCATCCCGATGGCATCGGCATTACACTCTTTGAGCGTTTCTACGAATTTGTCAAGCTCTACTTTAATACCAAGATTGACGACTTTAAACCCGTTGTTTGAGAGGATGATATCCACAAGATTTTTACCCACATCATGAACGTCACCTTTGACAGTTCCAAGGATAAGCGTCGTATCTGTTTTCTTTTCTATTTTTGGCAGATAGGGTTGAAGATGATCGACAGTTTTTTTCATAGTCTCAGCACTTTGAAGCACGAAAGGAAGTTGCATTTTTCCTGAACCAAAAAGCTCGCCAACTACTTTCATGGCATCGATGAGAATTTCGTTGACTATCTTTTCAGGGGCGATTGTATGGCGGGCCTCTTCGACAAGAGGGATCATACGCTCTTTATCGCCGTCCATTAAAAGTTTTGCTATCTTCTCCTCTGTTGAGAGTGCGTTATAAGCCTCATCTTCAGCCTCAGAATCGACCGCTTCTTTGTTGGAAAAATGGTCTATAAATGTAAAGAGCGCTTGTCCCTCGGGCTGGCGGTTGAAGATAAGGTCATCACAGATTTTCTGCTCTTCATCAGAGATCTTATTGAGCGGAATGATATGCTGGACATTGATGATGACTGATGTCAGTCCCGCTTCTATACAGTGATGTAAAAACATCGAGTTGAGATATGGTCGCGCATCTTTATGAAGACCAAAAGAGATGTTTGAAAGCCCTAAAATCGCGCCCACTTCAGGATGGCGAGTACGAAGCTCACGGATCGCTTCGATGGTGTTGATACCCGCGTCAAAATACTCTTCGTCACCGCTTCCAAGCGTGAAAGTAAGAAGGTCAAACACTAAATCTTCTGGGTTGATTCCATGCTTTTGAGTTGCTAGTTCGTAGATGCGCTCAGCGATCTCGATCTTGCGCTCGAGGGTTTTAGCCATACCGATCTCATCGATGGTCAGACACACCAAAGATGCTCCGAATTTTTTAGCCAAAGTACAGATGGCATCAAACTTTTCTATCCCATCTTCAAGGTTGACCGAGTTGATGATCGGTTTTCCGCCGATGAGTTTGAGTGCTTCTTCAAGCGCCGCCGTTTGAGTGGAATCTGGCATCAATGGAAGTGAGAGTTTTTGAGCGTATAAACTCATAACTTTGTTCATATCTTTTGTCTCATCACGTCCTGCGAAACCTACCGAGACATCAAGCACATGCGCACCTGCGCGCACTTGTTGTTGTCCGACGCTCAGAGTTCCCTCGTAGTTTTCATCGAGTAGAAGTTCACGGAATGCTTTTGAACCCGTCGCATTGCTTCTCTCGCCCACTAAAAGCGGAGCAGGGTTTTGCATCAAAGGTGTCGTGTTAAAAAGAGAAGCCAGAGAGTTTGGCTGAGAACCGCTTGGTAGTTTTGGAGTCTTGGATGTCACACGATTTGTCAGAGCACGAATGTGCTGAGGCGTCGTTCCACAACATCCGCCAAGAAAGCTTACACCGTCAAACTCTAAAAACTCTTCCTGTTTTTCTGCAAACTCGTCGGGTCCCATCGGGTAAAATGTATATCCGCCGCGGTTTTGAGGCAGACCCGCATTTGCATGGATGGAGATAGGTTTGCCCCACACTTCGCTGAGAGTCTTCACATGTTTTTTTACCTGATCGGGGCCGGTTCCGCAGTTGAAGCCAAGAGAGAGGATATCAAAAGGTTCTAAAATTGCAGCGATAGTCGTCGCATCTGTTCCGATAAGCATCGTTCCAGCGAGCTCGATGGTGACTGAGACCATAATAGGAATCTCGATTCCGCGCTCTTTGCTTGCCGCATCACACGCATGTAAAGCGACTTTTATCTGCAACGGGTCTTGGCATGTTTCAAGTAAGAAGATATCTGTACCGCCATCTATAAGACCAAGCGCGCACTCTTTGTACCCTTTAAACATCTCATCGTAATGGATATGTCCAAGAGAGGGAAGCTTTGTCCCCGGTCCTATAGAACCAAGAACGTAGCGAGGCTGCTCGGGCGTGCTAAACTCATCACATTTTTTGCGCACGATTGCAGCGCCCGCGCGTGAAAGCTCGTAAGCGCGATGACCGATACCGTATTCGTCCAGCACCCAAGAAAATGAACCAAAAGTATTGGTAGTGATAAGATCAGCTCCCGCTGTAAGATAAGCGCTGAAGATACTTTCCATCACATCAACGGCAGTCACATTCAGGAGTTCGTTACACCCCTCAAGTCCTTCCCAAGCTTCTAGAGGGATATCTTTATCTCGCTGTTGAAGCTGAGTTCCCATCGCACCATCGATGATGAGGGGACGCTTTTTTATAGTTTCTAATATTTGCTGTTTTATAGACATTCTTTATCTTTATGAGTTAATTGGTATTATTCTATCTAAAGAGAGCATAAAATAGGATGAGGGAATCCTTACATATAAGGATGTTTAAGGTTTATGATAGAGACATCGCAAGTTGAGAGTCGAAAAAAGTGTTACAGATGTTATAGACCAAAATCGAGCTGTATGTGCTTATATGTAAGGCCTGTTAAGACGAAAACAAAGTTTGTTATCTTAATGCATCCAAAAGAGTATAGAAAGATCAAAAACGGCACGGGGCATTTGACTCATCTTTCACTGCCAAATTCCGAGTTATATGTGGGAATCGATTTTAGTGCACATAAAAGAGTCAATGAACTCTTGGATGATACACAAAACCTTTGTTATCTGCTTTATCCAGATCAAAACAGTATCGAGATTAATTCTCATAAACTCTCCAAAGAGAATAAAAAAGTCGTGATATTTATCATCGATTCTACGTGGGCATGTGCGAAAAAGATGCTACGAGAAAGTACAAATGTCGCCTCTCTGCAAAGTATTAGTTTTACTCACGCAAAAATCTCAGAGTTTGCCATCAAAGAGCAACCTGCAGAGTATTGCCTCTCGACCATTGAGTCCACTCTTTGTGTGCTTGAACTGATGAATAATAATAGTGATGAGATGATAGAAAAAAGCGGTCTTGAAGAGTTTTTACACCCCTTCAAGAAGATGATAGAGTTCCAGATAGAATATATGCAAGAGTGTAAAAATCCTCGATTTTAACTTATAACAACACAGTTGCGTCCATTTTCTTTTGCTTTATATAAAGCATCATCGACTCTTTTTAGCAGTAAAGGGATAGTATCATTTTTTTGATATTGTGCAATTCCAAAACTCATAGTGATCGGCACCACTTTTTTGGCTGCCTCGACTTCATATCGGAGTTTTTCTGCAAGTTTTTGAGCTTCAGCTAGGGCTACAAGAGGAAGGATAATTATAAACTCTTCTCCACCTGTTCTACAGAAAAAATCTGTTTTTCGTAAAATTTTTGAGATAAGCTTGGTATATTCTATAAGTACAGTGTCTCCCACATCATGCCCATGCTCGTCATTTACCCGTTTAAAAAAGTCTATGTCTAACATGATTAAAGAGAGAGGCTGCTTATAACGCACTGCTCTAGAAAACTCTTCCTGAAACTTTTGGTCGAAAAAGTGACGGTTGTTTATCCCTGTAAGGGTGTCTTTTATACTTAGGTTAAATAGTTCTTTTTGATAGTTTTCCTCTTTTGTGATATCTGATAGTACTATACTGTAGTGATTTTCTTCTTTTGAGATGAGTGCTGCTGTGACTGTAAAAAAATAAGTATTTCCTAAAAAAATTATTTTAGCTTTATGTACTTTATCAGGGGTATTTATGACATAGGTTACCCAGTAGTCATCACCAACTTTGGCCTGTAGATAACCATTTTCTTTGGCAAAAAGATCACATATGCATTCATAATCTTTTTTAAACTCTTCTAAACTTTTATAAGTAGGAAAATATCTAAAAAAAGCGTTATTGACATAAAGCATTTTTATGCCGTTGTTAATAACTACAATATTATTTGATGAGTCAAGAATATTTTTATAGTATTTTTTCTGGTTTCTATTTTTCAATAGAAGAGTTGTACTGAAGATAAAAAGAAGTATCAAGCCAAAGAGAACAAAAAAAGCAATCATCTTAAAGTTGAAATATTTTAAATCCAAGTTTGGAAGGTCTGATATCTTTTTAGACATTATATAATATCCAAGAGTCTTCGCATGCGTATTTTTGAGTTCATAAGAGACGATGATATAGCCGTTTTCTATTTTGTATGAATTATTTAGATAGTGTTCTATACCGTGATCTTTGAGATAATCTCTCAGCTCTTTTGGAGCGTCCAAATTCGCAATATAATAGTCATCAAGAAACATCTTAGTAAAAGGGTAGATAAGATTTTTCTTGTACTCTTTTTTTAAAAGGACTACTGAGTCTATATCGCTCTCTTTGAGATCTTTAGAGATGGAATTGAAATGGGTAATGACACCCAAGCTACCTATAAGAGTATCATGGTCGAAAATAGGAACAATACTTTTTAAAGAGAGATCAAATTTTCCGGCATTTATAGTATAAATGACACTTTTTTTTGAAGTGATATTTTGCAGATTATCTCTTTCATCAACAAGAGTGTCACCCTTGAGCGGGCTCCAGCTTCTGTAAAGGGAAATCGTGTCTTTGTCTACTATCTGAATCCAGACATTTTGATAAAGTGTTTCTTTTTGGAACATTAATATTAGGTTTGAATAGTAATCGCTTGGGATTTTTTTTTGTTTGATGAGTTCTACTAAACTTTTATCATTAGTGATACTAAGTGCTATGGCGAGTGATGCTTTTTGTTTTTGCTCGATCATGCGTTTTATATCTTCACGCATCCCTTTTGCCTGGAGTTCATAGAGTGTGTTTCGCATCTCTTGTGTGTGCGTATTCATATACCCGGTAAAGAGAACAACCGCGATAACGATAAATAGGACAACAAAAATCGATAAATAAAATCTATAGTTTTTAGAAATGAGATAACCTTTTAAAATTATTTATTGATAAGTATACTACATTCCTGGAATACGTGGAATACGATCAAGTTTTGAAAGGCGGCAATAGATTCCCCAACCTTTTTTTAGCCAGTGTCCAAAGATTGGCATCGGGATCATTTTTGCTTTTTTGTCATCCCTATAAACAAATGCCGCGCCATCTCCGCTGTCCATGACGCAAAGGATATTGAGATGTTCTTGGTAACCTTTAAGTTCCCCTGATCCACTCTCTTTTACTTTGATATTATGCGCCATATTCCGTGCCATGACCTCGGCAATATGTCCCTGTTTTGCTCTCCATTCCGGACCTTCAATAGCTGCGATATCGCCGACGGCATAAACACCTTCAAACCCTTCTACTGCACAAAAATCATCTATCTTGATAAACCCCGCGCTGTTTTGTGGAAGGTCTGAATTTTTTATCACATCGTGTCCATTTCCAGCGGGAATAAACATTATAAAGTCACTTTCTAGTTTTGAATCATCTTCGAAAAGCACGCCGTCAGTTTCAAAGGATTTTATTTTTTTACCAAAATGTTTTGTGATATTGGTACGCTTGAATATCATGTCCATCATCTTGAGCGCTTGCGGTCCCATCCTCGCACCTGGTTTTTCCATAGGTGCAAAAAATGTGAGTTCAAAATTTTCACGTATTCCTTTTTTCTTGAGCAGGTTGTGGACATTAAAAAGCAACTCAAAACCCGGGCCGCCTCGTACTGCAGAAGTGTCGTTTGGATTTCCGCCAAAACCAAAGGCGATTTTTCCGCTTCCCTTTGCTATAAGCGCATCAAGTTTTTCTTTTATAAGAAGAGACTGCATAGGATCGCCACAAATAGAAAGTGTGTTTTCAACCCCTTTTGGTTTCATCTTTGCCGCGCCCATAGCAATCACAAGAGTGTCAAATCCTTCTAGCACTTTGCCGCTTTGAAGCGTAACACATTTTGTTTTAGCCTCGATATTGGTAACTGCATCTATGATAAGAGTAAATCCATGAGCCGCTTGAAGCTCTATGAGATCAATACAAATATCTTTAAATTTACTCTCGCCTGTTGGTATCCAGATAGATGTGGGATAGATATAAAAAAAGTCGCGATCACTTACGACGGTGACATCATAGTTGTTTTTTCTCAGATAGATCGCAGATTCGATTCCAGCAAATCCTCCGCCTAAAACTAATGCTTTTTTCATAACCTCTCCTTATGATATAATTCATGTACTACACAATAATACAAAGAGTGGCGTTAAAACTAGTTTAAATAAATAATAAATTCGTCATAAAAAAAGGATTAATCATGAGAATATTGATATATGGTTTAGGTGGAGTCGGTGGATATATCGTAGGATATTTAAGTCAAACAAGCAATGAAATCGTTGGTGTAGCCCGAGGTGAGCATTTAAAAATGATTCAAGAAAATGGTCTGCTTATAACCGAAGATAATAAGGAGTTTACTGCAAATTTTACAGCTATAGATGAAAGTGAACTGAGTGGATATTTTGACTTAGTCCTGTTTTGCGTGAAGAGCTATGATCTCAAAAATGTGGCGTTTTCATGTAAGTCTTTTTTATCTCAACAGAGCATCGTTCTTTCTTTGAGTAATGGAGTAGAACATGGAGATGAACTTCGTAAACTTTTAGATTGCAAAGTACTTGATGGATGTATCTACATCCTTTCACACATCGAAAAAGCGGGACAGATTACAAAAATGGGGAATGTTTTTAATCTACTCTTCGCAGGCGAGGGAAGTGAAGTCTTGGCATCTGTTTTGGATGAAGCGGGTTTGCGATACAAGATAGCAGATGATATACATAATGCACTTTGGAAAAAGTATATTTTCATTTCCACCTTTGGAGTATTAACCTCATATTTTGATATGTCTATAAAAGAGGTTTATGAAAACCATTACGACGAAGCAAAAGAGTTTTTAGAGGAGGTGGTAGCCATCGCAAAAGCAAAAAATATAGATTTAGAAGATGAAGTTGAAAAGTCGCTTGCTATAGCATCAAAACTACCTCAAAGTGCATCAACTTCTATGCATAAAGATATAAAAGCACAAAAGAAGGATGAGCTCGAAACACTTGGCGGTTATCTTGTGCGAGAGGCAAACCGCTTGCAAATAAGCGCGCCGAACATAGAAAAATACTATAGCGAACTTCAGAAACTTCACCACTGATGTTACTCTTAGAAGAGAAGTTTAATATTCTGTTCTAAAAAACAAAATATTTTATTTGAGTACAATCGACAAAAAGGATTTTTGATGGCGATGAAAAAACTTGTGCTCGGCGGAGGCTGTTTTTGGTGTGTGGAAGCGGTTTATAATAATGTCAAAGGTGTATTAAAAGCGCTCAGCGGCTATGCGGGAGGGGCTAGAAAAAATCCCTCATATGAGCAGGTATGTACGGGTGTGAGTGGACATGCAGAAGTAGTAGAGATCCATTATGATGAGGAGATCATTACTATGGATGAACTCTTAGACATTTTTTGGGCAATTCATGATCCAACAACTTTAAATGCTCAAGGTGCAGATACGGGGACTCAGTATCGTTCGGTTATCTATTACGAAGATGAAGCTCAAAAAGAGGAGATTTTAAATTCGATAAAAAAAGCCTCTGCAAACTTTAGAGACAAGATAGTCACCGAAGTAAGCCCGCTTCCAGAGTTTTACGAGGCTGAAGCATATCATCAAAACTATTTTGCACGCAATCCAAATCAAGGATATTGCAGTGTTGTCATTGCGCCAAAACTGCAAAAGTTTATGACTTATTTTCCAGACAAATTGGCATAAGCGTTAAATTTTTTTTTGTTCTACGAGTGAAAGGATCATAGCTAAAGAAAATCCGTCATTGTCATAGCCATCTTCATGACAGCTTTCACATTTGTCTCCAACGGGACAGATGTTTTGATCAAGTAGTTCTTTCATGCTGTGAATATTGTTTTCCTTTATGAGTTTAATAACTTCTGCCGCGGTGACATCGTTACATACACATACTTCTCTCTCTTTTTTTATCATCTCAAAACCTTTTATTTTATTTACTGTGCTAGAATTATAGCATTACAGGATGAGGAGTCTAGATGCAAAGAGTTTATGAAATGGTTATCGTCGGTGCAGGACCTGCTGGGATTGCCGCTGCAGTTGAGAGTTACCTTTTGGGAATTAGAGATATTTTGATGCTTGAAAAAGATGATAATCACAATGCCACTATCCGAAAATATTATAAAGACAATAAGCGCGTTGACAAAGACTGGAAAGGTCAAAAAGTGGAGCTCGATGGGAATATCTATTTTCTTGATGGAACAAAAGAGACGACTCTAGACTTTTTTGATGAGGTTATCAAATCGCATGGCATTGAACTCAAAACCCATACGGAAGTAAGTAAGATCGTTAAAGCGGGGGAACTTTTTGAAGTTCATCTTGCTGGAGATGTGATTATGGCAAAGTATGTGGTTGTTACCATTGGAAGAATGGGTAAACCAAATAAACCAGATTATAAAATAGCCTCAGGAATCAAGAAAAGAGTTGGATATACACTTGATGATTGTAGCGAAGGTGAAAAGATTCTCATTGTAGGCGGTGGAGACAGCGCTATCGAATACGCGGTTGATTTGAGCGCAAAAAATAAAGTTTCTATATGTTATAGACGGGGAACATTTGGACGTGCGAATCCGACAAATCAAAGAGATATAGCAAACGCTATCGCTCATCAAGAAGTACGAGCTATTTTAAATGTAAATATTTTAGGACTTGAAGATGAAGAGGGTAGAGTGAAAGTTTTATTTGATGAGATAGATCATGAAGTTTATGATAGAGTGATCTATGCTATTGGCGGAACAACGCCAAGTGCATTTTTGGCAAGTTCTGGCATTGAAGAAAAAGATGGAAAACCTGTTCATGATGACAACTATGAAACAGCGATAGAAGGGCTTTTTGTGGCAGGAGACATCACGCAAGAATCAGGCGGATCGATAGCGCTTGGGCTCAACCACGGATACCAAATAGCATGTCATATCAACACTCAAAAAGTTTAATCTTTTAAAAGTGGTTCATCTGTGGAGGTTTCCATTGTAAAACCTCCCTCTTCGTCGGGGATCAAAAGTGAAAGGCTGATACGACAATGTAAATATTGCGCTGTTGTTATAGGTGGAAGCTTTGTATCTTGAAATGCCGCTGCTTTGGCGTTATAGATAATATCGTCAATGAGCGGCTTTAATGCTTCATCTGAGCGTGCTTCTCGGAGTTCATCTTCTACTATCAGTGTTATTACAGACGCGATATTCTGTTCTAACACAGGATACTTTTCTAGAAGCTCTTCTCTTTTAATAATGCGTCTAGCCTCTATGACCTCTTCAATGGAGTCGCGTACGATTTGAAGCAGGGGAGATCTTGTCATAGTGCAACTCCTTTTTGAGCAATTTTTAAATTATATCAAATTATGTCGTTACTTTCTCTTTTACTCTGAGGTTTATAACCTTGATAATCAGCATAACAAAGAGAACTTGAAATAAAGCAGCAAGGATCAGAGCAAAATAATTAAACTCATCTATCCCCTTGGAAGTGTATGCCAAAGTTGCCATCGCGATAAGAAGTGTAAGCGGCATAGAATGACTAAGACCCATCAAAATAGCATTTTTTACTCCAACCTCTTTTATAAACACAAGAGAACTCACCAAGCGCATTACAATCATTACAAAGGTAATCACGAGTGCTTGAATCACTAAGCCATTAATAAAAAGTGCTTCGAGATTGAAGGTACTTCCAATATGGATAAAAAAGATAGGGATTAAAAATCCAAAGCCATAGCTTGAAAGTTTCTCCGGTAAGCCATTTTTGTGTTCAAAAAAGGTCGGAATAAAGATACCCGCCAAAAAGGCACCAAAGGCAAGTTCAAGGTGAAGGTAGAGCATAACAGCGATAAGGATAAAAAAGATTCCCATTGAGAGTCTAATATCTTGTTCTTTGTTATCATCGTGAGGCATAAGTGCAACTGAGACTTCGGGAAACCACCAAAATAGGAGTTGGAGCGAACGAAAGAGTAAAACCATAAAAAGTAAAAATAAAATGAGAGCTAAAATAGCCTGAAATAGTCCAATCCCACCCCCAAACTCGAGAGTTGCCGAGACAAGAGTCAGTGCGGCAATACTAATGACCTCTCCAATACCTCCCGCTGTCATAGAGAGTACAAGCCACGGCGTCTTTCCATACTCTTTTGCAAGCGTAGCGATAAGGCCAACAGAGATAAGAGGTAAAAGTACCATAAAAATCTTGCCAAAAGAAAAATAGAGAGAAAAAGCGAAAGCAAAGCCATAAAGCAAAAGCAGATAGAGCGAGATCATCTTCATTAGTTTCATCGGTGTCTTTAAAACTTTTTTGAGATCGATCTCCGTTCCGGCAATAAACATAAGATATAAAAATCCAAATTTTGCGACGATATCAAAAAGGTGCTGTTGGTGTATAAGGCCTATATAACCCAAAAAAGCGCCAAATATAATCTCGATGGGTGTTGTAGGAAGTTTGAAAACTTTGGCGAAAAAAGGGGAAAAAATCACTATTAAAGAGACAGTGAGTATGAGTGTTACATCATCAAATATATTAGGCATTTGGTGAGTCGGCGATCTCTAGATTTAGAGAGCGAAGCATCTCTAAATCTCTATTTTTTTCTCTTCCCAAAGTTGTCAGATAGTTGCCTATGACGATAGAGTTTGCGCCTGCTTCAAATATCTCGGCTTGACGTTCGCCAAACATCATCTCTCGTCCGCCTGCGACCATAATGCGATCTGCGTCACATAAAATCTCTCGTGAAAGGTGGATAAGATCAAGCGCTTCATCAACGCTTAGGGCATTTGGTTTGAGTGGAAGGGCAGGATTGTGGTGATAAAAGTTTATAGGTACAGAGGTCGGGTTTAACTCTTTTAGAGAGTTTAACATACTGAT
>JAQUHB010000011.1 GCA_028683835.1 Sulfurimonadaceae bacterium | reverse complement strand
CGCTTATTCAGATCGCCATTTCACTTGCATCTATTACAGTACTTACACGTAAAAAATGGTTGTTTGCTATGGCGGCAGTTGCGGCACTTGGCGGTATTATATTGTGGGCTATGGTCTTGGTATGAAAGGCGTAGTATATGATTGGTTTGGATTGAATGTTTGGCTATTTCATTTCATTAATAATATCAGATCAGAATTTCTTGATAAAGTCATGCTTCTAGGAACAGCTTTAGGCTCTCATGTACATTTTGATATTTATATAATTCTTTTGATTGTGATAGTTTTTTATAATTTAGCAAAACAAAATACTCATTCTTTCTCAAAAAAAGAGATTTATTTTTGGGTCACTCCAGTAGTGGTTTTAGGTGTTTCTTATCTCCTTGATGGGCTATTTTTAGAAATTATCAAACCACTTTTGGATTTTCCAAGGCCACCTCTTGCTTTACCTATTGGAACTGTAAATATTGTCGGTATTGCCGAGTATCATCATAGTTTTCCAAGTGGACATTCCTCTTTCGCTATGATGTTGGTTGCAAGCATTTGGCCTTTGTTATTTGGCTGGCAGAGATGGATAGGTGTGTTTTTTGTAGTGTGGGTAGGAATTTCACGTGTGAGTGTCGGAGCCCACTTTCCAGCAGATGTTATTGGTGGGTTTATTACAAGTTTTCTAATTGTTATCTTGGTACGAGCAATTTTGAAGAAGTTACTTCAAGATAATTAATTAAGGACTGAGGCGTGAGACAAACTTTAGTAATCTTTTAAACTTCTTTGCATATCACGTTTCATATCTTTTTCTTTCATATCTTGGCGTTTGTCGTGAAGATCTTTTCCTCGAGCAATACCGATTTGTAGTTTGGCGATATTCCTGTCATTGAGATAAAGCTGAAGAGGAACAACAGTATATCCATCACGCTCTATCGCTTTTTTGAGTTTGGCAATCTCTTTTTTGTGTAGAAGCAGTTTTCTATTGCCTCTTTCTTCATGTCCATAAAAATGGTGAGTCGTTTCTAATCTTCCTATATGTGCATTAAATAAAATCGCTTCACCTTTGACGAGTCGGATAAAACTGTCTTTGAGGTTTACTCTTGAAGCTCGGATCCCTTTGATCTCACTTCCTTTTAAAACAAGACCTGCCTCAAATTTTTCTTCGATAAAATAATCGTGATATGCTTTTTTATTGCTTGCTATTTGCTTACCCATTGTTGCCCTTTAATGTAAAAAAACTGCTTCCACTTCCGCTAAAAAAATAGCCATCTCTTTGGTTTTCTTTGAGAGATGGATAATTGTGAAGTGCTGGCTTATAGAGGTCATTTGTCTCTTCTATACTAAAATTTTTGAGCACTTCTAAAGATCTCATCTGTTTAAGTATTTCGGCTTGAGCGTTGTCAAGTGGATCAAAATAAAACTCTCTATAGGTTTGATATACATGAGGCGTTGATATTTCAATCTTTGGTGTAATTATCTCTAATTCAAGAGGCTCTTCATCAAATTTTTCTACGATCTCACCTATACCGCTGACATTTGCGCTTTCATAATCATAAACAAAAAAAGGCACATCAGCACCCACTTTTGCTCCGATAGTAGCCAATTCACTTTTGCTTAAACCTAAATTTAAAATTTCATTACACATCTTTAAAAAAGTTGCGGCGTCACTGCTTCCTCCTCCAAGACCGGCAAAAGAGGGAATTTTCTTATTCACATGTATGGCATAATTTTTAAAAAATTCTATTAGAGTATCATTTTTTGTAAATTCAAATAGTGAAAGATACGCCTTATAGATTGTATTTTGTTCCGTTGTACAATTAAAATCTCCGATAATCTGAAATTCTCCCTCTATTTTTGGTATAAATGAGAGTTCGTCATAGAGAGAGGGAACTTTTATAAACCTAGAGATGATCTCATGGTAGTTCCCACGAGTTCCGGTTATTTTTAGAAAAATATTGACTTTTGCATAAGCTTTATAGATCTTCATATTTTTTTTGAAAAACTTTTGTAAAAATTTTCTAAGATAGAATCATCCACATGAATAGAAGCAGCTTTATTAGACTCTTGTACCTCTTTTAAAAGTTCATTTCTCATAATAGATATAGATGAAGGAGCCTCTATTCCGAGTTTTACGACACCTTTATCAATAGAGATAATTTTGACCTCTATATCTTCACCAATCATGATAGATTCATTTATTCTGCGAGATAAAATTAGCATACTTCAACCTTGTTAAGTTCATATTTTACTTGATTTTCAGAGAAACTTACTATTGTAATTGTATCATTATTATCTATCCAATATGTGCCATTTTCCCGGATTTGAAAATCCTTTACATGTAAGGGTTTGCCAAAGAAAATATTTGTTAAATCACCAAGATAAAAGTTTTGAGGGATATTTAAATATCTTTTTATATCCAGAGCTTTTTCATTTTCATAAAAAAACTGTCCTTCATAAAGACGTTCAAGCGCAGTGAGACTTCCATCTTTTATACCAAGGGTATTTGCCAAGATTCGTCCGAGTGAGCGGATATAAGTTCCCTCCGAGACAGTTGCTTCAAAGGTAATAAACGGATGGCAGT
Source organism: Sulfurimonadaceae bacterium (assembly GCA_028683835.1). Taxonomy (GTDB): domain Bacteria; phylum Campylobacterota; class Campylobacteria; order Campylobacterales; family Sulfurimonadaceae; genus Hydrocurvibacter. Next base: position 73,300 of record JAQUHB010000011.1, on the reverse strand, counting down.
AGGAGATGAATTTGGTTGCATAGATAGTCGAAGTTATCTTATTTAAGATGACCTCTTTACCTGCACGCGCAAGATCATAAGCACGTTGTCCATCTATCTTTTTGGCACTAAATATAGGCGGTTCATAAGTAAGTGTACCTTCTATGTTTTTAAGAGCTTCGTGAACACTCTCTAAGCTTAAAGGTTTTGTATCTTCAATTTTGTCGACTAGTTCAATATCCAGAGAGTCCGAATGTGCTCCAAGCCAAAGAGTTGCGCGGTAAGTCTTTGGTGTTTTGTCCAAAAAGCGAAAAAGCTTTGTATGAGTTCCAAGCCCAATAATAAGCACACCTTTGGCAAATGGGTCGAGTGTTCCGGAAAATCCCGCTTTTTTCTCTGAATACTTTCTTTTCAATTGAGACAAAAATCTATTTGAACCGATCCAAGCCGGTTTATAGGCTACAAAGAGTCTATTCACAGTTTTTCCACAAACGAAGCGAGAATTTCTCTTGTATTACCGCCAAAATTGATACTGAGCTTAAACTCTTTTGCTGTTTTACTGACACCCATAACGCGTCCGGCTCCAAAAATCTTATGGCGAACAAGATCCCCTTTTTTAAAGTTTGTACTTTTTTCGACGACGAGTGATCCCTCACAAAGTCCAGCTTCATTAAAAAATCTGCTTTTTAAAAGATCGCTGCGTCTGCCTTTATAAAATCTGCTATTTGCATGTGAAAGAGTAAGAGCTTCTTTTGCTCTTGTAAGGGCAACATATCCAAGGCGGCGTTCTTCTTCTAAATCACTGCCATCGCCAGTAAGAGGTAAAAATCCTTCTTCAAGACCAATAATAAAGACATGTTCAAATTCAAGACCTTTGGAAGCATGGATACTCATCATATAGATACTTTCACCTTCGATCTCATCTTGGTCACTTTGAAGGGTAAGTTCATTTAAAAATTCATCCAGAGTAAGTTCAGATTTATTTTTGATATGATCGCGAAAAAGTCCGTAAAACTCATCGATATTGAGCAGCCTTTCTTGTTCATCAGGTGTAGAACTATAAATCTCTTTGATATGAAAAGTATCTTCTAAAAAATCAACAAAAGTGTACATCGCATTTTGTGAGACTCCATGAGCTTCTTTTATATCTTCTATAAAACCTTTAAGTGTTAGTGCGTTTTTTTTCTTTACTAATTCTTCTAGTTCAGACAAACTGTGCCTCTGGATATATTCAAACATAGAGATATCAAGTGCGATGGCTGCGAGTTCGAGCTTATCAATGGTCGCTTTGCCGAGTCCACGTTTTGGTTTGTTTATAATTCTTTTAAAAGAAAAATTATCATGAAAGTTTGTAATAACTCTGAGGTAGGAGATAAGATCTTTAACCTCTGAACGGTCATAAAATCGTAGCCCTCCGACAAGTTTATAAGGGATATTTGCGCGATTGAGTCCATCTTCGATAGAGCGGCTGAGTGCATTGACACGGTAAAGAATAGCGATTTCATGAGGTGAAGTACCGCTACTGATGAGTTTAATAATCTGATCAGCTATTTTTCTTGCTTCTTCACTTTCATCACCGGAATTAAGCGTTTTGACATCTTCGCCGCCACCGCGAGTAGAGATGAGTTTTTTTCCAAGACGAGAGCGGTTATGTTCTATCAACGCATTTGCTACAACGAGAATCGGTTCACGAGAACGATAGTTTTCCTCGAGCCTTACAACGTAAGTATTTTTAAAATCCTGATCAAACTCTAAAATATTGCGTATATGTGCGCCTCTCCATCCGTAGATACTTTGGTCATCATCACCGACGACACAGAGATTATTGTGTGTTATACAGAGCTTTTGAATGAGTTTTAGCTGAAGTTCGTTAGTATCTTGATACTCATCAATCATAATGTACTGATACTTTTGGCTTGTCTTCAGTGCTAGCTCTTCGTTTTCACAAAGAAGTCTGTACGGAAGTGCTAAAAGATCATCAAAATCGACGAGATTGTTTTCTAGTAAATAGGCTTGATACTCCTCATAAACATTTGCAATCTGCTGATAAATAGTCATTTCTGCTTGCTTATAAGCATCATCAGGAGTTAAAAGAGAGTTTTTATATCGTGATATTTCGCTGGCGATCAGCGGAGTAGGGAGCTCAGAATTAATTTTTTTAAGAATCTTTTTTTTGTCATCTGTATCTATAACAACAAAGTTGTTATTACGCCCTAAAAGGTGGATATTAAACTTTAAAAAGAGGAGACCAAATTTATGAAAAGTACATAAAAGTGGCGGATATGATTTATTTTCAATCATACTTAGCGCACGCTCTCGCATCTCATTTGCTGCTTTATTGGTAAAAGTCAGCGTCAGGGTGTTTCCTGCTGGGATACCAATCTCTTTTAAAAGATAGGCAAGTCTTGAGGTGATAGTAGTTGTCTTACCGCTTCCCGCACCTGCAAGGATGAGAACTGGTCCCTCTGTCTGTTTAACAGCATTTGACTGAGCTTCGTTGAGTTTACTAAATATTTTTTCCATAGGTTCACGTCATTTAATTTGATTTATTCCTTTATTATATCTAAAAAAAAATGCTTTATTAGAAATCTATTGCATTCATTATAATTTTGAGTTATAATTTTATTATTCATTAAACTTATAGGAATTATTATGCTCAAAGATTTTGCCAAACTACAAACTTTTTTGACAGTGGTCAAAGAAAAAAGTTTTTCCAAGGCATCTGCAAAACTCGGTATTTCCCAGCCAGCGGTCACTCAACAGATAAAATTTATAGAAGATTATCTTGATACGAGAGTCGTTGAACGTAAAAAAAATGGTATCCGTTTAACCAAAGAGGGTGAAGACCTTTTTCGTATCGCAACTCGTTTGGAAAAAGCGATTTCAAGTAGTGAAAAAGAGCTTTTAAAGATTATCAATAAAGATTTTACTTTTGTTATGGGTTCTTCATATTCCATAGGTAACTATATTCTTCCATCTTATTTGGGTGCTATCAAAGAGAAGATAGATAACGAAGTGCATCTCCAAGTCGCGCTTTCAGCTGAGGTAATAGAACAGTTGGAAGATAAAAAGATAGATATCGCTTTGATTGAATCACCAGTCATGCATGAAGGCATTATCTATAGAGAATGGGTCGAGGATGAACTTGTAATATTTTCAAATCAACCGATTCCAAAACAGCTAAGACGAGAAGATCTTTATAAATTTGACTGGATTTGTAGAAATGAAAATTCACATACAAGAAAATTGACTTCAGAAGTTTTTGAAGAGATCGGTGTTGAATGTAGTAGTTTTAATGTTATAGGTGTCGTGACAAGTCCTACAGCTATCAAAGAGTCTATCTCTTATGCTTCAAAAACTGGACGACCGACAGTTTCAGTAGTATCTCGTCATGTCATAGCACATGAGATTGAAAATGGAACTTTATATGAAGCTAGAATTAAAAATTACAAAATTACACGCAAATTTTATATCGCGTATTCAAAAGAGCGTAAACATGATGCGTTTATCGATAACGTAGTTAATTTTCTATTGGCTATTAAAATATAACACCTTAGATGTAAGGAGTTATATTTTTGCTACCTTACTTTTTAAACTTGCTATTTTCAGGATTTCTTAGCAATGCTTCCATAGAATTTTTGATTCCATCATTGCTGTTTAAAACTTTTTTCTCCTGATTTTCTCTTTGGTATGTTGCAACATTGACGAAGATAGGGGTCTCATCAACGATAATTTGCATAATACTTAGTAGTGGAACGGTAACGAAACTACCGATATTTTCCACACCAAAACCAGCTTCAAATATCAATGTGTCTCCATCTATATGTGCTGTTTCGAAAGTATAACCGGCTAAAAAGAAAAGCGTCATCGGACGAAATTCCTTATTGATGGAATCTGGAAGTGCAGGTTCAAAAGAGATCTCATCTATTTTACAAAGGATTCCAAAATTTTGTTCAGTCTGAAAGAAATAAACGATCAACTCTTCTATATGGTGCTGCATAAGTTTTTGAAATTCACTGTTTTTTACAATGTCAAATAGCATAAAAATTGCCTCTAGGTATTAATTTTCACGCAATTATACCATCTTTGAGTACACAAAAATCAACCATCGCATTCAAAACGGCTACTTTGCTAAAGTTATTGATATCGCTTACATGTAAGCTTTTTACAAAGATTTTTTTTTCATCTAAAAGTCTTGCTCTCGTTGTCCCTTGTAAAAGAGGAGTGGAAGGTGTAAACCATTGTGAACCATCATAAAGAGCAATATTGGCTTTGGATGTATCTGTTAAAAGAGAGTTTTTGACAATAAGGATATCATCACAGTTCTCACGAAGTTCGAAGAGATTGTTGAGTTTATCTCTATTCTCATATTTGAGAGAATAGTCAAGATTGTCGCAATAAACAAGTTTTAAAGAGTTTATGGGTGAGAGCTGATAGGGAAAATATTCAATTTTAACAATCTCTTGAAGATACAAAACTCTACATCTGTAAACTCCATCTATAGGTGGATGAAGTAAGTTTGATAAATCATGTCTTATAGAGTAACCTAATGATTTTAAAGAGTTTTCCATTCTTTGTTGATGATACTCAAGATAAAGAGGCTTTCCCTCGACACTCTTTATAGTTTCAAGCAGATTATTATTCATCAAAAAGTGAAGTACTTAAGTATCGTTCTCCCGTGTCACAAAGGATGGTAACGATGGTTTTTCCAGCGAACTCTTTGCGAGAAGCTACTTGTAAGGCTGCAAAAACATTGGCTCCAGCGGATATCCCTACAAGTAAACCTTCTGTGCGAGCGAGCATTTTTGCTGTTTCTATGGCATCTTCATTACTCACTTTAATTACTTCATTGAAAATATGCACATCTAAAATTTCAGGGATAAATCCTGCACCGATTCCTTGAATCTTATGTGGTCCAGCTTTTTCACCTGAGATGACGGCAGAATCTTTGGGTTCAACGGCAAATATTTTGATATTTGGCAGTTCTTGTTTTAAAATCGTAGAAGTGCCAGTGAGTGTTCCGCCCGTTCCAACAGCAGCGACAAAAGCATCTAGTTGTCCATCAGTATCATGAAGTATTTCCAAAGCAGTCGTTTTTTTGTGTATCTCAGGATTTGCAGGATTTGCGAATTGTTGCAAGATGATCGAGTTTTCTATTGTTTTCATGAGCTCATCCGCTTGATTGATTGCACCTTTCATCCCCTCATGTGCTGGAGTAAGGACAAGCTGGGCACCGAGTGCTTTTAAAAGTTTACGTCTCTCAATACTCATAGATTCAGGCATAGTGAGGATGAGTTTCAAATCCAGTGCCGCACAGATAGAAGCTAAAGCAATCCCAGTGTTGCCGCTTGTCGGTTCTATGATAGTTGTGTTCGCATTGATTAGTCCATTATCCATCGCAGTTTTGATCATATTAAAGCCGATGCGATCTTTAACGGAACTTGTCGGATTCATGAATTCACATTTTCCCAGTATCGTTGCACCACATTCATGAGAGAGTTTTTGTAGCTTTACAAGCGGTGTATTGCCTATGAGTTCCGTAATATTTTGAGCGATTTTCATTTTAATCCTTACATAGTAGCTATTGTACAATTCCTGTTCCAGCGCGATTTGCGGCGTGAAATATCAGAGTTCCATACTTTTGTGAGTAATATTTTAGCAGTAAATTCTGCAAAGTCGGTTCGATTGATGGTAAAAACCAGCCATTGTTACTTGTTGCTATCATATAGTGTGGAGCATTTTGATAAAGCTCATCTGTTGTTGCTTCAAAACAGATCGCATTTCTGAACTTGACCCCTTTGATTATGAAATCGGTGGGAGAAGAAGCTATAGAAAAGTCACTTGCACCTCCAAAGAAAGTGTCACTGACCCATTTTTGCATAAATTTTGGCAACGGAACATACTCACCAAATGGGACTAAAACTATTTTTTTAGCAATCGTATATTTGCCATTTTCAAAATGATAAGTCACATTATAATGTTTGCCATCTTCATTTATAAGTGCACCTGTGATGATAGGAATTTGTTTTGATTTTTCACTTAAATACTCCAGTAACATCGGCGATTCGTTTAAAAACATCGGAAAAGCAGATTCTGGCAAAACGACTGCGTCGTAGCCTTGTGTGATTGCATCATCAATATAAGAAAGATTGAGATTCACAACATATTGTAAATTATTCGGATCCCATTTTTCAGCTTGACCTAAATGTGTGGCGATTAGATCGATTTTTAGTGGAGGCGGCGTTAAGATTGGATGTGATAATGAAAGAGCCAAACTAACGATTAGAAGTGGAAGATATTTGAATTTTCCATGCAAAAACGCAGGAAGTGTGAGTGCTACAAGTATAAGTGCGAGATCTAACTTTGTAGTACCAAAATAGCTGTTAATAAAGAGTAGTTCAATCTTCATCCAATTAAAGCCAAAAGGAGCAACATAGCTGAGTCCAAAAAGGATAAACGCTCGGAGATAAACTTTGTTAGTAATGGCAAGTGTACCAAAAAAGAGTGTATAGACAAGACCAAAACCAAAAGCGATAAATGGTTCTACTGAAGGTGACATGCCATAGTATTTGAAGCTATATCCGATCCAGTAAAACCAAAAAAGTCCGATGAAAAAACCACTCAGGAATACGACTCTTTTGGGTGCATAGAGCAAAGAGGCAAAGGCAGCAAGTGCAAATAGGGAATCGCAGAGCTTGCATGTAATGTTAAAATGTGCAAAATAGATAAATGCACTAAAAAAAACAGCAGTAATCACGGCAACGAAAAGGTCTTTTAGCAAAGGTAGGTTCATATGTAAATGTTTATTCATGGAGTAATTATATCTCTCTTTAGGTTTAGATTTTGTATAATGGCGAGAATTTTACGCTAAGAAGGTTATCCATGGCATTACTAAGTCAATTACTACCGTTTGTATTTTTAATTGCGATCATGTATTTTGTGATCATTCGTCCTCAACAAAAAGAGGCAAAATCTCGTAAAGAGATGATAGAGTCACTCCAAAAAGGTGATAAAGTCGTTACAGCCGGAGGACTAATAGTTGAGATCAAAAAAGTTGAAGAGAAATTTTTGACTGTTTCAATTGATAAAGAAAATATAGCAAAATTGGTAAAAGACTCGGTATCAAGAAAGTATGAGGATGAAATTTAATTACAGAATAATCATATTTGCAATCTCAATAATATTTGCGATTGTTTATTCGGTTCCATCTATTTTTCAAACAAAAGAGGGTGCAAAAGTTACTTTAGGTCTTGATCTTCAAGGTGGTCTTCATCTTCTTTTAGGTGTTAAAACTGATGAAGCAGTCGTATCACGTGTGAAGTCTATTGCTTCAAGCGTGAAACACTATACGGAGCATAATGAGATCCTTGTAGATTCTTTGAGTGTAACAGCAAGTAATGTAGAATTTACTTTACTTGACCATGATGATGCAAAAAATATTACTAAACTTTTTGCAGATATGAAGGGTGTGAAGGTTGACACTAAAGGTGACAGCTATACGATTTCACTTACGCCTGAAGAGATTGCGAAAACAAAAACTCAAGCAGTGACTCAAGCGATTGAAACAATACGTAATCGTCTTGACCAGTTTGGACTTTCTGAACCAATTGTTGCTCGTCAGGGTGAAGACAAAATTTTGGTAGAACTTCCGGGGATCAAAACTCAAGAAGAGGAACAACGTGCTCGTGAACTTATTTCACGCTCTGCAAAACTTGAACTCATGGCTGTGGATGAAGGACGTGGAGCTCGTGTAAGCACACTGACTCCACTCGATGCTTCAAATATGGGAGATGAAATACTCCAAGATGCACAGTCTCCAGAGGTAAAACATCTAGTTCATGAGATTCCTATCTTAGATGGCGGAATGCTAACAGATGCCAGAGTTGAGTTTGATAAAAACAACCGTCCGGTAATTAGTTTTACACTGAACTCTGAAGGTGCTCAAATATTTGGAGATTTTACAGCTAAAAACGTTGGAAACCATCTTGCAATCGTGCTTGATGGCAAAGTCTATTCAGCACCTGTGATCAATGAACGTATAGGTGGTGGAAGTGGACAGATTAGTGGAAACTATACGATGGAAGGAGCGCAGGATTTAGCGATTGCTCTTCGTTCTGGCGCTCTTTTGGCACCTATCTATGTTATGGAAAAACGCTCAATCGGACCAAGTCTCGGAGCTGATAGTATCCATGCAAGTATGATGGCTTTATATACAGGTCTTTTCTTGGTATTTGCATTTATGATGTTTTATTATCGTTTAGCAGGTGTTATCGCGAATGTGGCACTTGTTGTCAACCTTTTACTCATTATAGCGATAATGGCTCTTTTTGGAGCAACACTGACTCTTCCTGGTATGGCCGGAATCGTCTTGACTGTTGGTATGGCGGTTGATTCAAACGTCATCATCTCAGAGCGGATTCGAGAGCTTTTATATCAGGGTGTTTCTATGAAAAAAGCGATCCAAGGCGGTTATTCCAATGCGATGCGTGCGATCGTGGATTCAAATATTACGACGCTGATCGCTTCTATTGTACTTTATGTATATGGAACGGGGACCATCAAAGGGTTTGCAATCACGATCACTATCGGGATCACTGTTTCTATGCTTACGGCAATTTTGGGAACACATGGAATCTATGATCTTTTAGATAAAAAAGCTGAAAATAGCAAAAACCACCGTTTGTGGTTTGGTATAAAGGATTAAGGAATGGAATTTTTTAAATACAAGCACTCTTTTGATTTTATGAAGCGTGCAAATATCGCCATTGCTATTTCAATGATACTCAGTATCGTAGCTTATGTTCTTATAGGAACAAAAGGTCTCAATTACGGTATCGATTTTGAGGGCGGAACAATTGTTCAAGTTCAGTACAAACAAGAAGCACCTATTAAAAAAATGAGAGAAGTTCTTGCAACCAATCATCTATATGATGGTGCTGTGATCTCAAAATTTGGTTCTGATGATGAAGTAATCATTCGTATGAAAACCTCTTCAACTAATGTCGGTAAAGATATCGGCGATGTTACGAGAGAGATGCTCAAACCTACCGGTGATTTTGAGATAAGACGTGTTGATATGGTCGGCCCCGCTGTTGGAAGTGAATTAAGGACAAAGGGTATCACGGCTATGCTTTTAGCAGTTCTTGGTATCTTGATCTATGTTGCATTTCGATTTGAATGGCGTTTTGCTATCGCGTCTATCATCTCTTTGGTTCATGATATTTCTATTGCCATCGGCTTTATTATATTTTTTAATGTCGAAGTAAACTTGGATGTATTAGCTGCGTTACTCACACTTCTAGGATATTCGCTCAATGACACGATCATCATTTTTGATAGGATTCGTGAGGGAATCGAGGGTTCAAATGAAAACAGCTTTAAAGAGGTTATTAATGATTCAATTACACGTACACTTTCTCGTACTGTTCTAACATCACTTATGACATTTTTAGTGGTCTTTACTCTTTATATGTTTGGTGGAGAGATCATTCATCCATTCTCGTATACTATGCTTATCGGTGTTGTTATCGGAACTTATTCTTCGATCTTTGTTGCTGCCCCGATGCTTATTTGGTTTGGATTTGATGTTACAAAATATAGAACAAAACTCGCAGATGCGAAAAAACGTGAAGTAGAAAAAGATAAGATGAGAAGCCAGTTTGAAGGTGGCGTCGTCTGATAAAAATTTCCTCATTTTAGAGGAAAAAATGAAATATGAACAATTGTTAATTAGGAGATTTTTTTGCAATACACCCCCTCAAACATAGAGATAAAATGGCAAAAATTCTGGAGTGAAAACTCTAGTTTTGAACCAAGCGATGATTTTAGTAAAGATAAAAAATATATACTCAGTATGTTCCCGTTTCCAAGTGGAAGACTTCATATGGGACATGTGAGAAACTACACTATCGGCGATGCCTTTGCACGATACTATCGTCAACAGGGTTTAAATGTACTGCATCCAATCGGATTTGACAGTTTTGGTATGCCAGCTGAAAATGCTGCGATCAAAAACGGAATCCATCCTAAAAAATGGACTTATGAAAATATAGATTATATGCGTAAAGAGCTTTCTACTTTGGGACTTTCTTTTTCTGCGGAGCGAGATTTTGCGACAAGCGATCCACTTTATACAAAATTCGAGCAGGGCTTTATCATTGATATGTTTGAAAAAGGGCTTTTGTATCGCAAAAAAGGTTTCTTGAACTGGTGTCCACATGACCAGACTGTTCTTGCAAATGAACAGGTAATTGATGGATGCTGCTGGAGATGTGACACGGAAGTAGTCAAAAAAGAGATGTTCCAATATTATCTTAAAATCTCTGACTATGCAGACGAACTTTTAAACGATCTTAAACTTTTAGAAAACGGCTGGCCAAAACAGGTTTTGACTATGCAAGAAAATTGGATAGGAAAATCTACAGGCTTAGAATTTGATCTTTATCTTGATGAACAGAGTAAAAATCTTTTAGACGGAAACTTCGAAAAGTTTGATGTTTTCACGACTCGTCCAGACACTATTTACGGCGTGAGCTACACTGCTCTTGCTCCTGAACACGAGATCGTTAGCTATATGCTAAACAACGGTTTGTTTAGTGAAGAGACAGCTGCACTTATCCGTCACATGAAAAACTCAAATAATATCGACCGTCAAAAAGATAAACAAGGTGTTTCACTTGGAATCAATGTACTTCATCCTTTAACTGGAAAAAGTATTCCTGTTTGGATCGCAAACTTTGTTTTGATGGATTACGGCAGTGGTGCGGTTATGGCAGTTCCTGCACATGATGATAGAGATTATGAGTTTGCAAAAAAATATGATCTAGCTATCCATTCTGTGATCAAACCACTCGAGGGTGAACTTCCAACTGAGTGCGCATTTACAGAAACGGGTATTTTATTTAACTCTGCGGAGTTTAACGATGTATCTTCAACTGATGCAAAACAAAAGGTTATGGATCTTTTTGAAGAGAAAAAAATCGGTAAAAAAGTGATTAACTTTCGTCTTAAAGATTGGGGAATCTCACGTCAAAGATATTGGGGTGCACCTATTCCTTTGGTCCATTGTGATAAATGTGGCACCGTGGCTGAGAAAAAAGAGAATCTTCCTATCACTTTGCCAGAAAATGTAGAGTTCACAGGAGAGGGAAATCCTATAGCAAATCATCCGACATGGAAGCATTGTAAATGTCCTACATGTAATGGCGATGCCCTCCGTGAAACAGATACGATGGATACTTTCGTAGAATCCTCTTGGTATTTTTTACGCTATACAGCTTCAAAAGCTACGTGGAATGAGAAGGGCTTTGAGAAAAAAGAGGTTGATTACTGGATGGGAGTTGATCACTACATCGGTGGAATCGAACATGCGATCTTGCATCTTTTATATGCGAGATTTTTCACAAAAGTACTGCGTGATCTTGGTTACATTGAGAACAGTGAACCGTTTGAAAAACTTTTAACGCAAGGCATGGTGTTAAAAGACGGTTCAAAAATGAGTAAGTCAAAAGGCAACACAGTAGATCCTGATGCACTCATTGAAAAATACGGTGCAGATACAGCAAGACTTTTTATCCTTTTTGCAGCACCTCCAACGCAAGAGTTGGAATGGAATGACAGCGCAGTCGAGGGAGCATTCAGATTTTTAAAACGTTTTTACGATCGTAGTACCAATGTAAAAACTACTACGTCATTACCATCTATAAATCATGCGACTTTAAGCAAAGAGGAAAAATTTGCTCGTAAAAAAGTGTATGAAGCTTTGCAAAGAGCTGAAGAAGTTTACACAGAACGTTACACTTTTAACACAATGATAGCCGGTGTTATGGAAGCGATGAATGCGCTCGGTGCACAAGAAAACAAAGAGATTTGGACAGAGGGGTATTGGATACTTTTATCAATAATGGAACCTGTTGTTCCTCATATCTGTTGGGAATTATCTGATAAACTCTTCACATGTAAGAACCTTGTACCTCAAAAAATGGTAGGTGAAGTTTTTGAGGTAGATAGCGTTAATATGGGTGTCTCAGTCAACGGTAAAAAACGCGCTGAGATCGAAGTAGGTGTTGGTGATAGCCAAGAGAGTATCTTAGCGCTTGCAAAAGAGAGTATCGCAAAATGGTTAGAAGATAAAGAGATTGTAAAAGAGATTGTGATACCAAATAAACTCGTAAATATTGTTATAAAAGGATAAAAAATGCAACATGTAAGAGCTTCTATAGTACTATTTTTAGCCTTATATGTAGGTATTTTAAGCGGTTGTGGTTATCTTCCAAGCTCAAAATTTGCACGTGAAGTCGTAGGAGATAAAGTAAGTACACAGGTGATTATATCTGCCATCGATCCTCAAAATACAGTCTCAATTAAAGATGCTGTAGATACTGCAGTTATCAAAAGTTTTCAAACTTCTCTAAGTGATAGAGCCCACTCTACAACACATCTTGTCATCACACTTAAAAATGTCATATATACGCCTATGCAGTATGATATAAATGGATATGTAACGGGATATAGAACAGTTATTTATTTACACATCACAAGTACTCATGATGGGATTGTAAAGCAATATGATGTCTCTGGAAATTATGATTTTTCAATCGAAGCAAATGCTATAATATCTGATCAGATCCGTTTTGAAGCGATCCAAAATGGTGCTACAAAAGCTATCTCCTCTTTTGTGGCCAAAGTCTCTGCGCAGGGAGCTCGAGCTACAAAGGCGAAATGATGACGATTAATGGGATTATAAAAAAAGCGATCGAAAGACTAAAAGATGAAAATAAACTTTTAACTCCGGAGTATTATGCGGAGGCGTTTTGTAAAGAGGCAAAACTCGCCGGCATGATTATAGAAGAGTGCAATGAAGTCGATAAATATGCAAAAACTCTCAATAAAGAGTTTCAAGTAGAGCTCAAACAATACCGCCTTAAAACTACTCAAGAGCTTATGCGTTATCTTATCTCCAAACTCAATCGTATGAATCCAACGAATTGTGCCGAACTTTTGATCGAAAATCAACTTTTAACCAAGAGAATCCTTGAAGCGGTGGAACTTCTTCACAACAAAGAAGCCGCAGAACTTGCTAGAAAGAGTATAGATCTCCTTAGTATTCCCAACGCATCAAAAGAGCAATTTGCGACCTATCGTCAAGCTTGGGTAAACTTTATCACGAATTATGATGATTCATTTTTTAATCATCTTAAGTCAATGGGAAAAGTTTATTATAAAGATTTAAAGAGCACGATTGAAAATTTGAATGAGGTAAAAAGTATTACAAAAGAGGGAAATTTAAAACAGATCGCAGCAATTATTATCGCTTCACTTGTTCCTTCTATTGCTTCAAGTATCAATGAAAAAATAGCGACAATCAGTGATAGCCTCAGAAAAAATCCTGAAATTCTTACTATGCACTCGATAGAACAAGAGCTAAAAGCTGCCATAAAACTTCGTATTGCTCTTGATAAAAATACATTAAAAGCGATGTTCCGATCTCTTGATAGTGTACTTGATAAATTATCGCTTCAGCTGATCGAGATGATAGAAAAATCAGATCAATCCAATACCGAGATTAAAGATATAAAAAAAGATCTTGAAAATCTCAATAAACAAAATAACCTTGATTTTAAAACAGCACATAACAGACTTTATATAATTGCAGTCGCACTCGAAGAAAATACCGTAGCACTCAGTAAAGATCTTAAAGCACATGATAATGAAGTAAAGCTTTTAGGTAAAAAAATAGAGGGATTAGAAAAAGAGCTCGAAGATGCGAAACAAAATTCACGCGAAGATTTTCTAACAAAATTGTTTAACAGAAGAGCGCTTGATGATTATCTGAAGATAAAAGAGGATGAATTTATACGATATGGGCGCAACTTTAGTGTAGTAATGTTTGATATCGACCACTTTAAAAAAGTTAATGATACCTTTGGACATGAAGCGGGGGATGCTGTTTTAAATGCTTTTGCGGCGATTTTAAAGAAAGATTGCAGGACTGTTGATATTGTCGGAAGATATGGCGGAGAAGAGTTTTTAGCCATTTTAAGTGAGACTGATATTGAGGGTGGGGTCATTTTTGCAGAAAAAGTGCGCGCACATGTAGAAGAAGCAAAATTTATGTATCAAAACCAGCGTATCGATGTGACTCTAAGTGCGGGAGTAAGTATGAGATCAAAATTTCCTTCTCACAAGGCTACTATTAATTCTGCTGATGAAAAACTCTATCTTGCAAAACAAAATGGTAGAAATAGAGTTGAGTCATAAACTTGTTAAGTAAATTCTTAGATGTAAAGCCGCTTTATTATGACCAAATAGATCATGAACGGATGCCTTGTATTTATAAAAAAATTAAATCTGCTCTGCCAACTCCTAAAATTATCCATCTTATCGGTACAAACGGTAAGGGAACTACGGGGCGCTTTTTGGCTTCGGCACTTTTAAAAAAAGGTTTGCAGGTGGGCCATTATACCTCTCCGCATATTTTAAAATTTAACGAGAGAATATGGCTAAATGGTGCAGATGTTTCAGATGAAATTTTGGAAAATACTCATAAAAAACTTTTCGCCTTACTTGAAAAATCTGATGCTGATGCTCTAAGTTATTTTGAGTACACGACATTTTTAGCGATGATGGTATTTGCAGAGTGCGACTACGTAGTACTTGAAGCCGGACTTGGTGGAGAATATGATGCAACGGCAGTATTTCCTAAAGAATTGACGCTTTTTACCCCCATAGATTTTGATCATACCGCTTTTTTAGGCGAGAGTATAGAGAAAATAGCGACGACAAAGCTCAATGCCATGCAAAAAACTGCGATAGTGGGTTTGCAAAAACATAGCGAAGTGTACGAGATAGCCAAAGAGATAGCCTTTCATAAAGATACAAAACTTATTTTTTTAAAAGAAGGTGATGAAAGTTTTCAAATAAATATCTCTGCCATCAGCGAAGCGATGGATCTTCCAAAATATTTGAGTGATAATCTCGCTCTAGCGGCTTGTGCTCTTGAAAAACTTGGATTTGAGTTTAATGCAGATGATTTTAAAGATGCTAGACTTTTTGGAAGACTGACTCAAATCGCGCCAAATATTTTACTTGATGTTGGACACAACGCACTTGCCGCACAAGCAATAGCAAAAACACTCGAGGGACAAAAGTTTACACTCATCTATAACACTTATAAAGATAAAGACTTTAAAGCCATTTTGACTCTTTTAATGCCTATTATTGATAAGGTTGAACTCTTAGATGTAAGCGATTCTCGCATCGTTGAAAGATCTTTTTTAGTGCAAACTTTACAAGAGTTAAAGCTTACATGTAAACCTCATGAAGCAATACAAGAAGATAAAAACTATCTTGTTTTTGGTTCCTTCAGTGTTGCTGAAACCTTTTTAAAAGAGTGGCAAAAACTATAAATCTAAGAGAGTTATGCTAAAATCACGCCAATTTTTAGGGCTTTAAAAAGTCCCCAACAGGATCAGTTTTGTCACAAACACGTTTCTTTGAATACCTCAAATCTACTAAAAAACTCTCTTTAGACGTGCTAATTGCTCAAGATGCAAAAGAGGCTGCATCACTTTCTGATGTGGCAAAGTTCTTTAAAATCGAGCATATTGTTTTTCCAGATTTTCGAGCTCGTTTTAAAGATGATCTCAGACCTTTTAAAGAGGAGCTTTTTGAGCTTTTCTCAGCTCTTAGGATTTACTATCGTGCAAAGAAGAAGCCGCTTATTATTTCCCCTTTAAAAACGCTTCTTTTCCCTTTGCCAAAACCAGAAGCACTGCACTCAATGACGATAGAGTTCGGCGGAACTTTAGATCTGAAATCTTTTAAAGAACAGATTTTCTTTTGGGGATATGAGTTTGTAGATATCGTACAGATGGAGGGTGAGGTCTCTTTTCGCGGCGATATTGTAGATATTTATGTGCCATCTGCTAAAAACCCAATACGTGTCTCTCTTTTTGATAATGAAATAGAGCAGATCAAAGAGTTTGAGCTTGAAACGCAGAGAACTTTAGGAGAAGAACTTGAGAGTTTTGAAATTACTGCGGCTTTTTATTCGCTTGATGAAGCACAGTTTGAAGTTTTAGGTGAGAAGATTAAAAAGAGCGATAGTGACAGTTTTGTCAAAGATCTTGCTTCGCTTGGTTTTTGGCTACTCGATGATTTAGCAGAAAACTTTCTAGAAAATAAAAAAATGATGCTCATCTCAAAGATGCAAAACTCTTTGGATGAAGTCTATGGTTTAAACGATCCTCAAATCTCAAGAGAGTTTTTTAACGCTGAAATCATCCCAGAAGAACAGAATTATCATCCGCTTGTGGTCACTGACGTTAAAGCTATCATAGAAGTGCATAAAAAGAAAAAGGTCACACTGATCGCCTCCAACGAAGCACAGATAAAACAGAGTGGACTCTTTGATCTAAAGGGTGTCGAAGTTTTCTACAGTCCACTTATTTTAAATGTGATCGGCGATGATGAACTGATTCTTTCGCTTAACAAACCTGAGAAAAAACGCAGACGCAGAAAAACTTCTATCCTTCTTGATGATCTGAAACCGGGTGATTATGTTGTTCATGAAGATTACGGCGTCGGTATTTTTGAGAAGATCGATCAGTTGGAAATACTCGGCGGTGTGAAAGATTTCATCGTCATCCGTTACATCGGCGATGATAAAGTTCTGCTTCCTGTTGAAAATCTTGACTATATAGACCGCTACATTGCAGGGGGCGGTTCTGTTCCTGTTTTAGATCGCCTTGGAAAAGGAAGCTTTGCAAAACTCAAAGAAAGTGTCAAAACAAAACTTTTTGAGATAGCCGCTTCCATCGTAAATACAGCCGCGGCGCGTGCGCTAATAAAAGCCCCAAAAATCGAAATCGCTAAAAAAGTGATAAGTGAGTTTCAGAGCTCTGCAGGGTTTGATTATACTGATGATCAAAAACAATCTATTGATGAGATACTCGGAGAAATGGCTGGTGGTCATATTATGGATAGACTCCTTAGCGGTGATGTCGGTTTTGGAAAGACCGAGGTCGCGATGAATGCCATTTACGCTACATGCAAGGCTGGATTTCAAAGCGCGATCATCGTTCCGACCACACTTCTTAGTTCTCAGCACTATAAATCTTTAGAAAAAAGATTTGATACACTTGGGCTTAGAGTTGCAAAACTTGACCGCTTTATCTCTGTTAAGGAGAGAAAAAATGTTGAAATCGCGCTTAAAGAGGGGATTATCGATGTCGTAGTCGGCACGCATGCGATCTTTGGTGTCTCATTTGCCAAACTCGGGCTTGTGATAGTCGATGAAGAGCATAAATTTGGAGTCAAGCAAAAAGAGAGAATCAAAGAGCTTTATAACAACATCCATATGCTCTCGATGTCAGCAACACCGATTCCACGCTCACTCAACCAAGCTCTAAGTTCTATCAAAACGATGAGCACGCTTCAAACACCGCCGATGGAGCGTCAGGGTGTGAGAACCTTCGTCAAAAGCTACGATGAAAAACTTATCAAAGAGGTGATCTTACGTGAGCTTCGTCGAGGTGGTCAGGTGTTTTATGTTCATAATTCCATCGATCATATGCCTATCAAATATGGAGAACTCAAAGCGATCCTGCCGGAACTTCGAATGGTAATGCTGCATTCTCAGATCTCCGCAGCTGACACGGAAAAAGAGCTTTTAAAGTTTGAAAACCGTGAGTATGATCTCATGATAGCAACCTCTATCATCGAATCGGGTATCCATATGCCTTCTGTAAACACGATGATAATAGATGGAGCGGACAGATTCGGAATCGCTGATCTGCATCAGCTTCGAGGACGTGTGGGACGCTCAAACGTGGAGGGTTTTGCCTACTTCATCGTAGAAGATAAAGACAATATCACAGATGAAGCGAAAAAACGTCTTATCGCACTCGAATCAAACTCCTTTTTGGGAAGCGGTTCGGTGCTTGCATATCATGATTTAGAGATCAGAGGTGGCGGTAATCTTGTCGGTGACGCGCAAAGCGGACATATCAAAAATATCGGTTACTCTCTATACCTTCGTATGCTTGAAGATGCCATCAAAGAGCTGAGTAATAAAGTTGAAGAGAAAAAAGCTAAAGTGGATATAAAACTTGCCATCAGTGCGTATATCTCCGATATGGTCGTGAGCGAAGACAGGCTCAGACTTGATCTGTATCGTCGTCTTTCGCAAGCTGAAGATGTAACTGAAGTTTACGAGATAGAAGAGGAAACAGTCGATAGGTTTGGCTCTCTTGATGAGGTCACAAAACAGTTTTTTGAGCTGATGGTCATCAAACTTCTAAGCCTTGGTAAAAAGATAAAAACTGTAACTTCTTTTGCCCAAAATGTCACTTTTATTTACCAAAATGATAGTAAAGAGACAATAACAGCTTCAAGCAAAGATGATGATGACATTGTCAAAGCAACTCTTTTTTATCTTAGAAATTCAAAACCAAAGGTCTTGTAATGAAAATAGCATTTATCGGCGATATTGTCGGACGTCCCGGACGCGTAATGATAGCCGAGCATTTGAAAAAAATCCGCGCAGAGTATGGCATTGACTTTGTCATCGCAAATTATGAAAACGCTTCACACGGGTTTGGACTTACTAAAAAAAATGCCGAAGAACTTTTTAAATCGGGTGTGGACGTCATGACAGGCGGTAATCATACTTTTGACAAAAGAGAGATAGGTGAACTTTTTGATTCTTATGAGATTTTACGTCCTCATAATTATCCTCAAGGTGTGGCCGGAACAGGCTTGAAAGTCTATGAAATAGGTGAGGAAAAACTCGCAGTGCTTAATATCATGGGACATTATGGAATGCCTTTAGTGGACAATGCATTTCGCTGTGCGGATGAAAGCGTAAAAGCCTTACATGTAGAGAAAATTAAAAATATTTTTGTAGATATTCACGCTGAAGCAACGAGTGAAAAACGTGGGATGATGATGCTTCTTGAAGGGCGTGTGAGCGCGATTTGTGGAACGCACACGCATGTAAGTTCTGATGATCTTCAAATCTCAAAAGGGACAGGATATTTAAGTGATATTGGTTTGACAGGATGCCGTGATAATGTTATAGGTATGGATAAAAAAGTTCCCTTAGAGAGTTTTTTTACAGGAATAAAAGGGCATTTTGATATTCCAAAAAGTTGTAAAAAAATACTACAGATGGTTGTGTATGAGCTTCATGATGGAAAATGTAAGGATGCGTTTAAAGTGAAGATGTTTGATAATGGAAAGAAGATAGTAACTGCGTGTTGGATAGAGGAGTAGCTAAAAGAGCAATTACGCTCTTTTAAGCTCACTTAGGAAACTTTCCATATCATATTTGATACGAAATTCCGGAGTCATGATGTGGATAAGAATATCGCCAAGATCAGCTACGATCCAGTCACTGCTCTCGTCTATGTATAAAAACTTTTCTTCTTTTTTTAAGTCTTTTTTGAGGTGTTCAAGCAAAGCTTCCGTATGACGCTGTCCAAGTGATGATGCAAGTACAACATAATCTACAAAATAATCTTTTCCTCTAAGATCGAAAACTTCGATCGCCTCAGCTTTGTGTGAATCTAGAACGCTAGATATTCTTTCTAATCTTTTATCCAATTGTTTTCCTTATAATATTTTTCTATTTCGTCTACCACAGCTGCAGGTAAAAACTCTTTTTTGAACTCTTCTCGTAAACTCGTGGAGCTAATGGGCTCGTTTACATGTAAAGAGATATACTCTCTTGGTATTTGCTCATCATTTCGTGTTGCTACGACAAAAGTTACAAGCGTTTTGAGCTCGTCATAACCAAACCATTTATCCAAGGTTACGAGATTATCAGCGCCAATGACAAGATAAATCTTGTCATACTTTTTTTGTAAATGATGCACCGTTGTTAGACTTGGTACTTTTTGCTTACATGTGAGCTCAAAATCATCCACTTCTACGTTTTTATATGAAGAAAAAATCTTTTTCATCCACTTTAAACGAAGCTCGGGCGGTGCGTAAACTTTTGTCTTAAACGGGTTCAAATACGCGGGCATCACTATGACTTTATCAACATCCAAAGTCGATAAAATGGCATCGACAACAGCTTTGTGACCTAGATGAGGCGGATCAAAAGAGCCGCCAAAAAGAGCAATAGTTTTCATTTAAATAAAATTATAGCAAAAGTTTGCTAAAATAACCCAATTTTTAACGTTTAGTAAGTAAGGAATAAATATGTCACTAAAGATAGCAATTAATGGATTTGGACGTATTGGACGTTGTGTGACTCGCATTGCTTCAGGGCGTAGTGACGTCGAGATTGTTGCTATAAATGATACGGCAAGTCTAGATATGATGGTATATCTTTTAAATAACGATTCAGTTCATGGAAACTTTGGAAAAGATGTTGAGGTTTTAGAAGATGGATATCTTCAAATCGGAGATAATAAAGTAAAAGTTTTTTGTGACAGAGACCCGAAAAATCTTGATTTTGCCTCTTGTGGCGCTGATATCGTTTTTGAGTGTACGGGTGTGTTTTTGACTCAAGAAAGCGCTCAGATTCATATTCAAAATGGGATCGAAAAAGTACTTTTTTCAGCTCCGGCAAACGACAAGGATACTCCGACATTTGTTATGGGTGTGAATGAAGCAAAATATGATGGACAGCGTGTTATTTCAAATGCTTCATGTACGACAAACTGTCTTGGACCTATTGCAAAAACTTTGGATGATGCGTTTAAAATTGAAAAAGGTTTGATGACGACTATCCACTCGTATACAAACGATCAAAATATTTTAGATGTGAAACACTCTAAAGACAAGCGTCGTGCACGCGCAGGTGCTATTAATATGATCCCGACAACGACAGGTGCGGCAAAAGCGATTGGTCTTGTATTGCCTCAGCTTATTGGTAAGCTTCATGGACAGAGTGTTCGTGTTCCGACTCCGGATGTTTCCATGGTTGACCTCAATGTCGTAGTTGGCCGTGATACTACAAAAGAGGAGATCAGTGCACTTTTCAAGGAAAAAGCGGCGACAGATCTTAAAGGTCTTTTGCTTGTAGATGAGCAGATGCGTGTTTCTCAGGATTTTGTAGGTTCTTCATATAGTGCTATCGTCGCAGATGATTTGACACAGGTGATCGGTGGTAATATGGTCAAAGTTATGGCTTGGTATGATAATGAATGGGGATACTCTTCTCGCCTTATCGACATGGCACTTCACATCAGTAAATAAGAGGATGGTTTAATGCAGTTATATACGATAAAAGAGTTAGATTTAGCAAATAAAAGGGTGTTTATCCGTTGTGATTTCAATGTTCCGACTGATGAGTACAACAACATCACAGATGACCGCCGTATCCGCTCGGCGATTGCTACGATCAACTATTGTCTAGATCAGGATTGTTCTGTTATTTTAGCTTCACATTTTGGTCGTCCAGACGGAGAATTTGATATAAAATACTCACTCGCTCCAGTGCAAAGACGTTTGCAACTTCTTTTAAAAAGAGATATTCAGCTTTCAGAAAATGTTGTTGGCGAAGATACAATTCAAAAAGCAAAAGCGTTAAAAAATGGACAAGTTTTATTGCTTGAAAACCTTCGTTTTGAGGCTGGCGAAACGAAAAATGATAAAGAGTTTTCAAAGACACTCGCATCAATGGCGGATATTTATATCAATGATGCTTTTGGTGTTTCTCATCGTGCACATGCTTCGGTTGAAGGGATTACTCATTTTTTTGACGAAAACTCGAAAGCTGCTGGATTTTTGCTCCAGAAAGAGATTCAGTTTTTCGCAACTTTGATGAAAAAACCTGCTCGTCCATTTGTAGCGATTGTAGGTGGAAGTAAGGTTTCAGGAAAACTTGAAGCGCTTGTAAATCTTCTCCCTCGGGTAGATAAGATTCTTATCGGCGGTGGTATGGCTTTTACTTTTTTGAAAAAGCTCGGTTACAATATCGGAGCTTCACTTGTTGAGGATGATTTACTTGATGAAGCTGGGCGCATTATGGATGAAGCAAAAAAACTTGGAGTAAAATTTTATCTTCCTGTAGATATTATTGCCGCAGAAAAGTTTCATGCAGAAGCTGTCAGTAAAGCTGTAACCGCTCAAGAGATTCCAGATGGCTGGATGGGTTTAGATATTGGGCCAGCAACGGTGAGACTTTATAGAGAAGTGCTAAACAATGTCCAGACTGTTCTTTGGAATGGTCCAATGGGCGTGTATGAGATGGAACGTTTTTCACGTGGTTCAACAAAGATCGCACATTTTGTAGCAGATAGCTATGCGACGACTGTGGTTGGCGGTGGTGATACTGCGGACTTGGTACAACGTATCGGTCTTGATGAAGAGATGACATTTATCTCCACAGGTGGCGGCGCATCACTTGAACTTCTTGAGGGGAAAACACTTCCAGGTGTGCAGCCTTTGGTAAAACCGGTGATAGAAGAATGATTATTGCCGCAAACTTCAAAACTAATCTTACTCGTTATCAAACAAGAGAGTATTTTTCAGCTTTGGAAGACTTTATCCATGATAATGGCGTATGTCAAGAAGTTTTGGTTTTCCCATCTGCAACGTCACTTTACCTTCATAACGGAAAAGCGATAATGGGAATACAAAACGCTTATCCTGCGTTAAATGGTGCATTTACAGGAGAGATAGGAACGGAGCAACTTGATGAGTTTGCGATTAAGACCATTCTTATCGGGCAC
This sequence comes from Sulfurimonadaceae bacterium, assembly GCA_028683835.1. Lineage (GTDB taxonomy): Bacteria > Campylobacterota > Campylobacteria > Campylobacterales > Sulfurimonadaceae > Hydrocurvibacter. Next base: position 50,633 of record JAQUHB010000011.1, on the reverse strand, counting down.
AGCGAACGCCGTCATATTTTGGGTGAAACTCAGGAATTTATAGCTGAAAAGTTTAAGTTTTATAAAAATTTGGGTTACAAGATTGTTTATTGTATTGGTGAGCCTTTACATATAAGAGAAAGTGGCGAAGCAAAGATGCTTGAGTATCTCAATACTCAACTTGTAGGTATTGATACCGCATATGCAAATCTTGTTGTTGCGTATGAACCTGTCTGGGCGATAGGCACAGGAGTGACTCCAACATTAGAAGAGATAGAAAAACTTCACACGATTTTAAGTCTTACATGCAAGACTCCGATTCTTTACGGTGGAAGTGTCAAAGCAGAAAATGCGAAAGAGATACTAGCTTTAAACAATGTAGACGGTATACTTGTAGGAAGCGGAGCATTAAAAGTGAACGATTTTTGCTCTATGATTTCAGATGCACAACAATTAAATAAAATATAAGGAATAAGTTAATGGTAATGAAGGGTAAAAGAGGTCTTATAGTAGGACTGGCAAACGATAAATCAATAGCATACGGAATCGCAAAAGCGTGTAGAGAGCAGGGTGCGGAACTTGCATTTACTTATCTTAATGACGCACTCAAAAAACGTGTTGAACCAATCGCTACGGAGTTTGGAAGCAGTTATGTGTATGAACTTGATGTTGGAAATGAAGAGCATATGGCTCGCATCGCTTCACTTATTGAAGCTGATTTTGGAAAAATTGACTTTCTAGTTCATTCAGTTGCGTTTGCACCAAAAGAAGCTTTGACTGAGCCATTTATGAAAACGACAAAAGAGGCTTTTGATATCGCTCTCAATGTTTCTGTATATTCACTCATCGACCTTACAAACCGTTTAGAGTCAGTTTTATCTGATGATGCGTCTATCCTAACTCTCAGCTACCTTGGCGGACCAAAATACGTTGTAAACTACAATGTTATGGGTGTCGCAAAAGCAGCTCTTGAAGCAAGTGTACGTTACATGGCAGTAGAACTTGGTGAAAAAGGACAACGGGTAAACGCTATATCAGCTGGACCTATTCGTACTCTTGCCGCTGCAGGTATCGGCGACTTTAAGCAGATCCTTACATGGAACGAAACAAATGCACCATTAAAAAGAAATGTAACGACTGACCAAGTTGGAAACTCTGCAATGTATCTTTTAAGTGATCTTGCAAGCGGTGTAACTGGTGAAGTTCATTATGTGGACAGTGGATACAACGTTATGGGAATGGCAGCCGCAACAAAAGATGCGGACGGTAAAACAGTTCTTTGTTGGGATATGAAAGAGTAGAGAATTAATCTCTACTTCCCGATAGCAGGCATTTTGTCCATTTTATCTTTCAAAGAAGACTCGTTTGAGTCGGGTTTGTTTTTGCTGTAAGCTACGGCTTTATCTACGTACTCTTGAAGGGTGAAGTTTCTGCTCTCATTCTCATCCAGCTTTTTGATCGTTTCATTTTTATCCACCGTTGGTGTCCAGACACTTCCAAGCCAGTTATCGAGAGAACTTTGCATCGCTCCATCTGTTCTTCCGTCATTTAAGGGAGAAATTTTACTTAGTGCTTCATTCTTTGTTGGAGATACTGGTTCCTCTTTTTTGACCTCAATAGGTTTCACTTCCTTTTTAGTGTTAAAATGTTTGTCCGCATAGTCTTGCATGGTATGTCCACTGCATCCGCTAAGTGTGAGTGTTACATATGTAAACATCCCAAGTGTTCCTACAAATCTCATTTTTTCTCCTCTAATCTTAAATATATTTTAAACATTTCACAAGTATAACAAATTTTTTCTGTTTTACCATGAATAGAGTATTTGCAATGTGACAAGTATGTGATAAAACCCTATATATAGGGGGAATTTTTGATAACAATAATCAAATAAAATTACAGAAATTTTTAAGAAATGTGTGATACAATGGCTCTGACAAAATATTAAAATAAGTCAAAGCTTATTTAAGGAGAATGAATGAAAATAGTTAAAATGAGTCTTGCGGCAGCGGTACTAGTAGGTGCGTCTGCGTTTGCAATCGACAATGTTAAAGTTTCTGGTAACGCACAATTGTTTTATAGCACGCAAGATGCAAAAGTTGGTTATGTAGGTTTGACAGGTAATAGTGCTTCTTTATTTGATAAAGATTCTTCTGCAGCTGATGCTGGTTTAAACCTTAATATTTCTGCTGATCTTGCTAAAAACAGTTTAGTGACTGTAAGTGCTGGTGCTGGTTATACGGTGCTTTCTACTTTAGGTTTAGAAAACAACTTGGTAGGTAATGTATGGGGTGGTGCACATACAGCAACAGCTCCTACTGGTGCAAGCTATGGTTCTGCTTTAGGTGGTGCGAAAGTTGATAATGCAAATTGGATGAATGAAGCTTGGATTGCTCTTTCTTTAAATCAAGGTTCAAAATCAACTTTGAAACTTGGACGTATGGAACTAGATACTCCACTTGCGTTTACTGAAAAATGGTCAATCGAAAAAAATACGTTTGAGGCAGGTGTTTTAATCAATCAAGATATTCCTGATACTACTTTAGTTGCTGCTTATGTTGGTAATGGTAATGGTACAGAAACATTTGGACAAGATGCTCGTAGTAATGTAAATACTCTTGGTTTAGCTGTTGGTGCAGTTGTTAATCAAAATGGTAATTTCACAACTTATGGTAAAGATGGTGCGTATGCATACGGTATCATCAATAACTCTTGGAAACCATTAACTGCTCAAGCATGGTACTATGATGTATCTAAAGTTGCTCAAGCTTTCTGGTTACAAGGTGATTTAGATACTACAACTCTTGGCCTTGCTGGGGTAACTGCTGGTATTCAGTACGCAAATGTAGATGCTACTGACGCTGCCTCTGGTTCTGGTGTATCAAAAACTACTGCTGGTAAACTTGGATACAGTGTAAAAGATATGTTCGCTGCATCAGTTGCTTACTCTGCTGTATCTGATCAAGGTATTGTAGGTGCTGCAAATACTGCAACAAGTACAGGTGCATCAAAACTATATACTGAAGCATGGTGGAACTATGGTCAAGTAACTGCTATCGGTGCATCTGCTTGGAATGTAACTCTTACATCTCCGGTGGCTGGTTTATTTGATGCTGGTTTTTATCTTACTTCGGTAGATCAAAAACGTGATGGTCAAGACATGACAGAAGTAGCAGTAACTGCTGGCAAAAAATTTGGACCACTAGATGCTACTTTAGCGTATGTTAGTTCATCATTTAACCATAAATCTACTGGTAATTTAGTAGATTCAAACATGGTACAAGCATACTTAACTCTAAACTTCTAATTCGGGCTTTTAGTTAAACCCCTTTCGTCCTCACGGGCGAAACCCTTCAAGACATTTTCTTAATCAATCCAAACAAACATCAAAAATCCACTCTTTTTTTTATGAAAAACCATGGTAAAAAATAGATGAAATCAAAGAAGAAATAGATGCAATTAAAACTTATTTAGGTTTTCTCTCGTTCCTAAACTCCAGTTTTGGAATGGATACAAACACAAATACACGCTCCCAAGCAAAAGAGCTTGGGAGTGAGAGATTGCTGCTCATGCTTCTTCTTTTAACGTAGAGTTGGTAACAAATAATGTAAAAGAGTAGAAGGGTTGAAAATAGATAATTGGATTACTAACCCAAAACCCCAAAGCTAAATTCATATCTATTTCTTCCATTTTCTTTTGCTTCATAAAGTTTCTTATCTGCTTGTTTTATGATCTCTTCTTCATTTAAAGTTTCATCGCCTACACATGAGACGACTCCTATAGAGATAGTAAGGTATTTGTTGGCTTTGTTGCCCGCATGTGGAATCTTTTGTTCTTCGAGAGAATGACAGATCTTACTTGCGAGTGTTTGAGCATCTTGCGCATCGGTATCAGTTAGGAATACACCAAATTCTTCACCTCCGAGTCTAAAGACAAAGTCACCTGGACGTTGAAGTACAGAGCGTAAACTTTTGGCTACATGTATAAGCGCTTTATCTCCTTCAATATGTCCGTAAGTATCGTTATATTGCTTGAAAAAATCCACATCGAGCATCATAAACGTTATCTCGCTTTTGGCTCGTTTAGCTCGTTTTATCTCTCTATCGAGAACAATATTGAAATAGCGTCTGTTGTAAAGATTTGTAAGTGAGTCTGTATATGAAGCATTTTCAAGTTTTTTATTTGCTATTTGGAGTTTTTTTGAAACACTCTCAATATCTGATTGATCTTTTTGAATACTCTTAAAAACTATATACAAAATGAGCAGAACACCACCGCTGACTAAAATGAGGATAATTCCAAGTTTGATCTGAGTCTCATGATAGGAATCTATAAGTTCTTGTCTTTGGTACTGTGCACGCTGAATCTCATATGATCTCAGTTGGGCTATTATCGTGTGGATATGATCGATGTGAGAATTCAGAGTCTCGATAGAAAGATCACCCATAGTACATCCATTTTGACAGATCTGATAGAGTTGGCTTAAAAAGAGTTTAGTATTAGTGATCTCTTTTGCTGCATAAGTGACAAATGGACGCTCTTTTGGAGTTTTATAGTGGTTGTGATAATCATCCCAATGTTTGTCTATGTCTATAAGAGCATTATTGACCGCGTCTATCGCTTCTTGTGTGCTTAATAAATTTTCTTTCGCAAGAGTAAGATTTCTCTGGATATCTACATCATAAGCATTTAAGATCTCATCAAGATTAACGACTGTGATAAAAGAACCAAAATAAAGAGCATCGATTTTTTTCTTCATAGAGATGAGATTGAGTGTTCCTAGCACACCTATGATGAAAAGACCAAGCGAGATGAGGATGAAGAGGAAAAAGAGCTTACTTTTAAGGCGTAGAGCATCTATAAATTTCAAATATTTCCCTTGTTGCTATCTTCTGCAGTTATAGGAGAAAATAGCAAGTTCTATGCCAACAGAGCTGTAATAACTATTTTTTGTATGAAATAATCGGAAGTTTTTTACCCATAACGTATAACATACCACCGTTAAGATTATAAACATTGTAACCTAACTTTTGTGATAAAAATGCTGATACCATCTTTGTTCTACTTCCGGTATGGCAGACAAGAGCAAATGGTTTTTTTACATCCACTTTCGCTGAGAGTTCTTTGAGAAAAAGAGGGATATTGTAGCCTCCTTTTTCATCAAAAAAAGTGATAGGAATGGCACCTTTAAGAATTCCTGTTTCCTTCCATTCTCCCTCTGTACGTATATCCACGATCGGAATTTTTTTACTTAAAAAAGCGCTATCTGGATAGATGTTTGTTACCTCTGCAAACAATGAAGCGACAAGAAAAACGAGTAGTAGGAAAAGTTTTTTCATATAATGTGTCCTATGAGTATTTAGTATATAATTATACTTCCATAAACTAACAATCAGGTAAACAATGTCAAATAAAATAGACTCCTCAATAAGGTTAAAATATATTCGTGTTCTTGAGAGATTTTTAAAAAGTGTTGTTGCTTATCTTTCCATTCCTGAAGGGACAACTAAAGAAGGATATAACAAAAAGATAGAAAACAATCTCAAATACTTTCAAAAAACTCAAAGCGCTGTTTTGTATAAGGGAGAGTTTAGTGATTTGGAATCTTTAGTTAAAGAGATCATTTCAAAAGTTGATAGTGATCAAGCTATTGAAGAGTTAAAAAATGAGATCCTTTATAAATCAAATAAACTTGAAAAAACTAAAAATAATAGAAAATACAAAAAAGATAAGCATAAAGCAGAAAAATTTAATGAGTGGTAATTTTGGAGTATAGATTTATAAGAATTTATGATAGAATTTAGCGAAGAAAGAATTGTGATAAAAAGGTGATGTATGGAATTTATGAAAAATACTAGTATTCATAAAAAGATGAACTATCTTCTTATGTTTGTGACTGTATCGATATTTGCGGGGTCGCTTTTCGTCTATTTAGTATTAAGTAAACTGGATTCTCAGTTTAGTGATCTAAAAGCTAAATATGTTGCAGGTGAGATGTACACCCTCTCTATCGAAGCAGATATGAACTATGTCAGTAGACTGGACAGAGATATTATGCTTGGTGGTGACTATGATAAAGATATAGAAAAGATATCTCAAAAAGTTGCAAAAGTTTCTGAAAGTTTTCAAAAGTTAAAAGAAACAGCGGTGGATGATAATGAGCGTAAACTCATAGAAGATTCACAAAACTCAGCTATGTTCTTTTTAAATAATGCATTTACACTTATGAAATCATTAACACCAAAACAGATTAGTGAAGATAAAGATGGACTGTATAAAAACTATAAAGCTACTCTGACTCCTCCTGCTGAAGCATCAAGAGCAAAATTTGAAAAAGTGATCGAGCTTAAACATAACGCTCTTGAAAGTGCAGTCAATGATATGTCCCAACGTACTTCAATCTACAAATATGCTGCATTAATCCTTGGATTTTTTATTGGCATTATGGTATTAATCTTGTCTCAAGTGCTTGTGCGTTCTATAGTAAAAGTTATCAAAAACTTTACAGATATGATGAAGCACGCAGCAGAGGGGAACCTTCAGCATCATGGAATTGAGAAGAACGAGCACACAGAATTTGGTGTTATGGGAATTGCTTTATCGTCATTACTTGATCAGATTGAAGATTTTGTAAATCAGATCAATCACTCTATCTCTAAAGCATCTAAAGGAGATTTTAACGTTGAGATCCATTCTAATGCTATGAAAGGTGAGTTTGTTACAGCAATCACTCTTGTCAAAGGGAGCATCGACTCTATGCAAGCACAAGAAAGTAAAAAACAACAAGACAGTTTCAATGCAGAGATAAGTCAATTAAGTATGGGTGTTACAGAAAGTATGACTTTGATTCAAGAAGAGCTGGCAAAAAATATAGAAGCTTTAAAAGGTGTTACAAATGCAACGAGATCTGCTGAATCTCATGCTAGCGATTCTAAAAAAAGTATTGATGTTATTGTTGGAGAACTCGAATCTCTCAAAAATCAAGTAGGTATGAATACTCAAGCCATAGATGAACTTGCAACACAGGCAGAAAATATCACATCAGTTATAGAGCTCATTACTGATATCGCAGATCAGACAAATCTTCTTGCACTGAATGCTGCCATAGAAGCAGCTCGTGCAGGAGAACATGGAAGAGGTTTCGCAGTCGTTGCTGATGAAGTCAGAAAACTCGCAGAACGTACACATAAAGCAACCGGTGAGATATCTATTTCGATTAAAACTTTACAGCAAGGAATGAGTGACATTCAGATGAGCAGTGAAGCTATGAATAGTGTTGTAGAGGAGTCTACGGAAAGAATTTATAAGTTTGAAGAGATATTGACACAGCTTAGTAAAAATTCTTCTGGTATTGTCCATTCTTCCTACGGAATGGAAAATAGTATCTTTGTAGTACTAGCTAAAATGGATCATATTTTATATAAAGCACGAGCATATAACAGTATTGTTACTGCAAAACAGGTACTTTCAGTGGTCGATCATCATGGATGTCGCTTAGGTAAATGGTATGATGGTGAGGGTAAAGAGAGGTTTGGGAATACTTCTATATATTCACAATTCACGTCACCTCATGCAATAGTCCATAAAAATGCAAATACAAATATGAAGTTTTTAGATGCAGTAGACCCTACGGCCAATATCTTAACACATAGAACAGAGATATTCAATAATTTTCAAGAGATGGAACACGCGAGTAAAGAGTTGTTTAACCTGATGGATAATATGCTTCGCGAAAGTTCAAGACCAAACAGATAGAGAATTTTTTCTCTATCTGTTACCTGCGTTTACTGCGAGTTGTGCCATTTTCTGAAAATGTTCCTGCACACTTTTTTCTTCCATGATAGTTACATCGAGAGTATTTAAAAAGTAGTTTTGTGTTCTTTCGTCTGCCATATTAAAAGTATAGATTACCCATTCGTAGCTTACATGTAGAGGTTTTCCATTATCGGTGACTTCAAAGATCTTATAAAGATTTAACTCTTCAGTGGCAAGCGCGTTAAGAGATTTTTTGTAAAACATATTGACATCATAGTTTATAAGTGCTTCTAATTGTTCAAGACCAATTTTGACATCTGTTTCTTCAAAACCATTTTGTCCGATAATGAGTGATGTTCCTAAAAAAAGCTGTTCACCGATAAAGTAGGGAATCAGCGTTGAGATAAGAGCATTCGCATCTGTATAAATAATATGTTCATTTAAAGCTTGAGAATGATCTACAAGAATGGAGTTGAAAAAAGTGTAGATACTGTTGACTTGTCCGTCAAAATCATCATTTGTTGTGATCATTTTAGTCTGTGGATTTATAGAGTATGTTTTCATAAGAATGTTTTCTTTGTAAGTAAAGTGGTGACTCTTAAGTGAGAATTACCCTAATATTTTTATCCCTATATAAGGGCCCGTAATTGAGTAAGATAAAGCATTTACGCACAAGTTTCGTGCCTTAAATTTAATGTATGGATTCTACTATATTTATACTCTCTAGTCAAGTAAATATTGTAAGAACAGACTATATGTCACTCGTCTCCTGTTAAAATTTTGATAGGTAGTAGTATTTTTTTAATATGTCAAACAGAGTAAAAGTGTTGTAAAATTTCTATTTGAAATCTTTTACCAAAACTCATAGAGAGGATTGTAAACAGAATGTTTGAACCAAAATTTTTCACATTAATTAAAAATGGTATTTCAAGAGAACAGATTATTGCAGATATGATAGCTGGCACAATTGTCGGCATTGTAGCATTGCCTCTTGCCATTGCTTTTGCCGTTGCCTCAGGTGTTTCGCCGGAAAAAGGGATTATTACTGCTATTGTTGCAGGTTTTATAATATCATTTTTGGGTGGCAGTAAAGTACAAATCGGTGGTCCAACAGGTGCTTTTATTATTATCTTATACGGGATAATTGAACAGTATGGGACGAATGGACTTCTTATATCGACCATAATGGCAGGAGTGATATTAATCCTGTTTGGATTATTTAAATTAGGTAATTTATTAAGATATTTTCCTCATCCCTTGGTTGTCGGTTTTACAAGCGGAATTGCATTGGTTATATTTACAACACAGATAAAAGACGCTTTGGGATTGGAGATATCAAAGCTTCCATCAGCATTTTTTGAAAAATGGATCATTTATATTGAGCATATTAATGATACAAATCTCTATGCTTTGGCCATTACTGTTTGTACAATTTTAATAACTATCAATTTTAAATATATTACGATGAAGATTCCTGGTTCATTTATCGCTATTGTCTCCATGACACTTTTAGTTCATTTTCTTCATCTTCCTGTTACAACTATAGAAACATTCTTTGGTACGATATCTAATGATATAACTTTTTCACTTCCAAATTTTGAATTAGCAAATTTATCTACGTATTTGGTGCCTGCTTTTATTATTGCTTTGCTCGGTGGGGTAGAATCTCTCTTGTCGGCAGTTGTCGCAGATGGAATGATTGGTGGAAATCATCGCTCTAATACAGAATTGATTGCTCAAGGTATAGCAAATATAGTGACACCTTTTTTTGGGGGTATACCTGCAACAGGAGCCATCGCAAGAACAGCGACCAATGTTGAGAATGGGGGAAGAACACCAATAGCAGGGATAACACACTCTTTAGTTTTACTTTTAATTATGCTTGTTTTTATAGATTTTGCAAAACTTATACCAATGTCTTGTTTGGCAGGAATTTTGATAGTAGTTGCCTATAAAATGAGTGAATGGAAATCTTTTATATCTATTTTGCAAGGTTCACCTTTTGATTACATCGTATTACTTTCTACATTTATACTTACTGTCTTAGTAGACTTAACTGTTGCTATTCAAGTTGGAATCGTATTATCAGCACTTTTATTTATGAAAAGAATGGCAGATGTTGATGGTCGTGAACTGATCGTAAGTCATGATATAGATGATATAGAAAACTATGAAAACCTTCCACAAGGGATATCTGTTTATGAGATAGGCGGTCCTTTGTTTTTTGCTTCCGCAAAACAATATGCAGAACTTATAAAAGAAAGAGGTATCTCATCTAAAATATTAATTATTAGAATGAGACATGTAAGTTTTATAGATTCGACAGCACTCCATAATTTTCAAGAAACTATAAAACTACTCAGAGATAATGGGACGGTTGTATTGACTTCTGGGACAAACGATAATGTTTTCACAGATTTACAGAAGTATAACATCGTTGCATTAATAGGGGAAGTGTACATGCATAGAACATTTGCAAGAGCGGTCGCACAAGCTAAAGAGCTACATAAAAGATATGATAAAGAGTAAAAAGTTAAAATTTTATAACAATGTTTAAAATAAGGAAGTTTATAGAAAAAATGGTGACTCCAAGGGGATTCGAACCCCTATGGCAAGGATGAAAACCTTGAATCCTAACCATTAGATGATGGAGCCACAATTGTGGTTAATAAGTTTTGCAAACAAGTTTGCGATGGTGTCCCGTGATGGATTCGAACCATCGGCCACATCATTAAAAGTGACGTGCTCTACCAGCTGAGCTAACGAGACAAAAACAAACACGGATGTTTGTGGAGGGGAATTATAGTAAAACTATTTTTTAAAGTCAAGCATTTTTTTAAAAGATGCGTTATTTGTGTGCTATTTGGTATTTATTTACTTCGACTAAGCTATACTACACCTTACAATAGATACCCGTAATAGGAAAAATATATGATTTCTAAAATAAACGAGATAAAAAAAGAGGTCGCAAAAGTCGTCATAGGTCAAGAAAAAATGATAGACGGACTCCTTATTGGACTGCTTTGTGAAGGGCATGTTTTAATTGAAGGTGTTCCCGGACTTGCAAAGACAACGACGGTTAAAACGCTCTCACAGAGTTTGGGTTTGGATTTTAAACGTGCTCAGTTCACACCTGACTTGCTTCCTTCAGATATTTTAGGTGCTCAGATCTATGATCCAAAGACAAATGAGTTTAAGATAAAGCGCGGACCTGTCTTTACTAACCTTCTTTTAGCTGATGAGATCAATCGTGCTCCGGCAAAAGTGCAGTCGGCATTGCTGGAAGTGATGCAAGAACGTCAAGTGACGATAGGTGAAGAGAGTTTTCAGCTCTCTCCTCCATTTTTTGTTATGGCGACTCAAAATCCTGTTGAACAAGAGGGTGTATATCAGCTTCCTGAAGCTCAACTTGACCGTTTTATGCTTAAACTGGATGTCGGTTACAACACAAAAGAGGAAGAACTAGAGATTGCAAGACGTATCTCAGGCGGTATGAATGAGCAGATCAATACAGTGATCAGTCATGAAGACCTTGTAAATCTCAAAGAAGCGGTCAAAGCTGTCCATATAGATGCCGAGGTTGAAGAATACATGATTGAGCTTGTAGAAGCATCACGAAATCCAAGTGCGTATGGGCTTGAAGATATCGCTGAATATATTCAGTTTGGTGCAAGTCCGCGTGTGAGTATTGATATGTTCAAAGCGGTTAAAGCGATGGCATTTTTGCGGGGAAAAGATTTTGTGACACCTGTTGATGTAGCTTATATAGTTAAAGAGATTATGCACCATCGTCTAGTTTTGACTTATGAAGCTGAAGCCGAGGGAATTACAACAGATTCTCTCATCGATAAAATTGTAAAAACAGTTCCGATCCCTTAAGAGAGCATCATGAGTAAATTAAAAAAGATACTCGTTCGTGCCCGTCGCCAAGTATTTAGTGAGATGAGCGGCAATAATCCTTCTATTTTTAAAGGTGAGGGATATGATTTTGTAGAGCTTCGTGAATATATGCCTGGAGATGATATCCGCCATATTGACTGGAATATCACGGCGAAGATGCAAGCACCTTATATCAAAATATTTAAAGAGGAGAGAGAGCTTAACGTAGTCGTATCAACGATGCTTAATGGAAGTGTCTATTTTGGAAGTAAAAAGTTCAAACAAGATGTGATTGCAGAACTTGTGGCGTTGCTAAGTTTTTCTACTCTGAAAAATGGTGATCTTCTTAGTTCATATATTTTTACAGACAAGATGATCTCCTATTCTAAACCGACAAAAAAGATGAGTTTCGCGACAAAAAATGTTGCACAGATCCTAGAATTTGATCCGCTTCATCAAAAAGCGGATTATGCTTTGATGGCAGATGTCTTGTATAAAAGACTCAAAAGAAAGTCGCTTATCATTTTGATAGCGGATTTTTTTGAGATACCAAATTTAAAAATTTTAGCAAAAAAACATGAGGTTGTTGCGATAATCGTACGAGATAAACTCGAAGAGCATCCACCTGTTATGGGATTTTCTTCTTTGATGGATCCTGAAAACGGGTCAACATTGGAAGGTGATTTTAATGAAAAAAGTGTCAAACATTACGTCGCAAAAGTCCACGCACATGATAAAGCTTTGTATGAAAGTTTGAGAAACGCAGGTATAAGATTTACAAAAGTGTATACCGACGATGTGGCGAGTGTGAGTTTAAAAAGAGTATTTGAGAGAAGATAATGAATCCAGATGAGATAAAAATAAGAGATATAAAACCACTTTTAGAAGTACCAGACCATAGTATATATCTTTTCATTGCTGTAATAATCGTTTCTTTATTAGTACTTATAGGTCTACTTTACTTGGCACTTAAGTGGATTAAAACAAAAAATCGTCTCAGCCTTCGTAGAACGACTTATCAAAAACTTTTACATGTAGACCTTAGTGATTCAAAAAAAGCAGCATATGAGATTACGAGATATGGGTTAGTTTTTAAAGATGATTCGCCTAGAAATGAGGAGATGTATTTTAATCTTATATCTCGACTTGAAAGATATAAATACAAAAAAGATGTCGGACCTTTTGAGTATGAAGAAAGAAGTTATTTTGAACTTTATAAGGGTATGATTGATGTTTGATGGTTTTTATTTCGAGCATCCGAGGTTTTTCTTTGTCCTGTTTTTTTTCATAGCCTGTGCCTCTTTATGTCGGATGAAACTACCCTCTTTTTACTTTCCCCATTCACAAAGCTTTGCAAAAGATACGGTGAGTCGCTCAAACTTACTTTTTATGCTCAAATGGATCTCCATTGTTATGTTGATCTTTGCGTTTATGTCTCCGGTGAAAGATCAGCCTTATGAGATGGCGCCAAAAGAGGGTTATGCAATAGCTCTTATTTTGGATACTTCTGATTCTATGAGTATGCATGGATTTGACAGAGGCAATGTGGACGCGACAAAATTTGATGCTGTTAAAAGTATTGTCAAAGATTTTATCGCAAAACGGCTTGATGATAACATCGGTGTTGTCGTTTTTGGAGCGTATTCTTTTATTGCATCGCCTTTGACCTACGATAAAAACATTGTTCAAAAAGTGGTTGATCAGCTTTATATTTCTATTGCAGGACAATCAACTGCACTTTATGATTCACTTGCTCAAGGTGTGGATTTGCTGAAAAACTCTAAAGCAAAGACTAAAATTGCCATCCTTTTGACAGATGGATACAACTCCCCAGAAGCCACAAAAATACCTTTACATGTAGCGTTGGAAATGGCTCAAAAAGAGAAAGTCAAAGTTTATACAATAGGAATAGGAAATGATGGAGAATTTGATCAAGCTCTTTTAACACAGATCGCAACTATAACTGGAGGCAAAACTTACGGAGCGGCTGATGCTTCAGAGTTAAAGTCTATCTATAATGATATAGACAAACTTGAAAAATCAAAAATCAAATCTCAGAATTTTTCTGATGTAGAGTATTTTTATTTTTATCCACTTTTTTTCGGTGTGTTCAGTTTGATGTTATATGTATATTTGATAAATAAAAGGGGACATGAATGACCTTTTTGCATCCTGAATTTATCTATTATATGTTACCTCCGCTGATTATTTTATTTGCACTTTTTTTATCACAAAAGGAGAAGCAAGCAGTTTTTTTCTCAGATGAAGTGATGGAAAAACTACGTGTAAACTCTAAGAGATTGAGTCTTCGCGCAAGAAATGCTCTTTTCTTTATCATCGGTATACTGCTTATTTTTGCCCTTGCAGAGCCTGTGATTCCTGATGGAAAAATACAAGTGCAGGCGAAGAGCGCAGATATCATGATAGGGCTTGATATCTCTGATTCTATGCTTGCAACCGATGTTTATCCATCACGCTTAGAACTTGCAAAACATAAGATACTCTCTCTTGCAGCACTTGCGCCAACAGAACGTATTGGGGTTGTGGCATTTGCAAAGGCGGGTTATCTTGTGTCACCTCTGAGTTTTGATCATGACGCGGTTTCTTTTCTTGTCAAACAACTCTCTACAAATTCTATCACTGAAAAGGGCACAGATTTTATGCAGCTTCTTTCAGGTGTCGATGAGAGCATGAAGGATCAAAAGAAACGTTATCTGTTGATACTCAGCGATGGTGGAGATGATTCGGACTTTAGCGAAGAGATTGCTTATGCTAAAGAACATCATATTATGGTGTTTGTGCTTGGCATGGGAACTTCTTCGGGAGCTCCTATCAAATCTGACACAGGTTTTGTGATGCAAAAAGGAAAGATCATCATTTCTAAGCTTAATTCTTCTATTTCATCGCTGGCTACTGAAACCGGAGGCGTGTACATCGAGGGTGTGAATTCTGATCGTGATATAGAGAAGATGCTTAGTGAGATAGAAACAAAAGTACAGCAAAAAACTTTAAAATCTCAAATGATTACAAAATTTATACCACTTTTTCATATTCCAATTGGATTTGCTTTGTTTCTTTTACTGCTAGCGATCAGTTCTATGAGTAAACGTGAAGTTGTGCATGTGCCGAGTGCTTTTATTGTTGGGCTTGTTTTAGCGGCTAGTACACCGTCGCATGCGGGACTTTTGGATTTTAAACTCCTTGGTGATGCAAAAAAAGCGTATGAGAATGCTGATTTTCAAGAAAGCACCTCTTTGTATAAAAAATATCTCAAAGATCATGAGAGTAATGAGGCGAATTATAATCTTGCATCATCGTTATATAAAAATAAAAAATATTCTGAGGCCGCAGATATTTACAAAAAAGTGAACTTAACAGATAAAGTGAAGCAGGCGGGAGTTCTATATAACCTTGCAAACAGCTATGCAAAATCAGGCGAACTGCAACAGGCTGTGGAGATGTACAAGCAATCACTCGCACTCAAAAGTGACGCAGATGCAAAAATAAATAAAGAGATTGTTGAAAAACTTTTAAAAGAGCAGCAAGAGAAAAACAAGCAGAATAGAGATCAAAATCAAAAAGAGCAAGATCAATCCAATAAAGAGAAGAACAATCAAGGCAATAGCCAGCAAAACAAAGATCAAAACAAAGATCAAAGTAAAGAAAATCAAGATAGAAATCAGCAAGACAAAGAGAAGCAAAAGAATCAAAACAAGCAAGATCAGCAAAATGAAGAGAATAGTGTAAACAAGCCAAGTAACAGCAGTATGAGTAACAAAGAGGAGCAAAAATGGCTTCAAAGGTTGAATTCCGGAACTCCAACGCATATGTATAAACTCGGTACGACGAAAACACAAAAGGATAATAAAAATGAAAAACCTTGGTAAGATAATAGCATCTTTATTTTTAAGCACAAATCTTTTTGCAGGTGTGAGCGCTGATGTTGATCAAAGCGCTATAACTCCGGGAAATATTATTAATTTTAGCTTACATATCAGCGATATCAGATTTCAAAAACCATCCATTACTACGCTTTGTGGAGTGAGTGTTTTGGGAACTTCATCTCAAACAAGTATCAATGGAGTCAATGGCAAATTTACTAAAACACTTACACTTACATACAGTTTTGCGCCTGAACACTCTTGTGTTATCAACCCTATTTTGATTAAAACAGACAACGGAATTCTCAAAACTGCACCCATCAAGATCGATGTCAATCCTCTTTCAAAAAATGCAAAAGAGAAATTCTCTCTGGAATATTCGAGTGATAAAAAAGATGTTTATGTAGGTGAACCTTTTAGTGTAACGCTTACTTCTAAAATCCGTCGTGATATGAAGGTGCTTGATTCTAAATTTGAGGCATCAGATATGAACGGGCTTTGGATAAAAAAACAGCAACAAGAACCTGACATTGTCGATGGAGACTATGTCGTAACAAAGATCACTTATGTTCTTGCCGCACAAAAAGCGGGTGAATTGACACTTAAGCCGGCGACTATGAGTTTAGCACAGCAGACGCTTAAAAATGACTTTTTCGGCGGTGCGGCAGGAGATGTAAAATGGAATAGATATATTTCAAACAGCTTACATATGAATGTTAAAGCACTGCCTAGCGGAGTGGATCTTGTCGGAAGTGATATTAAACTCAATATGAGCATAGATAAAACAAAGGTCAACCAAAACGAAGCTGCAAATGCAACTCTTACTTTAAGCGGAGCTGCAAACTTTGAGGATATCGGAGCACTTAAACCTTTTGTGGCAAATGTTTCCGTATTTGAAGATGATGCCAAAGTTGAGCACTTTATAAAAAGTGGAGAGTATCATAGTGAATATACAAAAAAAATAGCATTTGTAAGCGAGAAGAGTTTTACGATTCCGCCAATAGAGATCAAATACTTTGATACAAAGACTCATGAAATAAAAACGCTTCGCAGTGAATCCTTACATGTAGATGTTGTTGGAAATAACGGTGTTAGCGCAAAAGATGAACCGCTCAAGATCGAAAAAGGAGTTTTACAAAATCCAAAAACATTTTTTGAAGATTTTTCTGAGTTCACATATATCGCAATGGGAATTTCGGCTTTTATTGGATTTTTACTTGGCGTAGGATTTATGATCTTTAAGCCATATTTACGTAGAGAGAAAGGGGAAACGCCAGTTTCTCACAAAGATACAAAAGCACTTCTTACTAAACTTATAGAGTTCAAAGAGGATGATGAAGTGCGAGAAATGATAGAGATTTTGGAGAGAAAAGCTTATCTTGGCCAAAATGTGAATATAGATAAGAAAAAGCTCCAAGAGCTAAGAAAAAAGTATAAGTTCTAAGAAAAAATATTATAAAGAGTGTTTGCATCTTGCATATCTTTGTGAAGATCTTGCCAGTTCTCATCTTTGATATGTTGTTTAAAGTTTTTGAGTTCTTTTTCAAAAAGTTCTATTGCTTCAAGAACGTTCCCTTTGTTTTGTTTAAATACATCCTCCCACATCGCAGGTGAGCTTTTCGCAAGACGGCTCATGGAGCGAAATCCACCAGCTGCAAGAGTTAAAATATCATCTCTGTTTTCCTGCTTAATAACGGTATTTGCAAGAGAGTAAGAAATAGCGTGAGGCATATGGCTGATAAACGCCGCATGACGGTCATGTTCATGTGCGTGCATGTAACTTATCTTCATATGCAGTGCTTCAAAAAGTTGTATCGCTACCTCTTTTTGATGCTCTCCACTATCTTCCACGTCACAAAGTACCACTACTTTATCAGTATAAAGCTCTTCAATAGCCGCATATGGACCAAAAAATTCAGTTCCACTCATCGGATGAGCGGCTACAATATTTTTACGAATCTCGGAAGGAATGGAGTTTACAATCTTTTCTTTTGTCCCTCCAAAGTCGATAACAGTTGTATTTTTTGGAATATCTTTTAACTCTTGGATGATAGAGATGATACCATCAACAGGAACACTAAGGATGATGATGTCACACGTTTTTATTTCTTGAAAATCAACAATTTGCTTCACAAGAGAGAGATCTAGGGCTTGTTTTTGGTGTTCTTTATTATGGTCACTACCGACGATCTCTCTTATAAATGGCATATTTTTTAAACTCAGCGCCAATGAACCACCCATTAAACCAAGTCCGATTATTCCAACTCTCATAATTTCTCTTTTTTTATTTCAATGATACACTGAAAATGCTTTTAACTAACGTAATATTAATCACATTCGAGGTAAAATCACTATTCAAATTATGCAAATTTAGGAAATATATGAAAATAGTCTTTTTGGCGCTTGCCATGTTAGAGGGAGTCACGCTCTACGCAGATAAAATAAAAGAGATAAATTATGACAATTTGTTTCATATATCTAAAGATGTAGCGATGCGTATGGTTGATTTGGAAGTTGGTGAAGATCTCAATGACAAAAAAGTAAATGACGCTATAAAAAAATATTTTGATCAGGGATATTTTGAAGATATCTATGTCACAAATGAAGATGGCAATGTTACGTTCCACTTTAAAGAAAAACCGATTATCTCAAAAGTAGAGATTAAAGGCTATAAAGATGATGACAAAGATTTTCTAAACGATGTTGTTATGATTAAGCGCGGTACACTTTATGATGAGCAAAAGATCGAAGCAGCTAAAAAAAGAATCATCGATTCACTCAATCATGAAGGCAAAATAGACTCTGTTGTCGAAGCGGAAAAAGAGGTTCAAGAAAATGGCAGTATTCATATCAAGTTTGTGACAAACGAGGGTGAAAAGATCATCATAGAAAAAATCAAATATAGCGGTATGAATAGATTTAAAGGTACTGATTTTGATGATGTCGTTGCAAATAAACAGCATCAATTTATAGGATGGTTATGGGGCAGAAACAGTGGAGATCTAAAGATTGAAGATCTTGAATATGATCCTCTTCGTATGCGTGATTATTATATGCAGTTTGGGTATTTGGACGCAAAAGTGGACTCTCCATTTGTGAGAGTAAATTTCGATCATTATACTGGGGAAATGAGTTATCAAGTGACAGAAGGTGATGTATATCGCATCAGTTCAATCAACATTGAGCAGACAAAAGATGTCATTGATAATGCGAAACTTGTAGAGCTTTTAAAGCTTGTGAAAAATGAAGCTTTTAATATCAAAACTTTCCGTGAAGACTCTGAAAGAATCAAGACAGCTATCGCCGATCTCGGGTATGCTTTTGTAAATGTTATGCCTGACTTGAAAAAAGATAAAGATAAGCACACTGTAGACGTTGTCTTTAAAGTTGTTCCCGGTGAAAAAGTACATATTCGTAATGTTATTATTTCTGGAAATACTCGTACGTTGGATCGTGTTATAAGACGTGAACTTTATCTTGGACCGGGAGATATGTATTCTTTGACGGACTTAAAAGATTCAAGAAATGCTCTTGGACGTCTTGGATATTTTGAAAGTAACACTATCGAAGAAAAACGTATCGATGACCATACGATGGATCTTATCGTAAAAGTTAAAGAAACTCCAACAGGAAATATCCAACTCGGTGGAGGATATGGAAGTTATGGAGGAATCCTTTTAAGTATCGCTGTAAGCGATCGTAATATATTTGGATCAGGACTCAATGTCGGAGTTAAACTTGAGAAATCTCAACTTACTCATAACTACTCGTTTTCAATTTCAAATCCAAAGCTTAATGACAGTGATTTTAGTGGAAACTTTTCACTCTATCAGTCATCAACTGAATATACAGACTATACGGTGGCAAGTAATGGGATCAGTCTAGGTGCAGGACATAAATTTACAAGAAACATCAGCGGATATCTTGGGTATAACTACTCTAAAAATACCTATAGCAATGTTGATGCTAATGCAACTTCTCTTTATGGATCATATTATTTTCAAAGCTATTCAAAAAGCTCTGTTATAGCAAGTGCAAGTTGGGATTCTACAGATGACTATTACCTTCCTCGTGAAGGGTTTACAGCAAGTCAAAGTGTTGAAAAATCAGGACTTGGTGGAGACGCTGACTTTGTAAAATTTGCTACTACATTTGGAAAGTATTATGGGCTTAAAGACTTAGTTGGTTTTGATGCCATCTTTAGATACAAAGCAAGATTTAACTATGCTACGGATACAGGATATCTACCAATCGCAGAGAAATACTATATGGGTGGTATCGGAAGTGTTAGAGGATATACCTCTTATTCTCTTGCTCCAAAAGACAATAATGCAACACTAATAGGTGCAAATGAAACATTTTCAAATAGTGCTGAGATAAGTTTTCCTTTAGTTCCAAAAGCCAAGATGCGTCTTGTGACATATCTTGACTGGGGATTTATCGGCGATAAGTCATTAACTGAGATTTCTCGTGGGGGATATGGTCTTGGACTTGAATGGTTCTCTCCAGTTGGACCAATCCAGTTGATGTTTGCAAATCCACTAAATCAACAATCAGGTGATAAAATATCACACTTCGAATTTACAATGGGACAAAGATTTTAAAAGCTAAAAGGAGTAGAGTTTAGATAAACTCTACTTTGATTCCCTTTGGAAACTGCAGATTCCTGACACTCTCTTTTGCAAGATAGATATTTTCAGTTGTGCTTACATGCAAACAATTTTTATCGAATGAGAATTCATAGCTTAGATTTCGTGGTCTATGTGTTAGTAGCGCACTTGAGAGGGAAATAATAAAGCTTAAGAACTCCGCTATTGTCTCATCCGGCAAAATATTTTTAAACTCATCAAAATGTGTAGATGACGGTGCTCTTCTTTTGGCAAATTTGGTCAATGTTGCTATAAGCATTATCTCTTTATGTGTAAATCCATACTCAAGAGCAGTTTGAATGAGGTAATAACTGTGCTGATTACTTGAATAGTTGTGAAGCATTGAGCCAATGGGAGAGAGTTTTGCTGCGATAACAAGGTCTCTTTTATATTTTTCATCGATATTATATGTTGATGCCGTGAGCTCAAAGATCTTTCGCGCAACTTTAGCCAGCTGATTTGAATGATTTGTATCAGTAATATAAGAGTCTAAAAGATATCTGACAGATGGGTTGAAGTTTACAGGAAAAATCTCTTTTTGGTGTCTTAAAAGGTCGCTGAGATAAACACCTTCTCGGACACCTACACCACTTGTGATAAACTTTAAAATATCACTTTTTCTTTTTAAAAGTTCTGAGATAATGAGACTTCCCGGTTTAATGACATCATAACGATCTGGTTTAATGTATAAGCGTTTTAAACCTTTTTCATTTGCATTCATTACTTTATCTATAAATAAAGACATCATTTTTGCTGAGGACTCAAATGCATGGAGCTTGCTTAGAGGATATTTGATATCTTTCATAATTGCATTGGATAGAGCTCGAAAAGTTCCACCAATTCCCATTAGGTTGGATATTGGTATATTACTTAACTTATCCAGTTCTTTATTGATGTAGGCTTTAGCGCCTTCGATATCATCTTTGTCAAAATAAAGCTCTTTGAGTCTTACGGTTCCGAGTTCAAGGGAGAGAGTATTAGTAACTTTTCCATCGATGATATACGAAAACTCAGTGGAACCTCCGCCAATGTCAATAGTCAGTGCATCAGATTTTGGCAAAAGATTACAGCAAGCGATTGCTCCATAGTACGCTTCCTTTTGACCATCAATCACTTTAATATTGAGTCCAAGACCATTTTTTACTTTAGAAAGAAACTCATTTTTATTTGGAGCATCACGCAAAGCTGAAGTTGCAACACAAAGGATTTTTCTAGCCTTATAGGAAGCGGCTATATGCAAAAAATTTTCGAGAGCGTCATAAGTTCTTTGTATTGCTTGAGGTTGGAGGTTACCACCATTTTGGTAAGCATTTTCAGGAAGCCGAACTCGGCTTTTTACTTCGTGAATCAGATGAAAAGCAAAACGGCTTGTCTTTTCATAGATCACCATCCGGGCCGAATTGGATCCTATATCTATGACAGCCGTTATTTTTGCCAAACTATTCCTCTTCTGCTAGGATTGCTTTATATTTATATTGAAGTTCTGCAATAGTCTCAACGTTATCCTTATCAAGAACGATACATTCAACAGGACATACAGCGATACAAGCTGGCTCATCATAAACACCCACACACTCAGTACATCTGTCTGGATCAATGTAGTAAAGTGGGTCGCCCTCTTCAATAGCAACAGTCGGACATTCTTCACGACATGCATCACATGCGATACACTCATCATTTATTAGTAAAGCCATTCAAAAACCTTATGATTATTTTATAAGTTCGATTTATATCAAAATATACCTTTAGTTTATTTGAAGTGTAACGGACAGCAGAGTTTAGAGATAATAGTCAAGGTCGCCCTTGTTCCACTGTTGGCATCTGTTCTATTTTTTAGTTCTATAGTTGCACCAATCGCATCAGCAGCGCTTTTTGCCAAAAAAAGGCCTAGACCGACTCCACTTTTATTTCCTTGACGTTTAAAAGGAGCGAAGAGATCAACACTTTCATCAATTCCGCAACCCTCATCAAGTACTTCAATAACAAGCCCAATATCGTTTTGAAAACTGTTGATATAAACTTTTTTTTCTTTAGGGGTAAATTTGAGAGCATTTTGCAAAAAGTTTTGAACGATCTGATTTAAAAGACTTATCTGAAGTGTTGCCATAAAAAGATCAGGTTCAAAGTGCATGATGAGTTCTTTATTTTCATTGTTTGCTAGAAGCGTAAAATCTCTTGCTTTTTCTTTGAGTACAGAAATAACATCAATTTCTACAGGTTTTTCTAACTGTGCGCCTTCTTGGCGACCGATATTGAGAATATTGGAAACAATGTGATTCATATCATCAACAGCTTTGTTGGTTGTCTTCAAGGCTTCTATATATTCTTCAGGTGTACGTTTTTTAATAAGTGTTACCTGATTCTTGAGTTTGATGACGGCAAGGGGAGTTTTGAGCTCATGCGCAGTTCCGATAAAGAGTTCTTTTTGGTATTTTACAAAGTTTTGAACTCTATTTATAAGATGATTGATAGTTAAACCAAGTGGTTCAAATTCTTTTGGAAGTTCTTCGATTTTGATATTTTGCATAAGATGTTCATTCATATTTGAGAGTCTTCTTGAAAGTGTGTTGACCGGTGCTATAAGCATCTTTGAAAGCCCAATTGCATACAAAATAATGAGAATAAAACCTACAGAATTAATAATGAATATAGAGTTGAGAATGTTATTTAAAAGTTTTTTTGTTGGAGTTATATCTCTTGTGATTTTTAAATAACTCAAATCCTGAAGTCTGAGAGGGTAGATAAGTGTTAGATAAGTTCTTTCATCTTTTGTTTTTTCATACATATCAACATATTCAGGTTGAGCTTTGAGATGTACAAGTTCGACTGAGAGTCCCATAAATGTTTCAGGGTTCAGCATTGTTGCATCGGAAATGGATTTAAATGATGCGATATTTTGCGCAAATTTTATCAGTTCATCTTTTTTTTCATTGTATATTGACCTTTCTATATAAAGATAAGCAAAGGAAGTAAAGATCAAAATCAAGGATGCTGAAGCGATGATAAGCTGTATAAAAAATTGTTTTCTGATACTTCTTCCGAGGAGCATAATGAAATCCTGTCATACTTTAAAGGTAATAAATTGTATCAAAATTATAATGAAAGAGTCTTACATCTAAGGAGTTTGATTTTGAGAAGTTACAATAAAGCTTGGAGAGCTCTTTGCTCTCTAAGCTTGTAGTATTAGTTTATTTCTTTTGGAAAACAAAATCTGTAACCACGACGACGTACTGTCTCGATAGTTGTGATTCCAAGAGGTTTGTCCATCTTTTGACGAATCTGATTAATTGCAACTTCAATAACGTTTGGAGTTACAAGTTCAGGTTCTTCCCAGATTGCATCAAGGAGTTGCTCTTTTGATACGATTTGATCACGGTGACGAGCAAGGTGAGTTAGTACTTCAAAAGGTTTTCCTTTAAGTTCAATCTCTTGCTCTTTATAGATGATTTTTTCCTCTTCTGGATTGATGATTAAATCATCGATCTCGATGATTGTGCTCCCTCCAAAACGTAATCTAGCTTCTAAACGAGCAATTAAAACGTCAAAATTAAATGGTTTACGGATGTAATCATCAGCGCCGCAGCGAAGTGCTTCAATTTCGCTCTCATCATCATCACGAGCTGAAAGAACAACTACAACAGTTTTTGGCGTATTTGTTTTGATGCTTGATATGATATCAACACTGTTGCCATCTGGCAACATCCAATCCATCAATACTAAATCATAGTTGCGGATATCAAGATAGTACTCGCCATCTTTTAGAGTTTCTACAACGTCACTTTGGTAGCCAAATTCTTTAAGCCCCTCTGCAAGCATTTTGTTTAAAGTAACTTCATCTTCTATAATGAGAATGCGCATATTTTTAAGTTCCTATAAGCGAAAAATTTGCGAAATCATATCATAGTTTTAGAAATATTTAAAGTTTTTTTCAATTTTCTTTAAAATTTCTCTAAACTTAGATTAAGAAATGAATCTGTAAAGATTGTAGATATTTTATACAACAGCTCGTAAAAAAGACTGAAAAAACCTTCTATAATTGCTTTATGGAAAATTTATTATTAGCAATCTTTTTAACTCTTGCCATCGCAACGGTTCTCAATATCATTCTTAAAAGATATGGAATCTCACACATTATAGGTTATATTCTCACAGGAACTGCCATCAGTTATATCTTTGGATTTAATGGGCTTTATATCAATTCTCTAGACATGGTTGGAGAGTTTGGAATTGTTTTTTTAATGTTTACTATCGGACTTGAACTCAGTTTTACAAAAATAAAAAAGATGAAAGAGATTTTACTTGCTAATGGCTTGATGCAGGTGTTTTTTAGTGTCATTGTAATATTTTTACTTTCATACTATCTTTTTAAACTGGACTTTAATTCCTCGCTCATCATCTCTTTGGCATTTTCTCTTTCATCTACAGCGATAGTCCTTACATATTTGAAAAAATCAAAAGATATTCTTACCCCTTATGGACAAAAGTCGATGGGAATCCTTATTTTTCAAGATTTGGCAGTAATTCCTATCTTATTGTTAATGACATTCTTATCCAATCACAACCTTTCATTGGGCACAGTTTTAGTGCAAACATTTTTTTCTGCTCTTATTGTTTTAACACTTATGTTTACAGTAGGAGAAAAAATCGTCAATGCATTGCTTTCGTTTTCTGCCAAAACTCAGATCGAAGAGTTGTTCTTAGGTTCTGTTTTTTCCATCGTTCTTGGAGCTTCTCTTTTAGCACACAGTATGGGATTTACTTATTCGCTTGGTGCTTTCATAGCAGGGATGATCATTGCAGACACAAATTACAATGTAAAAGTTGAATCAGATATCGCAAGTTATAAAGATCTTTTGCTTGGCGTATTTTTCTTTGGTGTTGGAACGAAAATAGATCTACTTTATTTTTTACAAAATCTTCATATTGTCATCTTCATTTTTATTGTGGCGATGCTTTTTAAAGCTGCTGTTATTTACACCATCATTCGAAGAAAAACAGATAAAAATACTGCGGCAAAAACTGCTTTGGCTTTGGCTCAGATCGGTGAGTTTTCGTTTGCAATTTTTGCTTTGGCGGCAACTGATAAGCTGATATCTCAAGAGATGGCAAGCTTTTTGATTCTTGTGAGTGTGATCTCCATGATACTCACCCCGATTATTTTGAGTAATATTTATAAACTCTCTTCTTACTTTGAAAAAGAGTTTTATGAATCAGATGTTATTACACCTATTGAGCAAAAAGATCACATCATTATTGCCGGATTTGGGGCATTAGGGAGAAAAGTAGCATCTGAGTTACAAAAGAGAGGGGTGAATTTTATCATTATTTCTGATAACTTAAAACATGTACTCGTTGCTAGAAAATCAGGTTATATGGCATATTTCGGTCACTTAAATAAGTTGCCCGTTTTGGAGTCTTTGGCAGTGGAAGAAGCAAAAGCAATTATCATAACAGTGAACAGTGAAGAAAATAAACGTCTGATAAGTCAAGCAGTGCTTGATTTTTCTAAACATGCTGATATCATCCTTAAAATCGATAGTCCAGAAGAGAAAAAAAGTATGAAAGATCTGCCTGAAGTGGAGTTAGTAGATGCGAGTTATGAGATATCAAAGCTTCTTGTGAATCACGCCTTAAAAGAGTAGTCTTTAAAATCACTTACACTTACAACGCAATCGGTGAGTATTGAGGGTTTTTTAATCTTGATAAAAAGAGTGGTAATGTTTTTATAATGCTCTTTTAAAAGAGTAAAAAGATAAAGTAAAGCCTCTTCTAGGAGTTCAAATTTTTGCTCTTGCATTGTGAACTTTATGAGTTCTGCCACCTCTGCATAGTTTATGAACTTTGTTTTATAAGTGTATTCGAGTTCAAGATTTATAATCACATCCTGAAGCGTGATTCTTTCAAAATCAAGAATTCCGACTATACATGTAAAGCGTAAATCTTCTATATAAACTTTCAAAGAACGCGTTTCTCTTTCCCTTGAAATACTCTGATAATATTTGGAATATGTTTATAAACAAGAATAAATCCTATCAAAAGCACAGGAGAATGCGCCATGTCAGGATGAATATAAAAACTAGAAATTATAAGTGCTAAAAGACCTAAAAGTGAAGAGAGTGAAGAGATTTTTAATGTTTTTGCAAAAACAAACCAAGTTACTAAAGCGATGATAGTTTCAAGTGGAAGTAAGAAAAGCATAACGCCCATCCCTGTTGCCACACCTTTTCCACCTTCAAAGTTTAAGTAAGGGCTAAAACAGTGACCGATAACTGATAAAACAGCGATGCCCCACATTGTCGCTTCACTTGCACCTAAAAAATGTCCAGCCGCTAAAACCAAGATACCTTTGATCGCATCAAGTACAAGTGTTGCGCCGCCAAGTTTTTTTGCGAGTTCTGGATCTTTTTCTTTAACAACACGTAAAACATTTGTCGCCCCGATGCTTCCGCTTCCTGCGGCTTTAACATCAACACCCGCAAAAAACTTTGCCAAAAGAAGTCCAAAAGGGATCCCTCCTACGAGATATGCCGCTATAAAAAGCTGGCCGTTTAAACTAAATAAAAAATCCATCATTATTAAAAATCCTTCTATTTTTGATGAGGGAATTCTACAAGAATTATTATTAGAATCTGATATAATTTCAAAATTATTGATTTTTAGGACTAACAAATTGAACTATTCAACTGAAGAATTAAAAGAAAAAATAGAAGAATTAAAAGTAAAACTCAGTGTAACAGTGGTTGCGCATTTTTACCAAAGAGACGAAGTTTTCGAAATGGCTGACATCGTCGGCGACTCTTTAGAACTTGCGAAAAAAACACAAGATGATGACGCGGAGTTTGTACTTTTTTGCGGTGTTGGTTTTATGGGGCAAAGTGTCAAGGTTTTAAGTCCCCAGAAACGTGTTGTGATGCCAAAAATAGCGTGTTGTGCGATGGCAAGGATGATAGATACAATTTACTTTGATGAATCTGTCGCATTTTTAGAAAAAAATGGGATTCAAAAAGAGAATATTTTACCAATCACTTATATTAACTCTAATGCTGAGGTTAAAGCAAAAGTGGGTGAGATGGGTGGAATGGTATGTACAAGTGCCAACGCAAAAATTATCATCACAAAAGCATTGGAGGAGGGCAAAAAAATCCTTTTCGTGCCAGATCGTTGTCTTGGACAAAACATTGCAAATCAGATGGGTTTAAAATCTATGGTTATTGGACTTGGTGGTGACCCAAAAGAGTGTGACATTATTTGTTTTGATGGTTTTTGTTCAGTGCATCAACTTTTTAGCGTTGATGATATCGAGTTCTATCGTAAAAAATATCCGGGAATACTTATAGCTGTGCATCCTGAATGTGACCCAAAAATTTGTGACAAAGCGGACTTCGTTGGTTCTACCTCACAGCTTATCAAGTATATCACCGAGTTACCAGAAGATCAAAAAGTAGCTGTTGGAACAGAGTTCAATATGGTCAATCGTTTACGTCCAAAAAATACTTATATTCTTTCATCAACAAAACCTGAATGTCCAACAATGAATGAAACAACGCTAGAAGATGTTTATTTGACTTTAAAAGCCATCGATGATGGAACACCGATTAATGAGATATTTGTAGATGAAAAAACACAGTACTGGGCAAAAATTGCCTTAGAGAGAATGATGACATTATGATAGAAGAGTTTGTAAAGGCTGTTTTAGCTGAAGATGTTGGACGTGGCGATCTATACGCACTTGTAGAACCTGCGCGCGCAGCAACTGCAAATATTGTAGCAAAGAGTGAAGGTGTTGTTGCGGGAGTAAAATATGTAAATGCTTTGGCTCATCTAGAAAGCTTACATTTAGAGTGGTTTAAAGAGGATTCGCAGGAGTTTTCGAAAGGCGATATCATCGTAAAAATCAGCGGTTCTTCTCATACACTGATGCGTTGTGAACGAAGTATGCTCAATATGCTTTTACATGCAAGTTCCATCGCGACGCTGACGAGAAAATATCTTAAACTCATCCAGCCTTATGGCACGAAACTTCTTGATACGAGAAAAACACGCCCTCTCCTTCGAACTTTTGAAAAATATGCAACAAGAACAGGCGGGGCTATTAATCATAGAATGGGACTTGATGATTGTTTGATGTTAAAAGACACACATCTAAAAACGATAGCAAATCTTGATGAATACATTAAACGTGCCAGAACAAAAATACCTTTTACAAGTAAGATAGAAGTCGAGGCTGAAAGCTTTGAGATGGCAGTATTAGCAATGAGTGCAGGCGCTGATATTGTGATGTGTGACAATATGACTCCCCATCTGATGCAAGAAGTGGTCAAATATAAAAAAGAGCATTATCCGCATATCCTTTTAGAAGCAAGCGGAAATATCTCTTTAGATACAATAGAGAGTTTTGCGGCAACAGGTATTGATGCCATCAGTAGCGGCTCACTGATCCATCAGGCAAACTGGATAGATCTTTCAATGAAAGTCGAGTAGGAATTTCACTAAATGGCTGAAGATGAAGGCGAAAAGACAGAAGAACCCACCTCCAAGAAGATAGAAGATGCCAGGGCAAAGGGAAATGTACCTAAAAGTCAAGATGCTTCAGGAGTTTTAACGCTTTTTGCAGCAATTTTGGCAGTTTTGATGCTTTTTAATTTTATGTCAGAACATATAGTATTTTTAACAAAATATTATTTTTCAATGCTTGGTAATACGGAACTCACTCGTGATACTCTTATAAATATCGCCATCGTAACTGCAAAAGAATTCTTCATCATTTTTCTTCCTCTGTCTCTCATTGTTGCTATTTCGGGTGTTTTAGCGGCACTTGCTCAGTTTGGTTTTTTGTTTAATGCAGATGCGATTGCTCCAAATTTTTCTAAACTCAATATTATCAGTGGCATGAAAAATCTTTTTTCTCTTAAAAAACTTGTAGATGGGTTAAAGATCACATTAAAGTCTTTAACTACGTTAGGTATTGGCTTTTATTTCTTCTTTCTCTACACAAAAGAGCTTCCAACAGTCGTGCTCTTTAGTTTGCATGATCAACTCTCTTGGATGGTACATAAGGCAATTATTTTAGCGGCAATCATGTTGTTTATTATCGGAATTTATGCGGCTATTGATGTTATACTTGTGCGAAAACGTTACTTTGATGGTCTGAAAATGAGCAAACAGGAGATCAAAGATGAGATGAAAAATATGGAAGGTGATCCACTCATCAAAGGGAAAATCCGTCAGATGCAGATGCAGTCGGCAAGAAAGAGGATGATGTCTTCAGTGCCTCAAGCCGATGTAGTTATCACCAATCCAACTCACTATGCTGTTGCAATTAAATATGATGAGAAAAAGGGTCATGCCCCAGTTGTCTTAGCAAAAGGGATGAATCACATGGCATTAAAGATTAAAGAGATCGCTCGTGAAAACGGTGTACATATTGTTCAGGATCCACCTTTAGCCCGAGCATTATATGCTCAAGTGGAAGTAGAACGGGAGATTCCAGAAGAGCTCTTTGCAGCAGTTGCTGAAGTACTGGCATATGTCTATAAAATGAATAAAAATTAGCCTATAATTGCACTATGAACAATCCAGAGATTATAAAAATTATTGAAAGAGCGAAGCATGTTGTCGTGATTTCTCATGTCAATCCTGATGCTGATTCTCTTAGTAGCGCCTCTGCCGTTTATACTTATATGTTAAAATTGCATAAGAAGGTTTCTTTTTTCTGTGCATCGAAAAATATAGAAGAGAAATTGAAATTTTTACCATGGGTAGAAAAACTGCGGGATGTTTTTCCTGTAGATGCGGATTTAGCGATTAGTTTGGATTGCGGAACACATGCGAGAATCGGTACAGAAATTGCTATCGATCTTATCAATATTGACCACCACCAAAGTAATGATGGGTATGCGAGATTTAATATAGTAGATCCCAATGCAATCAGTACGACTCAGGTTTTGTTTGATTTTTTTAAGGCAAATGAGGTATCGATCAATCCTAAAATGGCAACGGCTCTTTATGCGGGTTTACTTGATGATTCGTCCAACTTTTTAAGTCAAAAAACTGATAAAAAAGTTTTTGCAATGGCAAAAGAGTTATGTGAACTTGGAGCTGATGTTAAAACATGCAGTGAATATATATCAAAATATATGTCACTTGCGGCTTATCGTCTCAAGGGCGCTATGATGCTTTCGATGAGTTTGCATCAAGATGGTGAGATTGCACTTTTACATGTAGACCAAGAGATGATTCAAAAATATGGCGCAAGAGCGAGTGATTGTGAAGCAGCGTTAGAAGAAGCTTTGCACTTGCCGAGTGTCAGAGTGGCTTTGCTGCTTCGTGAAAATAAAGATAGGACACTAAAAGGATCGCTCAGAAGTGATGGCAGTGTCAATGTGAACAATGTTGCAAATACTTATGGAGGTGGTGGACATCCTCATTCATCAGGATTCACGCTTAAGACAAACGATATGCAAGACGTTATAAAAGAAATAATACAACTCATAAAGGAACACAAACAATGAAACAAAGAAGAGACTCATCATCGCTTATAACTTGGATATTTTTTCTATCACTGATAGGAGGAGCTATATTTATTTACACATCTTCCATGTTTAACCGTAATGCACCAGAAGTTAAGGTTGACAAAGATGGGTATTGGAACCTCAAAGATCCTTTACATATAAACATAAAAGATCAAAGTGGAATCGTTGAATATTCAGTGACGCTTAATGTTGATAATCAGGATTATGTGATAGCGAATGAAAAATTGATGAAAAAAGAGAACAATGTTTCGATGGATGTAACACCTCCAAAACAGCTTTTTAGACTTAGAAGTGATAAAGCCAAGATTACGATTACAGCAAGAGATGCAAGTAAATGGAACTTTTTACGCGGTAATGTGACTAAGCAAGAGGTTAACTTAGTTATTGATTCTAAAAGACCAGTTGTAACGGATTTGACCAACTCTTATGCGATTGAAAAGGGTGGAAGCGCACTTGTCATTTTTAAAGCAAACGATGACCATCTTAAAAGCGTAAAAATCACAACAAATTTTGGAAAAGATTTTTATGCTCAGCCATTTATGAAACCGGGATATTACATTGCTCTTATAGCTTGGCCGATACAACAACCTAATTTTAGAGCGACTATTGTGGCTGAAGATATGGCAGGCAATAAAGCGGAAGATTATGTGAGACTTTATCTTGTTGATAAACAATATAAAGTATCAAATATGGAAGTCAAAGATGCTTTTCTTGATGGAAAAATTGCAGAACTCTCAGATGAATTTCCAGAGACTGCTGGTGTTACGGATAAAATAGAGAGATTCAAACTTATCAATGAAACAGTACGTGCAAAAAATGAGGATCTTATCCATAAGATAACTTCAAAAATAGATCAGAAAAAAATGATTACTGATTTTAGCATCAAGCCAATGTATCCAATCGTAAACGGGGCACCGGTTGCGAGTTATGCAGATCATAGAATCTATGCATACAATGGCAAAATTGTAAGTGAAGCTTTTCATATGGGTCTTGACCTCGCAAGTGTTCACATGGCAGATATCTCTACTCAAAATCCTGGACGTGTTGTGTTTGCTAGCTTTAATGGACTTTACGGAAATAATCCGATCATCGATCATGGTCTTGGACTTTATACACTCTATGGTCACTGCTCAAGTTTAAATGTCGCAGTTGGTGATGAAGTGAAAGCAGGGCAGGTTATAGCAAAAACAGGCATGACTGGATATGCAATGGGTGATCATCTACATTTTGGGGTTTTGGTTCAAGGTATAGAAGTTCGTCCTGAAGAATGGATGGATACACGTTGGATGAAATTAAATATTGAAGATGTCATCAAGGATGGAAAAAGTATCATCGAAAAACAATAGTTCTATAATTGGGCTATAATTTTAAAATAGATATTGCTTAGGCAAGAATGAAAGAATAGGAACCTGAGTTATGTACCAAACAACTATTAAAAAACCTGTTTCACTTGTTGGAATAGGTCTTCATCGCGGAAATCCTGTAAATTTGACATTGGAACCGCTAGAAGCAAACAGCGGCATTGTCTTTGTAAGAAGAGATGTCGGCATCTCTATTCCGCTAGTTCCTCAAAATGTTGTTGATACAAAAATGGCGACAGTCATCGGTAAAGATGGTTACTCTATATCTACAATTGAGCATCTTCTATCTGCGGTATATGCCTATGGAATTGATAATTTAAGAATCGTGGTAGATTCAGATGAAGTTCCTGTCATGGATGGAAGCAGTGCAAGTTTTTGTATGCTTTTAGATGAAGCGGGTACCCTTGAACAAGATGTTCCTAAGCGTATTATGGTTATTAAAAAAGATATTGAAATTCGTGATGGTGATAAATACGTGAAGCTTTCTCCCTCTAAAGATCTTCGTTACGAGTTTACTATTAAATTTTCTCATCCGGTAATAGAACATCAGGCGTATGTTCTAGAGTTTACAAAAGAAAACTATAAAAAAGAGGTTGCTCGTGCTCGCACTTTTGGCTTTTTACATGAAGTACAGTATCTCAGATCAAAAGGCTTAGCACTTGGTGGCTCTTTAGAAAATGCAATTGTTTTAGATGAGAAAAAGGTTTTAAATCCGGAAGGACTTCGTTTTACTGATGAGTTTGTAAGACATAAAATTCTTGATGCTATTGGAGACATGAGCCTCATAGGAATGAATTTTATAGGTAATTATGAAGCACTTGCGGGAAGTCACCATCTAAATCATATGCTTACATTAGAGCTTTTAAAAGATTCTGCGAACTATGAGATAGTGGATATCGTTGGAGTAAAAGAGAAAGAGTATGCAAAAGCATATGCATAAGAAAGATATTGATCTTATAGTTTTAGCCCTCAGTTCTCCGATTATGTTTGGTGTTTATGAAAATAACAGGCTAATTGACTTTGTTATTACAGAGGAAAAAAGCTCTGAAGTACTTCCACAGATATATGAAGATTTGCAAAAGAAATATAAAATAAATAACCTTTTTTATGCAAATGGACCGGGAAGTTTTATGGCTATAAAAGTCACATATATTTTTTTAAAATCGATCTCAATTTTAAAAGATATACCACTATTTGCTACAGATGCATTTTATTTTAACCAAAATAGTCCAATCAAAGCAGTTGGAAAGCTCTATTTTGTTAAAAATGCAGAAGCAATTGAAACAAAAAAGTTTGATGAGCCTCTCTCATCAGAGTTTAAGTTACCAGAATTTTTAAATTATAATGATTTTGATAGTAATACGGTTCCAAATTATGGAATCGGTGCTGTCGGATAAGGAAAAAAGTGACTATAAGTGTACCAGCCACAAGCGCAAATTTAGGACCGGGATTTGATTCACTCGGTTTAGCCGTTGATCTTAGAAATATTGTTGAGTTTCATCCCTCAAAATTTTTTAGTATTGCTATTAAAGGTGAGGGTGCAAATAACCCAAGACTCAAAGGCAATAACCTTTTTGTAAGTATTTTTAACGAGCATTATGAACGTCTAACACAAACGAAACAGACTTTTAAATTTACATTTTTCAACCAAATTCCTATGTCAAGAGGTCTTGGAAGTTCTTCCGCTGTAATTGTTAGTGCGATCTCAACCGCACATGAAGCAGCCGGTGTAAAAGTCTCAAATAGAAGAATACTTAATCACGCACTTACATATGAATCTCATCCAGACAACATTACACCTGCAGTGATGGGTGGTTTTAATGCGGCTACTATTGAGAAAAATAAAGTTTTTTCACAAAAAAAACATATGCCAGATTATCTCAAAGCGGTTGTTGTTATACCAAATAAACCGATCAATACTTCTAAGTCAAGGACGCTGTTGCCAAAATCCTACTCCAAAGAGAATGCGGTTTATAACCTTTCTCATACAGCAGTCACAACGGCGGCATTTTTTAATGAAGATTGGGAGATGCTACGTCTTGCTACTCAAGACAGATTTCATCAAAAGATTCGTATGAAAATGATGCCAGAGCTTTTTACAATACAAAAGATGGCGTATGACAGCGGTGCTTTAATGAGTACTCTCTCAGGAAGTGGTTCAACATTTTTCTCAATGGTTTATGATCAAGATGCTGCGGCATTAAATAATAGGTTTAAGCAAAGGTTTCCAGATTATGAAGTAAAGACTTTGGACTTTGACAATAACGGTCTTGTTGTTGAGCGCTAGTTTATAGAAAATTGAAGCAATATTTAGATACAATGCCGAAAATTTCCAGCAATCCTACTCGAATGTGTATAACCTGTAGAAATAGATTTCCGCAATATGTGTTATTACGTTTGAGATGCTTGGATAAGTCACTGCAGCATTTTACACATACTGGGCGAAGCTTTTATCTTTGTCAAGAGTGTTTAAAAAATGAAAATAAAGTCGTAAAATCGTTAATGCGACAATGTAAAATGAGTGATATGGCAAGTTTGTCTAACCAGTTAAAGGAGATTATAACTCAGAATGGAAAAAGTTAGAGTACACGAAATAGCAAAAGAACTTGGTATTACATCAAAAGAGGTAGTGAAGAAAGCTACAGATATGGGCTTGGATCTAAAAACAGCGTCAAGCACAGTATCGATGGAAGAGGCTGAGAAGATAGTAAATTATATTATGAATGGTGCTGAAAATGAAGTAAGCCATGACGCACCTCAAGAAACAACTCCTAAAAAAGAAGAAGCAGTTGAAGCAATGAAAGAATCTGTTAGTGTTGTAAAGATTCAAGCAATAAAAGAAGAATCTGTTATAGAGAAATCAGAAGTTATAGTACCTGCAATTAGTTCTGCAATTGTAGAAAAAGAGGAGAGAAAAGGGCCAATCACTATGGTTGCTCCTGTGAAAACTTCTGGACTAAAAATTGTTAAAAAGAAAAAGCCAAAAGTCGAAGAAGAGATTTTTAATGATTCTCATGACGATAACGCTTTTAAATCAGTTTCTAGTTATGGGAAAATGAGCGCTGAAGCCTTGGCTGAACTTAATGCTCGTAAAAAGAAAAATAAAGCTGCTACAGTTTCATCATCTTCAACAAAGAAACAAACAGGCGGAATGAAACTTGATATCTTTGGTGAATCTTTAAGTGAACTTTCTATGGATTATGAAGATAATCAAGTAGAACTTGTTGATCTCAATGCAAGCCATAGACCAGAGATCAAAGCTGAAGAACCTAGAAAACCAAGAGAGCCAAAACCGTTGGGACGAAATTCTGGTAAAAAACAGGGTGCAAATAAACAACCTCGTAAAGTTTCTCGCGACAAACGTAAAAAATATGTCAAAGATAAAATGTCAGATGAGATTGTTACTCATGTTGAAATTCCTGAAGATATACGTGTTTATGAATTTGCGGAGAAAATAAATCGTCCAATGATCGAAGTGATCAAAGTCCTTTTTGATCTTGGTTTAATGATGACAAAAAATGATTTTCTTGGGAAAGATGAGATAGAGATCTTAGCTGAAGAGTTTGAAGTCGAAGTAACAACTATTGATCCAAAAGATGCCTTTAACTATGAAGAATCTTACGAAGAAGAAGTGATCGAGAGTGATGAAGATCTTGTAGAACGTCCTCCTGTTATTACGATCATGGGTCACGTTGATCACGGTAAAACTTCACTTCTTGATGCAATCAGAAGTGCAAAAGTTGCAGCCGGTGAAGCTGGCGGTATCACACAACATATTGGTGCGTACACGATTAAACAAAACGGTAAATGGATCACATTTTTAGATACTCCGGGTCACGCAGCATTTAGTGCGATGCGTCAACGTGGTGCGAATGCGACAGATATTATTATTATCGTTGTCGCTGCAGATGATGGAGTAAAACCTCAAACAATTGAAGCGATTAATATTGCAAAAGAGTCAGGTGTACCAATTATTGTAGCTTTAAACAAAATGGATAAAGAAAATGCAAATCCTGATATGGTTAAAGCACAGATGGCAGAACGTGGTCTTAACCCAACTGATTGGGGTGGAGATATCGAGTTTATTCCTGTGTCTGCTAAAAAAGGCGACGGGATCGATGACTTGCTTGAAAATATTCTTTTAACAGCAGAAGTTTTAGAACTTAAAGCAAATGAGACAACGAATGCAAAAGCGGTTGTTGTTGAAAGTTCTTTAGAGAAAGGGCGTGGACCGGTTGCTACGGTTATCGTTCAAAACGGTACTTTAAGAGTTGGTGATTACGTTGTTTGTGGTCAATCTTACGGACGTGTCAAAGCGATGATTGATGATAAAAAAGCACAGATAAAAGAGCTTAAACCAAGCCACACAGCTGTTGTTGTCGGACTTAATGAAGTTCCATCAGCTGGAGAGACAATGATCGCGATGAACTCTGATAAAGAGGCACGAGAATATGCTCAAAAACGTTATGAGTATGAGAGACGTAAAGAGCTATCTCATAGTACGAAAACAACACTTGACGAGCTTACTTCACTCATTGCCGAGGGTAAACTCAAAGCACTCAAAATCGTATTGAAAACTGACGTTCACGGTTCACTTGAAGCGATTCGTGGAGCACTTTCTGAACTTCGTAATGATGAAGTAAAAGTTGAAGTAATTTCAAGTGGTGTCGGTGGAATCACTGAAAACGATGTCGAACTTGTTGCAAACAGTCAAAATACGGCGTTGATCGGATTTAATGTTCGTCCAACGGGTATCGTAAAAGCTGCCGCAAAACAAAAAGGCGTTGATATTAAAACATACTCTGTTATCTATCAACTCATCGATGATATTACGGGAATGCTCACAGGTATGATGTCTCCTGTATTTACAGAAACAAATACAGGTCAAGCAGAAGTGCGTAATATATTCAAAACACCAAAAGGCGCTGCAGTTGCAGGATGTGTTGTTGTGGATGGTAAACTTGTGCGCGGCGGTTTGGTACGTGTTATCCGTGATGGTGTCGTTGTATTTGAGGGTGAACTTACATCACTCAAGCGTTTCAAAGATGATGCAGCAGAAGTCACAAACGGTTATGAGTGTGGTGTTGCAATTAAAGGTTACAATGATGTCGTTGTCGGCGATGTTATTGAGACATTTACAAAAGCTGAGGCGAAGGTTACTCTGTGACTCCCGCTCAGATCAAGGTAAAACGTACGGAGTCTATTCTTCAAGAGCTTATTCCTGAAGCACTCAGCTCACTCAATGATGCGAGAATGCATGAACTAGACGTTGTAGAAGTGAAATGTTCTCATGGGAGAAGTGATGCGAAAGTCTACATCGACCCGCAGTTTTATACTCCAGAAGAACGTACATTTTATATGAAACAGCTAAAAAAAGTAGCTCCGATCGTAGAAGATTACTGTTTAAAAGATCAGGGTTGGTTTAAATCTCCAAAACTGACATTTGAGTTTGATGATCAGCTCGAAAAGAGTCAGGGAATAGAAGATCTTTTTAAACGCATAGAAAAAGAGAGAAAGCATGAGTCTTGAGAGTGATATCAAATCAATAGTAGAATCTGTCGGTCTTAGTCTGTATGATGCAATCATCACAAGTGAACATGGCGAGACTATCTACAGAGTTAGTATAAAAGACAAAGAGAACAAAGGTGTAAGTATGGAAAAATGTGTGAATGTCACACATCTTATCTCCCCTTTGCTCGATGTCACTCCTCCGGTTTCTGGAGACTACAGACTTGAAGTTGGAAGTCCTGGAATCGAGAGAAAATTGACAAAACTTGATAATTTTGTCAACTCTATCGGCGAAAAAGTGAGTATCCTTGCAAAAGGCAAAGAGAAGTTTAGAGGTGTTTTAGTCGATGTCAAAGGCGAAGACCTTTACCTTCAACCTGAAGATGAAGAAGTTATTGTCGTACCTTTAAGTAATGTTGTTAAAGCTAGTACTTACTTTGAATGGTAATCGACGATAACTTTTTTATGGAATTAGCGCTTCATGAAGCGTGGAGATTCCAACTTCTTACCTATCCCAATCCAGCTGTCGGATGTACTGTCGTCAATCATGAAAACGAACTTTTAGCCGTTGAAGCTCATCAAAAAGCTGGTGGACCTCACGCAGAGGTCTTAGCGTTACAAGCTGCATACTACAAACTCACACATGATGAAAAAATTCTTTCTCTAAGTTCTTCTCATGATATTCACAACTATCTTTTAAAGAATCATAATGGCTGTTTTAAAAATGCAACCTTACATGTAACGCTTGAACCTTGCTCTCATGAGGGAAAAACGCCCTCA
Organism: Sulfurimonadaceae bacterium; assembly: GCA_028683835.1. Taxonomy (GTDB): domain Bacteria; phylum Campylobacterota; class Campylobacteria; order Campylobacterales; family Sulfurimonadaceae; genus Hydrocurvibacter. The sequence goes on along the minus strand of JAQUHB010000011.1, from coordinate 12,312 downwards.
TGTGCAAGTCTTATTGCTTCGCTCGGAGTCAAAAGAGTCGTCATCGCATCTGCTGATGAGAGTGAAAAAGCTGATGGCGGAGAAGAGATTTTAAAAAATGCAAATATTCAAGTTGAAACTTCATGCCACCATGTAAATGGTGATGCACTTTTAAAGCCTTTTATAAAGTGGAGTCAAGAAAGATTTGTATTTTTTAAATGGGCTCAAAGACTTGATGGAAGTGTAAATGGCGGAGTTATCAGCTCACATGAATCAAGAACGCTTGTTCACAAGATGCGCTCTGTGTGTGATCTCATCGTTGTCGGTGGAGAAACTGTGAGAGTCGATAGACCGACGCTTGATGCAAGACTCTGTAATGGTAAAGCGCCAGATGTTTTGATACTTTCACGAACAAAAGAGTTTGATAAGACAATTGCGCTCTTTAGTGTTCCAAATAGAAAAGTACATATTGAAACTGATTTGGAAAAACTCAAAGATTATAACTGCATTATGATTGAGGGCGGAAAAAATATGTTTGAGTTAAGCAAAAATCATGTAGATTACTATCTTGGTTTTGTCGCACCAAAAATGGGTGGACAAGGTTGTTTTGATCATAACAATTCACAGTTTGAACTTTTACATGTAAGCAAAGAATCAGATGATATTTTAATCTGGATGAAATTAATATAAATAAGGTATAAGGCATGGAAAAACAGGAAAAAATCGTATCGATGTTTGATGACATAGCGCCGACTTACGACACGGCAAACCGCGTCATGAGTATGGGAGTCGATAGAAGCTGGAGAAAAAAAGCTTGTAATCTTGCATATGGTTATAACAGCGGCGACAGTGTCGATGTGATCGTCGATGTTGCGTGCGGAACTGGCGATATGATGGATTACTGGCGTAAACAGGCACTTGTTTCTGGTGTGGCAATAGGCAAAATCGTAGGAGTTGATCCATCAAACGGGATGCTAGATGTGGCAAAAGTAAAGTTTCCTGATTTTGAATACCACACTGCAAAAGCGACAGAGATCCCATTAGAGAGTGAGAGTGCGGATATCATCAGCATCACTTACGGGATTAGAAACGTCGTGCAAAGAGTTGAAGCACTCGAAGAGTTTAACCGTGTTTTAAAACAGGGTGGTCTGGTTGTGATCTTGGAGTTTATGAAAAATGAAAATCCATCTCTTTTAGGCAAAATAAGAGATTTTTATATGAATAAGATTTTGCCAAAAGTGGGCGGTTTTATCTCTAAAAATCTTGAAGCATATGAGTATCTTCCAAACTCTATTGAGACGTTTTCTACCGTAGAAAATATGCAAAATGAACTTATAGATGCAGGTTTTGATATTTTGTATACGAAAAGCTTCTCCATGGATATCTCCACACTCATCATCGCGCGAAAAAAATAGATGCACACGCTTAGTGTTTCATCACTCAATGAGCAGATCAAGACACTTATAGAAAGCAGTTTTGTGCGTGTATTCGTTGAGGGGGAACTCTCTCGCATCACACATCATAGCAGCGGCCATATCTATTTTACTCTTAAAGATAAAGATTCCTCCATTAAAGGTGTGATGTTTAAAGGCAACGCAAGCAAGCTGAAGTTTCGACTCGAAGAGGGACTTAAGGTGGTTGTTGATGGGGCTGTAAGTGTCTACACTCCAAGGGGTGAATACCAGTTAAACTGTTTTATGATTGAACCCTCAGGTCAAGGTGCACTCGCTTTAGCGTATGAACAGCTCAAACAAAAACTTTTTAATAAAGGGTATTTTGATCCTTCTAGAAAAAAACAGCTTTCAAAATTCCCAAGCCGTATTGCACTTATCACTTCTGCGACTGGCGCAGCTTTGCAAGATATGCTCCGCGTGGCAAATCAAAGATATAAAGTTTTGGAAATCGATATTTATGATGTCTTAGTACAAGGAAACAATAGTGCGCAAAATATCGTTGATGCCTTACATGTAAGCGATTTAAGAGGGTATGATATTATCGTACTTAGTCGTGGCGGTGGAAGTATCGAAGACCTTTGGTCATTTAATGAAGAGATTGTTGCTGATGCTATATTTGAAGCTAAAACACCTATTGTCTCAGCCGTTGGACATGAGATAGATTATCTTATCTCCGACTTTGTAGCAGACCTTCGAGCGCCGACTCCAAGTGCCGCAATGGAGATGATCCTTCCAGATACGAATGAACTGTATCAGACTTTGGATGCAATCGCTCAAAATTATCATAATGTTATGAATTCAAAAATATTTAATGCTTCTCAGGCGCTTTTGCACATCAAAAAGCTGTATGAACAAAACTCCATTGAGCAACAGATAAAACAAAAAAAAGCGGAGATTTCTCAGTTAAAAGAGCGCTTTACTCAGAGTATTTCATTTAAACTTCAAAATTTTCACAAAGAGTTAGAACCTTTACATGGTAGGCTTTCTCATCAGATGCAAAGCAACCTTTCACAAAAACAGAGCAGACTGAGTGCTTTGCGAGAAAATCTCGTTTCAAATAATCCAAAAAACAGAGTGGTCTCAGGCTTCGCACAAATCAGTAAAGAGGGTAAAGTCATCTCTTTAGAAGCCTTACATGTAAACGATAGTTTCGAGCTGATGAACGAAAAGATGAAAGTCACTTCAAAAGTGCTGAGCATTAAAGTTTATTGATAGGGTTCTCGTGTCTACATGTAAGGAAAAAATTCCTACATGCAAGAGTCATTTATCTTAAAGAAAGTGCCGGAAAGTAGGTGTTTAAGACCACTGCTGAGGAAGCTGAGAGTTTTTTGATGAATTTATCCATTGGATCCTCTTTATTCCACGTAGGATCTTTAACGCCTGAGAGTTTGATAAGATCATTCTCTGCATCATAACTCACCCCAAGTTTATCGACAAGTCCGACAGCTTTGGCTTGTGAAGCGGTAAAAATATGTGCATTCGCAAAATTTGGCGCATCTTCGATTTTGAGTTTTCTTGCACTTGCGACGTCTGCAACGAACATATTATAAGTACCTTGAATTACTTTATTTAGTTCCTCTTTCTCATATGGCAACCATTCTCTATCAGTTGTACCGAGCTGTTTGTATTTACCTGCTGAAACTACTTGTGTTTTGATACCGATCTTCTGCATTACTTCGCTCAAATCTGCTCCTTGCATGATGACACCGATACTTCCTACCATGCTTCCGGGATTTGCGACGATCTCATTTGCCCAGATAGAAGAATAATAGCTTCCGCTTGCGATCGTCCCACTTGCATAAACGACGATAGGTTTGACAGCTTTGAGACGTTTAACTGCATATGAAACTTCAATGGATGGCGCAACAGCTCCACCGGGAGAATCAACAACAAGTAAAACTCCTTTTACTTTATCATTCAAACGTGCATCATCCAACTTTTTTACGACTTCATTGATATCCATAATAGGCCCTGCCAAAGTTATCTTTTCAAGATTATGCGGCATCAATGATTCATCATCGCTTGGCATAAAAATTAAGACGACAAACAGTAAAAAAACCATCGCTTTGAAATGATTTTGAATAAACTCTATAGGCGCTGTTATGGGTAATAATAGTTTTTTTAATCTTTCCATCTACTCTCCTTTAACCTGTTTTCCGTTAATATAAATTTTGGAGATATTATAGCCATGCAAGAGTAAATGCAACGGGAGTTGTTCATTTGGCTTAGATGTAAGTTCTAAAACGAGCATATCACTATTTTTTCCCTCTTTTATCTCCCCTGTATTGAGTCCGAGTGCCTTAGCCGCATCTTTTGTTACACTTTGTAAAAGTCTTTTGGCTAGTGTTAAAAGATCAGCTTCATGGTGCATAAAAAGAGCGATTTTCATCTCTTCAAAAAGGTTGAGTGTGTAGTTTGAACTTAGTCCGTCTGTGGCACAGATCCAGTGAATATTGTGTTTATCAAGTTCTGCAAGATCGATGGCACCATTTCCAAGCAGACGGTTTGAAATAGGGCAGTGGATGATTGTATGTTTTGACTTAGAAAGAATTTCGAGTTCCTCATTGCCAGCTTGAACGACGTGAGTCATAAGTGTTGGCACATCTGTAAAATGAGCTAAAAACTCTTTTATGTTTGAGACGGCTTTTTCTTGTTTTAAAAAATCAACAAAAAACTTTTTGAAATCACCTTCGCTTTGTTCTAGCCACTTTTTTTCTGCTGGACTTTCCAAAAAGTGCGCAGAGAGAGGCAATTTTTCATTTTTTACCATTTGCAATGCTTTTTTGACTAAAATCGGATGAACGGAGTAGGGGGAATGGATGGCGACTGCTGGGTAAAATCCTTCACGTTTTATCGATTTTGAAGCATCAAGACGTGCTGTAAAATCTGCAAAAAGCGCATCTGCCATCGTTGCTTGTGAGCCTATGAGTTCATTAAAAAACACAACATTTTGAGGCGAAGAAGCAGCAGCGTCAAGATCCATGCCATAAGAACTAACTGCTCCATAAGTCGTGATACCAGATTCTAGCATCATTTGTGTTGCTTTTTTCATACATTCGATGTTGCAAGAGTTGATAAGTTCATCGCGATTTCCAATGACACTGTAGAGCCATTGCAGAAAATCTCCATATTCCAAGGTCTCTTTGTTTGCACTAAATTCTAAATGCACATGTGCATTGATAAGTCCGGGCATAATAAGTGAGTTTTCCGGCAGATTTATGATTTGTGCATTTGGAAAAAGCTTTAGCAAATCTTCAATTGGTGCGATCTTTTCTATATTCTTTTCAAAAGCGATCGCTTGATTTTCCAAGATGTTTCCATCTTGATAGATATAATTTGGATTTATAATTTTCACATTTACTCTTTTGTCGTCTATTTTAAAATAGATTATGCATAATTTTGCTAAAATTGGCGCTTAATTAAAGAATATAACTTAAAAAAGGCAAAAAATGAAAGTTGTAGTAATTCAGGGTCCAAATCTCAATATGCTAGGTGTACGTGAACAACAGTTTTACGGACCGATGAAACTTGAACATATTCATGCTCAAATGAAAGATGTTGCAGAACAAAATGGTATAGAGATAGAATTTTTTCAAAGCAATCTAGAAGGTGAACTTGTCGATAGAATCCAAGAATGTTACGGTGACGCAGATGGTATCATCATCAATCCGGCAGCTTACACACATACGTCTGTTGCTATTCGTGACGCGATTAGTGCTGTTTCTATTCCGGCTATCGAGGTTCATATTTCTAATACATACCGTCGTGAAGATTTTCGTCAAAAGAATTTAATAGCTCCTGTTTGTACTTCATCACTGATCGGTTTTGGACCTTTTGGATATCATCTTGCGATGGTAGGAATGTTACAACTTTTCAATGAAGTGAGAGCGATGCAAGAAGCGCAAAGAGCGCATCAAGAAAATATTCAGGCGTAAAATGATAAAAAAACGTGTTTTAAGTGAAAGTTTAACTTTAATCACTACAACGCGTTTTGCCTATAAAAAAATACAGTCATCGACACATCGTTATCAAGCAACGATAGGTATCGGTGGCAATGTCGGTGATGTCTTAAGAAGGTTTCATCATCTTTTTTTTACACTTCAAGCCGATAAACGAGTAGAGATTTTACAAACAGCACCGATTTTAAAAAATCCTCCATTTGGATATATCGATCAGGATGATTTTTTAAACTCTGTGATAGTGTTGGCAACTTCAATGCAACCGAAAGTTTTTTTGGACTTTTTGATGCGTTTGGAGAAAAGATTTTCAAGAAAACGCAGTTTTGCCAATGCACCAAGGACTTTAGATTTGGATATTTTATTTTTTGATAACCGTGTTATTGATACTTTATCTCTAAAGGTTCCACATCCGCACTGGATGAAAAGAGAAAGCGTGCTTATCCCATTATCAAGTATGAAAAAATGAAAATTTTAACGTTTAGCGGAAAAACACCGACAGAAGCATTAAAAAAAGCACAGGCTGTAGTCGGTGAAGATGCGATGCTCATCGAAACAAGAGAGATTCAAAAAAAAGCTTTAGGTAAAGAGCCTCTTTATGAGATAGTCGTAGCTGTTGATGAAAAAGAGATGCAAACACCACAAAAGTCAAAACAACGTCCTCTAGAGATGCAAAAACCTGTGAAGCAAGAGAGTGAAGATGTCTTTTATAACATCTCAAAAGCAGCAAGACAGATCTCAGAAATTGCCAAAGTTAGTAATAGTGAAACTTATGAAAAAGATAAAAATGAGAAAAACGCTACACTTGAAGTGGCACAACCAAAAGAACTAGGTGAAATAAAAGCAGAACTTTCCAAACTTGGGGACAGAGTCAAGCTGATCCAAAATATGTTTTGGCAGGAGCGCTCTCCAAACTTAGATCGGGCTATTCCTCCAGAATTTGCAGAGATCTATAAGATGGCGCTTGAGAGCGGTATGAACAAAGAACACCTCGATGAGATGATGCATTTGAGTTTAGAGCATATGCCACTGAAGATGAGAGAAAACTCTGAAACTGTCAAACGTTATTTTAAATCGATTTTACGAAAGATGGTGCCAGTTCGTATGGAGACACTGCCGACATCTACAACGAAAAAAGTGATCATGCTTGTTGGCCCTACTGGAGTTGGAAAAACAACTTCAATAGCAAAACTAGCAGCGCGCTACTCCTATTTGATGGAGAAAAGATACAAAGTGGGGCTTGTTGTTTTAGATACTTATAGAATCGGCGCGGTAGAACAACTGATGCAGTATGCAAGGATGATGAAACTGGGTATAGAAACTGTCGTGGACCCTCCAGAGTTTTCAAGTGCGCTAAACTCTCTTCGCTATTGTGATTACATTCTAATCGATACAATGGGTTCAAGTCCTTATGATAAGAATAAAATAGAGAAAATCTATGAATGTCTTAATTCTAATACGACAGAGTTTAGTATTGATGTAGTTTTGGTGATACCAAGTTCTATAAAATATGAGGATTTAAAAGCTACGTATGATAATTTTGAACCTCTTGATGTTGATACAATGATGTTTACCAAGCTCGATGAAACAAGAGGATTCGGAAATATTTTTTCTTTGGTATATGAAACGAAAAAACCTATCAGTTATTTTTCTGTTGGGCAAGAAGTTCCCGAAGATTTGATTGTCGCAAACAGCGATTTTTTAGTGGAGTGTTTACTTCATGGTTTTAACAGGAGCAAGCTATGATCGGGCATCAGGCTGAAAAATTAGAACAGCTCATAGCAACATCGTCTGCAAAAAAATCCAAAAAGACACGATTTGTCGCTATTACTAGCGGTAAAGGTGGAGTAGGTAAGAGTACGATTAGCTCGAATCTTGCTTATATTTTGTCTCAAAACGGTATTAATGTAGGAATATTTGATGCAGATATCGGGCTTGCAAATCTTGATGTTATGTTCAATGTAAAGATTAAAAAAAATATTCTACATGTACTCAAAGGTGAAGCAAAAGTCTCGGATATTTTGATACCTATTACAAGAAATTTGATTTTGATTCCAGGTGACAGTGGAGACGAAATTTTAAAGTATGCTGATGAGGCACTTTTTGCGAGATTTATGCAAGAAGCTGAGATTTTAGATAAACTAGACGTCATGATTATTGACACAGGTGCTGGGATTGGCGAGCATATTCAGATGTTTTTAAAAGCAGCAGATGATGTAATCGTTGTAACAGTGCCCGATCCAGCAGCTATCACAGATGCCTATGCGACCATAAAAACAATAGCCACGATGCGTAATGATATTTCGATGATTATGAATCAAGTCCGTGGAGAATCAGAAGCATTAGCAGTCTTTAACAAGATAAAAAAAGTCGCACATTCTAACATTAGTGAGAATCTCAACTTAACACTTCTTGGCAAAGTGAATTCTGATAGTAAAGTTTCGATGGCAGTTAAACAAAGAGAACTTGTGAGTGTTGTTTCTTCGGGTTCTCAACCTGTGATAGATCTTGAACTTATAGCTCATGAGATCGCGAAGAATTTGGAACGAAATGTGCTAGTTTCTTCCACAGAGAGTGGATTAACGGGGCTTTTTAGACGTTTAATGCAGCATTTTTAATTTTTTAAAAGGGGTACTTATTTATGTTAGCACCAAATTTTGTCTCTTTTTTTACAGTTCAAGGATTCTTTGTCGGAGTTATTTTTGGATTGTTAAAATCAGATAGTGCAGATGGTTTGCTTTCCTATACTTTTTTAATTACAATCTTTTTTTATCTATTTTCACATGTTGTTGTAGCATTTTATTTTAGAACGCTCAGTGTTAAAACTTATAATTTTGCAAAAAATAGACATGAGTCTGATCTTGACCGTATCGTAAAAGAGATCAACAAAAGAGAAAAGGTAATTGATTCGGCACATAAGATCACTGATGCCGCTATTAAAATGAATACTCAGGATTCTGTGAAGGTTGCTGCATGATAAATGTTTATGCAAATGAACTTAAACATAAAGAGGATGAGCTAGCCCTTCAATATCTTCCCGCAGTAAAGGCAATGGCATTTCGACTCAAAGAAAGACTGCCAAGTTCTGTGGATTATATGGATCTTAATGCCATCGGAACCGAAGAGTTGGTAAAACTAGCACGTAGATATGATGAAACACAAAATGATTCTTTTTGGGGATATGCCAAAACGAGAGTTTACGGTGCAATGTTGGATTATCTTAGATCTTTAGATGTTTTAAGCCGTGCAAGTAGAAAACTTGTAAAGCGAATAGATTATTTGGTTGAAGAATATCTTTTAACACATGACGCGGAGCCTACGGATACACAACTCGCACAGATGATCGAAGGCGAGAGTGAAGAAAAGATTCATGAAGCACGTATCGCATCGGCTATTTATACAGTTATGCCGCTTGATGATCATTTTAACGACAACGATGCTACTGAGACCTTGGAAAAAATTGAAAAAGAGCAACTGGTAGAGCTCATAGAAGAGATTTTATCTACACATAGTGAACGTGAACAGATGGTGATTCAACTTTATTATTTTGAGGAGTTGACACTTAAAGAGATCAGTGCGATTTTAGATATTACCGAGTCAAGAATTTCACAAATTCATAAATCAGTTATTTTAAAAATAAAAGAGAGTGTAGGAGCATAATATGGCAGATATACTTTCACAAGAAGAGATAGACGCTTTACTGGACGTTGTAGATGAAGGGGATGAGTCTTTAGAAGATAGTGGCAGTGACGAATCATATTCACAGCGTCAGATAACACTGTATGATTTTAAACGTCCAAACCGTGTGTCAAAAGAACAGTTACGTGCATTTCGCGGTATTCATGACAAGATGGCGCGGTCACTCTCTTCACAGATATCCTCTATTATGCGTTCGATTGTAGAGATCCAGTTACATTCGGTTGATCAGATGACCTATGGAGAATTTTTGATGTCTCTTCCAAATCCAACAAGTTTCAATGTTTTTTCTATGAAACCGCTTGAAGGAAATGGGATATTAGAGATTAACCCTTCTATCGCTTTTCCAATGCTTGACAGACTTCTCGGCGGAAAAGGCGAACCATTTGAAACAACAAGAGAATTCTCAGACATAGAACTCAGTCTTTTTGAGACTATTTTGAGAGTTATGATGTCCACACTCAAAGAAGCGTGGGCTCCTGTAACAGATTTGTACCCAAATATTGAATCTAAAGAATCTAGTCCAAATGTTGTTCAGATCGTTGCGCAAAATGAGATCGTGGTTATGGTCGTTATGGAGATAATCATTGGTCATAGTTCAGGGATGATGAACATCTGTTATCCAGTAATATCGCTAGAACCGATTTTACCAAAACTTGCAAGTCGAGATTTGATGCTTAATGAAACGAGTTCAAAAAAGAGTAGAAATCAGGAACTTCAAGTTTTACTTGGCGGAGCACAAGTGAATGTAGAAGCAAATTTGGGTTCTGCTGAGCTCGATATGAGTGAGGTGCTTGATCTGAAAATCGGAGATATCATACGTTTAAATACGGATGCAAACGATATAGTTTCACTATCAGTTGATGGAAAAGTTAGATTTAAGGGTGAAATAGGTTTGAGAAGATTCAGAAAATCTATTCAGGTTACGGAAATAGTTCATACTGAAAAAGATTCAGTCAAACGTACGTTGGAAAATCTAGAAAGACAACGCAAAGCTAAAATAAGCGGTGCAAAAGATATCATAAATGAAGATAATGATAATAATGAATATGAGGATTGATTAGATGGAAGAGTTTATTAAACTATTTGAACGTGAAACTGTAGCGACTATTGAGAGTTTAATCGGTCAATCTCCATCATTAATAAAAAAAGAAGAGGAAAGTATCTCTATCATCTCCAATATTATTCCTCCGATAGCTTTAGTGAAAATCGGCGTAAGTGGAGATATTGAAGCTAAGATAATGGTTGCTGTTTCTCCAGTATTAGCTACCGCGCTTGGTGATATGATGCTCGGTGGTGAGGGAGAGAGTAAAGAAGATATGAATGATGATGATATTGATGCCATCAAAGAGATCATATCTAATGTCATGGGTGCCATCTCAAATACATTATCTGCACAAAAAGAGTTGCCAAAAGTAACACTAAAAGTAGACAATGTTGATTATATAAAAGATGATGGTGAAATTAATCTTGATAGTTATAGTAAGATGTACGTATATACGTTTAGTCTTGGGGCTTTGAATTCACTTGTGATGCTGATTGTAGATGGAAAATTTGAAAACTCATTTCATAGTAACGCTACAAATGGAACTAATTCAAGTTCTTTGAAAGAATCAAAAGCGGCTTTTGTGAATTCTACAAATGATCAAGAAACAACAGTAGATTATGGTGATATGAAAAATATATCATTAATTATGGATGTAAAGCTTCCCGTTCGCGTGCGAATCGGTAAAAAAAAGATGCTTTTAAAAGATGTCTTAAATATGGATATAGGTTCTGTTATAGAACTCAATCAATTAGCGAATGATCCTTTGGATATCTTAGTTGATGATCATGTGATCGCGCAAGGTGAGGTTGTGATCGTAGATGGTAACTTCGGAATACAGATAACAACAATAGGTACAAAAAGAGATAGATTAAATAAATTGAAATCTTAATTTTATAATTTCAGAATCTTTCCTTTTTAAAGTGTTATAATTTTATGATAAATTTTAATTATAATGTAAAGAGATAAGATGAATAAAAAAGTTTTAATCGGGATGAGTGGCGGAGTTGACTCAACAGTTTCTGCGCTAATTCTCAAAGAGGATGGTTATGAAGTTGAAGGTGTGTATATGCGTCTTCATTCAAAACCAGGTTACCATGAAATACACCAAGCAAGAGCTCAAAAAGCTGCAGATTTTGTCGGTATTAAACTCCATATACTCGATTTAGAAGATATATTTAAAGAAAAAGTTTTCAATCCCTTCATAGAAACCTACAGAAATGGAGAAACTCCAAATCCTTGTGCATTATGCAATAGAAATCTTAAATTTGGTGAAATGACAAAATTTGCAGATTTGATCAATGCAGATTTTATTGCAACAGGTCATTACATTCAGCATGATGGAAAATATCTGTTGCAAGCGGAAGATGATACAAAAGATCAAAGTTACTTTTTATTTTATATAGATAAGTCGATTGTCCCTCGATTATTGTTTCCAATGGGTTCTCGTAAGAAAAGTGACATAAAAAAGCTAGCAGCTTCCATAAAAGGGCTAGAATCTTTTGCATCACAGGCAGAATCGAGTGAAATCTGTTTTGTCGAAACAACTTATACGGACATATTAAAAGATTATGTTAATGTAGATAAAGTTGGAGAAGTTTTAGATCAAGATGGCAATGTTGTCGGTGAGCATAAAGGATATATGCATTATACGATTGGAAAGAGAAAAGGATTTACAGTAAAAGGTGCGCATAATCCACACTATGTAGTAAGCATTGATCATGAAAAAAATCAGATAGTAGTTGGACAAAAAGAAGATCTGGCATGTTACAAAGTAAATTTAAGAGATATGAATATGTTTGATGATCGAACAGAGTTTGAATCAAGTGTAAAATTAAGATATAGAACAAAAGCTGTTACGTGTAAGGTGCAAATTTCTAACGGTTATGCAGAAGTAATCTTAGATGAACCAGTTTTTGGTGTTGCAAAAGGACAAGCAGCGGTTTTCTATGATGATGATAAACTTATAGGTGGAGGCTGGATAGCCTAAATATCTATGAAATAAAATATTATTTCATAGAATATGGATCGAAATGTATCAAATAAATAGCTCTCTCTCATAAATTCCAAATTTCTTTAAAATTCCCCCAAAAACCTCTTGACATCCATTCCTGATTTGTCTATAATTCCCGTCCACAAACGAAGAGACCTAAAGTTTAGGCCTTGACAGACGAGAGTTTGA
>JAQUHB010000031.1 GCA_028683835.1 Sulfurimonadaceae bacterium | reverse complement strand
ATTTAGTTCTATAATCTTTTTTTAAAATTCTTTTATTAAATCCTTTGTAAAAAATCTTCTTCTCACTTTTTACTATCTACTCCAGGAAAATAATTATCAGAATACCTTTTATTTTTACTATTTAGATTATTACAAAAAACATAGAATAAATAATAGAATTTTCTGAATAAACCTCGAGAGTTTTGTACTTACAAGGTATACGGTAGAATTATAGATATATATATTAGGTTGTATATAGCCAAGTCTTTTCGATTATACACTAGAGTATCAAGCTAGATGTAGGTTGAACAAGTGATAGACGCTAAGAAGGAAATATTGGAAAGAGATTGTTTTCTGAATATCAGTATCCGATGGTTTTTATTTTTGCCATAACAATACACAAATCTCAAGGTATGAGGATAAAATATCTTATCATTGAAACAAATGAGATATTTGCATCTCAGTTTTATGTGACGCTTTCACGTGCTACATTTGAAAAAAGATCAATTTTCATAAAATATAAAAAAAGTTAGAGAGAATCAGTATTTATAAATAAAAAGGCTGTGGAATTTACACAAAGGAATAAACCGAGAGGGTCAACTCTCAGTTTATAGTGATTTGAAGACTATAAGTCGTTCTCATGTTTTGCGAGATATTCAGCAACACCAGAAGTTGAAGCTTTCATCCCTTCATCGCCTTTTACCCAGCCAGCTGGACAAACTTCACCATGCTCATTTGTGAAGAGCATGGTATCAACCATACGAATCATTTCATCAATGTTACGACCAAGTGGAAGATCGTTGATTACTGAATGACGAACTGTACCATCAGCATCGATCAAAAATGATCCACGAAGGGCAACTGATTCACCAAAAAGTACATCATAATCTCTTGAAATTTGTTTATTTAAATCAGCAACAAGTGGATATTTTATTCTACCGATACCACCTTTTTCAACTGGAGTTTCTCTCCACGCAAAGTGTGAAAATTGACTATCAACAGAAACGCCAATGACATTTACACCACGACTAGTAAATTCTTCAATTCTGTGAGAAAATGCAATGATCTCTGAGGGACATACAAATGTAAAGTCTAATGGATAAAAGAAAAGAACCGCACCTTTAGAGCCTAGATTTTTCATTAAGTTGAAATCTTCAGAGATTGACCCATCGGCTAAAACGGCAGTTGCAGTAAAATCTGGAGCTTTTTTTGTTACTAACATATGTTTCCTTTTGATATTTATTTATGACCAAATTCTATCTAATAATTATTAAATTGATTATTGGTTTTGAAATAATAGTTTTTTTTTAAATATCCTTTAGATATAATCCACTCGACTTACGGGGCAAGACCCTGTATTTCAATAAAGGAAATCGATGACTAAAGAGTATATTTTTACTTCAGAGTCTGTAACAGAGGGGCATCCTGATAAGATGGCTGATCAGATCAGTGATGCAATTCTGGATTATATTATTGAAAATGATAAAAATGCTAGAGTGGCTTGTGAAACTCTAGTGTCTAATGGTTTTTGTGTAATTGCAGGCGAACTGAAAACTACGGCTTATGCCCCGATGCAAGAGATTGCAAGACGAGTTGTTCAAGAGATTGGATATACTGACGCTACGTACGGTTTTGATTACCGTTCTTGTGCTGTTTTAAATGGAATAGGTGAACAGTCGCCTGATATTAATCAAGGTGTTGATCAAGCAGATGGAGAGATTGGTGCTGGTGATCAGGGGCTAATGTTTGGTTATGCATGTCGTGAAACTGATGTTCTTATGCCATTGCCGATACACCTTGCACACCGTTTAACTGAGCGTTTGGCACAAGTGCGCAAAGATGGAACAGTTCCATATCTTCGTCCTGATGGAAAAGCACAGATAAGTGTGAAATATGTAGATAATAAACCAGTTTCTGTAGAAACAATAGTAATCTCCACGCAACATGCACCTGATGTTTCTCAAGAAAAAATTCATGAAGATATGATAAATGAAGTTATTAAAAAAGTTATACCGGCCCATTTGATAACAAAAGATATTGTGTATCATATTAATCCTACAGGAAAATTTGTCATTGGTGGACCACAAGGTGATGCAGGACTTACTGGACGTAAAATAATCGTTGATACATATGGTGGAACTTGTCCACACGGTGGCGGTGCATTCAGCGGTAAAGATCCTACAAAAGTAGATAGAAGCGCTGCTTATGCGGCTAGACATGTCGCGAAAAACTTGGTTGCAGCTGGTGCTTGTGAGCGCGTGACTATTCAAGTTGCTTATGCTATTGGAGTTGTCAAACCAGTTTCTATTATGGTAAATACACATGAAACCGGAGTCGTTTCAGAAGATAAAATTGAGCGATGTATTGCAGATCTTTTTGATCTTTCGCCCAAAGGAATTATAACTTCATTAGATTTACTTCGTCCAATATATCGTAAGACGGCAGCATATGGACATTTCGGTAGAGAAGATGTTGATTTTCCATGGGAAAAAACGAATAGAGTAGAAGATATTAAGAAATATCTTTCAATATAATACGTTTACATGTAAATATTTGTAACGTATAATTGAATTATTTTCACATAAAATGAAAGTGTAACTTATTGTTATGTTTCTCGTAATAATCTTATCATTTTATCTTGATTTAAAATAGTTTTGTCTATAGTTACTTAATTAAAAATAGGAGAAAACATGGCAGTAATAATCAATGACACTTGTATAAATTGTGGTGCGTGTATAGACGAATGTCCAGTAGAAGCGATTGTAGATGAGGATGATAACCCAACGGGTGAAGAACTTTATTATGTTTATCCAGATAAATGTGTAGAGTGTGTTGGTCATCATGATGAGCCTGCATGTGCTACTGCTTGTCCAACTGAAGGTTGTATTACTTGGGATATGCCATTTGATTCAGCTCATAAAGATTTCTTTTCTGCTGGTAACTATGTAGATGGTAAAAACTATGTTATGGAAGACGCAGATGCTGAAATGCCTTTCCGTGAAGACGTTAGTGCTGATGCTCGCAAAAACCGCGAAAATATCGTAGACTAATTTTAACACATTGCATCGTGCTTTTAGCACATGCGATGCTTCTTTTTTACCAAAAAACTTTCAATGTAATCTTAAAATTTTAAAATTTAATCAAAAATATACTTTTATTTTGGTACAATCCCACTCTATTTTTTATATATACTAGGAGTACTGATGGAACGTACATTATCTATCATCAAGCCTGATGCAGTAGCAAAAGGTGTTATCGGTAAAATTTTAGATCGTTTTGAAAGCAATGGCCTCAAAATAGCTGCAACTAGAAAATTTCAGCTTTCTCGTCAAGATGCTGAAACTTTTTATGCTGTTCACAGAGAGCGCCCATTTTTCAATGATCTTGTAGATTTTATGATAAGTGGACCAGTTGTTGTGTCTGTACTAGAAGGTGAAGATGCGATGCAAAAAAATCGTGATCTTATGGGAGCTACAAATCCTAAAGAAGCGGAAGCTGGAACAATTCGTGCTGATTTCGCAGAAAATATTGATGCAAATGCAGTTCATGGAAGCGATTCTGTAGAAAATGCGGCAATAGAAATAGCATTTTTCTTTGCAGAAAAAGAGATTTCTTAATTTAGCTAATGATAGTTAATTTTAGAAAAGTTACACCAACACCATTAGATTTTAGTATTGAATCTAATGATATTGTTTTTAAAGGTAGTTTGAAGTACGATGGTGAAAACCTTGTACTTTTGGAAGCTACTATTAGCGGGTCAATTGATTTAGATTGTTACCTTTGTGCAGAGACTTTTGTACTGCCGCTTGATGAAGAGATTAGTTTTTTAATCAGTAATGGTATATATAGTAATATTCACGAAGAGTATGATGTAGTCGAATCGTTTGAAGGAAATATCGATTTACAAGAGTTGTTATACTCTGAAATTGAATTGATAAAGAGTGGCTATTATAGCTGTGAAAATTGTAAACAAGAAGAAAGGAATTAAAAATGGCAGTACCTAAAAGACGCGTATCACATTCACGTTCTGCGAAACGTAGAACGCATTATAAAATTAGTTTGAAACGTCCTGTAAAAGATGTTGATGGAACTTACAGATTACCACACCATGTTAACCCAACTACTGGTGAGTATAAATAATCAATGGTTAAAATTGCTATTGATGCAATGGGAGGGGACTTCGGTCCCGAACCAATTATTGCTGGAGTTGTACTTGCTTTAAAGATGAAAAAATTTCATCCTATTTTAGTTGGTAAAAAAGATGAAATTTTATCTTTATTACCCAAGGGATATAAAGATAAGGTTTCAATCGTAGAAGCGAATGATGTGATCAGTATGCATGATGCTGCAACAGATGCTTTAAAACGAAAAGAAAGTAGTATTTACAAAGCTGTTGAGCTTGTGAAAGATGGCGAGGCACAGGGAGTTGTGTCTGCTGGACATAGTGGTGCTACTATGACAGTTGCTACAATGCGTCTTGGAAGATTAAAATATGTTTTAAGACCTGCTCTTGTGACATTGATGCCAACAAAAGTCGGACGCCGTTCTGTACTTCTTGATGTTGGTGCAAACGTTGATTCTAAAGCTGAACATTTAGTTCAATTCGCTGTAATGGGTGGGTGTTATGCTGAAGATATGCTCAAAATTTCTGAGCCAAGTATTGGTCTTTTGGCAAACGGTGAAGAAGACTCCAAGGGTAATGAACTTACAAAAGAGGCTTTTAAACTTTTAAAGGGTTACAAAGGTTTTAAGGGAAATGTAGAGGGGAGTGATATTTTTAACGGTAGTTGCCATGTTATTACTTGCGACGGTTTTGTTGGAAATTTGGTTCTTAAAACGTCAGAAGGTGTCGCTTCTACTATTAGTCTTCTTATAAAAGATTATATACGTAAATCTCCTGTTGCCATAACTGGGGCTCTTTTGATGAGAAAAGTTTTCAAGCTTCTCAAAAAAGAGATTGATTATGCTGAAATAGGTGGAGCTCCATTGATTGGTTTAAATGGTTGTGCAATTGTAAGTCATGGCAAGAGTAATCCAAAAGCAATTCAAAATGCTATTTTTCAAGCGCTAAGATATATTGACACTGGCGTAAATCAACATATCGAAGACCGTCTTGCGGCGATGAAAGTAAAGGAATAATAATGTACGCAGCATTTCGCTCAATAGGTGCTTATGTGCCGGAAAAAATTTTGACAAATGAAGATTTGGCAAAGATGGTCGATACAACTGATGAGTGGATTACAAAACGTACAGGAATAAAAGAGCGTCATATTGCAGCTGAAAATGAAACAACTAGTGATATGGGTGTTAAAGCTGCAGCTCTTGCAATTGAGCGTTCAGGTTTAGACAAAAGTGAAATAGATTTAGTTGTATGTGCAACTATATCACCTGATTATTTATGTATGCCTTCTACTGCGACAATTATTACCGACAAATTAGGTCTTGGTAATATTATGGCATTTGATATATCTGCTGCATGTACAGGGTTTATTTATGCACTTAATGTTGCAAAAGCTTTTGTTGAGTCGGGTATAAAAAAGAATGTTTTAATAGTGGGTGCGGAGAGATTAAGTAAAATTACTGATTATACTGATAGAGGGACATGTATCCTTTTTGGTGATGGTGCAGGAGCAGCTGTTATTAGTGCGACGAAAGATAAAAGTGAAGCAATTATTGACGTTCATACAGGCTCAGATGGTTCATATGCTGAACTTTTGATGACTCCTAACGGTGGATCAGGTTCCATTCATGATAGCTTGAGTGCAGAGTCAGCAGGTGTTTATATGCAAATGAAGGGAAATGAAACCTTTAAAGTTGCCGTACGCACTCTTACAAATGATGTTAAAGAGATTCTTGAGACTAATGATATCTCATCTGAAAGTATTAAACATTTTATTCCGCATCAGGCGAATTATCGTATTATTAAAGCAGTTGGTGATGCTTTAGAGATGAAAGATGAGCAAGTTGTTTTGACTGTTGCAAAATTTGGTAATACTTCTGGTGCTTCTATCCCGATGGCTATCAATGATATTTATGAGAGCGGACGCCTTCAACCCGGAGATATGATGCTTCTTGATGCTTTTGGTGGCGGACTTACTTGGGGAAGTGCTTTAGTACCTTTTTCTCCAAAAAAATAGCTTATATGTAATGATATTTTAGTGTTCAATAAATCCTTTATAACAAACTTTTTATCTGCCGTTTTGGTAGGTATCTCTTTCATGATTCCAGAAGAATTCTCAAAATATTTTTTATATGCCGGTCTCTTTGCTCTCTCTGGGGCTGTTACAAATCAGTTAGCTGTTTATATGCTTTTTGAAAAAGTCCCATTTCTATATGGTTCAGGTGTCATTACTGCAAGATTTGAAGAGTTTAAAACGAGTATCAAGAACCTTATGATGAGTGAGTTTTTTACAAAAGAGCAATTAGAGAATTTTTTTGTAAAAGAGGAAAAAAAACTCGATTTAGTTCCTATCATCGAAGATACAGATTTTTCTCCTGCGTATGATGTACTTACAAAAACAGTAATGGAATCCTCTTTTGGTGGAATGCTCGGTATGTTTGGCGGAGTAAAGGTATTGGAGAATTTAAGAGAACCATTTAGCTCTAAGATGAAAATTGCCATCAGTGACATCGTACAATCTGAAAGTTTTAACAATACGATGCAAATGCATCTTCAGAGTTCAACACTGAGTCAAGATATGCTTGATTCTATTGAAAAAGTGATTGATATTAGGTTATTAGAAATTACACCGTTAATGGTTAAAGAGATGGTTGAACGGATTATTAAAGAACACCTTGGTTGGCTTGTGGTTTGGGGTGGAATCTTTGGCGGACTTATTGGGGTAATAAGTTCGGTGTTACTATAAAAGTTAGATAACTTTTATAGTAACTTCTGCGATTTCAATGATTTCACCTTGAAGAATTTTTGCTCTTTTTCTCAGCTCTACTTCACCGTTTCTTCTAACGTGGCCATCTGCAATAATCTGTTTTGCATCTGCGCCACTGTCAACAAGTCCTAAAACTTTTATGAGTTTATAAAGCTCTATATAATCATCATGTAATTTAAATTCCATTATTTTCCAGACCTTTTAGTTGTTTTTCTTTTTTTCCCAACGCGAGCATTTTTCTTTTGAGGTGCTTTTGAGGTGCCACCTTTTTCTCCAGGTGTTCTAGAATGTGTTGGCTTTGGATAGACTTTTTTAGGACGATTGGATTTGATATCATCGTAAGTAGCTTTTTTTGTGATATCAACTTCAAAACCTTCAATTTCAGATCTTGGAATCTTTATATGTATGAGTCTCTCAATCACTTTCATCTGCTCTTTATCGTTTACATCAAGTAGCGTTATAGCCTCTCCATCATGTCCAGCACGACCTGTTCTACCAATTCTGTGAACATAATCCTCAGCAACAGTTGGAAGTTCATAGTTTATAACTTGAGGAAGTTGTTCTATATCGATGCCGCGTGATGCGATATCTGTTGCCACTAGGACATGCAACTCTTTTTTCTTGAATTTTGTTAGAGTTTTATTTCTTTGTGCGAGTGTTTTATCTCCATGAATTACTTCGGCTTTGAGTCCATCGAGCTTAAGTTCTTCGACTAAACTATCAGCACTTTTTTTGGTTTTTGTAAATACTAAAACTTGCTGATAATTTTTTGAGCCGATAAGAAAAGAGAGCAGAGCAGCTTTTCTATCAGCATCTACAAGATAGATATGCTGATTGATAGCGTCGATAGTCTTATTTTGTCTGGCTGTTTCTATAAATTCTGGTTTTTTAAGAACTAAGCGAGAAAGCTTTCTAACTTTTTCTGTGTAAGTTGCCGAAAATAAAAGAGTCTGATGACGTCTTTGAAGTTCTGCATGGATAAGTCTGATATCTGTAACAAAACCCATATCGAGCATTCTGTCTGCTTCATCGATAACAAATATCTCAAGATGTTTGAGATCTATACTTTTATTGATGATGTGTTCTCTTAGTCTTCCTGGAGTTGCAATAAGTATATCGATGCCGGAAGCGAGTTGTTTTTCCTGCATTTCCAAACTTTTTCCACCGACAAGCAAAGCAACAGAACTATCCATATATTTGAGATATTTTTTTGTCTCTTCTTCTATTTGTATAGCAAGTTCACGCGTTGGCGTCATAACTATAACACGTACAGCTTTTGGCGAGAGTGGTTTGTTGTCTCGGAGTCTTTGGATGATAGGCAGCATAAAAGCAGCCGTCTTTCCTGTTCCTGTCTGAGCTGTTGCAAAGACATCTTTTTTAGCAAGTACCAATCCTATGGTTCTATCCTGGATCGGTGTTGGCTCTGTGTAGCCAAGCTCGCTGATAGCGTCGCGGATTGGCTTTATGAGACCAATTTTTTCAAATGACATTAGTTAATCCTTTTAGTGGCATAATTTTAGCATTATAATTGATATAATAGTAGTGATATTTGGGACTGGGCGTATTTTATGGTGAGAAAATTTTTTAAAAAAAATAGCACTGGCGGGAAGCTTGATGTGTTCATTGATAAATATAATATTCCAAGAGCCTATCTTTCGACAAATAGAAAAAACATAACGAAAGGTCTTTTCATTGGACTTTTTATAGGTTTTATCCCTATGCCGATGCAAATGCTCGCCGTTGTTGTTATGATGCCTTTTGCAAGGTTTAATGTACCGATTGCTTTTTCTATGGTTTGGCTTAGTAATCCCCTTACGATGCCTGCCATGTATTATATGGAGTATTTAACAGGGAGTTTTTTGCTTCAAACACAAATCGAACCGGTTGTGATGAGCGTGGAATGGTTTAGTGCAAATTTAAAAAATATATTTATTCCTTTATATGTTGGCACTTTATTTTATTCATTAACTGTTCCTACGCTTGTATATTATGTTGTGAATTATTTATGGAAATTTTCAGTACATAAAGAGCGATATTCGATGAAAGATGAGAATGATTAGAGATTTTTTTAAAAAGAAACGCACAAATGAAAAGCTAGATAATTTCATTCAAAAGTACAACATTCCAAGATCTTATCTTTCCACTACAAGAAGAAATGTGGCTCGCGCAATGTTTATTGGTATGTTTATTGGTCTTATCCCAATGCCGGGGCATATGCTTGCTGTTATCGCTTTGATGCCATTTGCAAGATTTAATGTGCCAATCGCACTTACGATGGTATGGGTAGCTAATCCGTTTACTATACCTATTATTTATTATATTGAGTATAAAACGGGAGCCTTATTTTTAGGTATGCATATGATTCAACCTGCACATATGGGAGCAGAATGGTTTATTAAAAATTTGGAACATATTTTTGTGCCACTTTATGTGGGAACGGCCTTTTATTCGTTAGTAATATCATCACTCTTGTATTATGTGATCGATTTTTTATGGACTCGATCGGTCAATAGAGCGAGAAATCAGAATAAACAAAATGAGGAAACAAAATGAGTAAACACAAAGCTATTTTTTTAAAAGAGTATAGAACACCAGATTTTACAATAACAGAATGTTATTTGGAATTTGATATTTATGAAGAATACACTCTTGTAACAAATAATATGAAGATCTTACAGCTATGCGATGATATTCATGAGTTAAGACTTCATGGGGTAAATGTGGAGCTTTTAGCGCTTACATATAATGAAAAAAATGTAGCAGAAGATATGTATAAAGTAGATGAACAAAGTTTGACTCTTTACAATGTGTCACCATCATTTACATTACAGATTAAAACTAAGATTTATCCGCATAAGAACACAGAGCTTGAAGGTCTCTATAAATCTAACGGAATATTTTGTACCCAAAACGAGCCTGAAGGTTTTCGTCACATAACTTATTTTTTAGATCGTCCAGATGTGATGGCAAAATATACAACAAAGGTGATTGCAGATAAGAAATATCCGACACTGCTCAGCAATGGAAATAAAAAAGAGTGCGGTGAAGCAGAAAATAATCGTCATTTTTGTGTATGGGAAGATCCTTTTGCCAAGCCTTCTTATCTGTTTGCTTTAGTTGCTGGAGATTTTGGAAATATAACTGAGAGTTTTACAACGATGAATAAGCGTGAAATAGAGCTCAATATCTACTGTGATAAAGGTAATGAAGCAAAATGTTTTCATGCAATGGAATCGCTCAAAAAAGCGATGAGTTGGGATGAAGAGAAATATGCTAGAGAATACGATCTTGATATTTATAATATTGTTGCTGTTGACAGTTTCAATATGGGAGCGATGGAAAACAAGGGTCTCAATATTTTTAATTCTACGTATGTTTTAGCTGACAAAGAGAGCGCGACAGATCAAAATTATATGGGAATCGAGAGTGTTATTGCGCATGAGTATTTTCATAACTGGACGGGAAATCGCATTACATGTAGAGACTGGTTTCAGCTTACGCTCAAAGAGGGACTTACAGTTTATCGAGATCAAACCTTTAGTGCAGATATGAACTCCGTAGATGTTACACGTATTGATAATGTCAAATCACTTCGCGAACGTCAGTTTGTAGAAGATGCTGGTCCGACTGCACATCCAATACAGCCCGACTCTTACATCTCAATGAATAATTTTTACACAGCAACAGTTTATGAAAAAGGTGCTGAGGTAATCGGTATGTATCATACACTTTTAGGTGATGATAACTACAAAAAATCGATGCAACTCTACTTTGATACTTTTGATGGTAAAGCGGTTCGTGTGGATGACTTTTTCTGGGCTATGGAACAAAATTATGATGGGGATTTAAGCCAGTTTAAAAGATGGTATCATCAATCAGGCACACCATCTTTACATGTAAGTGAAAGTTTGCAGAAGGATATTTTAACGCTTACATGTAAGCAAATTATTCCAAGTACTGTAGATGGAAAAGAACAAAAGCCATTTATGTATCCGTTGAAAATAGCTCTTTTTTCTGACAAAGGTGAGTTGTTGAAAGAACAAACTCTGATTATCAAAGATGAAATTGAAACGTTTAAATTTGAAGGTTTTGCAAATAAGCCAAAACTCTCTCTCAACCGAGGTTTTAGCGCACCGATAAAAGTGGTATGTGAAACTCAGGATTATCCGTTTTTAATGCAATACGAAAATGACAGTTTCAATAGATATGAAGCCGCACAAAAATTTGCTTTGCAAGCATTGGGTGAGATAATGGATAGCAATAAAATTAATGAGGAATATGTTGGCTCATTTCAAGAGCTACTTAACGCTAATATTAATACTATGTATAAAGCACAGCTTTTGGAGCTTCCAAGTATCGCAAATCTTATGCAGACAAGAGAGATAGTTGATTTTGCTCAGATGTGTGATGCGAAAGAAAAACTTACAAAGCATATAGCAAAACGATATAAAGAGCAGTTCTTAAAACTTTACAAAACATATCATGATCTTGGAGATGATTCTTTATCCTCTGTATCTATAGGAAAAAGAGCGCTTAAAAATCGGGCATTGTCTTATCTAGCTTCTTTAAAAGATGAAGATGGAGAGATTCTTTGTAATGAACAATATTTTTCTTCGATTACAATGAATGATAAAGTCATAGCGCTTTCATTGCTTGAAAATTTTTATAGTACAAGTGCACAAAAAGCCCTTAATGATTTCTATGAAAGATATAAACACGATCTTTTAATTATGAATAAATATTTTACTATTATCTCAACAGCAAAAAGAGATGATGTTCTTTCTCGTGTTTTGGCATCTGAAAGAGATGAAGTATATGATGAAAAAGTTCCAAATCTAGTACGTGCATTGATATACGGGTTCACAAGAAACTATAGTTATTTTCATGCAGTAGATGGAAGTGGATATAAATATATCGCAGATAAAGTTCTAGAGATAGATAAAATGAATGCCCAGATAGCTTCTGGATTGGCAGGATCATTCAAAGTATATAAAAAATTGGATGAAAGTCACAAAAATGTGATGCAACTTCAGCTAGAAAGAATTATTCAGGCAGAAAATCTTTCAAATAATACTTATGAAATCATTTCAAAAATTTTAGATAATAAATGAAACAAAAGTGATAGAATCGTGATTTTTTTAAAAATATTAAGCTTTATTTTTGAAAAACATTACTACAATGATAGGGCATTATAATATGAATCTAGGATTTTCATCTTGAATTTTATTGTGGGTTTTTGTTATATTATTTAATTGAGGAGTAGGCATGGCAAGAGTAGTCGTTCTCGGCGGAGGGGTCGCAGGTCATACAACTGCAACATTCGCAGCAAAATGGTTGGGTTCACAACATGAAGTTGTTGTTGTTACACCAAATTCTAAATGGAACTGGATTCCATCTAACATCTGGGTCGGTGTTGGTCAAATGACTAAAGATGAAGTCACTTTTGATTTGGCACCTGTGTATCAAAAAGCTGGCATAGGATTTAAACAAGCGAAAGCTGTTTCTATCAATCCCGAAGGTAATGAAGGTTCAAATAAGCCATTTGTTACAATCGAATACACTGGAATGGGAAAAACGGGTCAAACAGAAAATGTGGAATATGACTATTTAGTAAATGCGACGGGCCCAAAACTAAACTTTGCTGCAACTCCAGGTCTTGGCGATGCAAACGGTTTGGGTGAGTTTACGGTTTCTGTTTGTACAGCAGATCATGCTGTCCACGCAAATGACGAGCTTCAAAAATCTATCGAAAAAATGAAAAAAGGACAACGTCAAAAGTTCCTAATCGGTACAGGTCACGGTATGTGTACATGTCAAGGTGCGGCGTTTGAGTATATTTTCAACATCGAGCATGAACTACGAAAAGCTGGCGTACGTGATATGGCAGATATGAAATGGATCTCTAACGAATCATTCTTGGGTGATTTCGGTATGGGTGGACTTCATATGAAAGTTGGCGGATACGTTGTAAGTTCTAAACTATTTGCTGAATCTTTATTCGCTGAGCGTGGTGTTGACTGGTTGATCGGTGCACACGTAAACAAAGTTGAAGCTGGGAAAGTTCATTATGAGCTTCTTGATGGCTCAATGGGTGAAGAAGATTTCGATTTCTCTATGCTTATTCCTCCATTTGCTGGTGTTGGCTTAAAAGCATATAACAAAACTGGAGAAGATATCACTGCAACTGTATTCGCTCCAAACGGCTTTATGAAAGTTGATGCTGATTATACTCCAAAACCATATGCTGAATGGAAAGCTAGTGACTGGCCTCGTACATACCAAAATCCTTCATATAAAAATATGTTTGCTGCTGGTATTGCATTTGCTCCGCCGCACATTATTTCAAAACCAATGAGTTCAGTAAATGGAACTCCGATCAATCCAACTCCTCCACGTACAGGTATGCCATCAGGTATTATCGGTAAAGCAGTAGCTCACAGTGTTTGTGATTTAATTCAAAAAGGGGATAAAGCTCATTTACATGAAGCTTCTATGGCTGAGATGGGTGCTGCTTGTGTTGCATCAGCTGGAAAAGGAGTATTTAGCGGTACCGCAGCTGCGATGACAGTTTATCCTGTTGTTCCAGATTTTGAAAAATATCCAGGAACTGGTCGCGATACAGATTATACATTTGGTGAGATCGGTCTTGCCGGTCACTGGATAAAACATATCCTTCACTATCTATTTATCTATAAAGCGAAGTTAAATCCAGGCTGGACATTAATTCCAGAATAATAATAAAGGAGAGAATATGGAAAAGAAAGTAGTACACGAAGAGTTGAATTTTCAAAGAGATGATAAGATGAATCTTACTATGATACCTGGTAAGTTTGCACGTTCAATGCGTACTTGTCTTATCTGGCAGTTTATTCGTTTTGTTATTATTAATATCAAGATGATTGTAGTTGTTGGCAAAAGCCACTAAAACCTTCGAAATCGGGATAATCCCGATTTCAATCTTCTAAAAATCCTTCTAATAATTTTTTTAATCGTTAACTTTTGTATAATAATAGATTAGTATCTTATAGGGCGGTTTTTGTATGAATGAGCTTTTAAATTTAAAATCAAATATCATTGTTTTAGAAAAAGGAAAATCATCTGTTATTCAAAAATGGATGAAATATGAGGAACCACAAAATATTCTTCGCCATCATGGAATAAATAAAGATATTTTTGAAGAGTATGCGAACAATGTTTTTGATTATTTTATGGGTGTAATCAACGGAATTCTTGAGTTAGGATCCTGCCCTATAATCGAAGATCTTTTGCGTTATCTGAAAGATCGTAATGTAACGGCTAAAGAACTTTTTATTATCTGTAGTCATTTTAAACTTTCAATGGTTGAGTATACGTATGATGTAGAGATAAATTCAAAAGATCTTTTTAGGGCAATTACCTATGTTTTTGATAGAAATTTTTCAAAAGTTTTAGAAATATATTCACAAACTATTTATGAAAAAGATATAGAAATAGGTAAAAATGTTGAGCTTTTAGAACAGTATATTTATGCCTTAAACGAAAGTGCCTTGGTTTCCAAAACGGATAGTGAGGGTTTCATAACATACGTAAATGATAAATTTGTTGATCTATGTGGATACCATGAAGCTGAACTCATTGGAAGAAACCACAGTATCATGCGCCATGAAGACATGTCGAAAAACTTTTTTAAAAAATTGTGGACCACTATCTTATCAGGTAAAATTTTTGTTGGAACAATAAAAAATAAACATAAAAATGGAGGCTATGTTTACATAGATACAACAATTATTCCTATTGTAGATCCTTTTAGTGCAAATAAAGAGTATATGGCTATAGGCTATGAAGTGACAAAGCTTATTGATGCGAGACAAAAAGCGATAGAAGCAGATAAGGCGAAAGATTATTTTTTATCTAATATGTCTCATGAAATACGCACACCACTCAATGCCATTCTTGGTTTTGTGTCACTAATGCAAGGTGAAAATATCTCTGTGAAACATAAAAACTATTTGGACATTATTTATAACAGTGGAGAAAATTTACTCTACATTATCAATGATATTTTGGACTTTTCTAAACTTCGAAGCGGTGAATTTACACTAGAGTCAAAAATATTTAACTTGGAAGCATCTCTGTCTCGCGTTATGGAACTCTTTGTTGCAACTGCAAGCCAGAAACAAATCTCTATTCTTAGTTTTATAGATCCTACAATCCCCTCTGAAATTTTAACAGATGAATTACGACTTGGTCAGATTATCTCAAATTTTTTAAGCAATGCAATCAAATTTACGCCTGTAAAAGGAACTATTGAAATAAATGCATATTATAAAAATGGATTTCTGGAAATATCTGTTGAAGATTCTGGAATCGGAATAGAAAAAAAGGATATAAAAAAAATATTTGAGGCATTTACACAGGCTCAAAGCAGTATTATCAAAAGAAATGGAGGGACTGGTCTTGGTCTTTCTATCTGTAAACAGCTTGCTGAGTTAATGGATGGACATATAAGTGTGCGTTCAACTCCAGGGAAGGGAAGTACATTTATATTGAATCTTCCGGTGAAAGTAATTAATCAAGATATGTTGCATCTTGATTGTCATATGCTTAAAGATAAAAAAATTGCCTTTTTTATTAATGAGAAAACTGAAAAAAGAAAATTAGATATAGTTAGAAAATATTATATGCAAATTGGAATAGAATTAGTTTTAATGGATAATATTAAAGAAACTGATTGTGATCTATTTTATTTTATGGACAGTGATCTTGATGATAGCATGCGATACTCCATTATTCAAAATAAAAGACCCGCAATAGCAATTATGGAATATATGAACGAAGCTTATGAATCAGTTACCAATATTACCAATCTTTGTTTTCCTATATACTTGACAAAATTAAGAGATAAAAGTTTAGAAGCTTTAGGCTTGAGTGAAGAATACAATAAAAGAATTGCAATACTTTCTGAGAATCAAAAATTTGAAGGGCACGTTTTAGTTGCTGAAGATAATGAAGCAAATCAAGAGCTTATGAAGATTCTTTTGGATAAATATGGAGTGACTTTTGATATGGCCTCAAATGGCAAAGAGGCCGTTTCAATGTTTCATGCCAATAGATATGATT
The DNA here is from genome assembly GCA_028683835.1 of Sulfurimonadaceae bacterium. Lineage (GTDB taxonomy): Bacteria > Campylobacterota > Campylobacteria > Campylobacterales > Sulfurimonadaceae > Hydrocurvibacter. The sequence goes on along the minus strand of JAQUHB010000031.1, from coordinate 7,699 downwards.
TGGTTCTTATGGATGATCAGATGCCATTGCAAAATGGATTAGAAGCAACAGAAGAGATTAGAATATATGAAAAGGAGAATCATCTGAGCTATACACCTATTTCTATGCTTACAGCAAATGTTATCAAGGGTGCAAGAGAAAAAAGTATGATGCATGGAGTTGATGACTTTTTAGGTAAACCGATTGTTCTTAAAGAGCTTGAGCGAGTTTTAGAAGTTTATCTAAATTCAAAAAATATATCAAAAGAGAAAGACTTTGATCTTCATAGTCTTCAAGATGAACTCCAACTTGATTGTGATCAATTACAAATATTAATGAAAATTTATATAAAAAAGATGGATGAAACACTGCCAAAACTTCACCATGAGATAGAAAACAAAGGATACTGCAATATCGTAAAGCTTGCCCATTCTATCAAAGGATCAAGCGCCAATTTTAGACTTGAAGAGATCCAGAATCTTGCTCAGGAAATGGAAAAAAATGCTAAAGAGGAAAACGCTTTGTATCCGTATTCGGAGTGTGCAAGAAATATCGAATGCTTATATCAGAAGATTAAAGAGTTTTAATCTTCTATATAGTAACCCATACCAGAGGCATTTTTAATGATCTCTGTAGGGAGTTTGCTTCTGAGTCTCCATACTAGCGTGCGAACACTATTTTCTGTAGCACCATCCTCTTCCCAAACATAGTTGATCGCCTGATCAAAAGTTACAACAAGTCCAAGTTGTGCAACAAGAAGACGAATAAAAGCATTTTCTTTTTTTGTCAATTTTATTTTTTTATTGTTACAAAAAGTTTCACAAACACTGATATCAAGGTGATAGCCATCACCAAAAGGAACGATTGGTTTATCTGAGAGTTTTTTATTGTAAAGAAGCTTTTCTAAGTTTAGTTTGTCAACTTTGAGTAAATCAAGGTTTTCACTTCTCTTTTTTTCCTGATGATATTTATAAAGTGCCATTTGAATCGTTACATGTAGGTTTGCTGGATCAAAAGGCTTGATGATATATCCATAAGGCTCTGTCTTACTTGCATCTTTGATGATATGATCATCAGTGTGCGCCGTTAAAAAGATGAAAGGCATAAGCTCTTTTTCACGTACATAGTTTGCGAGTTTGATCCCATCATCACTTTCTTGAAGTGAGATATCTATGATAAGGATATCAGGGGTATAGACTTTGATTTTACTTTTGGCGTTCGTAGCATCGTCCGCAATTGCAACAACATTGTACCCCTGCTTTTCCAAGGACATTTTGAGATTCATCGCAGTAACTTCGTCATCCTCAACAATAAGAACTCTCTTGTTTTTCATACATTGTCCTACATTTATAGTATTTGAAAAAGTGATAACTTTATTGTTGCTAGTATACTCAAAAAGTGATACTTTTTAAAGATTTTGTTATAAAGTTATCACATTTGTGTTAAAAGTAAACATTATATGGGAATTTACATCTTAGATACTGCTTACATGTAAGGAACTTTTATACATTTTATTCCTTATTCAACACAGTTTTGCCATAATCGTATTCATATTATAAAAATGGATTTTTATGCTGGATTTTACAAAATTTACAAAATATTCCAAGCCGGGACCAAGATACACAAGTTATCCGACCGCGTTAGAGTTTAACGATGATTTTAAGTATAATGAATACATCAATAAACTTGAATCTCAGGACAAAAAACGTCCTCTTTCTCTTTACTTTCATCTTCCATTTTGTAGGAATGCTTGTTACTTCTGTGGTTGTAATGTTGTTTTTACTTCAAAAGAGGAAAAAAAAGTACGCTATATAGATTATCTTCGTCGCGAATTGATGATTCTTTCTTCTTACCTTGATATGTCAAGAGAAGTGATTCAGCTTCATTTTGGAGGAGGAACACCGACATTTTTCTCTGCTGATCAGTTGGATGAAATCATAAAAATGATCAAGTCTCACTTTCCAAATTTTATAGAAGGTGCTGAGGTGAGTTGTGAGATTGACCCTCGTCATATTGATGAGGCACAAATGAAAGTGATGAGTGATGCAGGATTTAACCGTGTAAGTTTTGGTATTCAGGATTTTAATGAAAAAGTTCAAATTGCAGTACACCGTGTTCAACCTTACGATATCACAAAAGCGGCGATGGACTTGGCGCGTAAATACAATATGTATTCTGTGAATGTGGATCTGATCTATGGACTTCCTTACCAAAGTCTTGCGACATTTAAAGAAACTTTGGCTCTTTCTCTTACTCTGAATGCTGATCGTTATGCGGTGTTTAACTATGCTCACGTTCCATGGCTAAAAAAGACCATGAGAAAGATCGATGAAACTACACTGCCAACTCCTGAAGAAAAGCTTCATATCATGCAGTACACGATTGATTTTTTAACTTCTCACGGATATAAAATGATAGGGATGGATCACTTTGCTAAGCCTGAAGATGAGCTGTTTAAGGCTATAGAGAAGGGTGAACTTCATAGAAACTTCCAAGGTTATACGACAAAAGGCGGTGCCGACCTTATCGGTATCGGTTTGACTTCGATAGGTGAGGGTATTGATTATTATGCCCAGAATTTTAAAGAGATGGAAGAGTATGAAGCTGCAATTGATGCAGGATATCTTCCTTTTGAAAGAGGCGTATTTTTGAGTGAGGATGATATGATCCGCCAATATGTTATTATGGAACTTATGAGCAACTTTAAACTCGATATCAAACGTTTTGAAAAAGAGTTTAAAATCGAGTTTAAAACCTACTTTGCAGATGCGATAGAAGCGTTGAAACCTTTTGCCGAGGATGGACTTTTGAAAATGGATGAGGAACATATTGTTTGTTCTGAGACGGGAACATTACTTATTAGAAATATTGCGATGCCTTTTGATGCTTACATGAAAAAGCATGCAACAAGTCAAAAAACATTTTCTAAAACGGTGTAATCATGCAGACAAACGACATATTTAATTTTAAAGAAACGTCTGACGCTTGTATCAAGTGCGGAAAGTGTATTCCTGTTTGTACTATCCACAATGTAAATCCCGATGAAGTCACTTCACCTCGTGGGTTTATAGATCTTTTAGGTGCGTATCAAGATGGAAAACTAGATTTAGATAAAAATGCAAAAAATATCTTTGAAAGCTGTTTCTTGTGTACAAATTGTACAGATGTCTGTCCAAAATCTCTTCCTACAGATATGGTGATAGAACAAGTTCGTAATGATATACGTAAAAAGTTCGGTATAGCTTGGTTTAAACGTGCATTTTTCTTTTTACTTCGCCATAGATTTACTATGGATATTCTTTTTAAAATGGGTTATGTATTTCAGACTTGCGGGTTTAAAATTCGTAAAGATATAGAGTCTATGGAACCCCGTTTTTCTATGCCTATTATTAAAAAAGACAGATTACTTCCAAGTATGGGTAAAACCTCTTTTTTAAATGCACATCCTGAAAATATTTCTAATGGTGGGAAGCGAAAAGTTGCCATTTTTATAGGATGTCTAGGGAACTATAATTATCGTCAGGTGGGAGATTCTTTACTTAAAATCTTAGAACATCTTGAAATAGACGCATTCTTGGCAAAAGGGCAAAAATGCTGTTCTGCTCCTGCCTATTTCACGGGTGATTTTGATACGGTCGATTATTTGGCAAAGTACAACATAGAGTATTTTGAAGAGTTTATCGATGATGTCGAGGCTATCATTGTTCCAGAGGCTACATGTAGTGCGATGATGAAGATTGATTATGATCATTACTTTCATGATCAGCCTGAGTGGCGTGAACGTGGGAATAAAGTTGCTAAAAAAATATTTATGGCAACAGAGTGGCTTGATGCTCATACACATCTAAAAACATTACTTGCTTCCAAGGGCAAGCAAAATGTAGCAGTGACTTATCATGATCCTTGTCATGCAAGAAAAATGCAAGGTATTTATCAAGAACCACGCCAACTTATCTCTCAAAACTATGTTATCAAAGAGATGAGTGATCCAAATGTTTGTTGTGGCTTTGGTGGTGTGACGATGCAAACTGAAAAGTATCATTTTGCAAAAGCAGCTGGAGTTCCAAAAGCTGCAATGATAAAACAAAGTGGCGCACAAGTGGTAAGTGCTGAGTGTAGTGCTTGTAGAATGCAGATAAATAACTCCATGTATCAAGCAGACGTGAATGTAGTATTTAAAAATCCGATCGAATTGATCGCAGAAGCTTTGGAGAAATAGTGGAATACTGGAATCATATATACGAGCATTTTAATCCGATCGCTTTTGACGTTATCGTACCAGTTCATTGGTATGGGCTTATGTATGTTTTAGCGCTGCTTACGTCTTTATATATGGCGAAGTGGATCGTAAAAAAAGATAATCTTGGGATTACAAAAGAGGAACTTGACAGCTTTTTTATCTATGTTGAAGTAGGTGTAATACTTGGTGCGAGACTTGGATATATTCTTTTTTATGATCCTGATACAAGTTATTATCTCTCTCACCCATGGCAGATATTTAATCCTTTTAAAGATGGTGAGTTTATCGGAATACGCGGAATGAGTTATCATGGAGCACTTCTTGGCTTTTTACTTGGAGCATATATTTTCAGTAAACGTACGGGGCACTCATTTGGAAAGTTTATGGATTTAGTTGCTGTCGCTGTTCCTCTTGGATATGTCTTTGGTCGTATTGGAAACTTTTTAAATCAAGAACTTGTCGGACGTGCTACTGATGTTCCTTGGGGCATTTACGTTGGTGGTGTTTTACGTCATCCTTCACAGTTATATGAAGCATTTTTAGAAGGAATTGTTGTCTTTATCATCGTTTACATGTACAGAAGATATAAAAAGTTTGATGGAGAACTGTTACTTCTTTATGGCTTTGCATACGGGATTTTAAGAGCAACGGCAGAGATATTTAGAGCGCCTGATATTCAAATAGGATATATCTGCTGTAATGCTATTACGCTTGGGCAGACATTGAGTCTTTCAATGTCTGCTTTGGCGGTAGTACTTTGGTTTTATTTTAGATCAAAGAATAAAAGAAGACAGAGCAAATAAAATCCCTGTCCTCACAAGCGAGATAAGTGTTGTCCCGATAATATTACCGATCTGGCAAGAGGAACAATGCTTGTACTGTTTTCCCTCGTATTGAGCATAAAAAAAGTAGACAACACTAAGAGCGATCATACTAAGAAGAATATAATTTTCCATCATTTTTAGAAGTACGATATTCTCTGTTGAGAGAAAAAACTTCGCTGCTAAAGCAACTATACCTAAAGCAAAAAGATATTTTATTGCTTTCAAAATTCTATCTCTTTTAAAAACAGTCGGACAACCATTTTGAGTGATGGCATCAGTTCCAAACTCCAGTTTAGCATCAAATATCGCTTCCTCCTCTTTTGATAGTCTTAATCGAAAAGTTGCACCAAAAAGATAATCGATTTTTCTTTGGAGCGTGATGGCAAGATCTCCATCAGCTTCCAAAAACTGCTGCGTATCATTTCTGTCGCTATACATAAGCTTGATCTTTTCATATCTGGTGGTTGTAGCGCTAAGCCCAGGAAAATATGCTGTAGTCTCAACTGGATGAATATTTCCTTCTCTTTTGATTACAACAGGGTTAATAATCTCAAGAAACTCTCCTTTTTCATCTTTGAGAACAATAACGGCTTGGGGCGAGCCAATCTGAAATGCAGCTAGGCTATCTATACTGTTAGCTGTCATTGTATCTTTGAGATCTTGGATCAGTTCAAAAAGTTTTGAATCGAAAAGTCTGACACTAGCACCAAACTCTTTACTTGGAGTTCTAGGATATTTTAGAATCTCTTTAATCATGGGTATTCCTATATTTTAAGTTTATTAGTTTAAAAGAGATCTCATGAATAACGATCTCAGTAGTTCTATAAAAGAAAGTTAATCTTGACCAAGCCCAAACACATTTGAAAGGGTATTGATATAGTTGAAATAGCCTGTAATCGCAACTGCTTCTAGAATTTGAACATCATTGTATCCAAATTCTTTGAGTGCATCTATCTCCTCTTTGCGTATTTTATAATTATCTTTTTTGGAAGCTTTTATACAGAAGTTTAGAAGTGCTTTTTCATTCTCAGTAGTCTTAATACTATCCACCCCCTCCAATATCTGCTCGATTCTTTCTTCTGTGAGTCCTAAGACTTTTGCTATCGTTTTATGGACATCAATACACATTTTGCAACCGTTTTCTTGTGAAACAAGAAGCGCAATAGCCTCTTTGACTTCATAAGAAAGAGTTGTTTCATCTAAAAGGTATTTTTGAACCATCATGTCTGTTGCAAAGTATATTTTTTCATCTAAAGCGATCAATTTAAATATCTCTCCGAGTTGTCCGGTCTTTTCCAAAATAGGTTTTGCCTTTTCCTGTATCTTTGGACTCATCTGTTGTAATTCTGGTAATTCTATATGGGCAATTTGATATTCCTTGGTTTTATGAAATGATAAAAATGTTAAGTACTACTTTACGTTAGCATTATAATGTATAATTCTTAATGAAAGTTTTAAAAAGAGAAAATATGAAATATAAAATATCACAGCTAGTTTCACTGACAAATGTACCAAAGTCGACAATACTTTATTATATCCGAGAGGGGATGCTTCCGGAGGCAAAAAAAATAAAGTCAAATGTTCATAGATACAATGATGAGCATTTAGAGTTGATCAAATATATAAAATATATGAAAACGAACATAGGAAGTTCAAATGATGTTATAAAGATTGCTTTACAAAATAAAAATCAATCCTTCGCGACATCATTTACAATGATAGAACCATTGATGAATACTCTTAGCCTGGTTTCAAAAGATGAACAATATTTTACAAAAGAAGATTTTATAAAGCATTTTGAAGTTGACAAGAAATTTTTAGAAGAGTTATTAAAAGATGAAGTGATTATCCCTTTGGGAGAAAATGAGTTCACGGAAAAAGATTATATGATCATCAAGCTTGTAAATTCATTCAAAAAAGTGGGTATAGAGTACGAGATAATTAAACAGTATGCAAAACATGCAAAGATATTAGGAGAGCTTGAAGGTGAGATGCAACAACAGCTTTGTACAGTTAGAACTGATAAAAATTTCACACTTTTATGGGAAATCATGTTTGACACTCTGTTTAAAGCAAAAGAATATGTTTTTAAAAGACATACGCATAAGAAATTTTTAAAATCAATTATAGAGGATAAATTTGAGTAGCTAAAAAGAAGTTACTGTGATAGAAAAGTTAGCTCTTCACGGTAGATTTATAAAATAAGACCACAGAGCTTTCTTAGCTCTGCTGTCTAGCAGATAGATTACTCTATTTCTGCGTCGATAACGTCGTCATCAGCTTTTTTAGCAGCTTGTGCCGGCTCGCCTTGACCCTCTTGCTTGTACATCTGTTCTGCCATTTTATGGCTTACTTCTGTCAAAGTTTTTACTTTAGTTTCTATCTGCTCTTTTGTAGCATTTGTGTCTTTTAGTGTTTCTTTAAGATCAGTAATAGCAGCTTCAATTTTTGCTTTTTCATCTGCTTCAACTTTATCGCCATTTTCAGAAATTGCTTTTTCAGTTTGAGCAATCAGTGCATCCGCTTGATTTTTAAGATCTACTAATTCTCTTCTTGTTTTGTCTTCAGCTTTATGCGCTTCTGCATCTTGAACCATTTTGTTGATCTCTTCTTCACTTAGTCCTGAACTTCCAGAAATTGTGATTGACTGAGATTT
>JAQUHB010000054.1 GCA_028683835.1 Sulfurimonadaceae bacterium | reverse complement strand
GTGTAGATAGAAAAACGGTGTACAACAAAATGTATAAATATGAACGTCAAGTTTATAACTTAGATGTTAACTAAAAAACAAGGATAAAAAAATGGCAAAAGAAAATGATTTAATTGTAGATGATGGAGTTGAGTTGAAAGATATGAGTAAACCGCTTTTAACGATGGAAGATGTACATGCAGAAATTGCGCGTATTCAAGCATTACAAACGACAAACAGTGTAAGAGTTGCAGGTATTGTCCGTGCTTTAAATGTTTCAAATCCTAAACAAAGATTTGATAAACAAACTAAAGAGCCTATTCTTGACGAAGCTGGTCAACCTATGTTTTGGGCCCCTTATTATTATGCAACTATTGCTTTTCAAGGTGGTGAACTTGATATCAATTTAAAAGAAGATATGTTTAATGAGCTTGTTCTTGGTAAGCGTTATCTTTTTGAGGGTTGTAAAGGTTTAAGTTTTGGCAAAGTGCAAGATCAGTTTCACTCTGTGACGGTTTTAATTTAATGTCATTTATTCCTAAAAAGAACAAAGATTATATCAATTTTGTTGATAAAGATGGTTTCACTGAGTATTACGGACACGGTTTCAAATATGTTCCATGTCCTCAAATAGTTGATGAACAATATGTTCTTTATTATAAAACTTTTTATAAGTCTGGCAACAGATATTTTTTAGGAATTCAAAATGAGTCATTTGTGAGATTAATTTCTGCAAGTGATTTTAAGCGTTTTAAGATTATCGCTGATGAGAAAACAAGAGTTTTAAAAGATTTTCTTATTGGTTCACAATTTAAAAATCCCGTTCAGGCACTTCTTCCCCATCTGGATTAACAAGGGGAGATAACGGGCATTTTTTCCCATCTCACTATTCTGTACTAAAAGGCGTAAACGTGGTCAAAATTATTTCTCAAACTGTTGACACTTTAAAACTTCATTTCTATATTAAGAAGTCTATTTGTGAAAAAACATTTCAATCTTATATCGATCTTGTAAGTTCACTTTCAAAGCTTAAAGATGAAGCAAGAAACATAAAGAGTATGAATCAAGACGAACGTTATGTCAAGCATTATTTCGGTGATAATTATTTTCAAATTATGGCTACTTCTATCGCTGGCTTTAGCGTTGTGATTAAAAGTCGTGATGTATCTATAGCTTTCAGAAAGCCTAAAAATACACTTTCACATACTCCTATAATCAAAGTTGAGTTTAGAGCTGAATTTCTTGCACGTATGGGTTATATAGCTTGTATTAAGCATGTGGAAAACTTACTCAAAGAATATATTTTAAATGATTATAAAATCAAAGTAAGTGAAATACATTTGGCTACTGATATACAAGGTCACGAATTTAGCTTTTTAGACTTCTATCGTATGAAAACACGGGCAAGAAGCAGTGAACATTTTGAAGATGTAACGGACGTTTCACAAGGTTCTGTCTATGGTCAAAGTCGTGTATTTTCTGGCTTCTGGTTTGGTGGTGGTGATTATCGTTTTAGACTTTACAATAAGACTATTGAGATCAATAAAAATAAAAATAAAGCGTTTGCAAAATCTATGCTTTGGGATAAAAATCCTCAATTTGATGTAAATAAAACTGTTTGGCGTATGGAGATACAAATTAGACGTGCAAAGCTTAAAACGCTTATAAATTCTGACAAACGTCAACTAGATGGGTTTGAGGTTGTTTTAAATGCCATTCCTGATTTATGGACTAAGGCGATGCAAAATTATCAAATACTTGATATTGATAGATATAAAGTTTTAGACATTTTATCAGGTTATAGAGTTTTAAAAGATGGTTCTAAAAAGATATTGACTAAAGAGGCTATAAAACACTTTTTCCGTAAATCTGAACCTTTGTCGTTTTGGAATGAGTTAACTGTCTGGAACACTCATGAGAGTAATGAAATTCAAACTTATAAGCATCTTCCTACGGGTTCACTTGAATACGTTGCTAACAGTATAAAAAGTGTTCTTTCAACTATGGGAAAACACTACGGACGTATTGATGAGACTACGCTTGTTCGTGCTTTTCGTGATTGTAATAGATTAAATTTAGATAATAAGGGGGTTGGTATTGTAGAGGATAGTATGTTGAAGCAATTTGATTATTTTGAGCGTGTTGATTACTTTGTGGATAATGGTGTTTGTGATGTACCTAGTACAAAACATTTACAAGATAGCATCATTTCATCTGTAGCGAAACACTCTCCACATTTATTCACGGGTGCTTTTACTAAAAATTTGTCGGAACGTATAGAGAAATACTCTTTTAATCGTTCTTGGGTCAATGAGAGATTTGAAGAAAAACCGTTAATTATGGAACGTGTTTTATCTGCGCAGGTCGCTGATTATTTATTTTGAAAGGTAAAAAAATGAAATTAGACTGGATGGATGATGATTGTGATATTGAGGGTTTTTCTTTAGACAATGATGATGATTATATTGTTAATCATGTAATTGAAGAAATGCCTATCGGTACACTAGTGAAACATAATATCTATGGTGTTGGTCGTGTTGTTGGCGAATTTTATAATAATGTAGTTGAAGTCAATTTTGGTGGTGCAAAAAGAAGATTTTTAAAATCTTATTTGGAGTTATACAAATGAACGAAGTCTTAGAAAGTATTAAAAAAAATGAGGGTTTTGAATGAGATATTCTTGTTATTCTCGTGTATGTTTTCCTATTCGTTTAAATTCTAAATCAAAAAAAGAGAGGTTATTAAAATGAATGAAGTTTTAGAAAGTATTAAAAAAAATGAGGGTTTTAAAGGTGTTGTCTATAAAGACACTTTAGGTTTTGACACTATTGGTTATGGTACAAAATTACCACTCACACAAGAAGAGGCTCAGTTAATCTTAGTTTCTCGTATGGGTGCTAAAGCTTCTGAGCTTAAAAGTGTTCAACCAGTATTTGAGACTTTACCTGTCAACAAGCAAGGCATCATCATTGAAATGTGCTATCAAATGGGTGTTAATGGTGTAATGAATTTTAAAAATATGTGGTTTGCTCTTCAAAAGAAAGACTACGCAACTGCATCTAAAGAGATGCTAAACAGTAAATGGGCGAAACAAACGCCTAATCGTGCTAATCAACTCGCTTTGTTGATGGCATCTTAATGTGTTCACTGAAATGTGTTCTAACTTTTTTTATTTTAATATAAAGGTATAAAAAAATGAATTTTTTACAATCTCTTTCGGATATGCTTAAAGATGGTACTTTAAGTGATTCTCTAAATACTCTTGGGAAGGTTGCAGGTGTTTTTAATCCCGTCCTTGGTTCTGGTCTTGTAATGGCTTCTAATATTACTGATCAGATTGCTGATGTTCCTGATGATTTTCTTCAAAAAGATGTTATTGGTCTTTCTGGTTGTGCAGATCGTTTGCAAAAAATGGTTGATTCTAAAAATGTTGATTTTAATGGTCTTGAGCTGATCGTTAAAAATTTAAATTCAATTGCTGTATTTACTCAAAAATCAGCTAAATTAATTTCATAAGGTTGAAAAAATGGCTAAAAAAAATATACTTTTGAGAAAAGATTCTCTAACTCCTCTAACTACTGAACAGATGGATACTAATTTTATTGTGTGTTCTGATTTTGGTAGCACTTCGGCTTTTTATGATCTTGATGTTTCTAAAATTCAAGGTGAAGGTTCATCTTATTTTATTGATTTTTTTGAAATGGATAAATCTTATCTTGATGCCGTTAGTGATATCGTTATACCTTGTAAAATTGAGCTTTATCTTAGTTTTGAAGATGTCTATCCTCGTTCTAATGGCTATAATTATGTGAATACTTTTGATATTACTATTAATAATGATCATACTATTTCTATATCTGAAATTTCTGGTAGTGATTTTACATTTGATTCTTGTAGTTATGTTTTTTTGACTCCTGATGTTTGTACTTTTAGACTTCAACTTTTATCAGGTTTATTTTCTTTTTTTAAATTTAAAGTTACTTTTGGTCCTTTTGAAAACGGTGTGTTTATTGATGATGTTATTACCCCTGCGGTCGTTTGATATTATGCTAAACTATCTTAAATTTTTAAAAGGGGTTTTTTATGACTGATTATGTAGAAAATGGTTATGTTGAAGAGGGTTATGTTGAGGGTGGTTCTACTGCTCCCGTAACATGTGATTTAAGTTTAGTTAACACAAAATTAGATTTGATTTTGACAAAGCTTTCTAGTATGTCTACTCGTTTGGATGTTTTAGAAAGTAATATTAGTGCAAAAGTTCAGGCGATCTCATTTGATAGTCTTAACGCTGATCTATTGGCTGATTACAATGGTGTTATTACTGCTTTGGGTTCTGTTGGTTCTCTTGACTTATCGCCTCTTACTATTGATTTGGTAAGAATAGAGACTAAGCTTGATGATGTGCGTACAAACGTCAATGAAAAAATGCTTACGACTGAAAACGTAAAACAGTTTATTCCTATGGTTGATGATCTATCATTGAGAATCTATCCTGTTGGTACTAAAGTTAATGTAATTGGTGTTGATGGTGTTGGTACGATTGTGTCATCTGCTTTAAATCCTACTACTGACTTTTTATTTCAGGTTTTATATACTGTTAAGTCTTCTGACGGTCGTTTTGGTTATTTTTTATCTGATTTAGTAAATATTTTATTGGAACCTTAATGAGTTTTGTTTCTGATGTTTTTGCTCGTTCTGGTTACAATTATGCCCGTGGTGGTACTCAACTTACTCAGAGTCAATATGAAAAGTTGAGCGGTTCAACTGTTTCAAAAAATGATCCTCTTCAAAATGAGGTTTTAGCATCTAAATCTGCCGGAGTTTCCAAAACCACTTTTGGAGTTGATAGCAAGGCCTACACAAAACCTACTATTAGCCCCGCTACAGTTTTACAAACTGCTTTAGGTTTTACGGGTGTAGGTGCTGTGACTTCTGCTGTTGCTGAGTTTGCTACTCCTATGCTTTTAGAGCCTTATTATGCAACTTACCCTTGGCTTCGTCCTGAATATCAAAAACAGTATGGAGTTACGGGAGAGGCCGCAAAAACTCTTTGGGCTAAGCAGAACAATACTACTCCAGCTGAGATTGACAAACCAGCTCCAAAAGTTGATGTCACAAATCCTCGTGATGCTAATCCAACAAATCTCATTACTGTTCTTTTAAGTAGTGTCGGACAGCTTTCTCGTTTGGCTGATGTTCAAACAGCTTCTTACTTGCAACAAGTTGAACACGCTAAACAAGCAAATAACGCTTTGACGGGTGATCAATTAAAGGCTATGCTAGATGAATATAAAAGCGGTGTTGATAATGCTATTACCACACAACTTTCTGCATTTGGTACACAATATACTGATATGTTAAAAGCAACTGATGATAAGCTTCTTGAAAACAATAGTTATATTGATGATCTAAACGCAAATTTTAAAGATGCAATAGATAAATCGTATCAAAATTCTTTAGATGCTATGCTCAAACTTTCTCAATCAACAGATCATCAAAGTGCTGTTTTAACTGATGTTGCTAAGACTCTTGATTCTTTTGCCTTTGATGGTTTAGTAGTGAAAAAAGATGAAAAAGATTTGGCATTACAAGATGCTAGATTAGAACATCATGAGTACCAAAAAACTGTTGTTGATGTTAAAGATATGGACGGAAACGTAGTCGCAAATG
>JAQUHB010000053.1 GCA_028683835.1 Sulfurimonadaceae bacterium | reverse complement strand
TGACCTGCTGTATCTAAAATTTTTACCGGTTTTGCAACTACTTTTCCATTTACAACTACAAAAACCGTAGTTCCAAGAGGATTTTGTAAAACGGCTTTTTGTGGAACTGTCATAATATTTTTAGAAACAATGCCCAGTATTTTTACTTTTGCAAATGTACCTGATAAAAGAGAGAGTGAAGCATTATCAAAAACGGCACGAGCTTTGAGTGTAGAAGTCGATTTATCTACATGCGAATCAACAAAATCTATTTTGCCAAGTGTTTGATAAGGCTTACCATCTACTATGAGAGAAGCTTTAAGATTAGCACTCTGTACATGTGCCCAGTTTCCTTTTTGAAGTTGATATTTTTGCTTTATTGTACCGATATCAGGGATGGAAAATTCCGCATAGATAGGATTTGTCTGAGTGATATTCACAATCGCTGTTCCCTCTTTTACAAGGTCTCCAACATCTACTATTTTCATTCCAACCACTCCGCTGATAGTTGCGCGCACATTTGTATATCCAAGATCTACAGAGACTTTATGAAGTGCCGCTTTTGCAACATCTACACTTGCTTTAGCTGTTTGATACGCATAAAATGCACTATCTTTATCTTGATCGCTTATCGCTTTGTCTTTGAAAAGTCCATTTGCACGATCCCAATCTTTTTGTGCTTTATCAAGCTTTGCATTTTCAAGTGAAAGATTCGCTTTTGCACTTTCAACGCTCGCCGCATAAGTATCTGGCTCTATTTTATAAAGTAAATCTCCCTTACGAACAGATTGCCCCTCAGTGTAGTATTTTTTTTGCAATACTCCCGTAACTCTCGCTGTAATCGTCACATCTTTTACAGATGTAATGCGAGCAGGATATTCCAGAGGAATTTGTATATCTTGTGCGGCACCGACGATGTAAACATCAACTTTTGGCGTCGGCATGACAGCGTTAGTTTTAGCATCTTGCGCGAATAGAACGCTACCCACTAAAACACTTCCTATTAAAACTGTGCTTGATAAATATCTACTCAATAACTTCATCTATTGTTCCTTTATTTATATCAACTTTTTTACTTTTTTCGAGAATGGTATCTAACACTTTAAAAAAAGTTTCTATTTCATTCTCAGTCAATTTACTTTTTATAGCTTCATTAAATTTTTGTGCCATCGGTACTGCAGATTTTAGTATCAGTTCTGCTTGTGGCGTCAATGAAATTCTATTTGCTCTTTTATCACTCTGAAGATCTTCTCTAGCAAGCAGACCTTTTTTTAAAAGTGAATCAATCGATCTGCCAACTGTAGTCTTGTCTTTACCAAGAAGTTCAGCTATTTGTGTCTGTGTAACTTCATGATCTTCACTAATGATTTTTAAAGTCGCAAATTGCTCTGCTGCAATACCATATGCCGGCTGTAAAAGTTTTGTAAAATTTGTTTTCATCGTCGTTGCTACAAGATTTATTCTGTATCCGATAGAATCTTTTAGCATATAGGTCATACACACTCCATCCAACTCATAAAATTTTCAAAATAGTAGCATATGCAACTTTGATGAAATTTAAAATAATAATCTAATTCTTGCTAGTATCTAAAAATTCCAATCATCTAACGGCGATCTGTTCTCTTCAATGATATTTATTTCAAGTTCTTCATCCTTACATGTAAGTATTTTTGGACTCTTTAATATCTCTACATATTCAAGCTGTAAACCTTTTGATGTCATAACAAATCCGTTTACTTTAACTTTACCATCGTGAATCAGTCTGTGATGTTCTTTACACAAAGGTACAAGATTGTGTTTATGATCTTGATGAAAATGCCCGATAAAACCAGCTTTATCTGAAAGTGACTGCCCAGAAATATGATGAACATCTTCTGCTATCGCGCCACAGATTACACACTTTGTCACATATAATTCTTTGTTGTACTTACTCGTCTTTTTTTTCACTAAAAGTTCAAGCTCGTCAAAATCGTTTGCAAGACGTTTACGGATAGAGTTTGCCATATCTAAGAACTCCTCGTCCATGTGAAGTGATTTTGCAAATTCTAAACCGTAAATACTACTTCCGCTTCCACTTTGAAGTACACGGTTAAATACAAGCAAGTCTTTAGCCTCATCATATTCTACACTTAAATGAAGATCGACCACATTTTTAAGTTTTGTGAGTTCCTGCATAGTAGAAAGCTGATGCAAGTGTGTAGCAAAAAGAAAGATGCTTCGAAGTTTTGCCAGTTTGATGATGGCACTTGCCACAATGGCAACGCCTGAGAGCGTTTCCGTGCCATGAGAGATCTCATCACCGAGCACTAAAGATTTGACGGTCGCACGGTTAAAAATATTTTTAAGTTCTACCATCTCCACAGCAAAAGTTGAAAGCCCTTTCGCCAAGTTGTCACGCGAAACAATACGGGTAAAAATGGACTCAAAAAGCGAAAACTTCATCGCCGAGGCGCTCACAAAGAATCCGCTTTGAGCCATTAAAATAGCGATACCGATACTTTTCATTAAAGAAGATTTTCCACTTGAGTTGATACCATACAAAAGCACACCGTTGATATCATGTCCGTCATGGACATTGAGATCAAGCATCACAGTTTTCGGATATGGCAGGTCCATATAATCACGATTTCCCATCACTATGTCGTTTGGTATATAGATGCCTCTACTTTGTTGTAATTCAATAAGCGGATGACGAAGTTGCATAATCTGCATAAAATTCTCATCTTTGCCAACATCAACGATCATCGGACGAGAATGATTATAAAGTTGAGCTACTTTAGAGGAACTTACAGCTACATCCAAGTCAGCAACATACCCGATAATGCGATCAAAAAGTAGAGCGTAACGATGTTCATACACACTTTGAAGCTGAGTATATCGCTCTTTGACAAATGCCACTATCTTGGATTTATTTCTCATAATCTTATCTGAAAGTTCATCTAAAAGCGGCGAGGTTATCTTGACATTGTTGGTCAGCTTCTTCACACTAAATGTATTAAAGCTTACATGTAAGTCTTCTATCTCAATGCTATGCGTTTTAAAAACAGTTTCTATAAGCGAATATCTATTTTTACTCAGTGTAATATAATAGCCCTCTTTATCAAGCACGCCAAGAGCCACACTGCCTGTAGAGTTATTTGATGTAACTCCATTTATAAGAGTTTGGATAGCTTCCATGATAATATTGAAACTCTGCAGCATTTTGGAATTTTCATCCACAAGAGTATCCACTCCAGAATCTACCCCTCTCATCAAAAAATTCTCATCAATGGTGGCTTGCGTAAAACGTCGTGAGATATCAAGATCAATACTCTTATGAATATCGCGCAAAAATTCATCTACTTCACTCTCGCTAAAAGTGGCTTTTTGGATCTTATGCTTTTTGATGTAAGCCATCAGCTCTTTTACATTTATCATGGACTCATAAATGTGGTTTATCTCAAAAGGATGCAAACGTCCAAGATCAAGACGACGAGAAAGACGCTCTAAATCGTAAATCCCCCGCATTGTTTCTTCTAGATATCTTGTGTGGGAGTTGACTTTTTCTATCAAATTATAACGGCGCGTGAGTTCTTCATTTTCCATAATAGGATTTAAAAGTCTCTCTTTGAGTAATCGTCTCCCAATAGCTGTAGCACTTTTATCAAGCATCTTTAAAAGCGTGATCTCATTTCTGTCTTTTGAGATGATAGAGAGCTGTTCAAGGGCATTATTTCCAAGATACATATAACGACGATTATCAATGATACGAGGACGGTCAAGTTTTTGGATGATATGAACATCATGTTCGATAACAAAATGGATTAAAATAGCCAAACATTGAGAGATCATAGGTGAGCGTTCGAGGTCTAAATGTTCTATAGGTGAGAGAAGTGATTTGATCTGATAGACTTTTTTAAAAAGTTCGTTTTGATAATCAATCCGCGGAATATCATGATTTACAGTATAGTGGTAATGTTCAGGGATCTCCAAATAGTTTAACGCCGCCCTTTGATCATCCACACCGTCTAAAAATGTGAGTACAACTTCGCTTGTTTTATAAATATTTAAAAGATTAAACACTTCATCAAGTGCATAAGATGGGTCTTCACTGCTTCCATGTGTTTCATAAAGCCAAGTTTTACCCGTCGTTATATCGATAGCACTGTAACCTACAGTATATATTCCTCTATATTTATCAACCAAAAGCGAAACGATATAATTGTCATCATTATCTATCGTATAATCAAAATTCGTACCCGGAGAGATGATCTGTGAGATATAACGGCTGATCTTGGGAGGCTTGCCTCTTTGTTTGACAACAACAACTGTATATTTTTGCTCTTGAATAAGACGGTTTAAGTAGCGTTCAAAAGAAACGGCAGGCACGCCGGCTAAAAGAGGATTTTTTGCAGAGTTTTCTATAATTGATTTATTCTTCTTTGTAAGCTGGATATTTAAAAGCTCAGCTATCTCTTTGGCTTTACCAATCTGTACTTCATCATTGTTAACTTCATAGACTTCAAAAAATGTTCCAATCTCCATAAAGACGACCGTATCATTTCCATATTTTTCTTCAAAGTGATTTTGAAGGTCGAAATATATCTCGGTCAATAATTTGTTATTTTGATCTAAAAGTTTATCTATCTCTGATGACAACATTGTAGTCTTATCCATTTTTTGCATGATTGTAACGTAATAGCGCTAACATCAATATTACATAAGGCTACAAGAGCTATACTGCAGAAAAATATTTATTATAAAGGCAAAAGAAATGACAAGACCTAAACCACTTAATGAAGAGATCTTTTTTGATGGAAAAACTCTTATTTCAGAAACCGATACAAAAGGAATTATCACTTTTGTGAATAGAAAATTTGTAGAGATGAGTGGATATACAAAAGAAGAAGCTCTTGGTCAACCTCATAGTATTCTTCGTCATCCAGATATGCCGCGTGCTGCTTTTGCAGAGATGTGGAGAGTTATAAAGAGTGGGAAGATGTGGGAAGGTTATGTGAAAAATTTGCGAAAAGATGGAAAATTTTACTGGGTAATTGTCAACATAATCCCTAAATATAATGAAGAAAATAATATAGTTGGATACACAGCATCAAGAAAAGTTCCAAATAGAGATCACATTGATAGAATTGCTCTTCAATATAAAGAGATGATAGAAAAAGAAAAATAAAAGTACTTAATCAAAGAACAGTAGAAATAAAAATGCAGATCAGAGAAATCCAACTGACAGAATTAACAATAGCATATGAAATAATCAAACAATATATGAAACATTTATCTTATAATGAATATGAAGATTTGATATATCAAATGGTAAAGGAAAATTATAAAATTATACTTCTACTTGATGAAGAAAAAGCAATCACATATGCAGGCATAAAAATAGAAACAACTTTATCAGAAAAAAGACATATTCATATCTATGAATTAATGACAGATCAGAATAAAGACAAAAATTATTATGAAAATCAAATGCTTTCATACTTAGTAGATTACGCAAAGATAAATATGTGTAATAACATTACATGCAAACAAGATTATAATAAACAAATATCGAGATAACATTTAAAAGTAAAAGCAATGATTCATTAAGTAACGATAATAAGTAAGATAAGATCAATAAGAAGGATTAGAAAAAATCCGATGAACTAGGCGGCGACCTACGTTTCCACACCTGAAAGATGCAGTATTATCAGCGATGGGAGGCT
>JAQUHB010000010.1 GCA_028683835.1 Sulfurimonadaceae bacterium | reverse complement strand
AATATTAAGTATAATTTCAGCCTCAAACGTACTTCGTATGTTTGTATGGAGGGTTTTTAGCTCAGCTGGTTAGAGCTCCCGGCTCATAACCGGGCGGTCCAGGGTTCGAGTCCCTGAGAACCCACCATCTATAACTCCCTAAAATATGCTATTTTCAGATTTCTAATTATTAGTGTACAGATTTTCTGCAGTTTTCTAAACTTCCAAAACTTAAATTATTTCAAATTTTTTCCGTTCTTTTTACTTTCTTGGTATTAATCTAGCATATATCCGTAAGCATTGCATGTTATGTATATCGAGGCAACTTATCAGTAGAATGCGAATGAGAAAAGAAGAGTACACCCCGCTGAAACAGGGTGCAAAGGTTAAGTACGTTAAAAAAGGTACTTAGGCTAATTTTTAGCGATCTTTGTCGTGCCCTCTGTCATCATGTCTTTGATTACCATGATCATTACTTCGGTAATCATCTCTTCGATCGTCTCTTCGATCGTCTCTTCGATCGTCTCGACGGTCATATCCACGATTATCATGATGTCTTTCTTGAAAACGAGGAACATATTCATCACGGTACCAATCGTCATGTACAAATAAAACCCGTTGGTTACAGGCGTTATAGTTGTGACAGTACTTTCTCCAATGTTTGATCTGATTTGGTGGAACACGTAGATAGATTGGCGCTCTGCTTCTTGAAACTCCCCTATCTATAACCATCGGTTGAGCATAGATAACTCTTGGTTCTGGGTAGTCGCCGATGTTAAGCTGCCCATAAAAACCTGGCTGACCAACGCTGATGGAAACACCGACATCAGCAGCCGATACTGTGGTAGATAAAGATGCAAGGGTAATTGCTGCTGTTATAAGAAAACGTTTCATTATTGACTCCTTTTTTATTGCATTAATCTAGTTTAGCACACGAGATGATTATAAACATTTTTATCTTAAATTTATATAAGGTTACTTGGAGTTATAAGTGTAATAAATATTAGGATTTTTTTATCTCAGGAATAAAATGAATAAATATTTGTATATTAATTAAGACAAAAAAGTTTATTATTGATTGATAAGAGTAAGTGCTTCTTTACACAAACGAGTGATCGAAGCAAAATCTTTTTTCTCTATCGCAGATTTTGGTACGATCCAACTTCCTCCCACACATAAGACATTTGGCAGAGCTAAAAACTCTTTGACATTGCCAAGATTGATCCCGCCTGTCGGACAAAATCGCATATCAGCAAATGGACCGCCAAAGGCTTTAAGTGTTTCAATACCGCCAACTGCAGTTGCGGGAAAAAGTTTGCAGTGAAAAAATCCCCCGTTTTGTGCCATCATCACATCACTTGCCGTTGCGACACCGGGAATAAATGGGATATGAAGAGTTTTGGATATATCCATCAGTTCGGCGTTGATACCAGGACTAAAGACAAACTGCGCACCATGATCTACGGCTTCTTGAAACCCTTTAGCATTGATGACAGTTCCCGCACCTACAGCCATTTGCGGGAGTTCTTTTGAGATAATCTCTATCGCTCCCAGTCCAGCTTCCGTGCGCAA
Source organism: Sulfurimonadaceae bacterium (assembly GCA_028683835.1). Lineage (GTDB taxonomy): Bacteria > Campylobacterota > Campylobacteria > Campylobacterales > Sulfurimonadaceae > Hydrocurvibacter. The sequence continues at coordinate 79,971 of JAQUHB010000010.1, read as the reverse complement.
AGTGATCTCCATAAGGTTGATGCCACCTTCAAGTAAAGCCTGTGCAAGAGGTAGGGCATCTTCAAGTTTATCGATAGCGATTACCGGTACGATAGGGGATATTTTCATAACTTCATAAGCATTCATGCTCTTTCTCCTCCAGTGAGATCAAAGACACAAGCACCCTCTTCGGCGCTATTAACAGAGTTGCGGATACTAACAAACAACTCTCGTCCAAAGCCATGGCGATTGCTTGAGAGATCAGGTTTGCTTGCAATACGTTTACTCAAAATAGTTTCATCGACTAAAAGTTCAACATCTCCACGGTTTACATCAAAACGGATCATATCGCCGTTTTGTATGATGCTAAGCACACCGCCATTAAGCGCTTCAGGAGTCATATGAATAGCTGAGGGAACTTTACCCGATGCACCGGACATTCGACCGTCTGTGACGATGGCGACTTTGTATCCTTGTTCTTGTAACACTCCAAGCGGCGGCATAAGACCGTGAAGCTCCGGCATACCATTGGCTTTTGGACCTTGAAACCGTACTACGGCGATAAAATCTCTGTTTAATTCCCCTTTTTTAAATGCTTGTTGAAGGGATTCTTGACTTTCAAAAACGAGCGCTTCAGCTTCAATGATGAGATGTTCATCTTTGAGTGCTGAGGTTTTGATAACACTTCGTCCGATGTTACCGCAAAGAAGTTTCAGACCGCCTTCATGACTAAAAGGTGTATCGGTGCTCGAAATCACACTCTCATCTCTGGAAAGTTTCGCACCTGCTTGAAACTGAAGTTTACTGCTCTCCAAAGATGGCTCTACGATGTAGCGATCTAACCCTTTGCCTATGATTGTCTGGACATCGTTATGAACTAATCCGGCATTTAGGAGCTGATTTATCACAACACTCATCCCTCCTGCATCTCTAAATGCGTTTACATCGGCCTGTCCATTTGGATACATACGACAAAGGAGAGGAATCACTTTTGAGATCTGATCAAAATCATCCCATGTAAGAATAATGCCAGCAGCTTTTGCCATCGCGATAAGATGGATAGTGTGATTGGTCGATCCGCCCGTTGCCATCAGTCCGATGATTGCATTGACAAAACTTCGTTCATCGATCACTTCACCGATAGGAAGATAGTTGCCGGAGATTTCCGTCATAGTCAAAATCGTCCTTGCGGCTTCTGCCGTGAGTGCTTCACGAAGAGGTGTGTTGGTGTTGACAAAAGAGCTGTTTGGCAGTTGTAATCCCATCATTTCAAGTAGCATCTGATTGGAATTCGCCGTGCCGTAAAAGGTACATGTACCGCTGCTGTGGTACGACGCTGATTCAGCTTTGAGAAGTTCGGCTTCACTGACATTGCCTTTGGCAAACTCTTGACGGATTTTGGCTTTTTCAGAGTTGCTGATGCCTGAGGGCATCGGACCCGCCGGAACAAACACTCCCGGAAGATGTCCAAAAGAAAGCGCACCTATCACAAGTCCAGGAACGATCTTATCGCAGATACCAAGATAAAGCGCTCCGTCATAAACGTTATGTGAAAGTGCGATAGCCGTTCCCATAGCGATATTGTCACGGCTAAAGAGGCTGAGTTCCATGCCCGGTTGAGATTGGGTGACACCATCACACATCGCAGGTACACCTCCGGCTACTTGAGCCGTTGCTCCAGCGTCATGCAGAGTCCGTTTGATAAGAGCTGGGTAGAGTTTGTAGGGTTCATGAGCTGAGAGCATATCGTTGTATGCGGTGACAATGGCGATGTTTGGCGTGATGAGAGCTGCGAGTGATGATCTGTCCTCTGCATCCATCGGTGCCATTGCATGAGCGAGATTGCTACATCCGAGTTTTTTACGATTGACTCCGTGAGTTTTGGCATCACGGATACGCTGTAGATAAATACTGCGGCTTTTAAAAGAACGTTCTTGTATCTGCGTGGTTACACGTTGGATTATCTCATTCATGCGAAATATACCTCGATCTTTTTAATGTGTTGTTTTAAAATGGAACGAATCGGCATGGCAAAGATGTCATCGCCACTCATTGCTTCATTATAAACTTTTAGTTTTGAATCTCCCTGAAAATGGAGATAAATTCGACTGCTTGAGAGTATGGCTTTAAGAGTCAAACTCATCCGTGTATGTGGAGCAGTTGTGGGCTCCATGGCTATACAGATCTCATCAGTTGTATATGCTTCACTTAGGCTTGTGTTATTTGGAAAAAGAGAAGCCGTGTGTGCGTCATTTCCCATTCCTAGAACAATCACATCAAAAGGATAAAGTGAAGATCTGATCTTTTGAGAACACTCTGCCTCCGCGTTAACGGCGTCGCAACCTTTTATATACATTCCCACAAAAGTAGCTTTTAAAGCATAGTTTTGCAGAAGCGTCTCACGTATGAGTTTTTCATTACTCTCATTATGACTAGGGCTTATCCATCGTTCATCGCAAAGACCGATACGAACATGTTCCCATTCGAGTTCAATAAAACTAAGTGCAGAAAAAAGTTTTAACGGCGTTATTCCGCCTGAGACGAGCAGTGTTGCACTTCCTTTTTCTTTGATAGTACAAGAGAGATCCTCTGCGATGGCGAGCGCAAGTTTTAAAGCAAGCTCATCGTCATTTATAAACTTATGAAAATGGATATTACTCATGCCAGCTTCTACCGTCTCGTGCAACGAGTTCGACTGCTGCAGTGGGTCCATCGGTTCCGGCACTATAACTTTTCATGGAAACGATGTTCTCTTTCCAGCCGTTTAGGATGATATCTGCCCATTTCCAAGCCGCTTCTACTTCATCAAGACGCATAAAAAGAGTAGGGTTGCTGCGAATGACATCGAGCATCAGACGTTCATACGCTTCAGGTTTTCTTGGTTCATTCATCGGAGCATTGAGTTCTAGATCCACTTGTTGTAAACGCATCTGTTCGCTCAAACCCGGAATCTTATTCATCAGTTTAAGTTGGATACTCTCTTTTGGCTGTAGAGAGATAACCAGTTTGTTGTCGGAGATACAACGACCCTTATTGGCGAAGATAGAGTAGGGTACTGACTTGAACTGGATAATGATTTCAGAGTTTCGGTTACGTAACCTTTTACCGCTGCGAAGATAAAACGGGACACCGTTCCAACGCCAGTTGTCGATATCGACACGAATGGCCGCGTAAGTCTCAGTCGTGCTCTCAGCCATCCCCTCACCCTCACGATATCCGGGAACTGCCACGCCGTTGCTAGAACCTTTGGTATATTGGGCACGTACTGTTTTTTGCTCAATATCTGAAACACTCATGTGACGCAGTGATCTCAGGACTTTCACTTTTTCATCACGAACACTGTCAGCGTCAAGTGAACATGGCGGCTCCATAGCTACAAGACACAGCAGTTGCATTAAGTGGTTTTGGATCATATCGCGCATCGCGCCGTAATCATCATAATAGCCCCAACGTCCCTCAACTCCTACACTTTCAGAAACAGTAATCTGAACATGGTCGATATTGCTTGCATCCCATAAAGGCATAAAGAATCGATTGGAAAAGCGTAGTGCCATAATATTTTGAACAGTATCTTTTCCAAGATAATGATCGATGCGATACACTTGAGATTCATTAAAATATTTTAGAACTTCTACGTTGATTATGCGAGAAGATTCGAGATCACGCCCGATAGGTTTTTCAAGGACGACGCGAGAACTTTTTGTGATAAGCTTCGTAGAGTTTAAAGCCTTACAAACAGCTCCAAAAAAGCTAGGCGAAGTGGAAAGATAGTTAATTCTCTCACGATCAGGAAACTCATCAAGAGCTTTTTTGAGAGTACCATAGCTTGTTTCGTCTCCAAGATCGAGTTGGATGACGATAAGATGTGCTTTGAAGTTTTCAAATTTCACTTCATCAAATATATCTTCAGCTAAAAATTCTTGAAGTTTTATTTTGACAAGCTCATTATGCTCATCAAGGCTCATAGAAGAGCGTGTAGTGGAGATGATTCGACTTTGATGGTTGAGATAGCCATCATTAAAAAGGTGATAAAGAGCTGGCATAAGTTTACGAAAAGCCAGATCTCCATGACCACCAAAAATAATCACATCACATAAATTTTCTATTTCACTCATAAATACTCTTTTAGTATATAGATTTTTTACAATTGTACTCTCTTCTATAAGAGAGACTATCAAAAAACGATTAAAATTTCATCAATTTTTATAGTGATCTTTTGCATAATGGGCAGATCCGAGCAGTGCTGTATCGGGGTTGAGCGATAGCTTGATCGGCATTGATTGGAGCATCTGCGAAAAACGTCCTTTGCTATAAAACGCTTTTAAAAATGTTTCACTTTGCATAAAAGGCAAGATTTTTGGAGCGATACCGCCTCCGATGTAAACTCCACCCAAAGAAAGAGATTTGAGTGCCATATTTCCTGCTTCTGCTCCATATATCTCGACAAATAAACGTAAAGTTTCAACACATAAAGGATCATTATTTTCCAAAGCACACCGACTGATAAGTGCGCTTTTATCTTCTGTTGATTTTAGTTCTTTGATAGAATCAGGTTCAGAAGCAAATTTTGTAAAAACTAAGAAATTATATATATTAGTGATTCCAGGTCCGCAAAGCAGGCGTTCATAGCTCACATGTAAAGGAAAATGTTCTCTTAGCCACACTAACAGTGCATCTTGTTGAGGTGTCTGTGGAGCAAAATCACTGTGGCCGCCTTCTGAACCGATAGGATGATAACTTAGGCCATCAAAATAAAGCATCGCTTCTCCAAGTCCTGTTCCAGCCGCGATCACGGCGTAATTGCCTTTTTTGCTTTGTGCGTTTGGATTGAGATCAATAAACTCATCTTCAGGAAGATAGCGCATTCCATAGGCTGTTGCTTCGAGATCGTTGAGAAGATAAACGCTCTTTGTATTCAATACTTCTTGTAAATCAGTTGTTACTATTTCCCAAGGAAGATTGGTTGTACGGCATCTTCCATCGATGATGGGTCCTGCAATACCAAAACAGGCAGTCGTAATTTTTGTATTTGGAACTTGTGCTAAAAATTCATTGATCACATCAGAAAAACTTGCGTAGTTTTGACTTACAAATTGATGCTGAAGTCCAAGTATAACTCCCTCTTGTGTACTTTGATAAAGCGCAAGATTCGTTTTTGTTCCACCAATATCGCCGGCTAATATCATAAAAAATCCTTTATTTTGGGGATGATAAGTAGATAAATGCATTGATAAATTGTTCATGTGTCACTTCTAAAGAGGAGTGATAAAACTCTTCCCACGCTTCTCTTCGTGATTCATCATAATTTGCTGAGCCATTTTTACTTTCCCATAACATTCTTACAGCATAACCGATAAGGATGTCAAGGATAATATCATCATCGATGCGTAAATTTGGATTTTGCTTGAATAGTTTGGTTAAACTTTCAATCGCTTCAATGTTTAATTGTCGGTATTGGGGAGCTTCTATACTTTGAAGCAAATCTTCAACAGCGCGGGAAAAACTTTGTTCTCCTGCGGTGGATGCAAGAGTATGTTCTCTGCCAAGTCGACTTTGAATATTGTATTTATCTCCGATTACCAGAGCATTACATTGGTGAAGCATGTGCCAGACATCTTTGTAGAAATGGGGTGAAAGACGGCTGAGCATCCCTTCATGCTTTCTCCATTCACTCCAATTGTCAATCGTACTATTTTCATTATTTAAAGAACTCATCGTGTGTGCATGCAGAAATGAAACCCCTGAACTATGCAAGTTTTCTTGATGAATCAACTCTGATGTTTCATGAGTAAATGACTCTAAGATAGAACGGATACGATTAAAAATATCATGTGGAGCTAAGCTAAGTAATCGTTCATACGCATCTCCGATAGGAAGATTTTCCTCTCTAGCGATACGTCCTACAAGAAGTTGGACAAAATACCAAGTACGTAAAGTAATCATATCTTTAAAAAGCTGAGGTTCACTGCGGATAAGATGCCCAAGATGCATAATAACTTCTTGTGTCAATATACCCTCCGCACGGTTATTCCCACAAGATTCATTGATAATTTTTACGATGGCAGAACTCTCATGAGGTTTTGATAAGGTCGCATTTTCACTATAAGCACGACCTACAGCCAGACGTTTTTGATGGATGATAATATCAAGAAGAGCATCTTCAAGACGATCGTCATATTTTCCTAAAGCTGTAGCCATTGTACGGACAGTTGACCAGTCAAGCGCCAATGCCGCTGATTCATAAAGTGTATCAGCTTCTTGGACTTCTATATGAAGATCAGCTAAGTGTAATCCATGCATGTCATCAATTCGCTCTACACTGGCAGTACTTAAAAGTTGTCGAAGAGGACCGATTTTTATGGTCATAGAATTACACGATCCATTCTGAAAATCATGTAAAAGTCTAAGAACTTCTTTATTTCTTCCCTCTTGAAGCATATCCTCTCTTACTAAAAATGGTAGTATTGGCTGTCCTGGCTGATCCCAGTGCATGGTCAAAAACTTCAAAGATGAGCGAAACCTCTCAACAAGGAGGGTGTTGTCATAACTAAAATAAAAACCTTTTGGATTGAAATAGTAAGGAAGGAAGAGAATCTCTTCATGAGAGAGAATATGTAGTTTTGCCGTAGTGATGGTTCGTGCCGCCAATAAAGGTCTTCCGCTAAGTCCCAATTTATCGTTTCTTCCAAGCTCAGTATGTGCGAGTGAAAGCATGGAAGCATGCATGATCTGCAAAGGATTCAGCTCTTTAATAGTTTCGCCCATGATCCCAAGATCGAGAAGCTGTTGTTTGACACTTTCATTTTGTGCCAAGATGCACACAAGTGGATGTGTCGTTCGTTTTTGACCTATTCGTTCACGACGGCGCAGAGGATCGATGTCGCTTGGGCGAAGAAGTCCATCTTGAATCAAATCAGAGAGGATAAAGAGACTTTGCGCCCAAACAAGTGGGAGATTTTCATTTGCAACTCGTTCTTGTGAAGAGGGATTTTCCTTCTCGGCATCTATGAGCTCTTTTGGAACGATGTAGAGTTCGGGGAGTAACTTCACTCCATCACGTTCTATAAACAACGGTTCTAACTTTTCTCTCCAGTGCATGATCGCTTCGCTATCTTCACGCATATGTGCATCAAGGAGCAGATAGGTAAAAAAGAGAGGCCACTGGGATTCTATATGTTTAAATGTTTGCAGTTCTGATGGCTCATAATGCAGACGTGAATGATCTTCGATACTGCTTTGATGACCGTCAAGTAAAAAACGTTTACAACCATAACGACCTGAAAGTTTCTTGATAATCTTGGAGAGTGTTTTTTTTACTAAAACTTCATCTTCAACGGCGTAAGCGGGGTAACCGATGATACTAAGGAGCGCGGCATCTGTTTCTTTTGAATTGGACTCACGCGGTAAAAGCCCCTGAAGCGTCAAGCGTGAACGGGCAATATCACTTGTCACTACATGAATGACTGCTTCTTGACTTGCAACATTACCAAAAAGATTAAATCCGCTCATCGCTTCAAGAGCTGCTTTTGCCATACCAACAGAGCTACAGTTGATCTCTGTGCCACCGGAGTTTATCTTGTTTCCACGTTCCCAAATGCCATAGTCCGGAGTACAATAGGTGCGGCTGATGTAGTGAACAAGATTTTGAATAAAGTTGACTTCATCAATAGTATAGATCAGTCGTAAACCTGAAGCAATCATCTGTGCAGTCATGAGAAGAAAGAGCGAAGTTGCATCTAGCTGTAAATGTCCCCATTCATGGTCGCCTACAACTGCTAAACCTGTTGAAGTTCCATACTTTGCATGTAGTGCATCGCCTTGGTTCAGAGTATTTTTAAACTTTTCCACTCTATCTGCTTGGCGCATCATGGCCACAAGCAGTCCTCGCATCAGTTTGACGACACTTTGACCTAGAGAGTAACTACGGCAATGGTCTGGATTGTATTTGTGATACGCTAAGGCTAATCCCCAGACACTCATAATACTGTAAACATTGTCTCTAACCCAGGCGTCAGTGTAATCACCATGAGCATTGACCGCTGTACTTGCAGGAAGCAAACCTGTGATAGGGTCTTGTCTTGAGAGAATTATTTTATTTATAGAGTTATAATGGCGTTCAAGTGAAATATACGTTTCATTTAAATTCATCTTATAAAGCCTTTTAAAATCGGTATGGATACCACTGATGTTATCCTACCTGATTTTAGATTTAGGAGTCGAGATAAAATGGATGTTTTTTAAACAATCAACTCATATGCATGCGTTATTTAAACGAGTAAAAGCTCTATATCATTTTGTTCTTTTGGCGTCAGCGCAAAGTCAAAGATAGAAAGATCCTCTCGCATATGTTTGGATGAAGAGGTACCAGTAAGAGGAATGATACCCATCTGTATTAGAAACCGAAAAAAGATTTGAGCGGCTGTTTTGTTGTACTCAACACTGAGTGTTTGTAGCAGAGGATGGCTTAAAAGATGAGGGTTCGCAGTCAAAGACCAAAAACTTTGATAGGTGACATCGTGTACCAAACACCATTTTCGTAACTCTTTGTCATAGCCGCTGTCTGCATAAAAACGATTTTGTAATATGCTCGGTTTTATTTGCGCTTCATCGTAAAGTTTTTGAAGCATCTCAAGATCATAGCAATTACTGATGCCAAGACGAAGCGCTTTTTTTTGATTGTAAATCTTTTCCATAGCGTGCCAAACTTCTAAAAGATTTGAAAAAGGAAAAAGGGGAGAATGTAAGATCAATCCATCTACATAATCTGTTTGCAAGTTTTGTAAACTTTGTTTAAAAGATTGTTCTACTTGTTGGCTAAGCGGACTATTTTTATCATAAGGGATATTGTTTGGATCTTGTCCGTTAAGAGGAGTAAATTTTGTTTGTATATAAAGTTTCTCACGTTTTATTCCCTCTTTTTTTAGTTCTGACAAAGCTTTGCCTATTCCGGTTTCTTGATAATGTTTTGGTTGGCATGCGGTATCAATACCCAAAAAACCTTGATGTACAGCTTCTATGACAAGCGCGGCAGTATGTTCTTTTTTCCAAGCTGTTCCATATATAAGTGATGGAATTTGTGTCATAAGAGTTCCTTTTTTTTGTAATACTATCTAAAAAGACTCTAAAGAGGAAATCATGTAACTTTTCTCTGATACACTTTGCCTTCAAATAAAAAAGTGGGTAAATAAATGAAAAAAATTTTGACATTATTAGGTATAGTTGTTTTAGCCGTAGGTGCATATATTGTTTGGCATGTCGTTTTAAATTATAGATTTGAAGAGATAAGCAAAAACAAAGTTTATAAATCAAGATTGATCAATCCGGATAAATTAGGCGGATACTTAACACAATATAAGATCAAAACAGTCATAGATCTCATAGATCCGATAAGACATGATAAGTTGGATAATGGAAGACAAGCAAATATAGATGCAGAAGCAACCGCGGTACAAAAATACAATGAAGAGTACCACACCAATGTTATACATGTAAACATTCCTTCTAGTCAAATTCCAACAAAAGAAACATTGAGTAAATTTTTTCAAGTCCTAGATAACAATGCAAGTTATCCGGTTCTTATCCATTGTTATGATGGAACAGGCAGAGCGCCACTTTACAGTGCGATCTATAGAGTGGAATATGAAAAATGGAAAAATGCGGATGCCAGAGCAAAAACAAGAGTTGTCGTTGAAGGTTTTGGTTACAGAAGCAGTTTCGCTGATGGAAAAGGGAAAGGTGATTTTTTAATGCACTACAAACCCCGATCAGATGGTAAAGATGCAACAATCAATCAATTACAGGATCATTGATTTTAGAAAATCTTAGAAACTGTTCAAGTGTTTTGAGTGAACTCTTTTCATTGAACTCTTTTGTCGCAGTCGTGCCTATCTCACGGGAAAGTATGATAGAACCGAGTTTGTTAAACTGCTGTCTCATGGCAAGCATTACGCCACTGCAGTCTCCAAGACTGTGAGAACAGAGCAGGATAATCCTTTCATTGAACAACACTCTAAAATCCTTGTCGGCTCTTGAAATCCACGCGATCGCATTTGAAAGTACCGGAGGAATAGAACCGTTGTACGTCGGAGCGACAACGATATAGGAGTTTACCTCTTTCATCTTTTCCATCAAAGTGTAGATTTTTTCCGGCATACCCTCATTTACTTCGACATCCATATCATACAAAGGAAGTTTCAATTGCATAATATTGACTATCTCAGCTTCTGCTTCCAACCCGAGAAGCATTTGCTGTAAAATATTTGCCAACTTGAGATTTTCGCCCGAACTTGCGAGTAAAATAAGTGTTTTCATGGGTTTACTTCTTTTGATCCGGATTAAATAGATTGCCTAGGTCTATAGGAAATGGAAAAACTATGGTGTTGGTTTTATCGTTAGAGATATCACTCATCGTTTGAAGATAGCGCAATTTTATCCCTAGCTCATTTTGGCTCAGTTTTTCTGCCGCGGCAAGGATATTTTCACTCGCTTCTAGTTCACCTTTTGCATTGATGACTTTGGAGCGGCGCTCCCGTTCAGCCTCGGCTTGTTTTGCGATGGCGCGGATCATACTCTCATCAAGGTCGATGTGTTTGATCTCGACATTTGCTATCTTGATTCCCCATGCATCTGTTCTTTTATCGAGAATTTCTTGAATATCGGAGTTGAGGCGTTCACGCTCTGCGAGCATCTCATCAAGTTCATGTCCACCCAAAACCGAGCGTAAAGTCGTTTGTGCGAGCTGACTTGTCGCATCATGAAAGTCTTCTACTTGAATGATCGCTTTTTCTGGATCGATCACGCGAAAATAGACGACGGCGTTTACATGTACAGAGACATTATCATGCGAGATAACATCCTGAGTCGGAACATCAAGGACGATGGTACGAAGATCGACTCTCACCATCTGTTGAACAATTGGAATAAGAATGATGAGTCCCGGCCCTTTGATACCGGTAAATCGGCCGAGTGAAAAAACCACTCCACGCTCATACTCTCGCAATACGCGTACAGATGTTGCCAAAAAAGCAACAACAAAGAAAATTATATACACCCCTATAATAGGTACATCAAGAAACATGACTTACTCCTTTAATGGTTTTACTTCTAAAACAAGGTCACTCAATCCAACAACTTGGACACTCTCTCCTACATTCAGTTTTACTTTGCTGATGGCATTCCAAACCTCTGCGTGGCAAAAGACATGATACCCCGTATCGGTTACTTCTACGACATGTCCCGTTAAACCTATCATCTCCTCTGTGCCAGTAGCTACCTTTGTCGAGCGTGATTTCAAAAAGACTCTTACCATCATAATGAAAAAGGCAAGACTCACTAAACTAAAAGCTATTAAAAGTGAAATTGTGATGTTATTACCAAGAGCACCTGCATCAAAAAGTAAAATCGAACCAAAAATAAAGGCGGTGACGCCACCGATACCAAGCACACCGACTCCAATCACAAAAACCTCTACAATCATAAAACTAATACCTGCCATAATTAACAGTAAACCAATATTATAAAGAGTCTCCGTATCTTTTAGTTCTACTACAGCAGAAGAGGCAAATAGTGATGATAAAGCAACAAATAATAGTAGAAGCAAAGTTTTCATAATCGTCATCCTTCAATAACTATCAAACAGATTTTGAATTTTAGAGATATCGTGAGTATTTAAATAGAGTGCTTTAGCTTCACTCTTTCTGATATGCTCTTCAAAGGTCAAAACACTCTTTTTGTCTTGATACAGTATGCCAAGAGGCATCGGCATCACTTCAAACGCTTTTTGCAAAGCCGCGTTAAAATCACTGTCGTCATGGCCTTCATCAAGTGTATACGTATTATCTTTAAACCAGTGGTAGGTGTTTGTCTTATTGAAAGTGACACAAGGCTGAAAGATATCCACAAGGGCGTAACCGTGATGTTCAAATGCGGCTTTGAGCACCTCTTTTGCATGTTGGGCGTTGCCGATGCTGACTCTTGAGACAAATCCCGCTCTGAGTGAGAGTGCGACGGCAAGTGGATTGAACGGTTCGTTTGACACGCCGTTTACCTGCACTTTTGTCTCAAAACCCTTTTGGCTTGTAGGCGAAGCTTGACCTTTTGTCAAACCGTAGACCATGTTGTTGTGCACGATATGGACAATATTTACATTGCGTCTAATGGTGTGGATAAAGTGATTTCCACCCTCGCCGTACATATCGCCATCACCGCCTTCGGCTATGACAGTGAGGTTTGGATTTGCCATTTTGATACCCGTCGCGGCGGGAAGTGCTCTGCCGTGCAAAACGCCGAACATATTGGTATCTACATAATAGGGTGCTTTCGCGGCTTGTCCTATGCCCGATACTATGACGGTATTGTTTTTATCGACCTCTAGCTCTTCAAGCACCTCTTTTATCAGTTTTAAGATACCAAAATTTCCGCATCCCGGACACCATGCGACATCGACGTTTTCTCTATCGAACAAGTGACTCATGACAACTCCTTTAGAGATTTTTCTATCATCTCTACAAGCTGGTCGACAAAGAAACTAAAACCGTTGCTTTGCAGGATCTGTTCATCTACATGTACGCCGTGAAGTTTGAGCTGATCTGCGAACGCGCCATCCGCATTATTTTCAACGACAATCCTGTATTTGTAGTCATCGAGAACACTCAACTGCTCTTTACTTAAGGGATGTATCCATACAAAATGTACATGCTCCAGACGTTTATCATCGAGTCGCTCAAGTGCTTCAGCAATGGCACCTTTGCTCGATCCCCAACCGATAATCGCGATATCTCCCTCACCCTTACATAGTGGAGCAATAGCTTCTCGCGTAAGTTCATCATTTTTGCGCGCACGCTTGCCAACCATCTGTTCGCGCATCTTATAATCTTCTGTGATCTGTCCACGCTCATCGTGTTCATCTCCCACCGCACAGATGAGTCCCTCTCCAAAACTTGGAATAGCTCTTGGACTTATACCGTTTTTTGTGTCCGCATAACGCTCATAATCCCCAGCACTTTTTGTAATATATCTGCGCTGTTCATAGGATGAAAAATCTACATCCTTACTCATCATGATCGTATCGGCAAGATATTGGTCGCTTAAAAAGATGACGGGTATCTGGTACTTGTCTGCTAATTCAAAAGCAAGATAACCGTAATCGATACACTCTTGGAGTGATCCGGGGGCAAGTAGCACACGAGGAAACGGCCCATGTCCAGAGTACAGAGCCAAATTCAAGTCTCCCTGTTCTGTTCGTGTAGGCAGTCCCGTCGCAGGTCCGGGACGTTGTGCGAGATAGATGACTGCAGGTGTTTCCGTCATGCCAGAGAGACTCAGAGCTTCACCCATCAGAGCAAAGCCTCCACCTGAAGTGGAAGTCATCGCACGCGCACCGCCGTACCATCCGCCAAGCGTCATCATCAAAGATGCTATCTCGTCTTCACTCTGTTCTAAGGCGATATCAAACTCTTTTGACATTGATGCCATAAAGTTTAAGACTCCCGTTGATGGCGACATCGGATAGGCAGTTATCATATTACATCCGCCGGCTAAAAAACCAAATCCGCACGCGGTTGTGCCGTCCATAAGATGGAGTTTTTCTACCGCTTTTATATCGGTATTTGGCAACTTCGGAAGTGTTAGATTTTCTATCTCGGTTCCGGTTTGAAACCCAAGCTCCGCTACCTCTTTATTTGAGCCTTCACCCTTAAAATGCTTATCAATACTTTGCAATAAAAAACTTTTTTCAAGACCCAATATACCAAAGAGCAAACCTGCTATATAAGTATTTCCATACTGTGCATTGCCAAACTTTTTGGCACTCTCTTTCATAGCAATCGCGATGACATTAGAATTATCACCGCTAAAACTTTCATCTGCCAAGATGAGGGTATCATGATGCCATCTCTCTTTCATATGTTCAAGAGCCAAAGCATCCATCGCAACAGAGATATCCACTTCCCAGCATGGAGCTTGCACGGGAAAATTTGCGATGCGCAGTAGAGTGGTGTTGCTTCCGCCACGTACACGGGACATAAACTCTTTTGTAGAATAGACATAATATCCGCTCGCCTTAAAAGCATTGCTGAGTATCTTTTCCAAAGTATCTATGCCAAGACCCGCCGCACCTCCTATCAAAATAGAGATACTTACTTGATGAGCATTATCCGCCAAATTTCTTTCATCGGATGCTATCTTCACAGATGAAGCAGGTGCAGAAAACAGTCTCGGGCTCTCTTGCTCCGTGCTGCCACTACTCATCATGATATTAGGTTCGTTCATATCAAAAGAAACTGTCTGCATTTTTTCTTCTCCTAAATTTCCCCAGCTTATCTTCCCGCCGTAATATCCAAGTATGATAACATTGAGTCCGGTGAGTAAAATTATGGCGTGGTATATGATACTAGGTGTTGTATAACTGTAAATTACATTTGGATCTTGGAGATAGATTTCTATGGCTATGACACCGAGTATAAGAGTGATCGTCGCTACGATAAGTTTAACTACAAAAGGCCTTTGTGTTGAGAGATTATAGTTTATCCACCAGCTAAGCACACCCGGCAGCATGGCAACAAATCCCATAACTGTTGCAATAAATAACGCATAAAAGACTAAAACGGCATATATCTCTTTAAAAGTATTTAAAAATGCTATATCAAATCCTGCAGCAAAAAGGTGTAAGGCGATGGGAAAGTGGACAGTGATAGGATGAGGATGATATTTTTTATAGAAGATTCTTAGATCTGTTTTAAAATCTTGCGGGGGAAGTGGCTCTTTTTTGGTGGTAGATTCTTCACGTTGCAAGGTTGCCACGACAGGAAATTCCTTAAAGACTTCATCGCCATGGGGTGCACCTGAGAGTGCAGAGGTCAGGTCTACTCCTGCACTGTGCATCCCTTGATGCTCTCCTTCTTGCCATAAAGAACTTTGTGTCACATCATACACTACATCTTTGTATGCGATATAAGCTCGTCTATTATTGCGACCATCATACGATTTGAGTTCATCTATCGTCATCATAAAGTCCTTATTTAACTACGACTGGGTACGCTCATTTTCCTGCATTACATCAACATAGTCACACACTTCATTATCATCATTACAGACTTGAGCATATCCTGTCACCGGATCATTTTCTATAGCGGCAAGATTATCTGAGACAAACTGCCAATTTATGAGTTTCCACCAATTTTCAAGATAATCAGCTCTGCCGTTACGATAGTCTATGTAATATGCATGTTCCCAGACATCGCACGTAAGTAAAGGTACCAGCTCATGGCGCAATGGATTATCTGCATTGGAAAATTCCGCAATAGAGAGATCGCCTTCCTTTGTCAGAACAAGCCAAACCCATCCTGAACCAAAAAGAGCCGTAGCCTTTGCTAAAAATGATTTTTTAAAATCATCTTCTGAGCCAAAAGTTTTTATGATCATATCTGAAAGTTCTACAGAGCAAGTCGTAGTGCTCTTGGATAGTCCATGCCAGTAAAAATCGTGGTTGTACACTTGAGCGGCATTATTGAAAATAGCACCACCTGCGTATTTGATAATATATTCTAAAGGTTTATCCACATAATCGCCACCTTCGATAAGGGCGTTTAACTTGTTGACATAACCAGCGTGGTGTTTACCATGATGGTAAGCTATCGTTTCAGAGGAAATATATGGTTCTAATGCTGCCTTTTCAAAAGGCAGCGACATTAGTTCAAATTTCATTTTACACTCCTTGATATATAAGTTTCGGTTATCATCGTAACAGAAAAAAAATAACGATTTGCAAAAAATATTGAATTAGTTCCTGAGATTAGTTTCTTTGACCATGTTGGAAGTTATTTTTATCATCAGAATTACTATTTCCATCATCAGATTTGCGATCAACATTCTTGAAAGTTTTGTCATCAGGTTTGCGATCAACATTCCTGAAAGTTTTGTCATCTGGTTTGCGATCAACATTCTTGAAAGTTTTGTCATCAGGTTTGCGATCAACATTCTTGAAAGTTTTGTCATCAGGTTTGCGATCAACATTCCTGAAAGTTTTGTCATCTGGTTTGCGATCAACATTCTTGAAAGTTTTGTCATCTGGTTTGCGATCAACATTCTTGAAAGTTTTGTCATCTGGTTTGCGGTAATTGTTTTGAATAATTATGCGCTGTGTTTGTGGTCTGTTGTAGTTTATTGGATGTGGATTATTTGGACGCCAATCATTCTTCCAAGATATGTTTTTTTGATTTGTGTTGATTTTTCTATGTGTATAAAAAGTATTATATCTCGGTACATTAATATAAACATCATGATGATGCCAATCAAAGCCGCTCCACATAACATCTTTAACAGCGATTCCAAGTGAAAATCCAAAGAACATGCCCGGTGCCATATAAAAAGATGATGGATAATAATAAAATGGCGCATATCCAGGATAAAACCATGTTCCGTAAACGCGCATCGGATCATATACCGGTACATAAACAGTATCAGCAAAAGTCGGCTGGATAATAATCGTTCTTGTTCCTTGATCATCTTCTTGTGTGATTATTCTTTGCTTTTGTGAACTCGTAAGATAGCCGTTTCTTTGGGCTTGCAAGCGTAAACGTTGTACGCTATCCATAACCATATCCGGCTCGTCTAAAAAAGCATCTCCCAACTCTTGAACCCAATCAGGGTAGCTATCCATCATATCAAGAACCTGGGGAAAAGCTACAAGCGAGATCACACTAGGATCCCAATCATTGGACGTGGCAGCTTGGACTGCGTCTTCTCCTTGTAAGTCAGAGTTCTGTCTTGACCATTCCACAGCTTCTTGTACCTCTTGCGGATAAGTTGACGCCATTAAAATTTGCGAAAGCAAAGAGTCTGGGTAGAGCGCTATGGGAGCCATTATCTGGTCTAATCGTTGTTGTGAAGGTGCATAAGATGATGCCATAAGCCCTAAGGGTAAAAATAGCAAGAGTAAAAAGATTTTTTTCATAACAAACTTCCTTACTTAAGATATTGACAAATAATCATATCCTAAGTCAGGCAAATAAATTATGAAGAAAAATCAATTTTTTTTAGAGAGTTTTTAAGTTCACCGAGTTTGGGAAGTTGGTCTTTTTGCATCTCTTCAAGTGCAATAACTCTTTTTCATTGTGTATATAAAAAATGATCCAATTTATCATGAAAGTCTGTTTTAATGAGCTTGGTAATATCTTCTCTCACTAAGGGAACAGGTATTACCTCCTTTGGAAAGAATATATCAATGACCCTGACATCTTTTCATCTGGAGATACTCACGCCTATACCAATTTTATTGATGTAAGTATTATAATCGATGAGACTTTCACCATAGCCGCTAAAAGCTTTTATATAAAGAAAGAAATTGTCTTTTTCATTGAGCGGATAACTGTAACTAAAATCTGCTGCTCCATGACTGTAAAAATTTGAACGCAGGAGTAAAGTAAAAAGATTTTTATCCCAAGGCAATGAAAATTTTACACTTCCATGTCCGAGATAATCAAGTAGTTTTGGATTATAATCTTTGACATCCGGCAATCTGCTCCAAAACTCAAACTCTGTAAAAAGATTTTTGTATTGTGTAGAAACTGTTGCATTAAGATAGTTCCAAGAACGTTCATTTGTACCACCTTGCCCATTTGACTGATGGGCGAGTCCAAGTTTAAGTGACTTTATAAATTTTGCATCACTGCTTAGGGCTGTGGGAATAGTTACAAAAAGTTCAGGATTATAATTTGATTCCCGAAAATATGCAGAACTTCCATAGGATTGCCAAAAAGATTTTTGTGTATATCCAAGACTATAGATCTCGTTAAAGTTTAAAAGGTTTGCTGCAAAATCAAATTTGACACTGAGTTGAAACTCTGTTTCTATGTTATTGGAAGTTTCATTATTGGTATTTGGATATTGACCATTTGTTCTGTAGCTAAAAGGAAGAAGATAATTGGTTTTATATGTTTTGAGATTATATAAGGACTGTGTCATCTGTCTCATGGTTGTATCCGTCTCACTGTCTACCGTATCGAGCAGATAATAAAGCTTTTTACTCTCTTTCTTTATCTCATGATTTGAATCAAATGAAGTGGATTTATAAGCAAATGATGCAGAACTTTTATACCATTCATATGCCTTCTGCTGGTCTTTTTCACATCCAAGACCATTTTCATACATGTAAGCTACATAATATGCAGCATCGGCATCATCTTCCTTTTGGGCCAAGGCTTTAAAAATTTTAAAAGAGTTTGTATAATTACCTTTTTTATAGATATCAAGAGCATTTTCAAACGCTGTTGCAGCTTGTAAACTGCTATACATGAATAAAACAAAAAATAAATATTTCAATAGAAACCTTAACTTTCGTTTTCTAGAGTAGGGTAGGTTGTATACCCTTGTGCGTCTTGCGTATAAAAGCTGCTTGGATCTGCTTCGCTGAGTTTGGCATTTGTTTTGAAACGTTCTACTAGATCAGGATTGGATATGAAAAGTGTTCCAAATGCCACAGCATCGGCTTGATGTTTTTCTAAAACGCTGTTGGCTTTTACCTTTGTGTAGCCTCCACATGTGATGAAAACCCCTTTGTATGCGGCTTTAAGAACGGCGAGTTCTACAACATTCGCTCCATGCCTTATATCGCCCTCAAGAGCGTCTATAACGTGAAGATAAGCGAGTTTGAAGTTATTGAGCTGATGACATATATATTCAAAATGTTTTGTAGGGTTGGAGTCACTCATGTCATTGAAAGTACCACTTGGAGAGAGTCTGACACCGACTCTATCTGAGCCGATCTCAGCACTTACCGCTTCTATAATTTCAAAAAGAAAGCGGGCTCTATTTTCTACATTTCCACCATATTCGTCTGTTCTATGGTTTGTTCCATCTCGCAAGAACTGATCTATGAGATAGCCATTGGCACCATGCACTTCAACACCGTCAAAACCCGCTTTTATCGCATTGTTTGCAGCGCTGACATACTCTTGCACTATCTTTTTGATCTCATCAACACTGAGTGCTTTTGGTGTCTCGAAATCTTTCATCCCCTCAAAGGTATAAATTTGACCAGAAGGCTGTATGGCGGAGGGTGCAACATTTGGAGTTCCATTGTGGTATGAAGAGTGAGAGATTCTCCCCACATGCCATAACTGCAAAAATATTTTGCCATCTTTTTCATGGACAGCTTCGGTTACTTTTTTCCAACCCTCAACTTGAGCATCTGTATAGATTCCCGGAGTTGCAGGATAGCCGATCCCCTCTGTCGAGATCTGAGTACCCTCTGTTATGATGAGTCCGGCACTTGCTCTTTGAGCGTAGTAGGTCGCCATCAAATCATTTGGGATATTGTTATCAACACTTCTACATCGTGTCATAGGTGCCATAATGATTCTATTCTTGAGGGTATATTTGCCGATTCTAAGTGGTAAAAAAAGATGCATGAGAAACTCCTTTAAAGTGTGAGACGATTGTGCCTTATAAGGTATTATATAGTTATAAAGAAAATTACCAGCTGTATTTTAGCGCTATTTTTCCTCTTTGTGTCCAATGCCTTGACGCGGGACTAACTCGTTCATATCTTTGCCGCCGATGAGGTAGGCATCACCAAAGCCAAAGGTAGCTTCACCTGCTTTTACATGTAACTCATAAAGATTAAAGTCTGTCATCTTTTTAAGCATTTCCACCATCGATGCGTTAAACTTATGACTAAAAAGATCAAGTACCGTTTCAAATCGCTGTGTTTCTCTTGGAATGATAAGAGCATCACACTGAAGGGAGATCCGTTTCCTGGCGAAAAGATTTTGTGTTTTACTTTCATCTTCTATGAAAAATAAAGATGCGACAGGGCTTACATGTAAATTCTTTGTATGTGTGGCAATACTTGAGATATAGATGTAAAAACGGTTATCGTCATAGACGTATGGAGCGTATGAAGAAAAAGGAAGATTTTCTTTGTCGATCGTACCGATAATAGCCGTTTGAATGTTTGAAATGAATGTTTGCATGAGACCCTCTTTTTGCATGATTGTATAGAAATGCAGTTAATATAAGGCTTCTAAAAAGTAATTGTTATTTTTTCAGGCTTTAAAATAAAGCGATAATAGAGATAATAAAGCGGAAGTCCGAAGTAGGCGAGTGCGCCAAAAAATATAAGAAGAACTCCGAGATTGAAATGTTTTTTTTCTACTATAAGCATCTCATTCGTACGGGAGACGATTGTATATCCATTTTGATAGTACATCTCATCGATTTTATTAAATTTTTCTTTTTGCTTTATATCAGTCGCTTTTATCTGCAAAATGTAATCATCAAACTTTTTCTGGTTCTCTTTTTGAACTTTTTTATCAAAAAAATAAACTACTATCCCAATGGGCAGGATAAAGAGCATAATGATAGTTGTCACAAAAACTCCTTGTTTTTATTAGAGAGTAAAACTTGATGATGTTCCCTGTCCGATACCATCACTCATGAGAGTAACATCTCCTCCTAAAATATGAGAAAGTTTTTTACTAAGTGAGAGTCCAAGACCTGTGCCTTTGTGCTGTTTTTGCATCACATTTTCCACTTGAGTAAAGTCGTTAAAAAGCTGATTTATATTTTCTTCAGAGATCCCAATACCGCTGTCTGTAACTTTAAAGAGCAGACTCTCTTTATCATTAGAAAGTTCAAGATTTACAAATCCCTCTTTTGTGAATTTTATAGCATTGGAGACAAGGTTTAAGACGATTTGTTTAAACATTTTTGGATCAGTCATATACATCTTATTTTGAAATTTCTCAGATGAGAGATGAAATTCTAGACCTTTATCATCGGCGAGGGGCTGAAGCATTTTAAAACAACCTTGTACAAGTTCTAAAACATCTGTCTCCTCGGGATATGCTTGCATCTTGCCAGCTTCGATTTTAGCGATATCAAGGATCTCGTTGATCATTTCAAGGAGGTAATGTGCTGAAGATTCTATATTTAGCATCACCTCTTTTTGATCATCATCGAGCTCTTCATATGTGATCATATACTGAGAAAAACCTATAATGGCATTGAGTGGTGTTCGAAGCTCATGAGACATATTTGATATAAATGCAGATTTTGCATGTGAGGCTGACATGGTTTTATTGATAAGTCTTATTCTATCGAGTTGTAGGATGATCATATTGGCGATAGAATTGTAGAAATTTTGCTCATTTTTATCCGTATATTCTTCAAACCCCAGATCAATTGCACCAAAATAAAGAGTTGAGTTATCTTCAAAGTTTCTTACATGTAAAGATATATGTTCATTGTTGGTATGTTTTAATTTCTCTTTTTGAAACTGCAGGTCGCTTTTATTGGTTAAGAGTTTGATCTGTTTGATCGAAGTCTTGATACACTCATCTTCTGTTTTTGTCTGGATAATTGTATTAAAAGTTTCTATGAGCTGGATAAATCTTTTGAGTCTAAGTTTATTTTCCTCTTCAAGTTTATCTAAAGCCAGTGAAGTGACTTTTAGCATATTGTTAAATGAATGGGTAAGTATGGCTATCTCATCTTGTGTGTGTATCTCGAGTTGCGTTGTATAGTTGTGTGTGCTGATAATATTATCTGTTGCTTTAGTGAGTTCTTCTATGGGTTTTACGACGCCTTTAGAGATTTTTAAAGAGAGGTAGATAACAAAGATAAAGATCACGATCGAAATGTAAAG
This sequence comes from Sulfurimonadaceae bacterium, assembly GCA_028683835.1. Classification (GTDB taxonomy): domain Bacteria; phylum Campylobacterota; class Campylobacteria; order Campylobacterales; family Sulfurimonadaceae; genus Hydrocurvibacter. The sequence goes on along the minus strand of JAQUHB010000010.1, from coordinate 58,349 downwards.
CATAAAACGGACAAAGTCATAAAAGAAGGTTAAAGCAACACTTTTATCTACAGCATAAACAATATACCACCCTTCCATTATTGTTGGTATATTTTGGTAAACAATTACATATTGATTATTGATAACATTGTCGCTTTTTTGTTTAAAATCTAAAGGAAGTGTAAGCTCTTCACCGATATGAAGATCACTTTTTGGATTAATGATGTAAGAGTGAATACTGTTTTGATGTGTCAGATAGATATCTAGATTATTTAAGTTATATTCTAAAATTAAAAATCCTAGGGCTCTTTTTTTATCAAATGAAGAGGTTATTTTTGAAGAAATATATAAAGTATTCCCTTTGATATACTCTGTGTTATTTTTACTTGAAAGTTCTTGAACATTAAATATTTTTTGATCAGACTGTTTTGTACTAGAGGATGAAACTACAACCCCTTTTGTGTTGGTGACCAAAAGGATATTATTGCCACCTAGATCGCTTGATTTTTGGTTTAAGAGGCGTGCAATTCTTTTGTCGATATCTTCAGCCAAAATATCATCCATAAGATCCAAAGAACTTATAAACTTTACTTCATTCTTTAAAGTAAGTAAATTGTTATTGATGAGTTTCACAACCACCTGTGCTCGATCGGATTGTTCAACAACTATTTTATTGACTATCTTTGTTTGGCTTAAAAAAAGTGTGTATATTAAAAGGGTCAAAAACGGTAAAAAGCCGACAGCTAGAAAAGTGACTAAAAGTTTATTTCTTAGAGATCTGTGAAAAAAATCAAACATCATGAAATCTTTTTTGGATTTCTAAAATCTCATCGAGATTCTCTAAAAAAAGTGCAACAACTTTTGGATGAAAATGGTTTCCTGAGCCTTCTTTAATGATCTCCAATGCAGCTTCAAGTGTGAAACTTTTTTTGTAGGGTCTGTTACTCAAAAGTGCATCAAAAACATCAACAACAGTAACGATTGCTCCGCTATCTGGGATTTCATCAGCTTTGAGAGCTTGTGGGTAACCGCTGCCGTCATACTTTTCATGATGCGTATGGGCTATTTGTGCCGCGAGTTTTAATAGGGGTGTTGTTTTTTGAGAAAGGATAGCGTAGCCTATTTGTGCATGCTTTTTCATAATGGAAAACTCTTTCTCATCAAGTTTACCCGGTTTTAAAAGAATACTGTCTTCAATACCTACTTTTCCAATATCATGCATAGGAGCCGCAAGCCGCATGAGTTCTACAGCATCCTCGTCCCAGCCAAATTTACTTGCCAAAACAGCGGCCATTTCACCGACTCGAATAGTATGTGCCGATGTTTCATTATCTCTGTATTCTGCTGTTTTACTTAAAATGGAGATAATATCTTTTTCACTGTTTTGTACTTCAATAAGCGCATCTTGCAACTTTTTTGTTTTTTCTTGAACTTCGAGTTCTAAAAGCTCTTTATGCCCTTTGATCATATTTTGATAGATCCCTATTTTGATCGCATTCTTTATTCTAAGTCTAAAGTCCATAAGGTCAAAAGGTTTTGTGAGATACTCATCAGCGCCCATTTCCAGACCTTTGATAACAGCTTCCTTGTCTGAGAGCGCGGAGATGATAATAAGTGGAATAGCTGCGAGGTCTTTATTGCTTTTGATAAGTTTGGTTGCTTCAAAACCGTCCATGACAGGCATCATCAAGTCCATAAGGATCAAGTCTACTGTAGAGTTTTGTAAAATATCAAGAGCTTCTTTTCCATTTTGGGCTTCTAGAACACGAAATCCCTCTTTAACGAGTATCTTTGAAGCGACTTTTCTATTCATAAGCTCATCATCACATAAAAGTACAGTCGCCATCAGTCACTCCATTTATATAATATTTTTAAACTATCGTCCATATTATCCATCTCTATATAACCGATAGAACCGTCTACTTTTTTGATAAATGCTTTAACGCTTTCTTGAGATTTTAAACTAATGGGCGGTCTATGTCCAAGATAATGCTCTTTCGTCCAATGTGCTTGTAATCGATCAAAACTCATCTCCAAAATCCGCTGTTCGAATTTTGTGCGAATGGGATCTCGGGCATCGAGATTGATGGGAACTGCTTGAAAATCATTGATAACAATTAATTTTTTTAGGAAAATAGCCTTGATTTGAGAGGGTGAAAGATCTGTCATATGTTTATTGGCAATAACCGCATATTCATGGCCAGAAGCAATAGTAGATAAGAGAAAAATTGCTAAAAGCAGTTTCATCATTTCCCCCTTTTCATTAAAAAAGTACCGAAATGGAAAATAAAAATTGATTTTCTTTATTGAGAGTATGAAACTGATACTCTGACTTAATCGCGATGGGATAGGCTGGTCTGTAAGTATAACCAAGAACGCCGAACGTATCTGATTTGTTTTGGAGTTTGTCATCATAGGATTCTAATCGTACAATTCCTACATGCTTTGGAGTAAAACGATATAGACCTTGAAGATATCCTGCATATGGTGTGGTTACTCTTTTTTTTGATTCTTGTCTGCCTATTTCACTTGAGATCTCATAGTCGTCAACATCATATTTTGCAGAAAATAAAAAGTAATAGAGATCATTATCAAGAGTATTTTTAGTGTGAAAATAGCCACCATTAAGCTTTATCGAATAATTATCCTTTTCATATACGCCACCGAAGCCATAGAGTTTATTTATATTGTAATTGTTGTATGCAGGATCGATATCTTCATTATTTTGCAGCATGAGATCGATCTTAAATTCGTTATCATCGTAGGATGCGTATGTTAGATCTGCGCCTGTTGTAAAGTTTGGAAAAAGATCCTGAGTCTTTGGATCGGATGTTGTTGGTCTTAGTACATTGATAGGCAATAGATTCCAAAAACCTATAGAAGAGTTATATCTGCCGGCTCTGAATGTGTAATGTTCATTGTACTCATAATCAAGATAGAGCCTCTCGGTATGAAGCTCTGTATCTCTTTTGATGGTTGTCTTGTCACCCACAGAGTTTTGTGAATACAGATCATGAAACTCAAATTCAGCCATATAGGAAAACTTTTCATAACTTCCATATCCAAGCATAGAAAGATCATCAATACTGTATTTTTTTTCATTTGCTTTATTTTCATAATTGAGTGAAAAATATCCCCCAAGATAAAGCGGCAAAGAACCCACTTGTATACCGTTTCCTAATTCATAATCTTGGGCATGAAGCGAAAGAAACAGTATAAACATTCCAAGTAATTTATGCATCTTTTAACCTTTACGATACGATCTTGTAACCGATAGAGCGTACGGTTTTTATGATCTCTTTATCTTGGAGTTTTTTTCGTATATTTTTTATATGTACTTCTATAATGTTGCTCATAGAAAATGACGCATACTCATTGTGGATAAGAGATAAAAGCTCAAATTTTGTAAAAGTCTTCTTCGGATTTGAAGCGAGCACCTCTAAAAGTTCATATTCTGCAGGCGTGAAGTTGATAAGTTCATCCTCGATTTTAACCTCTTTGGTATTTTTATAAATAAAAACTGAAGCGATCTGAATGATTGTATTTTTATTTGAGTTTGTACGTCTGAGTAGTGAATTGACTCTGGCTAAAAGCTCTACATGAGAGTAGGGTTTGCAAAGATAATCATCTGCACCGCCGTTTAATGCTTTCACTCTATATTCCACACCATCATTTGCTGAGAGCATTAATACTTGAGCATCTATTAAAAGACTGCGAAGTTCCTCTAGTAGCTCATATCCGCTTTTATCGGGTAGATTCCAATCCAATATAATAAGATCATATACACGTTGGTCAATGCAAGCGAGGGCATCGATAAAGGATGTGGCAACATCAACTTCAAAGCCCTCTTTACAGAGTAGCTTCTCTATGAGATCGGCATTGAGTAAATCATCTTCAACTATTAAAATATTCATGCTGGTATTTTATCCTATATAAGCAGTTAAGTTATAAAACTTTGTTCGCAATTTTTATGTGACTTGGCAGTTGTAATGCTGGATTTGCAAGTAAAGCGGTACTCCAGATTCCCGCATCTATGGTTGTAGGTGCGATGATGCTTATTTGCTTCAAATCATTTTTGTCTAATGCGATGATATGTGAGAATCTTTTTCCATCAATTTCTTTATATCTTTTAGAGTGTCCGGAGGTACAAAGTGAAGAATCCTCAAGTTTAATAATCTCAATATTTTCATGCTCATCAAGAGGATCTTGTATACCTATGCTCCATTTCTCTCCCTCACAAGTTCCTATGACCGCAACATCACCGCCAAAGTTTACTAGAGCTGATGTGATCCCTGCGAGTTTTAAGATCAGCATGGACTGATCTACTGCGTATTCTTTGACTAGTCCGCCAAAGTCAATTTTTGTAATAGAGTTGCTAAAAGTTAAAATATTGTTATCAATCTTCATACATGCCGAAGATGCAAAGGGGAGAATAACCTCATAGCTTTCTCTTTTATCTTTAAGAGTTCCTGCCATAGCCACATCAAATGCACCGTTTGTTTTTTCGCTGTAAAAAAGAGCCAATTGTAAAAGTCCTGCAAATTCATCGCTTACATATAAGCTATTTTGAGTTCTATGGTTTATTTGATAAAGCTCTGAATTTTCATTAAAATAACTGTAGCTGGTTTCTAATCTTTTTGCGTGAAATAAAATATCATCTGCCAAAATATTGGCAGATGATTCGCAATCACTCTCAAGTTGGAGTTCGCAGAGGGTTGTGAAAGCTTCAAACTTATATGTGTACAAGTGTTAAACCGTTAAATTCATACTTCTGCTATTTTGCGATCCAGAATTACTATATGCAGATAATATACTTTTCATCAATAGCGACTGTAGATCAGTCGTAGAGGTTTGAGTGTTTGGTTGTGTGCTTAGAGCAGAACTTTGAGACCAAGTACCGCTTGCTCCGCTTTGGCTGTGTACATGTTCTTGTGCTAACTGTTTTGCCGCTTCACTAAATGAAGTAGTGTCTCTAGGCATTATAACTTGCTGTGTATTGGCACTAGATGTTTCTGGACTTTTTTGAGTATTTACACGAGTGTAACTTGCCTGTGTAGTGTTATTAATTGTCATAATTTCCTCCTGTTTTGTCAAATTAGTATGGTTAATGTTCGTTAGAACATAAGCCATGCACCGAGTGTAATAGTATTGTTATCAGATGCTGCACTACCTGTTTGGCCGTTTAGCTTTGTGAAAATCATACCTTGTAAAACTATACGGACACTTTCGATAGGTGTGTATGCTGCTTCAATAAGATATGCACTTGAATCTTGACTCGAAACATATCCACTGCCAGTTGCTTGATTATATCCGAGATTGACTCCATATTTTGAATCAAAAGTATACGCTGCCATCGCAGAAAATACCGAGAGAGACTGATGAAGATTAGCATTTACTCCATCATAACTGCCGTTTAAAGTCTGCTTTTCCCATGTGTTTCTTGCAGTAAGGGTTAGTGAATGGGTATCCGCAATATATTGATACTCACCATCAAGTGCTACATCGGTATATTCATCAAGTTGATTTGTACCGGCTTGTTTAATATTCATCTTAGAGCCATAACCGCCGATCATAAAAAAGTTATCTCCAGACGTATGTTGAAGAGCTAAACGCAGATACGGCGCAGTACCATTTAAGACTCCATCATTACCAGACTGTAATCCAATAGGTCCACCATTAAAAGTCAAGTTTTTAAGTATATCATTTCTGTTGTATGAGTCTTGATAGCCTCCGAACTCAGCATAAAGCGTATCAGCATAAAGTCCATACGCATTCATTCCTATAACATTACCGCCAAGACCTTCTATCATCGGTCCAGGTATTCCTGCGCTAATGCTAGGTGTCGCCCAAGGAAAGCCCCATGCCGGTGTACTTGCATAGATGTCTTGAACTGTCGGATTATTATTGAGTGAAGCACCGTAAATTAAAGAGTTATCTAAGAGAGTGGTATTGTTACCATAACGGATATCGGTATTATCCGCAGCTATTCTTCTTGTGGTCAGATCTTTTGGTAGATCAGAAGAATCATATGTGATCTGTACGAAGGCACCAAAGTTATCATAAATCTTACCACCGTAAAAGACACTCATTTGAGGAAAATTAATTTTGTTATTTTCATTTACACCATTTGCGCTTGCAGCCGCCGTAGCATTTGAACCGTTTTTAGTAGAACTCATATCTACTTGAATCATAGCTGCCAAAGGAAGAGGCATCTTGGTTTCACCTCCACCCATAGTGTAACCACCGAGTTTAAACTGACGTCCCATCTCTGTTAATGCAGGAAACTGTCCTCCAGCATGACACATGGTACAGCTAAGTCCTGTTTGGCGGGCAAAGCTTGGAAGAGCATAAGCGTTATCGACACCTACTATTGTGAGGAAAAGTGTTGCAAATGCAGCACTTGAGAATGTTGTTTTTTTCATTTTTAAATTACCTGTTTAGATTTTAAAACATTGTATAAAAGAATTATGAAGATTGTATGAAGATTGTTCGTCTTGGATTTACTTATAATGAGTATTATTCTTAAAATTTTTAAAGTTTAAAAGGAACCTTTCAATGTTGAAGATACAAAAAACGTTTTTTATATTGCTTTTATCTGTAACGGCACTGTTTGCCGAGTCAAACGTACATCAAATTTATCAGACAATGGCCTCTGGGCACATGGATGAAGCACACAAGATGATTGAGGAAGTGCTTCAAAAACATCCAGACAGCGCAAAAGCACACTTTGTGGATGCTGAAATTTTAGTGCGTCAAGGTAACAAAAAAGCGGCGCATGACGAACTTGCTATCGCAGAACAGCTTTCACCAGGTCTTCCTTTTGCAAAGCCTGATGCAGTTGTTTCTTTAAAAAAAATGATTGAGGGGAACATAGTTTCAACTAGTTCAAGTACTCAAATGCCACAAAATATTCAAAATACGCAAGAGAAAAAATCAAACGGATTTCCTTGGATGACCTTCCTTCTTACAGGCGGAGTTGTTTTTCTTGTCGTAATGATTTGGAAATCATTTTCTGGACGTAAACAAAATCAATACAATCAAGCGCCTACATACGGCAATAACACAGCGCCACAGCAAAGTGGTTATCCTAATAACCCATACAATCAAGGTAACCCTGTTAATCAAGGTGGCAGTGGTTTAGGAAGTAATATTATGAGCGGTCTTGCAACGGGAGCTGCGGCGGGTGTTGGTATGGTTGCAGCAGAGGAATTGATGCACCATTTTACAGATCATAATGACAGCGCTTCAAACAATTCATCGATGTTTAGCAATGACAACAATACTATGCAGCCATCAAACGATATGGGTGACACAGATTTTGGAATCTCAGATGGCTCTTCTTGGGATGATAATAGCTCAGGCGGAGATGATGACAGTTCTTGGTAAAAAGCTCTCTTAAAAAATAGAGAGCCCCGTTTTTTGGGTAAACATCTCAAGCGCTTTTGTCCCAGCGTGAGAATTGCCCCAAGAGTTTAAACGCGGTGAAAACACCGCGATGCTCATCACTTTTGGAACAACTGCGACTATTCCGCCTCCCACACCGCTTTTTGCTGGCAATCCAACATGAAATGCAAACTCTCCAGAAGCATCATAATGTCCACATGTAAGCATAAGTGCATTGACCCTTTTTGCCTGATTAACTGTTACAAACTCATGATTAGAGATCGGATCTACACCATGATTTGCCAAAAAGAGCATGGCACGAGAGAGCTCTTTTGTACTCATAGCGATAGAACAGTGTTTAAAATAAGTCTTGACTACGTCATGCACATCATTTTCAAGATTATTAAAACTCTTCATGAGATTTGCAAGGGCGAGATTTCTAAACCCGTGTTCATATTCAGAATCGCACACTTCTTGATCATATGTGATGGTTTGATCATCTGAAATCGCTCTTATAAAATCTAAAATCTTATCAAAAGTATCTGTACTGTTTTGATAGTGCGAGATCAGTGTGTCTGTGATGACGATAGCACCGGCATTTATGAAAGGATTTCTTGGTTTTCCATGTTCATATTCAAGCTGCACTAAAGAGTTAAAAGGATTACCCGAGGGCTCTTTACCTACTCTTGTGTAGAGTGTTTTACTATAGATGTTGATCGCTTTTGTGAAGGTGAACACTTTTGAGATACTTTGGATCGAAAACTTATCCTTACTACACCCTATATGATATGAAGTTCCATCAAAAAGTGTGATGCTCATGGCAAATTGGTCTGGATTGACACGGCTGAGAGCCGGAATGTAGTCGGCGACTTTTCCCTCTTTTAAAAAGGGTTTTATCTCCTCCTGTATTTCTAAAAGTATCTGTTGGAAATTCATTTTAAGCCTTACATGTAAGATAGGAGTCATTGTATCAAATTTAGATAAATCTATTTTTTATTTATTGCTATAATCCGCTTTATGAATCTTATATATTTTAGTTTGGTCTTCTTATCGGTTTTTGCTCTTATCAATTTTTACATCTACAAAAGGCTGATTTTAAAGCTTGATGCAAGAAAAAATATCAAACATCTTCTCAATATATTTTTAGTAATAAACTATCTAGGGATTATCGGTTATATGTTTGCACGCTATTTTGTAAACACTCCAAACTGGCTTTACTTTCTCTTTTCAGTTCCCATCGGTATCGTTTTTTTACTTTTTTGTACTGCACTTGTGTATGACTTTTCACGTGTTATTCTCTTGAAACTGCCCCTTTCTAATTCAAGACGGGCATTTTTTAAAAAGTCTCTTGATATCTCCTCTTTAGGCCTTGCATTTGTTTTGAGTGCTAGAGCGATGGCGGAAGCTAGAACTCTAGTGATAGAGAAAGTAGATGTGAAGATAAAAGAGCTTAAACACCCTTATAAAATAGTTCAAATCAGTGACTTGCATATCGGCGGGCTTGTAGGAAAAAGTTTTATCAAAAGTGTAGTAGAAAAAGTGAATGCTCTTTCTCCTGATCTCATTGTCATCACGGGTGATCTTGTGGATATAAAGATTGAGAATGCACAAGCGATTCTTGATGAGCTTAAATCTCTTAAATCAGTTTACGGAGTCTATTATATCGTAGGAAATCACGAGTATTTTCATGGTATTGCAAAAATTATAGAAAATGTCAAAGCGCGTGGCATCAGAGTCTTAGAAAATGAAAACGTTTATATAGGGCGAAAAGGCGAGGGGTTTAATCTCGCCGGAGTAAATGACCTGTTTGGTTATAGGATGGGTGCTTATATGCCAGATCTTCAAAAAGCCCTTGAAAATAAACAAGATGCACCGACTATTTTACTTGCGCATCAGCCAAAGTTTATCGAAGAAGTAGGGGAGGGTGTGGATTTGATGTTAAGCGGACATACACATGGCGGACAGATCTATCCGTTTCGCTTTTTGGTCAGACTTTCACAGCCTTATATCAGTGGACTGCATCAGCATACTGCTGCTCTTCAGATCTATGTTAACAGAGGAACAGGATATTGGGGACCGCCAATGCGTTTAGGTGCAAGCTCTGAGATAACAGAGATAACGCTTGTGTGAACAATTTCTGCTATGAGAGTTCTGCAACAAATTGACGAAGTGCTTCAAACCCGCTAGCACTTGAATCAACAGAAACATCAGTTTGTTATAGCAGTCGGAAGTTGAATTTCATCTTGTTTTAACTCTATTATGCGCATAATTTACGCAACAAAAAAGGGATGATATAAATGGCAGCAGGAATCTTTGCACTTTTAGATGATATAGCGATGCTCGCTGATGATGTGGGCGTTGCAAGTAAGATAGCCACACAAAAAACAACAGCAGTTCTTGGAGATGATCTGGCTGTAAGTGCCGAGAAAGCGAGCGGATATGATCAATCTCGAGAACTTGCAGTTCTTTGGGCAATCACAAAAGGATCTTTGAAAAATAAAGCGATTATTTTGCCTATAGCGTTTGTTTTAAGTGCTTTTGCACCGAGTTTGATCACATATATCTTAATGCTTGGCGGGATCTATCTACTTTATGAGGGAACAGAGAAGATAGAGGAATATCTGTTTCATAAAAAAAACGAAGCAAAAAATGAGGAACTGTTAAATTCAACGGTGGAAAATATCTTAGACTTGGAAAAAGAGAAGATAAAATCAGCTATTTTTACGGACTTTATTCTTTCCATTGAGATCGTCGTTATCGCATTGGGAACTGTAATAAAAGAGCCATTTGTTGTGCAAGTGATCTCTACTGCTTTTGTGGCAGTTTTAGCTACTTTTGGGGTATATGGCTTCGTAGCCGTGATAGTAAGGATGGATAATGTAGGTTTTTGGCTTTTGGATAAAAAGTATGATAAAGTCGGTACATTCTTTATAAGGGCTATGCCAAAAGTGATCCATATTTTAGGTGTAGTGGGAACTTTTGCGATGATCATGGTCGGAGGAGGAATTCTCGCACATCATCTGGAATTTCTACATCCCTATTTTATAGAAAATATTCCAAGTATCATAAATGAGATACTTGTAGGATTTGTGATAGGGATTGTTATTATTATGGTTGTGAGATTATTTCAGTTTTTCTATATCCATTTTAAAAATCTCGCTGAGCATAATTAATATCTCATCTTTGGCAGAACCTGCAAAAGAGTTTTGCAAAAAGAGGTTGATCCCTTTCTTTTTATGCTCAAATATAGGAACGATTTTTATCCCCGTGATCTCAGACATAAAATGAGATGTGTCTCCTTCTTCATACGCATGCAGTAAAATAGAGCGCGAGAAATTGTTGAGGATATGATAATAGATATGTAAAAACTCTATCTCTAAAACCTCTAGCGCATAAAGATGTGTGACGATTTTTCCTACATGTGTCGTGATAGGACGAACTTTATCAGGCTTTACGGTGATGCCGATCTCCTCTTTGACTTCTCTCACTAATGCATCCAAAAGCTCTTCATCTTTATTTACAGTTCCACCGGGAAATCCCATGCGTCCATCCCATCTGTCTATCATGATGAGTGCAGGGCATATCATATGTTTGATATCGTCATCAAAATATTTCCAAGGAGAGATTTTATCAACATAAATAGCTAAAAAAACGGCGTTTTTTTTGTTTCTGTAGTGATCACCAAATTCGACTCTTTGCATAATACTCTTTTAAATTGTTTCTCTAATTTTACACTAAAGAAGCAGATTTTACATGGAAGGGTTATAATTGCGTCATGAATAATGAACCCATAACTCTTAAATCCATTTTTAAACTCATGTTGCATAAAAAATCTGCTCTTATCTACGGGCAGATTATTACTGTTATTGTCATACTTATCAGCGTACCTATCCCTCTTATGCTTCCCATAATGGTTGATGAGGTTTTACTTCACAAACCTTCTTATATCGTGCATACGATAGAGTGGCTCTTCGGCAGCGGAAGTGCGTTTTACTACATCGGACTTGTTACTTTGGCTGTGATCTTTTTACGGCTTATCTATTTTGTACTAGGCATTGTCATCACAAAGATATTTACAAAAATATCCAAATATGTTACGTTTATGATACGCAAACGACTTATAGATCATCTTAAAATCGCGTCTATGAATGAGTATGAAACACTCGGAAGTGGAGCAATCACAGCCAATCTGATCACTGATGTGAACACGTTGGATAGTTTTATTATCACAAGTGTCAGTAAATTTGTTTCCTCTGTATTAACACTTATAGCTGTGGGTGTTGTAATGATTACGATTAATCCTATTTTGGGTCTTATGATTCTTGTTATCCAGCCGCTTATCATGCTTGTGAGTAAAAAGATGTCCAAGAGTGTTGGGGAGCTAAAAAAAGATGAAAATGAATCAATAGAGAAGTTTCAAGAGAGTGTTGGCGAGACTTTAGAACTTTACGGGCAGATAAAAGCGAGTAATAAAGAGAACTATTTTTTCTCTAAAGCTGTCATTTTGGCAAATAATATTCAAAAAACTTCCAATGCGTATGGCTATAAAAGTGTCGCGTATGAGCGATTTTCATACACGATATTTTTGATTGTTTTTGAACTTTTACGCGCGAGTGGACTTTTACTTGTGGCATATAGTAATCTCAGTATCGGGATGATGTTTGCAATGTTTGGCTATATATGGTTTATTATGACGCCTGTGCAAGATATTTTGTCGATGCAATACTCGTATGCGTCAGCGATGGCGGCGATAAAACGTCTCAATAAAATTCTTTCTCTTAAAACAGAAGCAAGTTCAGACAAAAAACTTGATGGTCTGCATGTAGATATCTCTCTTAAAAATCTTGGATTTTCATACAATGCAGATAAAAAAATTCTCGAAGATATCTCTTTTGATATTCCATCAGGTTCTAAAATAGCGCTTATCGGTGCGAGTGGAAGCGGAAAGACAACTCTGGCTCAAGTGATATCAGGATTCTATGAAAAAGATGCTGGTAGCTTTACTTGTAACGGTATAAGAGTTGAAGAACTTGATAAAAGCTCTTTAAGGAAGAAAGTATTTTTAGTGTTGCAGATGCCGATACTTTTTAATTCCACTTTACGTTTTAATATCACGATGGGCGAAGAGATAAGTGATGAAGAGATATTTAGAGCACTCTCTATCGCGCAGTTAAAAGATATGGTAGATACTATGCCTTTGGGACTTGATACCATAGTCGGCCATCACGGTATCCGTCTTTCAGGCGGACAAAGACAGCGTATAAGTATTGCAAGGATGATACTTTCAGATCCGAGCATTGTGATCTTTGATGAATCCACTTCAGCGCTTGATGTTCATACAGAAGCAAAGCTTTATACGGCTATTACACCGCTTTTAGAAGAAAAAACTGTCATCACTATTGCACATCGCCTAAGCACCGTTAAAAATGCAGATAAGATATATGTGCTTGATGGCGGGAAGATAGTCCAAAGCGGAACACATGAAGAGTTACAACTTGAAGAGGGACACTATATGGAGTTTTTAAAAAATCAGTTGATCTAACTAGCTGTAACTCAATATAAAAGAGTGAAAAATTTAAAGTATCAGTATTTTGAAAAAAACTTTTTTTGGTTTTCTGCTAAGATCTGTATAGGTGTAAAAAAGTCATTGATCAAGAGTGCTTCTCGAGTTAGTTTATAAAGATCTGTATATGGATACAGATAGCTGGCATATGCGTTAGAGATGAAAAAATTTGCATTATGATCGTTGATATTTACTTCAGCAAGAGCATCATCAATATATATCATAGCGCTTTGAAACTCTTTAAACTGCATATTATCACTTGCAATTTCAAGTCTATTTAAAATGATAAATATAAGATTAAAATGAAGTTGCTCTTCTTCTTTGTTAAAGATCTCTGTTTGGCTAAATTTTGCAAAGATAATAGCAACTACAATAGATACTTTATGTTTATTTTGATAAACAAATTGATTTTCAAATAGTTCATAACAAGTGTCGACAGTCAGTTCTAAGAGCTTAATATAATCAGGTAAAGTTTTACATTTTTTCAAGAGTTTTTCAATATTTAAAGGAAAGCTAGTGGTTACTTCTTCCTTTTTTTTAAATAATTTGTTTAAAAATGTAAACATAACTTACCCATTTTTTAATGATATCTCGACGATTACAATAGATTTAACTTTAGACATATCGTTCTACTCTTTCAGACCCCGCTAGAAAAATAAAAATCTTCATGGGACTAGATCAATCTTGCGCCATAAAAGTAAATCCCATCAAGAACCTCTTGGCTTACATGCATGATTTCACATCTTAGCTCAGACTTATTGTCAAGTACTTCTCTTGGCCTAAGAGTGAGTCTCTCACCGATTTTTCTTTTGAGTATATCAGTTGTTGCATCATAAAATGAAACTCCATTTTCTGAGTAATCAAAGATATAAACAAGGTTTTTATGTTCATCTTGTGCTTGTAACGGCGGTGTAATAACACTTCGTTTTGCGGCTCTATTGTTTAAAACTACTTCAAATCCATCTGCCAAAGATTTTAACGAAGCACTCTTATCTGCTGTATCTTTCATAATAATTTTAGAATCGTCGGCATTTTTTACAAGTACTTTACTTGCTTCTTCAACATGCTCTAGCTCTTTTTCCATGTGATGAAGCATCACAGATTCTTCATTGAATTGTCTATTAAATTCTACTAAATATTTTGAGATAAGATCAAAGCTATTTTTGATCTCTTCAAAATTTTGATCGATAATTGTTGAGCTCTCAACGAGCGAAGTCACACTTGTTTTAGAAGTTAAAGCACTTTTTGTGACATTGTCTATTTGATTATCAATTTTCTTTAAGACTTGTCCTATGTCATCTGCATTTTTTTGTGATACTTCCGCAAGTTCTCGTATTTTGTCAGCAACAACTGCAAAGCTTCTTCCATGGACTCCAGCACGAGCTGCTTCTATGGCAGCATTGAGTGAGATAAGATTCGTCTCATCAGCAATATCGGAGATAATATCCATCATTTTTGAGATCTCTTGAGAAAATATTTTGAGATCTTGAACTGTTGTAGTTGTATTTTCCATAGATTCTATCGCTTTTGAACCTTGAGTGAGGTTTTTAGCAACTTCTAACTGACTGGTCTGTACAACCTTTTTTGAATGGTCTGAACTTGTGAACATGCTTGATAAGGTTGTTTGCATCACTTTATTATCTTGTAAAATCTCATGGAGCTTCTCTTTGGAGCTGTTTAGAGAATTGTGCTGTGCAAGAACATGCGCATTTGTTTGATCTATTTTTACATAACCGTAACTTGCATTAAAGGCCATGTGCTTGCTTTCATTGACAACATTTTCTATAACAGGTTTTAAAGTAGAGACCATTTGGTTGAGGTGTGTAAAAAGCATATCTATCTCATTTTTTGTATCTTCTTTATTGTCAAGCTCATCTTTTACAATATCTTGAATGATAAAGTTTCCTTTTTCTACTCTGAGTATAACGCTTAAAAGTTTGTTGATACGTGATGAAACAAATTTATTGAAAAGATAGTGTGTTAAAAGCAGGATAATGACAATATTGATAATACCTGTAAGAATCGTTAAGAAAATATTTTCTTTGATGGCTGTTTTAAAGTCATTAAGATCAATTCTTACATCTTCTATAGCGATAACATTACCAGCGGTCCAAGTCGGATGGCACATTTTACATTTATCTTCGGCAATAATAGGACGAGATAAAAGGTAATACTCTTTATCTGCATCAAATACATTTTTTTCTATTTCTTTTAAATTTTTGTCTTTTTGAAAGGCATCTATAAGATCTGATTCATACTGAGTCGCTTTATTTTTTTCATTCGTAGGAGTTTTAGAAGCTTCTTTAAAAAAGACTTTTCCACCAGAGAGTGCTGTAAATTTGTCAAACACTTCATTTTGGATGATTTGAGGTGTTTCAGTAGATTCATTACTGAAAAATTTTTGATTTCTTGATTCAAGGAGAACATCTGCAAAATTTAGAACAGAAGTAGCTTGTGATTTAAGATTGATAGTTAAAGACTCTTTTTGTTTAACATAACCATAATAGTAAAAGATAGCAGAAATAGAGATGAATGCAGTAGCAAAAAGAAGAGAAAACATCGTCGCAAGTTTTAATTTTTTAACATCCATAGAACACCTGTAATTATTGAAGTATAGAGTATATCTTATCGAAAAAAGGCTTTTGTTATTTTAAATTATTCGAAAATTTAAGTTTATTTTGAAGAAAGAAGTGGTGGCGCAGCGGACGGGGCTCGAACCCGCGACCCCCTGCGTGACAGGCAGGTATTCTAACCAACTGAACTACCGCTGCTAATAGGATCTCATAGTATACGACTTACATAATAACTACGTTAATACTAACCTCAATTCAGTAAAAATAGCGTAAGTGCTATTGGCTTTCTACCGAAGAAAACATAGTGTTAACGCAGCTAAACGGACTTTGTTCGTTTTGCGTACAAATAAAATGTAAATGGTGGGCATTACAAGACTCGAACTTGTGACATCTACCTTGTAAGGGTAGCGCTCTACCAACTGAGCTAAACGCCCTTTAAAAAAGGATACAACACCATAATGGCGACCCCTAAAGGATTTGAACCTCTGTTCCTACCATGAAGTGATAGTGTCCTTGGCCACTAGACGAAAGGGTCACTTTCATAAACAAAAGGCGTATAAATAATGGTGGGCATTACAAGACTCGAACTTGTGACATCTACCTTGTAAGGGTAGCGCTCTACCAACTGAGCTAAACGCCCATTATTTTTAAAGTGGCGCAGCGGACGGGGCTCGAACCCGCGACCCCCTGCGTGACAGGCAGGTATTCTAACCAACTGAACTACCGCTGCACCTATATTGTCACTGGTGTCCCGTGATGGATTCGAACCATCGGCCACATCATTAAAAGTGACGTGCTCTACCAGCTGAGCTAACGAGACATTTTCTCACTTTCTTGTGAGGGCGAAATTATATGTAAATAGATTTTTTTTGTCAAGGCTTTTCGCTCAATTTGCGAAAAAAAGTTCTTTATCTATTTCAAGTAACATTTTTATAGCGTATAAAGCACTCTGTTCTTGGATATATTTACGGTCTCCTGAAAGTGAAAGCATATATGTTTTTTCATTTTTTTTACTTCTTGCACTTATATAGACAGTGCCTACAGGTTTTTCTTCTGTGCTACCCGTTGGACCAGCAATGCCACTGATGGCAATAGAATAGTTAGCATAGCTGACGTTGAGAGCACCTTCGCTCATCTCTTGGACCACATCCGCACTCACAGCTCCAAAACTCTCTAAGTTATTATGATCTACTGCAAGCCAATTTTCTTTGAGTGCGTTTGAATAAGTGATCAGTGAGCCGTCAAATACATTTGACGCGCCACTCTCTTTTGTAAACATATAGGAGAGTAATCCGCCTGTACAGCTCTCTGCAAAGGTGACTTTTCTTTGTGCGTGATTGAGCTTTTCGATGATGTATGCGGGAATATTGGAAGCCGCGATGATCTTGGAGCTTAAAAGCTGTTTTGCCGAGGAGATAAACTGTGTGATATTTCCATACTTTCTGCTTGTTATATCTATCTGCAACCAGTTTTCTACAATATCCGTAAACTCTATCTTTACTTCATTGGTCTGTGCGATAGGGGAGAGTAGCGCCTTTGCGCTTTCTCTATCTTCACGGAAAAGATGGATAGTCGCATTGGAGTTCTCATCATCAAGCAAAAGTCTCGGAAACTCACAAAGTTCATCCACATGTAAGACATTGATAATACTATTTTCATAGTTTAAAAGATAACTCTGATCTTCAAAAACCGTACATCTTGACGGTAAAAGCATATTTTCTTTGAGAATTTGGTTATCTGCCGTGACAGTGCATAAAAGTTTACCGACGACACTGAAGTTTTGTTTTGTAGTGACAATAAGGAGTTTTGCTTCAGATGATAATTCACGTTCAAGATGCAAAAAAAGTGAGTTGTCATTCTCTTGAAAAAAGGTGATCGAGTCAATAAAAGCAATTCTTTTATCTATCTCACGAAGAATGTAATTTTTTAAATAACTGTTGTTTGAAAACTTGTTGCCGATAAATAGGAGATTGAATTTCATAGATAAACCTTCAAAAATAACATTACTGGATTATATCACATCAGTGGGTTTTAAACACTTTAAAGATATAATCCAACAATTTTTAAATAAATAAAAACTCTAATAAATGAGGCCTCAATGGACTATAAAGATACACTTCTTTTACCTACAACAAATTTTGCTATGCGTGGAAATCTTCCGCAAAATGAGCCTATAAGATACGCATCTTGGTATGAAAAAGATGTTTATACAAAGATGAAAAACAAACGTAAGGGCAGAGAATCTTTTACACTTCATGATGGCCCTCCATATGCAAACGGCAATATCCACATCGGTCACGCACTCAATAAAATACTAAAAGATATCATAGTAAAACAGAACTATTTTGCAGGAAAATCTGTGCGTTTGACTCCGGGCTGGGATTGTCATGGACTTCCGATCGAGCAGCAAGTAGAGAAAAAACTTGGCGGAAAACAGAAAAAAGAGTTGCTTGAAACTTCAGAGATTAGAAAACTTTGCCGTGAGCACGCGGCATCTTTTGTAGATGTCCAACGCGGTGAGTTCAAACAGCTTGGAATCATCGCTGACTGGGAAAATCCTTATGTCACTATGGACTATAAATTTGAAGCAAATATCTATAGAACTCTCTGCGAAGTAGCAAAAAAAGGGCTTCTTATCGAGCGCTCAAAACCTGTTTTTTGGAGCTGGGCTGAGAGAACTGCTTTGGCTGAAGCTGAAGTTGAGTATCAAGATAAAGAGGATTACTCTATCTATATCGCGTTTGAACTCAGTGATGATGCAAAAGCAAAAGTGGGCATCAACTCTAAAGCCGCAGTTGTTATCTGGACAACGACTCCTTGGACGATCCCTGCAAATACAGGTATCTCTATCAATCCTGATGAGCAGTATGTTCTTACTACTGATGGATATATAGTTGCGAGCAAACTGTATGAAACGCTTCACAAAGCGGAGATTATCAAAGGTGAGATAGCACAAACTTTTGATGCACCTGTTTTTGAGCATTTAAAAGCGCTGAATCCTTTAAATGGCAGAGAATCTACATTAGTTCTAGGCGAGCACGTACTCATGGAAAATGGTACGGGTGCGGTTCACACAGCTCCGGGACACGGTGAAGATGACTACCGTGTAGGTCTCAAATATGATCTTGAAGTAGTCATGCCTGTTGATGAAACCGGATGTTATGATGAAACGGTTGTAGGACTGGAATTGATTCCTAATGCAGAGGATTTCGTAGGCAAACATATCTTCAAATCAAACGAAGCAATCATCGAATTGTTGGGTGAAAGTGTCTTACATGTAAGCCGTTTTTCTCACTCATATCCACACTGTTGGAGAAGTCATACACCATTGATCTATAGAGCTACAAAACAGTGGTTTATCTCTGTGGATGGAACTCCTGTGGGTGAGGGCAAGACTTTAAGAGAGATCGCAGCAGATGAAGTGGCAAAGACCGCTTTTTATCCTGAAACTGGGCGTAACCGTTTGAACTCTATGGTGGCAAACCGTCCTGACTGGTGTATCTCTCGTCAGCGTGACTGGGGTGTGCCTATCGCATTTTTTAGAGTAAAAGCTACGGGCGAAGTAGTGTTTGACGAGAAAGTGATGAACTTTGTCGCGATGATATTCGAGCAGCAGGGAAGTGACGTTTGGTACTCTATGGATATCTCAGAACTACTCTATCCGGGATGCGTTTACAAAGCTGATGAACTTGAAAAAGTGACAGATATCTTAGACGTTTGGTTTGACAGCGGTTCTACTTGGAACGCAGTTTTAAAATCTCGTAACTATGATGCCGGCGAATATCCTGCAGATATTTACTTAGAAGGTAGCGATCAACACCGCGGATGGTTCCAGTCTTCACTTTTCCTAAGTGCCGCAGTACAACACAAAGCGCCATATAAAACAGTCCTTACGCACGGTTTTACCGTCGATGCGAAGGGCGAGAAAATGAGTAAGTCTAAAGGCAACGTCGTCGCACCAGACAAAGTCTTAAAAGAGTTTGGTTCTGAAATTCTTCGTCTATGGGTTGCATCAAGCGACTATCAAAGCGACCTCAAAATCTCTGATGATATCTTAAAACAGATAGCAGAAAACTACCGCAAACTAAGAAATACATTTAGAATCATGCTCGCAAACATCGATGATTTAGAGACTCTTGTAGATGTCAAAGATATGGGAATCCTAGATAGATGGATACTTGAAAAAGCAAGCAAAGTCTTTGCAGATGTGATGAAAAACTTTCAAGATTACAACTTTGTCCAAGCGATGAGTTTACTCAACAACTTCGTCGTAAACGACCTAAGCGGTATCTACATCGACATTACAAAAGACAGACTCTACTGTGATGATAAAAACGATATGCATAGACGTTCAAGCCAGAGCGCATTGGCGATGATCGCAAAATCATTGCTGACACTCGTAGCACCGATACTTACTTACACTGCAGATGAGATTTTAGAAAACGCTCCTGCAGTCATAAAAGGCGATGCACAAGATATCTTCGACCTTGAATATGCACCTTTACAAGTAAGCGAATCAGGATTTGATGAAGCTTACATGTTAAAAGTAAGAGACGCTTTCTTTGAAGTGGTAGATGCGCTGAAAAAAGAGAAAAAGATCAAAAGCACTTTAGAGGTGGAGATCTCTACAAGTTCTAGCATCCTTCTTTCTATGGATGCTACAGAAGCTGAGGATTGGTTTGTGGTTTCAAGCCTCAACAACAACGATGTAGCTGGCGAAGAGCTTGGTCACTTTAGTGTAAACGGCGATGAGTTTGTTGTCATAAAAGCTTCTAGAGTGAAATGCCCAAGATGCTGGAAATTTCAAGCCGCAAACGAAGAGTGTCTCTGCGAACGCTGTGCAAAGGTAGTAAATGCCTGATTTCACTCAGCCCGTGACACTTAGCTTCGTTTTTGAAAGCATTGCTATCATCTTTGTCTTCATCGGCATTGGCATAGCTCTTGTAAAACAAGGCAAAAAGTCTAGAAATCTAAAGGGCTGATAACTTTGGATTTATTCATTTCTGAGACTACATGAGTATATATCATCGTAGTTTCAACACTTTTATGACCCAATAATTCCTGAATACTTCTTAAATCTATCCCAGCTTGTAGTAAATGAGTAGCATAACTGTGCCTAAAAATATGGGAAGTAACTCTTTTATCTATTTTTGATTTTGCTACAGCACTTTTTATATTTCTACTCAAAGTAGCATCTAAAATATGGTGTCGCCTTTGTTCAGCACTTCTTGGATCAGTAGAAATATTATTCATTGGAAAAACGTATTGCCATTTTGTGTCATATTTAGCATTAGGATATTTTCGCTCTAACGCATAAGGGATATATACACTTCCATATCCATCTTCTAAGTCTTTTTTATGAAGATCTTTTACTTTTTCCACTTGAATTTTTAGCTCATTTTTTATTTTAAGAGGAAGCGGTACAGTTCTGTCTTTTAAAGACTTACTATCCCATATATAGATTTTGTCAAAACCAAAATCTATATCTTTGATACGTATGTTTTGTACCTCGCTCATTCTGAGTCCGCATCCGTACATAAACTTGACCATAAGCTGATAAATGCCATTCATATTCAAAATAATGTTGTGAACTTCATCTTTAGTAAGGACTACTGGAATGTGTTTTCTTTGTTGTGCCCTTAAAGCTTGAACATTCCATGTCCTGATATCAACGCCTAAAACTTCTCTGTATAAAAAGAGCAAAGCACTAAAAGCTTGATTCTGTGTTGTTGGTGATACTTTTTTGGTCACTGCCAAAAAAGTTAAAAAATCTTCTATCTCTTTTTTACCTAAATCTATAGGATGTCGCTTCTGATGAAAAAAAATATAGTGTTTTATCCAAAAAACATAAGTTTTTTCTGTTGAAATGCTGTAATGTTTAAATCTAATCTTATCTCTCACTATGTCAAGTAGTTTTTTTTCATCATAAGCTCCTAAAATTAAACGACAAAATGTTCAAATAACGGCAAAAATATTTTTAAATGTACATCATGATTTTATAAATGTTAGTGTTTTTAGATGTAAAATCATTGAAATCTTGCATTTTGCAATATTTTTATCATTTAAACAAACATTTTTAGTGTATGTTTATTTAGCTATTTTAGGTTAAACCATATATAATGTTCGTTGAATAAATAGTTATCTCGGACGCTACGCATCCGAGATAACGGTAGCGCGGGCTGAACACCCGCTCGTCATCTGCCGCACAGCACCAGATAACAAGCGGGAGAAACGAGCACCCAAACAAAAAATTAAAATTTTTTATTCGGTTGTCGCTTACCCGCGCCACCGTTAAATTAAAAGGAATAATATGGGTGTAGATTGGGGGACAGTTTCAACAAGTTTACTTACAAGTGGAGGAGTTCTTTTTGCAGCATACAAACTATGGTTTCAAAGAAGACTTGAAGACCATAAATCTCAGTTGCAAAACAATACAAAACTATTTGATATGGAAATGGAAGTACTTAATGAGTTTGGCAAAATCAATCAAACTATTCAAAACGCTTCAATAGGTATCAGAGCAGTTCTTTCTAATGAAGAACTTTTTATTATTAAATTAACAGAAAACATAAGCACAATGAAAAAGTTTAGAGACAAAAACTCTCATTTATTATCCGATACTCAGATGAAGTCAATTAATAACTTAATAGATAATTATTCAAAAATTCTATCTGAAGCTAAACCATTTATGAGTTCCAGTTCATCTTATTGTGAAGGACAGTATCCAGCTTATGATAACTTACCAGAAGCATTATTATCTAAGGCAATAACACAAGTTGAAGCAACACAATCTATTTTTATTCAGATGCAAAAAGATATATTCAAAATGGCTGGTAGATGAAATTTAACAAATCAGTGGAGCCAATAAATTACCCTGCGGGCAATTCATCGGCTCATTTTAAACGTTATGCAAGAGGAATTGAATATGGAAGATAATATAGTAGAAGAAATAAAAACCCTTGAAACAGAGGTTAAAGAGTTTGCTAATTCTCAACCGTATTGGGCAAAATATCTGTATTCTGAAATCTTAGCGGGCAATGAAATTACAGATGCCATAATAGATACTTCGTATTCTTATTTGCTTGAAAAATTAGCTCTTAAAGAAGAAACCGACAAACCAGAACTTTCCATTTCCTACAACCCAAATGCCTCTGATGACTTTAAAGAAAATTTATCCTTTGTGTCTCTGTTAAATGTTGAAGGAGTTAATGCACTTACCGAAAACCAAACCATTGAATTAACACCAAATCTAACTATCATTTATGGAGCTAATGGTGCGGGAAAGTCTGGTTATGTTCGACTTTTGAAAAATGTTTTTTACTCAAAAGACAAAGGAGACATTCTTCAAAATATCAATATTGTGTCAG
Organism: Sulfurimonadaceae bacterium; assembly: GCA_028683835.1. Classification (GTDB taxonomy): domain Bacteria; phylum Campylobacterota; class Campylobacteria; order Campylobacterales; family Sulfurimonadaceae; genus Hydrocurvibacter. The sequence goes on along the minus strand of JAQUHB010000010.1, from coordinate 35,484 downwards.
GGCACAAACCAATTTCTGCAATATTTAATTTTTCTGCAGATGGAACTAACATTTTATTGAAATATCCTGACAATGCTGGAAACGGGATATTTAATCAATTTGCTGTTTTTGATGGGGACATTGGTAAAAAACACCTTAGCGTAAGAAATGATTTTAGTTTCCGTCCTGCTGGCTTGCAGTTGTTTAATGAATTTAACGCAGCTTTAGAAAAATTAAACACAAAGTTGCTCAGCGATATTCAAACAAAAAGTACAGCTAATCCATTTGCCGATGATGATATCTTTCAGGGAGAATCTGAAATCAAAACTTTTCTAACTCAACTTTCTCATAACTCAAAGCTTGAAGAATTAAAAGCACACTTGCCTTATACCGATGAGGAAAAAGTAAAGAAAACTCAACTGGATAAACAACATGACGACTTAAAAGTCGCTCTCGCTCAAAAAGATAAAGCATTAAAAGAATTGCAAAGCATAAAAACGCAATTAGCTGCTCGAAAAAAGAATTTAGAAACTCTAAATTCATGGTTTACTCAAATACGGTTAGGTACGGTAATATCAGCTATCAATGATTGCAAAACAAAAGAAGACAGCGCTCAAAAAGAAGGCATTGAAAAATTTAAAACCGATAAAGTTCAAAATATTGGTTCTACAGAATGGAAACAATTCATTCAAGCGGCTGAAAATTTTGCCTCAACTCAAGGTGAAAGCGAATATCCTAAAATTGGAGACAACTGCTTATTATGTCATCAATCAATCAGCGATGATACACCTAAAAATCTGATAAGCAGTTATTGGGCATATATAAAAAGTGTGGCTGAACAAGAAGCCAAAATAGCGAATGAAAAGCTTACTAAAATTAAAGAAGACTATGAAAAATTAAACTTCAATCAATTTCTAGAAACTGACACACTAACAGTTTGGCTAAAAGAAAAATACGAAGCTGATTTAACAAAGCTCGAAAAAGAACTAAAAAAACAAGCAACAATAAGCCAAGCACTTATTTCAAATATCAATACAAAAAAAGATTTATCACAAGTTGAAACGCAATTGGATATAAGTGCATTAGATACTATCAGCAAAGAAGTAGATGAAGAGATTAAAGCGTTTGAAGAAGATGAACAAACTAAAAAATTAGCAGAACTGCTAAAACAAAAAATGTATTTAGCTCACAAAGAAAAATTGGAAGCCCGATATACTGATATTGAAAGATTAAATAAAAACTTGATTTGGGTAAACAAAGCAAATCAATTCAACAAACAAAGCTTTAAATCTCAATCAACCAACACAGAAAAGCGGTTGTCAAAAGAATATTTCAACACCGACTATATCAATGCATTTAATGATGAATGCGAAAAGCTGAACGGAAAGTTCGGCATTGAAATAGATGCAAAAAGTTCAGACGCACAATCTAACCGCCAACTGTTTCTTAAAGGGAAAGACCCTTCTGCAATTTTGAGCGAAGGAGAACAGAAAGTAATTGCACTTGCTGATTTCATTGCAGAAACCAATATCACAACAATCAATAAAGGAGTTATTTTTGACGATCCTGTTAACTCTCTTGATGAGGAAAGAAAAAGTATTATTGCTGAACGTCTTGTTTCTGTTTCTAATAACAAGCAGGTCGTCATTTTCACACATGATTTAGTCTTTGTTTCTAATTTAATTAATTATGCTACAGATAACAGCCTGCTACATGAATGTCACTGGATTGAAAATAGAAATGGAAAGCCTGGACAAGTTTGGTTAAAAAATTCCCCAACTCATGAAAAAGTTTATCGCAACGCAGAACCTGTAAGGAAGTTTTATTCTGATGCAAACAAAGATGAATGTGCTCCTGCACAAAGAGAGTTTTTACTAAAAAGTGGATTCACTGCTTTACGTACTTGCTATGAAGTTTTAGTAATAAATGATTTATTTAAAAATGTTGTTCAGAGATACAATGAACGAGTAAGTGTTGATAGTCTTTCCAGTGTTTATTTTGACGAGACGTTGATAAATGATCTCCTTGATAGTTTCGCTCAATGTTGTAGATATATGGAAGGGCACACCCATAGCGACAAATATGCCTACAAAAAACCAGAACCTTCTAACCTCAATGAAGAAATTCAGAGATACGAAGCAATAAGAAGCAAAATTAGGAAATCTAAAAAAGCATGATGCCGCAAAAAACATCACCTTTAGGCAAAAGTTCTTGAAAATGTCGAAACCAATGCATAACAAATCAGTGGAGCCAATAAATTACCCTGCGGGCAATTTATTGGCTCATTTTAAACGTTATCTCGGACGCTACGCATCCGAGATAACGGTGGCGCGGGCTGAACACCCGCTCGTCATCTGCTGCACAGCACCAGATAACAAGCGGGAGAAACGAGCACCCAAACAAAAAATTAAAATTTTTTATTCGGCTGTCGCTTACCCGCGCCACCGTTAGTATAAGGATATAATTAGAATGAAATTATCAAAAGAATTTGGTATAGAAAGAAATTTATTAATAGTTAATAGTTTCTTAATGTATTTATATTTTTTTGATTTCAAAATCATTAACAATATACCATTTATAAACATTGATAATTCAAATTTTACAAATGAAACTACACTAATAATATTATTACTTCTAAATATATACTTTCTATTTAGAATCATTCTTGAATGGTATAAATCAGATATTGACGCTAAGAACAAAATTTTTAACAAAATAGATTTTTACATATCATTAACTATTGGAATAATTGCAGTCGTTTGTATAGCTTATAAATTAACATCAACTTATTGGATATGGAGTTTTCCAAAAATACCATTAATCATACTTTTAGCTATAGGAGAGTTTATTGCTTCTGTTACAACTTTAAATATCCAAAATATTGTTTTTATTCGAACAAAAGAACAAGCACAGAAACTTGGATTATCAAGGATACCATATGCTGTAAAAGCTACATTATATTTATATGTACCGTTAACCTTTTTAGTTTTATTCACTACATGGATTATTATATATTATTTTGCAAATGAACAAATAAATTTATATTGGTACATAATTGTATTGATACCATTGATGATTCATTTAATAAGTCTAATACCATATTTCTTATTTCCTGATACAGAAAAACTCAAATCATTGCAGGCAATATTTGATCAACATGAAATTGCAAAAGGTTTTGAACTAAACCCACCAAATACAAATCAAAAAGAAGAAATATGTAGACCCGTTAATGATATAGAATATCAAAATATTCAACATGGTTTAAAAAATGGTTTTAGTCCAAATGAAATTGGACATAATGGATGGACTCCATTCTTATTAAGTGTTGCGAATGGAGATAAAAGACTTGCAAAATTATTTATTGAATATGGTGCTGATATTAATGTAAAAAATACCTTAGGACGTTCTGCTTTGCACTTTGCAATAAAATATAATTTTTCTGATTTTGTTGAACTGTTAATTAAACATGGAGTAGATGTTAATACTTCAGAAATTTGTGGTTATACAAAACCACCAATTATTGAGGCTGTAATAGGGGGTAATATTAATATTGTTGAACAATTAATTAAAGCTGGAGCAAATGTCGATGTTACTGACATTAACAAAAAAACAGCCTTGAATTATGCGGAAGAAAATGGTTTTGGAGAAATAGCAAAACTTTTAAGGCATATTGAAAATGCTAACAAAACATAGGAGCTAATAAGTGACCTAGCGGTCACTTATTAGCTCTATTCAAACGTTATCTCGGACGCTACGCATCCGAGATAACGGTGGCGCGGGCTGAACACCCGCTCGTCATCTGCTGCACAGCACCAGATAACAAGCGGGAGAAACGAGCACCCAAACAAAAAATTAAAATTTTTTATTCGGCTGTCGCTTACCCGCGCCACCGTTTACTCGTTCCCAAGTTGGACTTGGGAATGCATACATGTAGAAATGAAATAAATCGAAGTACACACTCCCAAGCCAAGCATGGGAGCGAGAAAAAAATGAATTTTAATACTGGAGATACAGTTTAATTAAAATCTGGTAGTGAAATCATGACAATTGAAGAAATTGATGAGATTGGGCAACTTGTATTTGATTTGATAATAAAAAAGTTGAAAGACATATATTTCTATTAATCACACTAAAAATTGTTGAATACTTTTAGTTAATAATAAAATATACATCATTTCGCTAAGATAATGTATATTTTAAAATTTGGAGTTTATTATGACAGCTTTAAAACAAGATGAACTTTTTAATGAGATAGATATTTTACCAATAGATTTGAAAGCAAAAATTATTGACAAAATATTAGCTAGTATCACACCTTTAAACAGTGAGATTGATAAACTTTGGATAAAAGAAGCAAATAAAAGAAAACAAGAAATCGAGTCAAATTCCATTACATTAGTTGATGGAGATGAAGTTTTCAAAAAAATATCTCAAAGACTTAACTCATAGATGACTTACTTTTTTCACCCAGATGCCGAACTAGAACTAAATGCTTCAGTTGACTATTATCAAGAATGCAAAGATGGACTTGGTGCAGAGTTTGCATACGAAGTTCAAAAAACAATCCAAAGAATTTTGGAATATCCTACTGCTTGGCAAAAACTAGATGGAGAGATAAGAAGATGTTTAACAAATAGATTTCCATTTGGCATCATTTACTATCAAAGAGATAATGAAATTATCATTTTAGCTGTTATGCAACTTCATAGAAAACCAAGCTATTGGAAAGATAGAGAATAAACAAAGATATAACAAAATATTTCTCAACTCAACCGTTACATCTTCAAAATTCCGGAGCCAATGTATTCAATTATTTTCTTTACATGTAAGCAACATTTTGGAACAAAAATCAAATGAAAAAATACTTATTTATATTTACATCTCTTTTTCTGCTGGGATGCAACGACACTTCGCAGACATTTGTGTACGATAAAAAAATACTCGATGCAAAAATAGAATGCATGAGCCTTGCCGTTGTACCTGCAAACAAAACAATAGAAGACACCCTCAATTCGCTTTACCATTTTAAAAAAGAGTGTGCGTATGAGCTTGTCGTCTCTTACAAAAACTCCATTACATGTAATTCCAACCAAAACGCCGACAAAAAAGTCTCCGGACTTCCACAAAGCTACCTGAGAATGGAGATTAAACACGATGCTAACTTGCAATACACCTATTATAAAGACCTGCAAGACAACCTAAGTGCCAAAGATGTTCAAAACGGATTTGAAAAAATGAAAGAGGAATTACATTTTTAATCTCATATTTTAATATCAGGTATGATTTTTGTACATCTGTTTATAATAAAACATCAAAGAGTACATCTTATGAAGAGGTATAAAAATTATGTTAAATTTTGGACCGTTTAAGTCTCTTTCAACGAAAGAGTTTCAACAAAAAAAAGAGGAAGGCTTTGTAGTCATCGATATTAGAAGAGCAGATGAGTGGGAGTATTATGGGATCATTGAAGGCAGCCATAAGATCACTTTTTTTGATGAGAGAGGGCAATATAATCTTGACAACTTCTTAGAAGCATTTACCAAAGTGGTAACGAACAAGGAACAGCCTTTTATCTTGGTATGTGCCCATGCACAAAGAACAAAAATAGTTGGCGAGATAATGGGTTTAAGACTTAAATATAAAAATGTCTATGAGTTAGATGGCGGAATCAATTGGGGTTGGATCGATCAAGGTTTAAAAACGGTAAAAATCCAGTGACAGAATATATAATTATCTAAAAACAAAAGCATAATCGAGTAAAATGTCTCCAGAATTTTAAGGAAAACACCTCATGAATAAAACGACGGACGATTCGGTAAAACTGCTAGCGCTCAATAAACCTAAAGGATATCTGGTCACACGTTCCGATGATCTTGGACGAAAAACGGTTTATGATCTTTTGCCTGATTGGGTTTTTGATGATGGTTGGATGCCTATCGGCCGTCTTGATCTTGAATCGAAGGGGCTTTTACTATTCACGACTGAGGGCAAAATCGGTAATGTGCTGACAAAACCTGGCGGTTGCGTGAAGATTTATGAAATCTGGGTGCGAGGTCATGTAAGCGATGAACATATTGCACAGGCTTTAAAAGGGGTGCAAAGCAAGGACGAACTGCTAAAAGCTCTTGTGGTCGAAAAGATAGGCATGGGTGGCGCAAAGACAAAACTCAGAGTCCAAATAGACGAAGGAAAAAATCGGCACATCCGCCGACTTTTTGGCGCGTTGATCGACCCAAAATTTGGAACTCCTTTAAAGGTCTTAGACTTAAAACGTATCAGCATCGGCAGTTTTAAACTCGATATCGAGAGCGGTACGTGGCGTTATCTTTCGCTAGAGGAAGAGAAGATGCTCATGAAAAATCTTCGTTAATATGAAGGTCGATCTTGCATCTTCATGAAGATGGGAAAAAAAAGTATAAATTAGATATAAATAGATGAATATTTTGTTCTAGAAAATCATCTTTTGAAATACATAAAAATAATATTATTTAGAGGTACATATTTTGCCATACAACTTTATTATTGAACAGGTTAATTCCCTTCCTCCTCTTCCAGAGTCTGTTTTAAAAATTGAAAATCTTTTTGCACAAGGTGACCCAAATATTGATGATCTTATTGCTATTATTGAAAAAGATCCATCTCTCACGGCAGGGATTCTCTCAAAAGTGAATGCTCCGATGTATGGATTTAGTAAAAGTATCGTATCAATTTTACAAGCAGTCACTTTATTTGGACATACTCAAATCCGTTCAATTGTTCTTGGTATATGTATTCAAAGGGGGTTTGATATAAATTTATCTCCCTATGGTATTTCAACTTCAGAATTTTCAAAAATATCAATGATGCAAAGTGAGTTTATCTTTCAATGGTATATGGCAGTAAATATTAATATAGCGCGAATTGTCACACCTATCGCTTTTTTGATGGAAACCGGAAAAATCTTAATTGCAAATGATGTTTTACAAAATCAAAAAGATCAAGATTTTTATAATGATTTATTGGAATCTAAAGATATATCTTTTGTGGAAAATAGATATGTAACAATGACCACAGCACAGGTAAATGCTCTTATTTTTGAGCATATGAATCTACATGAGAGCTTCTTTGAATCTATGCAATATTTAGATAGTAAATATGAAGAGATACCAGATGAAATGAAAGATATCGTTTTTCCTCTCCAAATAGTTCGTACAGCCATTAATGCCCAAGAACAATTGACTGAAAATTCAATCAATAAAGTTCTTGCGATCCTTCAACAACATTCTTATAACGAAGAAGCATTTAAAAGAGTAGCAAAAAGAATACGTATCAAATATATGGAATGAGTTTTTAATACAATTCCCTGTTCTTGTAACAACTTACATCTTGTTTAGTATAAAAACTCTATGTATGATTGAATTATTTATAAATAGTAGGATTAGCATATGAGTCTTTGTCATCTTTATTATAAACATACTACTTCACATCATGTGAAGGCTATATTGGAGTATTTCAAGAGTAGTGTTTCAATTGATATAAGTGTACGTAATGAGATTGATACTTGTGAGATATATATTATTGAACTTGAAGAAGTTGATAAAGATATTTCTTTAAAAGTAAAAGAGTTATTTAAACAAAAACTCCATTCCCTTATATACTTTATAGTTCCACAAAAGCACAACTTGATGTTTTTTCAACTCTCCTATTTGCTGAATGCAAAAAACTTAATACTTCAAAATATGAACACAGAAAAAGCTATAGAAAGGATAATAGAAGATCAGAAAATTTCTACAGAAGAGACACTTCAACAACTTGTTGGAAAAGCGGATTTTGCAACACTGAGTTTTATGATTTATAAAAATATGAGCTTAGAACAAGTTAGCGGTAAACTTTTAAAAGATTTTAGATGTGAAACTTTAGAAAGCTTTCAAAACACTATTTTAAATCAGTTGGATGTTCAAGGTTTACTTAGTAAAGATGGTGAGATTGAGAGAGCGATTTCTATAAAAAATGGATTCCCTAAAAAATATAGCGTCACTTCTGTAAGTCTTATGAATGATATGAAAATTATGTATGTTGATGAACTCAGCTCTTTAAAAGAGAGTACATTGGATTTGATCTCTAGCAGGATCGCTTTTGTAGAGTTACTAAAAGAGAAGCTTTTACAAAAAGATATAGCTAATAATGGCTTTGATGCAATTACTATAAACATACAAAACTTTGAAAAGTTGCAAAATGAATTAGCTGTTCTTCCCTTAGAAGAGTTATTGATAGATTTACTAGGTTTTATCAAATCAATACTAGAAAAAAAAGTTGTTTTTGCAGAGATAGCTATAAATTTTTATGTAATACTTTTTGAAGAGATGAATGAAGATGAGATAAATAATCTGGCAAATAATATCAATGCTCAGATTATAAACTATATCTCTTCTCAAATGTACAAGCCATTAATAGATATATATACACTTAATCTTAATAGTCTAGATCTAAGTGAAATTCTTTCCACCTTGAATCATATTATGAAAGTAGATTTATCGCAAGAAGAGCAGAATTCTATCAAGATTAAACATATTAGTAAGTTAGAGAGCATTATAGATGAACAAAGCCTTTTAGAGGATGCTTTTAAATATTCAAGCGAAATTAAACTCTTAAATATTTATCATGGCTTAGTTATAAATACGCCATCTAAAATTCTTAGCATCGCCAAAAATACTATAACTATCCGCTTTGAAGCACTTCAAGGTGTGGTTATAAATCTTGACCAAAAAACAATTTTACAATCAGCTGTTTTTCTTCATGATATTGAAGCAAAGGTGAAAAAAATTGATTTGACAAGAAGAATAGTCATGTTGGAAAAATTTAAATTTTTAGATACAAATATAAATGCTAGAAGATATTCACGCGTTACAACGGTTAACAAAACACCAATATCGCTATTTGTAAGCGGAGTTAGTTTGAATGGCTATATTGTGGATCTATCTATAAAATCGATAGCTATATATGCGAAATACGTGCCGCTTGTAGATACTATGCAAAATGAAAATGTTTCTCTTACTTTTAACATACCAAATCCTAAAGCTGAACTGGGTTTCAGTAGGCTTAACGTGGAAGGAACAGTGATCGCTGTGATTATAGATAGTAATCAAGATACATGTAAGATTATTTGTGACATAGAAGAGTACAACACACATGATTCTCTTTTGATCCAGTATATATATGATAGACAAAAAGAATTAATTTTAGAGCTCAAAAAGAGTGCGCAATTACATTAGTGTAGAACAATAAAATACTTAAAAACAATAAAAGAAAAATGATATAAACGTTTAGATATAATCGTGTGATTAATTTAAAAGATAGGAAATTTAGTGATTACATTAAAAGAAGCATTATCTCTTAGTACAGATGAACTGAAAAAATTTAAAGATGAACTAAAGACAAAGATAGAAGCAGATCCTGCGTTAAATGCGTACATAGATGTCAACAATGTAGGGGAAGGCGTGCCGATCGCGATAAAAGACAATATCCAAGTCAAAGATTGGTCTGTGACTTCAGGCTCGAATATCCTTCAAGGCTACATTTCTCCGTACAATGCAACGGTAATCGAAAAGATGCTCATCGCAGGTCTTAGCCCATTTGGTCGTACAAATATGGATGAGTTTGCGATGGGTTCTACAACTGAGAGCAGTTTTTACGGCAAGACTTTAAACCCTAAAAACCGTGACTGTGTTCCAGGTGGAAGTTCGGGCGGAAGCGCGGCTGCTGTGGCAGCAGGTCTTGCTATCGCGGCACTTGGAAGCGACACGGGTGGGTCTATCCGTCAGCCTGCGGCGTTTTGCGGGATTGTCGGGATGAAACCGACTTACGGACGTGTGAGCCGTTATGGTCTTGGTGCGTATGCTTCAAGCTTGGATCAGATCGGGCCGATGACTCAAAACGTCGAAGATGCGGCGATCTTGTATGACATTATCTGCGGACACGATGAAAAAGATTCTACAAGTGCGGATATTTCGTATGAAAAAGTAAGCGATAAACTTAACCCTGAGAGAAAATTACGCATCGCTGTTTTACCAGAATATGTCAAAGATGCAAGCGATGACGTACAAAAAGCGTATTCTGATACTATTGAAGCATTAAAAGCTGCGGGTCATACCATCGTAGAAAAAGAGATGATGAACCCAAAATACGATATCTCGGCTTACTACATCACGGCAACAGCTGAAGCAACAACAAACTTAGCACGATATGATGGTATCCGTTATGGAAACCGTAAAGTGGGTAAAAATCTCGAAGATACTTTTATCAAAACACGTAGTGAAGGTTTTGGCGATGAAGTAAAACGCCGTATCATGCTTGGAAACTTCGTTTTATCTTCTGGATACTATGATGCTTACTATGTAAAAGCACAAAAAGTTCGTCATCTTATCAAAGATAACTACGCAAAAATATTTGAAGATGTGGATCTTATTTTGTCGCCTGTCGCTCCGACAGTTGCAAATAAGTTCGGTGAGCTTTCAAGCCCGATAGAGATGTACCTCAGTGACATTTATACTATCTCTGTAAACCTCGCAGGTCTTCCTGCTATCTCTGTGCCTGTTGCAAATACACAAAGCGGTATGCCCATAGGTTTACAGCTCATAGCAAAAGCATACGACGAACAAACACTTTTTGACGGCGCACTCAGCTTAGAAAAACAGGTAAACTACAACTCTTAATCTTCAAACTTTAAACTTTTCTACTTTTCAAGCTGTTGAGCTTGGAAGTATTTTCTTGTAATTATTTTCATTTAGTGCTTTTCTGATATAGTGTTTCATCGGTAGTTAAATTCTCTATTATGGAGATTCTACATGGGATGGAAAGGTACACTTAGATCTGTAGAAGCAGCAGAACATGATGCAAAAAGAAGGCAAAATGAGCTTATTAGACAACAAAAAGAATATGATAAGATGCAATAATCAGAAGAAGGTAAGAAACTATTATAAAGTTTTCTTAACGACTTCAAACCTGATGTTATCAGGTTCCCAAAAAAACAGCTGACAAATTCCTAAAAATATTTATTATCGCGCAGCTCAAAAGAGTACATGTATAAACAGTGAGAGAGAAAATCCAAAAAGAATAAGCGAAGAGAAGATGCTGAGATAGGTTGAGACTCTTTGAGATATTTTGTGCTTTGTTCTGTGTACCAAATAGGGCATCAAAGTCGTCCACAGAGTGATGGCGCTGATCATACCGAGTATGGTAAAACCCGTGTTTAGGTTTTTAGTTGCGGCATACCCTGCGATGCTAAACCAAAAAACGATAGTGTAGGGATTTAGAAGTGTCAACAACAATCCTTGGATATAGATCTTGGAGAGGTTCTTAATCGGAACGGTATGGGTGTACAGTTCTATTTTTTTAGCTCTATTTTTGTAGATGTCGTATGCAAGATAGAGTAAAAAAGAGCTTCCGAGAACTCCAATAATATTTAAAATATTGGGGTTGTTAAAAAACTTTATAAATCCGGCTAAGATCAAAGAGAGATAAAATATATCCGCGCTCATGGCTCCAAAACCAAGAGCAACTCCTGCCATATAGCTTTTTAACGCGTTGTTCATAATAAGAATGTTAATAGGACCTAAGGGGATAGCAGCACCAAGCCCCAATAAAAACCCTTCACTAAAAGAAGCTAACATCTGACATATTTTGTGTGATGAAGAGTTTGCATTTCTTACATCCTTATGGAAAGTACCGCCATTATAGCATTTTTGATCTACCCCTAGATGTAAAGATAAACATTAACCTATAAGTTGTAAAATGGACGCAGTGACTTTAAAACATGAGGTAACTGTTATGGCAAAATGGGATTATACTAAAGATATAGACTATGATTCTATAGATACTACAAAAGTTAAAGAGAACCGTTTTCTCTTCTATCTTCTTACGATCGCATCGTTCGTAGAGATAACGTCCGAGACCTATGCAAAAAATCTTTCAGAATATTACAGTGACAACCTAGAAGCCGTTAGTTGGATAAATGAAAGTTGGCAAAAGGAAGAGCTGCAACACGGCAAAGCGCTGAGGGCATACATCTTATATGTATGGCCTGAATTTCTCTGGCAAAAGACGTATGAGCGTTTTTTGGAGCTTTATCTGCCACTTTGCAACACAGATTCGTTTCAGGCAACACGCGCTTTAGAAATGCTTGCAAGGATGATAGTCGAGACAGGGACTTCTACCATGTATAGAGCATTTGAGAGTTATGCAAAAAGTTGTGATGAACCGGTACTAGCAGCTTTGTCACACTATATCTACAAAGATGAGGTCAATCACTACAGCTACTTTGACCATTACTTCAAACACTATAATCAAAAAGAAAATCTAGGACGAACAGTGATACTAAAAGTGATTGCCAAGCGCTTGAAGGAAGCTAGCAGTGAAGATATAGAGATGGGATATCAGAGTATTTATGAACTTGAACACAAGGGTCGGTTTGAGTTTTCATCTTATGAACTATTCAAAAAAGAGCTAAAAGATCTAGCTAAAAAGCACTATCCATACAATATGGCTATCAAGATGATGGTGCAGCCATTAAACCTTAACAAAGCCGTCGAGATGACCATGATACCAGTCATACGAAGTGCGATGAAAGTATTAGGAATTTGAATATTTTGTGCTAGAATATTTGTTGAATAGAATATGGGGAGTCATATGTTAGATAATGAGATATGTGAAAAGATTGAACACGCACATCAAGAGTGGATGAGTGCACTGGATTCATTTCAAGATGCAATTTTTATACATGATGGTGAATTTCATGTTTTACGCTGTAATAAAGCCTATCAAAAGTATGCAGGACTTTCATTTGAAGAAATTATAGGTCGTAAATATTATGAAATCTTCCCAAAATCAGATGCTCCATCATACGGTTGTCAAGAAGGAGTAAAAAATCCCGGTACTGAAGGACATGAAGAGGAGTTACAGGTAGGTGATGCCATCTTTCGTTTATTAGCTTATTCTATAGTAGATAATAAGGGAAAATATCTCTATTCTATGCATATACTTGAAGATATTACAAAGTATAAAAGTTTAGAAAAAGAAGTGCGGGAAAGTGAGGAGAAATTTCGCAGTATCGCTACTTCTGCGCAAGATGCGATCTTAATGATAGATAACAAAGGCAATATATCTTATTGGAATAGGGCAGCTGAAAAAATATTCGGTTATTGCGAGAAAGAGGCAGTGGGTCTGAATTTGCATAGACTGCTTGCGCCAAAGCGTTTTTTAGAAGCCCATAAAAGCGCTCTTAAACATTTTATGGAGAGTGGTGAAGGTGTTGCTATTGGAAAGACACTGGAATTAGCTGCAATAAAGAAGGATGGAACGGAGTTCCCTATTGAACTTTCATTATCGGCAGTCGAGAAAAATGGCGTATGGAATGGTATTGGCATTTTACGGGATATTACTGAACGGAAAAGGACAGAAAAGTTACTAAGACAAAGTGAGGAAAAATTTCGCACGATTATAGAGTCTGTCAGTGATTGGATTTGGGAAGTAGACGAAAAAGGTAATTATACTTATGTAAGCCCTCAATCAAAAGCTTTACTTGGATATGAATCACATGAACTTCTTGGGAAATCACCATTCGCTTTTATGTCTCCTAAAGAAGCACAGAGAGTATCTTCTTTTTTTAAAAATATTGTTGAAACATCTTCAAAAATCGTTGCCTTAGAAAATATCATGATTCATAAAAATGGGCACTATGTTATTTTCGAAACTAGCGGTGTTCCATTTTTTGATGAAAATGGAGATCTTTTAGGGTATCGTGGAATAGATCGTGATATTACTGAACGTAAACAGGCAGAACATGCTCTTCACAAAAGTGAAGAGCGTTATAGACTACTTTTTGCGAGTATGTTAAACGGTTTTGCCTATTGTCAAATGATCTATGAAGATGGGCGACCGGTAGATTTTATCTATCTAGATGTCAATGAAGCTTTTGAAAAACAGACCGGTTTGCATGATGTTAAAGGTAAACATATTAGTGATGTCGTTCCTGGAATCAAAGAAAGTGATCCTGAGCTCTTTGAAAGATATGGCAGAGTAGCCTCAGGCGGAGGATCTGAACAGTTTGAGATCTATGTAGAATCTCTTAAAACATGGTTTTTTATTTCAGTCTATAGTCCAAAGCGTGAATATTTTGTAGCCGTTTTTGATGTGATTACAGAGAGAAAAGAAGCTGAAGCATCTCTTCATAGAGCAAATCGCGCTTTAAAAACCCTTTCTGCCGGTAATATAGCTCTTGTAAAAGCTTCAAATGAAGATGATTTGTTGTACACCGTGACGAGTATTATCGTAGATAAAGGAGGGTATGCTCTTGCAACGGTCGTATACACTCAAGACGATGTAAAAAAAAGTATGACTCTTATGGCATGGTCGGGTAAAGATGAAAATTATTTTTATAATGGACCTCTTAGTTGGGATGATATAGAAGAGGGACAGTTACCATCTGCAAGAGCTATTCGAAACGGCGTACAACAAATCTGCAGAGATATTGAAAATGAACAAGGCTATCAGTCATGGAAAGACGCTTGTAAATTACACCGTTATGCTTCCAATATCGCTTTTCCTCTTTTGAACAAAGGCAAAGTTTTCGGCGCTTTAAGTATCTATTCATATCAAAAAAATTCATTTGATAAAGAGGAAATCCATCTTCTAGAAGAGCTGGCAAATGATTTGGCTTACGGTATTATCAATTTACGTACACGTACAGAACATGAACAACATGTCCTTTTGTTGCAGCAAAGTTTGGAACAGTCTATTCAAGCAATCGCAGCGACACTTGAGTCACGTGATCCATATACGGCAGGGCATCAGCGCCGTGTAGCAGAACTTGCAACAGCAATCGCAAAAAAGATGAATCTGCCTGATTATCAAGTTCATGGGATCCATTTTGCGGCGCTTATCCATGACTTGGGAAAAATCCATGTTCCCTCGGAGATACTTGTCAAACCTGGAAAACTTAATGATCTTGAGTACAAACTTATTCAGATGCATCCCCAAACCGGTTATGATATACTCAAAGATATTCAATTTCCATGGCCGATAGCGACGATAATTTTGCAGCATCATGAAAAGATCGACGGGAGTGGATATCCGCAAGGCTTAAAAGGTGATGAGATACTGCTAGAATCCAAGATAGTCGCTTTGTCAGACGTTGTAGAAGCTATGTCATCACATCGTCCATATCGTCCATCTGTAGGGATAGAAGCTGCAATAGATGAGATTAGACATGGACGCGGAAGCATCTATGAACCTTCTGTTGTAGATGCATGTCTTGAGTTGTTTGAGAAGGAAAAATTTGCATTTAGCAGTACGTTTTAAATATATTGCATTATTTTCTTATTTAATATTAAGAATAAGGCAATATATAAAGGCTTAAATTGTTCCAATACAAAGCTGTAATTGTCTAAATGAAAGAATTTATATAGTTTGCTAAAGGCGGTAAATTAAATGTTATATGATTATTTATATTTTATATGACAGAATTTTTAATTAAGTCAAAGTTATATTCTTCTGCGACAAATATTTTTCTGATTTCAAAAATCTCTTGTTTATGTTGAAGAAGAGCGTTGACGCAATCTGGATCAAAAAGGATACCGGCATTTGAATGCAAATGCTCAAAGGTTTCTTCTATACTTCGTCCCTTATGATAAGGGCGTGGATTACTCATAGCATCAAATACGTCGGCAACAGCAATAATTCGGCTTTCTATAGGTATCTCTAAACTTTTCAATTTGTGCGGATATCCTTCACCATTGATCCTTTCATGATGGTAGCTTGTAATATTTATGAGCATGCTTGTATGATCGTAATCAGCTAAGTCAAAACTCGAAATTAGCATCTTGACGATTTCTTCCCCTTTGATGACATGTGTTTTCATTATTTCATATTCGTCCGGATCTAATCGCCCAGGTTTGAGTAAGATAGAATCAGGTATCGCCAGTTTTCCGATGTCGTGTAGCGGGGCATAGAGGAGAATATAATTAATAAATTCATCGCTTAGATTGTGTTTTTGTGCCAGTGACTCAGCAATCATACGAGAATAATAGGCAACCCGGGCAATATGTCCGGCAGTTTCTTCATCTTTATAGCGGGTCATATTTTGAGTCATGATGACTGCTGCCTGAAGTATTTTCAAGGGGAGAATATCCGATAAAATCATGGAACGGATGAGGCGTGTGTAAACGATCAAATGGTCTTGGATTGTTTTTGTGAAGAAATTATTCTTATCTGCACTGAAAAATATAAATCCCAATAAATCACCGTTTTGTAAAAAAATAGGTAAGGTAAAACTAGAATCAAAATTACTCGAAGAGGACTGATGATCTGGATTTGCAAAAAGAGATGAGGCATCAATCATATGAGGGATTTTGGTTTCTGCAATTTTTTGCAGCTCGGGAAAAGAAGAAATTTTTTGGACAAATTGAATAAGTTTTGTATGAGTGTTTTCGGAATTGGCGAAGGAATGTAATTCCTCTTTCTCCGGGTCATACAATGCAATGGCAACATGGTTGAGATGTGGCCACTCAAGGCGCAGATGTTCATGGATATCTACTATCTGTTGAGCGATATTTTTATAATCCATAATAGCCACCTTTAGTTAAATTGACAATAATATATCTTACTATTTATTGTTTGTCAATAGAGTTCAGTTATATAAAATAAAATAGAATGGAAAAGACAGAATTAAATAAATGTTTTGCTTAATATATAATCACTATCATGTCAATGTCAGACCCAAAAATAGTGTTATTTTTCAATACTTTTTACAGAATAAGACCTTTGTAATAATAAATACTGAAATCAAGTCCTCTATTGTGAATAAAACTTAAATGTAAAAGTTTGGCTTTGCTATAACTTTTTTTTAACCACAAAAAAGTTATAATCGCACAATTACTATAATCACAACTTTTACTCAACATAAGGATATCCGTATGAAAATTCGTAAACGCGCCCTCACATTTGAAGATGTACTCCTCGTACCACAATACTCAGAAGTTTTACCAAAAGAGGTAAGCCTAGAGACGAAACTTACAAAAAATATTACGTTAAATATCCCTATGGTATCTGCTGCAATGGATACTGTGACTGAATACCGCGCGGCTATTGCTATGGCTAGACTTGGCGGAATCGGGATTATTCATAAAAATATGGATATCGAGACTCAGTGCAAGCAAGTTAAAAAAGTAAAAAAATCAGAAAGCGGAATTATTATAGATCCGATCTATGTCCATCCAGATGCTACACTTGGCGATGCAGATGCGCTTATGAAAGAGTATAAAATTTCAGGTGTTCCGGTTGTTGATGGTCATAATAAACTTCTTGGTATTTTGACAAATCGTGATATGCGTTTTGAGAAAGATATGCGTAAAACTGCAGAAGAGGCAATGACAAAAATGCCTTTAATCACTGCAAATAAAGGGATATCATTAGACGATGCCGCAGATATTATGCATAAAAATAAGATAGAAAAATTACCTATTATTGATGAAGACGGATTCTTAAAAGGACTTGTGACGATCAAAGATATCAAAAAACGTATCGAATATCCAAATGCAAATAAAGATGATTTTGGAAGACTTCGTGTTGGTGCTGCTATCGGTGTTGGTCAGTATGATCGCGCAAAAGCTCTTGTTGATGCCGGTTGTGATGTTTTAGTTCTTGACTCTGCGCATGGACACTCAAAAGGTATCCTCGATACGGTTAAAAAGATTAAAGAGACGTTAGTTGTTGATATTATCGCTGGAAATATTGCAACAGGTGAAGCTGCTGAAGCACTCATAAAAGCTGGAGCGGATGGCGTGAAAGTGGGGATTGGACCAGGTTCTATCTGCACGACTCGTATCGTAGCAGGTGTTGGTGTTCCTCAAATTTCTGCAATCGATGAATGTGCACAGATGGCAAGAAAATATGATGTGCCTGTTATCGCTGATGGCGGTATCAAATACTCAGGAGATATCGCAAAAGCTCTTGCTGTTGGTGCGAGCTGTATCATGGCTGGTTCACTTCTAGCAGGAACTGAAGAGTCTCCGGGCGAAACTATTATGTTTCAAGGACGTCAATACAAATCATATCGTGGTATGGGAAGTATCGGCGCTATGCAAAAAGGTTCGACTGACAGATATTTCCAAGAGGGAACGGCTGCGGATAAACTCGTACCAGAGGGAATTGAGGGACGTGTACCATTTCGTGGAAGCATCGCAGGGATTGTTCATCAGATGATGGGTGGACTTCGTTCATCTATGGGATACTGTGGAAGCAGTAGCATAGTAGATTTTTGGGAAAAAGCCGAGTTTGTAGAGATTACAGCCGCTGGTCTTAAAGAGAGCCATGTTCATGATGTTATTATCACTCAGGAAGCTCCAAACTACCATATCTAATGGTTGAAAACTCTTTATTTTATGTAAGACGCGCCTAATTCAGCGTGGTTCTTACTCCCTTGTTTTTTGATCTTCATTAATGGATATAATTTTTTACTATAAAATAAAAGCGCCTTGTTTATTTTCAAAAAAACGAAATAAAAAGAGATTTTGACAAGAGATGTATAGTTTTTATCTTTTTTGTAAAGAACTTTTGTGTATTATATAGAAATTCATTTTTTGTAAGGCATGTGTATGAACAATAAAATTAAAAAAGTACTTATCGCAAATAGAGGCGAGATCGCTTTGAGGATTATCAGAGCTTGTAAAGAGTTGGATGTTATTAGTGTTGCAATATTTTCAGAAGTAGATGTTGATGGTATTTGGGTAAGAAAAGCGGATGAGTGTTATCCGCTTATGGGGGATCCTATACGTGCATATTTAGATTATGACAAAATTATCTCTTTGGCAAAAAAAGCAGGTTGTGATGCTGTGCACCCTGGATACGGCTTCTTATCTGAAAGTGCTGAATTTGCGCAAGCTTGTGTAGATAATGGCATTATTTTTATTGGACCAAAAGCTGAGCATATCGCACTTTTTGGTGATAAAATGGCTTCAAAAGTAGCTATGAAAGCGGTTGGTGTTCCTGTACTTGAAGGTACTGATGAACCTGTATCAGATATCCAAGAAGGTGAAAAAATCTCTAAAGAGATTGGTTTTCCTGTTATTATCAAAGCAGCATTCGGCGGCGGTGGAAGAGGGATGAGAATCGTTCGTGAAGAGAAAGACTTTAAAGAACTTTATGAATCAGCAGCAAATGAATCTAAAAAATATTTCGGTAGAGATGAGATGTTTATCGAGAAGTATGTTGAAAATCCAAGACATATCGAAGTTCAGATTATGGCAGATAAATATGGAAATGTACTTCATCTAGGTGAAAGAGATTGTTCTATCCAAAGACGTCATCAAAAAGTGATCGAAATAGCTCCATCTCCACTTCTTAATCAAGATACTAGAAAAGAGATTTATAGAATCGCGACAAAAGCGATGTTTAAACTTGGATATGAGAGTGTTGGAACTATCGAATTTTTGGTCGATGCAGCGGATAACATCTATTTTATTGAAATGAATACAAGGGTTCAAGTTGAGCATCCTGTAACTGAAGTTATTACCGGTGTCGATATCATCCAAAGAATGATTGAGATCGCTGAGGGTGATAAACTGATCTTTTTACAAGAAGAGATCAAATTTAGAGGATATGCGATCGAATTTAGGATAAATGCAGAAAATCCAAAATTAAAATTTATGCCTTCATCTGGAACAATCACAAACTATATGACTCCAGGTGGTCCAGGTGTAAGACTTGATACAAGTATGTACGCAGGATATAAAATCCCTGCAAACTATGACTCAATGATCGGTAAACTGATTGTTTGGGCACTTGACTGGGAAGGTGCTGTTAAAAAAGCTAGACGTGCACTTGATGAGTTCTATGTTGATGGCGTGCCAACGAATATTCCTTTACACAGACAAATTGTGAGAGATTTAGATTTTATTGCAGGGAAGTTTGATACAAGTTATTTGGATCATAAGCTTGAAAAATTCAATCTTGATGCAATCAACAATATGGAAGAAGAGGAGCAAAAAATGGCTCAAATCACTAAACTTGTTGAAACGATTAAAGCAAATAATATTAGCGTAAGACATTAATCATATCTACGTAAACTATCCCGTTTGGGATAGTTATTTTTTTGGAATAGTTACGCTGAAAACTCCATTTTTATATTCTGTTTTGAGTTTACTCATATCTGCGTCTTTTGGAAGAGTAAAACTTCTGTAAACTGAGCCTACGTATCTTTCTCTTTGATAAAAGTGTTCCTCTTTTTTTTCTGTGTCTGTATTATTTTTTGCATCAATGGAGACTATTCTGTCTTGTATCTTTACATGTATATTCGACTTATCAAATCCCGGCAAATCCATATTTATAATATAGTTCTTTTCGTTATCTTTAAAGTCGCTTTTTGCAGAGATCTGCATTTGATTAAAAAACTTGTCATCACCGAAATGTTTTTGATGAAAATTTACAAACATACTGTCCATATCTTTTTGAAGTTTTACAAAATCATCAAAAAAAGGATCATCTAAAGGTTTTTGTTGCTGTGCATTTGCACTTATTAAAAGCCCACCTAGAATTGCTGCTATTAAAGTTGTGTTTATAACTTTCATAGTTTGACCTCCTGCTAGTGTTTTAATATTTTTGTACCCTTAAATTTTAATACTCTTTTTTTACAATTTGGTGAACAGATAGCCAATTCTTTTAAGTTTATTACATTTATTTCGGTAAAATAGTGCGATTCTATAATATAAGAGGCACAGATAATGAAACAACAAACACAAGCCTTACATGTAGGCTATGATAAAGACTCTCAACGCACAATGGCGGTGCCAATTTATCAAACTACTGCATATGAATTTCGTGATTCTGAGCATGCGGCAAATCTTTTTGCGCTAAAAGAACTTGGCAACATTTATACACGTTTGAACAATCCGACTACTGATGTTTTTGAAAAACGTTTTGCGGCACTTGAAGGCGGCGAAGCGGCTCTTGCGACGTCAAGTGGAATGAGTGCTATCTTTTATGCTATTGCAAACTGTGCTGAGGCTGGAGATAATATCGTTTGTGCAGCTCAACTTTACGGTGGTACATTGACGCAAACTGCTTATACATTGAAGCGTTTTGGTATTGAGGCAAGGTTTTTTAATGTTCACAATCCAGATGAGATACACAAGTTAGTAGATGAAAAAACAAAAGTAATTTTCTTTGAAACATTGACAAATCCAAGTATTGATGTGGCAGATATCTCAGCTATCACAAAGATAGCAGATCAATACAACATTATAAGTGTTGCTGATAATACGGTAGCAACACCGATTTTGTGTCGTCCATTTGAATATGGAGTTGATATCGTGGTTCATAGTGCGAGTAAATACACAACAGGTCAAGGTCTCGCGATTGGCGGAATTTTAGTGGAAAGAAAAGGGCTGCTAGACAAGATAAAAGCAAATCCAAGATATTCCCATTTTAATGAACCGGATCACTCTTATCATGGTCTTGTATATGTAGATGTTCCACTTCCAATCTTTACACTTCGTGCACGTTTGAGTCTGCTTCGTGATCTTGGTGCAGTCGTTTCACCGTTTAACTCTTGGCTCTTTATTCAAGGAATAGAGCATCTTTCACTTCGTATGCGCGAACACTCAAAAAATGCTTTAGCACTTGCGGAATTTTTAGAGTCTCATCCAAAAGTAAAAAAAGTAAACTATCCGGGATTAAAAAGTAATTCAAACTATGCAAATGCAATGAAGTATTTTGAAAAAGGTGAATGTAGCGGACTTCTCAGTTTTGAACTAGAGAATTTTGAGACGGCAGTAAAAGTGGTTGATGCGACAAAACTTTACTCTTTGGTTGTTAATATAGGTGACTCAAAATCAATCATTACCCATCCTGCTTCTACAACGCATCAACAACTTAGTCCAACAGAGCTTAATGCTTGCGGTGTTCCGTCTGGACTTGTTCGTATCAGCTGTGGACTTGAAGATATAGGTGACTTGATAGAAGATATTAAACAAGCATTAGACGCATAAAGATAGAGTATGCAGATGAGTTTGTACACATTACAATCAGTATAGATTATAGTGTATTACATTCTCAGCTTTTCCAAAACGATATCCCTGTAAAAGATCTACTCCTGCTTCAGTGACAATATCTGCAATTTCTTGTGATCTTACATACTCAGCGATAGTCTTAATATTTGCCATTTTTGCATAAGCTACAATGAGTGATAAAATCATTTTTGCATTGTCATCTGTTTCTATATTATTGATTATGGAACCGTCAATTTTGATAAAATCTGCGTCGAATTTTAAAAGATGAGAAAAGTTTGAATATCCTGATCCAAAATCATCTATAGCGATCTGTGCTCCATAATTTTTAACCATTTTGATAAAGTTATTTAATACTTCATAATCTTCTATCTCTTCTGATTCTAAAATTTCAAAGGTGATTTTTGGTCCCGTATGCATTTTTAATCTCGTCTCTATATAGTTGAAAAGCTCGGTAGAATGAATATTTTCATACGTAAGATTAACCGAAATTTGAACTTGAGCTTGCATAGAAATAGCGAAAGATTTTTGAAGAATTTGTTTTGTGAAACTGTTGAAAGAACTACTCTTTCTGGCTATATCTAAAAAATCTTTTGTTTCAAGAATGTTTCCTGTATTGTCTATCACTCTAGCTAATGCTTCGTATTTTATAATGACATGTGAATGTGCATCTACAATGGGTTGAAGAAATGGCTCAATCCGTCCATCTTCAAGAGCTTCTTTAAATGTTGTAAGTTGTCTTATATTTCTAAGATGTAGCTCTTTAGTGTCGATGATCTTATCATATACATAGAAGCCTTTATGTCTTTTTTTGGCTTCTTTCAGTGCCAAAGATGTTTGGCTTAATAATTCCTGTAATCCATATGCTATACCTATGGTAAAGTTGATAACTATATCATTCACTATGAAATTATCTTCTGACAGAAATGTAAATTCAATCAATGATCTGTATTTTTCAAACAGGTTTTTATCTTCAACTAAAATGAGATACTGGTCCACGGGCAATTTGTATAAAGTCACATTATCGTTTGCGATATACTCTTTAAGTAGTAAAGATACTTTATACAATATCTCATCACCGATCTCTTCGCCATAAAGTTCATTGATAAGTGACATATCTTTTATATCAAGGATGATGGACATTAATTCAGTGGAGTTGTTATTTAATTTTTCAAGGAGTTTTTGTCTGTTTGGAAGCAGAGTTACCTGATCTGTTGAGTAAAATGCTAAAAGTTTTTTATTCTTAATTACTTCTGTAATATCTTGTCGAATGGAGATATATTCTAAAATCTTTCCCTCTTCGTCTTTGATTGGGTATATTGTAGAATTGACATAATAACTAGTCCCATCTTTTTTTTTATTTTTGATGACACCTTGCCAAATATTGCCACTTGATATAGTTTTCCACATCGATTCAAAAACTTTTGCAGGCATATCAGGATGTCGTAGGATAGAATGATTTCTTCCTAATAACTCATTTTTGCTATAACCTGTAATCTTGCAAAAACGCTCATTTACATAAGTTATACGACCATCAACACCGGTTTTAGAAAATATACTGCTAGCATCTACCGCATCTTTATATTGATATAACAGCGAATCATTGTCCATTGTATTGTCCTGCTAGATATGAATTATTCTGATTATATCATAAGTTCATTTTCCTTATGAGTAATGTGTAAAGTTTACATAATTGAATTAGTATTAAGCCGTTTTCGCTAAAATAACATAATTATTTATTTGGAGAAGAGTAGCGTTGTCATTGAATCTACAAACACATACAGAACATTTTACCAATCCTCTTTATCTGGAAAGCGGACGTATTTTAGAGCCTTATGATATCACTTATGAAACATATGGAATTCTAAACGAGGATAAAAATAATGTGATTGTAATCTGTCATGCGCTTACTGGTTCGCATCATGCCGCTGGACTTTACGAAGGTGAAAACAAAGCTGGTTGGTGGGATGGGCTTATTGGTCCAAATAAAACTGTCGACACAAACAAATATTTTGTTATCTGTACAAATGTTATAGGCAGTTGTTTTGGTTCTACCGGTCCGATGTCCATGATGTATCCTCATCATGAACCTTATAGATACAAATTTCCAGTAGTTTCAATTAAAGATATGGTTAAAGCGCAGCGCATCTTGTTTGACAGACTTGGAATTCATGAAGTTGAGGCGATTATCGGCGGTTCCATGGGCGGGATGCAAGCGCTTCAATTTGCTATCAACTATCCAAACTTTGCAAAAAAAATCATCTCGATGGCAACAACATATGCTACTCAGCCTTGGGCAATTGCTTTTAACAAAGTTGCAAGCGAAGCTATACTTAAAGACCCGGATTTTAAAGATGGTAATTACAATCCAAAAGATATCAAAGAAAACGGATTAAGCGGAATGGCGATAGGGCGCATGGCAGGGCATATCAGCTTTTTATCTCATCACTCTATGGCGGAGAAGTTTGGGCGTGAATACAAACGCAATGACGGACTCTTTGAACTTTTTGGAAAGTTTCAAGTCGAGTCATATTTGGAATATAATGGACAAAATTTTACAAAATGGTTTGATCCGCTGACTTATCTTTATATAACAAAAGCGATCAATATTTTTGATCTTGCTCGTGGATATGATTCTCTTGATGAAGCTTTAAAAAATGTTACATGTAAGCTTCATCTCATCGGCTTTAAAAGCGATATGCTTTTTTTAAGTGAAGAGATGAAAGTGATTGGTGATACTTTGAAAAATATCGGTAACACAAATCATGATTACTTTGAAGTTGACAGTGATTATGGGCATGATGCTTTTTTGGTAGAACTTGATAAATTTGATACTTATGTAAAAGAGGTGCTTGATGGCAAAGAATGATTTTGAAACAAAATTAGACAACTCTAAAAAGATTTTAGAGACTTTGATGAATCCTGAGATTACGCTTGAAGAGAGCGTCAAAGCTTACGAGAGCGGAATGAAAGAGCTTCAAGAGGCACAAAAACTCCTTGAAACTGCGCAGATAAAAATTCAAGAGATAAAAGTAGCGCAATGATAGCTGCGGTTTTACAGCTTCCTTCCATTGGGATGAGCTCGACAAAGCTTTATCATTATGTTCGTATCGCACATAAAAAAAATGTCAAAGTCTTGGTTTTAGGCGAGTATCTTTTAAACTCATTTTTTAAAGAGCTTGAAACGATGTCTGTGGCTATGATAAAAGAGCAGTCAGAGCATCAAACAAAGATATTAAAAGAGCTCTCTTTAACGTATGCGATGACGATCATCGCTCCACTTATCATCGTGAAGAAAAAACAGCTTTATAAATCTATTGTAAAATTTTCTCCAACTTCTACGTCTTACTATTATCAACAAATTCTTATTAATTATCCACATTGGAATGAAGCAAAGTTTTTTGCTAATGAAACGACCTTTTTAAAAGCACCGATGGTCTTTAATGTCGAGGGTTTTAAATTTGCCGTGATGAGCGGGTTTGAGATGCATGTAGATAAACTTTGGACTATGGCTTCACACAAAAATGTGGATGCCGTCATCATCCCGAGTGTCTCTACTTTTGAATCTGCTTCTAGATGGAAAAACCTTGCGCAGATGCGAGCGTTTACGCATAACTGCTACGTGCTTCGAGCCAATAGAATAGGCGAGTATAAAGAAAAAGAGTATACTTGGCAGTTTTACGGAGATTCGTTTTTAATAGATCCAAATGGAGAGATTGTCAATGATCTTGGTAACAAAGAGGAGTTGATGATTGTAGAGATGTCACATTCTGATGTTATCGAAGCAAAAAGAAACTGGGGTTTTAGAGAACTCAATACAAAATATTAGCTTACATCTAAAGGATTCAAAATGATGCAATTTTTTCATCGTCAAATTCAGCTTTGGGGCGAAGAGACTCAGGCCTCTTTACAAGAAAAAAAGATCGTTATCATCGGGTGTGGAGGCCTTGGTTCCTCTTTGGCCTTTGCCCTGGGGGCGAGTGGAATAGGGGAAATTCACCTTGTTGATTTTGATGAAGTGAGTGTTCATAATATTCATCGTCAGATTGCTTTTAAAGTGGGTGATGAAGGCAAAAATAAAGCCTCAGTAAATGCACAAATCATGAGAGAGCGATCTCCATTTGTAAAAGTAATAGAATATGAATGTACCTTTAACGACTTCAAAGAGAAAAATATTGCAGTTGACCTCATTATCGATGCAACTGATAACCTCCCAACACGCGGTGAAATAAACAGCTATGCAAAAAGCGTAAAAACTCCGTGGATCTATGGTAGTGTCGAAGCATTTAACGGGCAAGTTTGTTTTTTTGAAGAAGCATCATTTAATGATGTTTTTAAGATCACACAAAAAACACCTGCAGGAATCGCTGCACCTATTGTTATGCATATCGCCTCACTTCAGGCAAATCTAGCTTTGCGTTATTTAGCAGGACTGAGTGTAAAAAAAGACTTTTTGTATTATCTGTTTTTTAATCAAGAGGGTGAGTTGGTCACACAAAAGTTTTCGCTTCCAAAGGGATGAAAATACTTATAGTGGAGGATGATGCGAACATCCTCTCTTTTTTAAACAGAGGTCTCGTCGAATCTAATCACACAGTGATAACTGCAATGGATGGTGAAGAGGGTGAGTACCTTGCCCTTACGAACAGTTATGACGTCATTATTCTAGACTGGATGCTTCCTCACAAAAATGGTATAGATCTTCTTCAATCAATCAGAGAAAAAAATATCACAACTCCTGTACTTATACTCAGTGCCAAAGGAGAAATCAAAGATAAGATTTTTGGTTTAAAACATGGTGCTGATGATTATTTGAGTAAACCTTTTTCCTTTGATGAGCTTGAAGCAAGAGTTGAAGCACTCTATAGAAGAAGTTTGACGCAGGGAAACAATAGTTTTGTTTTCGGGGATTTAATTATAGATATAGATAAAAAAAGTATCATAAAAGATGCTCAAATAGTGACTTTGAGTCTTAAAGAGTATGAACTTTTGCTCTTTCTTATAAAACATAAAAATGCCATTGTTTCTAATGCTATGATAGAAGAACAGCTTTGGGGAGATGAAGAATACAAAAATAGCAATGTCATTCAAGTTACCATCTATAATATCAAAAAAAAGATTGGTAAAGAGTTGATAAAAAATCAGCGAGGTTTAGGGTATATACTTGAAATCAAATAGTCTAAAACGAAAGCTACTTCTCTGGTTTGGCGGAGTTACTGCTTTTATACTTTTACTTTTTAGTATCTCTTTTTATTACTTTCTCAGCAACAGTATCAATGAAAATATCAAAATACAACTCCAACACCAAGCCATAGATATAGAAAACAGCTTTGAAAGTCAAAAAAATATAATGGCAACTTTTGCCATCATAGAACATAATCAAGTAACATATAAAACTGCAGACTTTAATCTTCAGAATTTAGATTTTTATTTGCAAAATAGCCACTCGTTTTTTATACTCAGTGATGAAGAGAGTTCTGAAAATATTAATGCTCTTTATATTTATAAGGGCAAAAAAAACTCTATTGTTGTGTATAGAAAAAATATAGACAATAAAGTGGAAGATCTTGTTAGTACGCTGCTTATCCTAAATCCCATATTACTTCTAGTACTGATATTTATGGCTTCAAAAATGATAGATAA
The DNA here is from genome assembly GCA_028683835.1 of Sulfurimonadaceae bacterium. Classification (GTDB taxonomy): domain Bacteria; phylum Campylobacterota; class Campylobacteria; order Campylobacterales; family Sulfurimonadaceae; genus Hydrocurvibacter. The sequence goes on along the minus strand of JAQUHB010000010.1, from coordinate 7,828 downwards.
GATTTTAAATCCTATCCATAGCGTTATAAAAACTGCGAAAGAGATCTCTGTCAATAACTTTTCAGCGACGATTCCTCGCCCAAAAGACTCTGATGAGATAAGAGAACTCATTGACTCTTTTAATGCAATGATAGAGCGACTTAGAGCAGGAGTAGAATCTTTGGATCGATTTAATTCCGATGTTTCTCACGAGCTCAAAACTCCTTTGACGGTAATACTTGGCGAGATAGAAGTCACTCTGCGAAAACGAAGAGAGAGCTATGAATATGAAAAAAGTATGAGAACTATCCATCATGAGACTTCTCAGATACAAAAGATAGTAGAAAATCTGCTTCTTTTGACAAGATATACAAAAGAGAATATTGCAGACTCTTTTGAGCCTTGTTCACTAAATGAGACACTTTTACATGTAAGCGAAAAATACTCCAAGCAACTAAGTGCAAAAAATATCACTCTTATCATAGACAAAATTGATAAAACCGATATGATGGCCAACCCTTTATTGATAACTTTGATCTACTCCAATCTCATCGATAATGCGATCAAGTACAGTGAAACAAATACAAAAATTCATCTCTCTCTTTATAAAAACGAAGCTATTCATTTCATCATCGAAGATGAAGGAATCGGGATAACAAAAGAGCAGTTATCAAAGATCACAGAGAGATTTTATAGAGTCGATGAATCTAGAAACAAAAAGATTGAGGGCTTTGGTCTTGGACTTTTCATTGTTAAACAAAGCGTAGAACTTCACAATGGGACAATGCATATCAATTCAACTTTAGGTAAAGGTACAAAGATAGAGATAGTTTTTTAACCCACTTCATTTATTTTTCATTTTCATTTCCTACAATCAAACACTTAAAACTTTTTGGAGATTGTTATGATAAGAAAAAATAAATTATTTGTGGTATCTGTTATGATATCTTTGTTCTCTACTTGTGCTTTAAATGCTGCTACTACTTCGTCTGCTAATCATCGTTTAGATGGAATGAAAGCGCAAAAAGCAACTGCTCTGATCTCTTTAGACAAAGTTCTGTCTCCCTTTGAAGATATCACTGAGTACTCCATCAATCATAATCAAAAAGGTTTATTGAATTCTGTCGAGAGAATAAAGAAACTACAAACTGATAAGAGTTTTCAAGAAAATATTGAACAGAAGAGTATGAAGGAGCTAGATCAAAAAATAGTTCTTTTAAACAAGTTTATCAATGAGAAAAACTACGCTAAGAGCGCTTTGGTATCGACTGAGATTTTTAAATATAACATCGATCACTTTAAGTCCAAAGAGAGCGTAAAAGAACAAATAAATATAGAAAATTTAGACTATATGGGATTTGAAATAATCGTTCTTACAAATCAAAATGATATCGACTATGCGAAGATAAATCAGATTCTCTTGCAAGCAAAAAAAAGTTGGGGAGTTTTTAGCACTCAAGTCAAAGATAAAAATATGGTTGATGCTTTTGCTTTGCTTTTTAGCGGACTCGATACAAGTATAAAACAAAAAAACAATCCAATCATAAAAACGTTTGCCAATCTAGATCTAGCTCTTGTGGATGTTCTAGAAAAGCAATTCCAGTAATGGAAGGAGAGTTTAAATGTTTAAAAAAATAATGTTTTTAACCTTCCTTTGTATAACGCTAAACGCAGATGAAACTATTTTAAGTTTTTACCTATCTGCTCTGCAAAATCTGCAATATGACAAAAGTTACAATCTTTACAAAGAATCAAACTCTTTGCAAAAAAGTGCGGTAAGTCGAAATAGATATGCAAGTTTTGCTTTGGATGCAGGTTATATCAGTACAAAAGCAGTCAGACTTCCAAACACTTTTACTACTGCCAATATTGCACTCAGCGACAGCATCGATATCTTTGGAAAAAGTAGTTATAAGATAGAAGAACTTTCTTTGCATCTTCAAGAGAATAAAACGCTTTTAAATATCCAAAAAGAAAAACTTTTTACCTCTTTGGTCATGATGATAAGCGCATATCAGGAGACACAGGAAAAGCTAGCTTTGCATGTAAGCCTTTTGGATGAGCAACAAAAGATCTTCGATAGACTCAGTTTATTAAACAGATCTGGGACTGTTTCAGATATGGATCTTTTAAGATTTAAAAATACACTGACGCTCTTAAAGACACAGATAGTAGATGAACAAAATAGCGTTCTAAAGATGAGACAACAGCTCCATAACTACGCTCAAAATCAGACTATTCCCTCACTTCATGATACGACGGTTGCATCCACAAAAGAGCAGTATCTTCACCAAGACCAAAATCTTAAACTGAGCGATATAGCAGCTTTGCGCTTGAGAAATCAGTCAGATTCGCTCTCTCACAGTTATCTGCCCGATCTAGTAGCCGCAACTGCGTACCAAAAGATAGATGATCCTACGGCAAACGGAGATAATTACTCCTTTGATTTGAGTCTGCATATTCCACTTTCAAGTGGTGATTTTAAACAAAGTGAAGCGTTAAAAGCTGAGGCTCTTTCTGTAAAATCTAACGATGCAGAATATAAAATCCAAAGAGAAAATGAGTATCTTGAGAGAATACAAACGATAGAAAGTGCATCACAACAGTTGAAAATTCTTGAAGATAATCTCGGCGACTATCAGCACAGCGAGGATGTTATTAAAGTTGCTTATCTCAAAAAATATGTGGATTTTAACACCTACATGCAAGTCCTTACACAGACACTTAGTATAAAAGAGCAGATCATACAGATGAAATATCAAAAAAATAGAGAAACAATATTATTAAATACTATCGGATCAGGAGCAATTTATGAATAAAATATTTTTTTTAACACTCAGTTTTGTAGCATCACTCTATGCTTCAGGTCAAGAGAGTCATGTTCAAGTGAGTGTCGTTACACCAATGAACTCTGATATGAATATCCAAATAGATGTGCAGGCTACTAGCGAAGCAACAAGCTCTTATATAGTGAATACTCCCTTTGATGGAGTCCTTCATACTCGTGTTTTAAATACGCAAAAGGTCAAAAAAGGTCAAGTGATAGCGACTATAGAAAACACACAGATGAGCAATAACAAAGAAACTGCCAAATATAATCTTCTTGTAGAAAAAAAACAGCTTGAAGTTGAAGCAAAAAAACTGCAAGTATCTCATGAGATGCTTAAACTCGGAGTCATAAGTAGTAATGACTATCTCTCACAAGAATCAATGCTCAATGAGAAAAAGATAGCTCTTTCAAATGCAAAAAGTGAATTTGTAAATGTAGATGAATTGATAAAAAAAAGTGTTATAACAGCGCCAGTCAGCGGATATATTTCACAGCTTCAAGCTGATGGCAGTTATCTTACGTATGCAAGTCCAATTTGTAAAATTGAAAATGAAAACGTACATATAAAACTTTTTGTACCACTTTACTATGTTAAAAATCTAAAAATCGGGCAGAATGTGACCTTACATGTAAGCGGTAATATTATCCAAGCAAAGATATCACAAATCCTCTCTACTACGACAAATAATCTTGTGGATGTCATTGCTACAACTAAAGCAACTCTGCAAACAGGCGTTAATCTTGAAGCAAGTATACAGATGCAAAGTCAGAGTGGATGGATCATTCCAAAAGATTCTATCGTCCTTGTGCAAAACCGCCCTGCAATTTATATTATCAAAGATCACATCGCTCATCTTCATTTTGTGGATGTTCAAAAAGATATGATTAACAAGGTTCTGATCGTCAATCATCTAAATAAAGATGACAAGATTGCTTTTGAAAATTCTTATATGCTAGAAGAAGGTACTGTAGTCGAGGTCATAAAATGAAAGGAAAAACCTTTTTTCTTTATATTCTAAAAAATAAGTTAGCTATTTTACTCGTTATTTTATTGCTTGCATTACTTGGATATAAGCTCTCTTCATCGATTCCAAAAGGGGTTTTGCCAAATGTTTTTTTTCCTCGCATTGAAGTGGATATAGAAAATGGGTATTCACCCATAGAACAGATGCTTTTCTCTGTCACAAAACCCAGTGAAGAGGCTTTAAAAACTGTCTCTAATGTTGAAAAGATCGTCTCAAGCACTTCCATAGGTTCTACGACTATTAGTTTGAACTTTAACTGGAATATCGATCCCAACCTTGCATATCAGCTTGTTCAAGCGCGCATTGCAGATATCAAAAACCGTATCCCCTCAGATGCAGTTATTACTATTAGACAATCCACTCCGAGTATCTACCCTGTTGCTATCTATTCCATTGGTTCAGACACACTTTCGCGTGCGAAACTGAGTGAAAAACTCTATTATGAGCTCAAACCTGTTTTGCTCGGGGTAAAGGGAGTTTATGATATCGAAATGAAGGCACCGCAGTGGAGCGAATATAAACTTCTTTTAGATGCCGCGAAGATGCGCAGTTATAATCTTGATGTTCAAACCGTTATAGAGCAGTTAAAAGCTCAAAATATGATAGAGTTTTTAGGTCTTATCGAAGATTATCATAGGCAATATGTCCTCTCGCTCTATCAAAAAAGTGAAGATGCTTCCAAGCTTTTAAACCTTAATATCGCGTTGTCCAATGATCAGTCCATCAAGATAAGTGATATTGCGCTTCTTGTGGAAAAAGAGAATCCTACCAAAGCTTTCAGCGCTTCTAAGGGCTTCAAAAACAGTGTCATCTTTAACCTTCTGCGCCAGCCAAACGCAAATTCCATCGATGTTGTAGATGGATTTAATGCAAAACTAGCCGAACTTGCCCCAAAACTCAAAAAAGAGGGCATCGAGATAAAAAGTTCTTACGATGATACAGAGTTTGTCAAAGAGGCGATTAAAAGTGTGGGGGAAGCTATTATCTTAGGCGGTATTATCGCTGTTTTAATCATCTTTTTCTTTTTACGTAAACTAAAACTTTCTCTTATCTCACTCTTGATTATCCCTATCACATTTTTAATTACCATCATAGGTATGAAATTTGCGAATATAGACATCAATATTTTTTCCCTTGCGGGAATGGCGGCGGCTCTTGGTGGGCTTATCGATCAGATGATTATTGTTATTGAAAATATCGAGCGACATTTTAAAAAGGGATTATCCAAAAAGGATGCTGTAATAGAGGGTTCTATTGAGATACTCCCCATTATGGCGATTGCAACATTTTTAGCCATCCTTATTTTCGTACCGCTTCTCATGGTCAGCGGTGTTGTTGGGCTCTTTTTTAAACAGCTTGCTTTCGTATTGGTTGTGACATACTTTATCTCTCAACTCATAGCGATCTTTTTAACTCCAATTATTGCCTACATTGCTCTGCCTGAACATGAAGAGGATAAGCCCGATTTTTTAGAGCCTTTGATCACTCGTTATAAAGCTTTTTTAGCAAAATCGATGGATTATGCATGGATCTCTATTCCCGTCATTTTAGGCGGTTTTTCTTTGAGTATTTATCTTTATAGTTCCATCCCTTCCACATTTTTACCAAAATGGGATGAGGGAAATATTGTTGTCGATATGGTACTGCCTCCAGGAACTTCACTTGATCAAAGTCAAGAGGAGTTTAAAAGTGTCGGCAATATCTTAGACAAAGCACCAGAGGTAAAAAACTGGACTATGCGTATTGGAACGGCACTTGGACAAGTGAGTACACAGGCAAATCAAGGTGATTTTCTTGTAACTTTAAAAAAAGATGTAAACACTTTTCATACAATAGAAAAACTGCGTAAAAAGATAGAATCTCAAGTACCAAACCTAGAAGAGTTAGGACTATCACAAGTCCTTGAAGACAGACTTGGAGACATTATGGGTGCTGATGCTCCGATCTCTGTTATGCTCTTTGGTACAAATCCAGATGAGCTAATAAAAGAGGGATATCGTCTCAAAGATTCACTCAAATCTATTAAAGATATAGAAGAGGTAAATGTTCTCACTTCCTATGCATCACCCTCTATCAATATCCGATTAAAACCTAATGCTTCTGCTTTGTATGGCATTGATGAGAACACACTTATATCTCAAATACGTACACTCTATTATGGGGAGGTTGTAGCCTCTGTGGCGGAGGGTGAAAAGCTCATAAATATTAGAGTTCTTATGGATCGTCCAAGAGTTGATCCCATCGCTTATTTGCAAAAAGAGCTTCTTATCTACTCTCCTAGAGAGAAAAAGAATATCCCTCTTTTTGAGATAGCGGATATAAGCTATAAAAATAAAGTCGCTGAAATCACTCACTATAACCTTTCACCTGTTTGTATTTTAGGAGTGAGATTTAAGGGAAATGATATGTCTCAAGTTGTAAAAAACATACAACAAAGAATCGAAGTTTTAAAGATCGCACCTGATATTACAACAGACATTAGCGGTTTTTATAAAGAACAGCAACAATCATTTAAAGAGATGAGTTATGTGGTTTTATTTGCAGTTATGATCATATTTATCGGCTTACTTTTAAACTTCAGTGATCTCAAAATTGCTTTAAATATTTTATTAGCACTGCTTTTTACTCTTACCGGTGTTTTTATAGCTTTAAAATTAACAGGCAAGCCTTTAGATATTACCGCTTTTATGGGAATGCTTATAGTGCTCAGTATTGTTATAAATAATAATGTCTTAATATATGATTTCTATCAGAATCACTCTTTAGGGGATGAAAAAGAGCGAATTATTAATGCCATAACAATGCGAATCCGTCCAGTTCTGATGACAATGTTTTCAAATGCTTTTGCTCTTTTGCCAGTGGCCCTCGCCGTTGGAAGCGGTACGCAGATTATTCAGGATTTGGCGATTGCTATTATGGGTGGATTATTTTTTGCAATTGTAGTAAACTTGTACGTCATGCCAGTATTTTTTTACCTTATTAGAGCAAGGAGTTAGTCATGGATTTTAAACAAAATGAGATTGTTGATGAACTGCACAGTCAAAGAGAAAATATTCAAAAATTTATTGAACCATTTTTGTCTAGATGGACACGCTATAGCCTTCCATTTTGTATGGTCGTTTTTTACAGTAAAGATATGTCGGAAGAACATTGTAAACAGCATATTCGTCAAACTGACAGTTATATAAAGTTAGAGAAAAATCTTGCATGCATTGCTTTAGAAGGACTTGATACAAATACGGCTATAAGCTTACTTGAACAATTGTTTTATGCAAAGGAAAATCAGTATAAAAATTCTAATAAAGAGTTTTATGCTTCCCTTGTTTGCTCGTCACAAGATAAAGAAGAGTTAATTAATAAAAGTTTTATGATTCTTGAATATGCTTTTGAATACAAGCGTAAAAATGAAATACTTGATTTTGGTATTATAGGTAATAAAATTATCTAAAAAAATCACATAAACTAAAAGACTAAAGAGGGATTCGTCTCTCTTTAGTCTTTCATATTAGAGTGAGTGAATATAAGTTGCAACTTTTTTAATCTCTTCACTTGAGAGACCTTTTGCTTGAGCCGCCATGATATTTTTCATAGTTCCACCGTAGGTACCGCTTTGATATCCTTTTAGGGCATCTTCTATTTTTGCTACTTCCCAACCTTCTATGACGCGTGAAGCACCAAGTGCTTTTTTCTCAGCATTATTTCCGTGACAACTTTTACATTTATTGAAAATAGCTTCTCCGCTGACTTCTGTAGTGTTGGCTCCAGCGATAAGCTGTGTAGACACTTTTTGTGTTTGAATAGGTGCTTTTTCTTCTTGAAGAGGCATTTTCTCTGCTTGAGCGGGTACTTTCTCTGCTTGGACAGGTGTAATTGTTTGTGTTTGAGGTGTTATATTTGTGTTCGCGGATGTTTCTGCTTTTTGATCGGAATCATTACACGCTGCAAAAAAGAGTGATAACACAAGTGGGAGGATATATTTCATATTTAGTTTCCT
>JAQUHB010000009.1 GCA_028683835.1 Sulfurimonadaceae bacterium | reverse complement strand
AATCGAGCAGACCTACAAGATAGAGAGTAATTTTGGGGAATTGAAAGCTTCTTATAGACATCTTCAAGACACTATAGAAAAAGTTGTGGAGTTTTTGCCAAATGCGATCTGGATACTTGAAAATGACGGTAAAGTGTTTTTACAAAATTCTCAAGCTAAAGAACTCTCTGAAATTTTAGTGATACTTCGTCTTGATGAAAATGATTATGAGATCAATTTTAAAGAGAATTCTTATCTTGTGCGTATCAGTAACTATCAGGATAAATATCTTATCAGCGCTACAGATATTACTGAGCAAAAACGTAAAGAAAACCTCGCAACTATGGGACAGATGGCGGCACATCTTTCTCATGAGATACGCAATCCTATCGGTTCTATTGCTCTGCTTGCTTCGACGCTGAAAAAACGGGTTAGGTCGGAAAATATTGCTATCGTGACTGAGATAGAGAAATCGATCTATCGAATTGAGCGGATTATTAAATCGACTTTGATGTTTTCTAAAGGGGTGAGTGCTGAAAAAAAATCTTTGCATTGGAAAGAGATTCAAGACTCGTTAAAAGAGATAACTACTTATTATAGCTATTCAAAAGAGATTGAGTTTCGTTTTTTGGAGGATGATTTTACGCTTTATGGCGATTTTGATCTTCTTTTGATGATGTTTTCAAATTTTCTTATCAATGCCATCGATGCTATCGAACTTGATGAGGAAGATGAGGGAACAGTTGAACTCAGTTACAAGCAAGACGAAGAGTTTCATCACTTTTATATTTATGATTCCGGTGTGCCTATTGAAAATAAGAAAGCTCTTTTTGAAGCGTTTAAAAGTACAAAAGTCAAAGGCAACGGTCTTGGACTTATCCTCTGTAAACAGATAGCCACAGCGCATGATGGAGATGTTTTTTTACTTGAAAATGAAAAAAAGATCTTTGAAATTAAAATCAAAAGGTAGGAAGGTATTATGTTTAGTGTTAATACACTTTATACACCAAACTCATCATATAAAGAGATGATTAAACCCTATCTAAAAGAAAATTTTTCTTCAAAGCTAATTCAAGTTTTTACTCATAAATGTGACAAAAAATTTATTGATGCGCTCATTCATGAACTGTACACATTTATGCCAGATGCTATTATCATGGGTTGTACGACAGACGGGGAGATACTTGGATCTTCTGTTTATACGGGTACAACAGTGCTCTCTTTTACTTTTTTTGAAAAAAGTCATATCAGGTCTTATCGCTCCTCCTCTGAGATGAAACACAAAGATAGTTTTCAAAATGGTGCAGAGCTTGCAACATCGATAGTTTTTGAAAACACAAAAGCAGTGATTAGCTTTGCTGATGGTTTACACATTAACGCTGATGATTTTTTGCATGGATTTGGCTCCATACATCCAAATACCATAATTTCAGGGGGATTGGCAGGTGATAATGCTACCTTTAGCGGTACTTATGTTTTTACAAATGAAGGGATCGTTGAAAACGGTGTTGTTGCGGTTGCACTTGATGGAAAAGATCTCAATGTTGTAACCGATTTTAGCTTCGGATGGATACCTATAGGTAAAAAGATGCTTGTAACAAGCTCTGAAAAAAATCATGTTTATACGATAGACAATCAGCCAGCTGCTGAAGTTTATAGTAGTTACTTAGGAGAAGAAGCGGGGAGAAAACTTCCTGCAATCGGCATCGAATTCCCACTTATTATTCATGAAGGCGGATACAATTATGCCAGAGCTGTTTTGGCAAAAGAATCAGACGGCTCACTTTTATTTGCTGGAAATATCCCACAGGGGACTTACGTTCACTTTGGAGTCGGCGAGGTCAATGAGATCTTGCTTCAGTCTCATCATCTTTTAGATACGATGAACACGTATCCGGTTGAGTCTCTGTTCTCTTATTCATGTATGGCACGCAGAAGATTTTTAAATAAAAATGCCTCTTTGGAGTTTAAGCCACTGAGTTCGATAGCACCCATAGCAGGCTTTTGTACGTATGGAGAATTTTTTCATAAAAATGCCACAAACTATCTTTTCAATCAAAGCACGACAATCATGGGAATGTGGGAAAATAATTCCTTACATGTAGAGAAAAAAAATACCAAAAATAGATCTTCGAAAGAGTATCCTCTCCATTCTCTAGGTACGCTCAAAGCACTGACACATCTTATCAATGTTGTGACAAAAGAACTTTCTACTGCCAACGAAAGGATCGAGGAAAAATCGAAGATTATGTTGGTCCAATCAAGACATAGTGCTATGGGAGAGATGATTGGAAATATTGCGCATCAATGGAGACAGCCGTTAAATGTGCTTGCCTTGATTATTCAAAATCTTGAAGATACGTATGAATATGGAGAGCTAGATCAGGAATATATGAGTGAAATGGTTAAAAAATCGATGTTTCAGATCAATTATATGTCAAGTACCATTGATGATTTTCGTAGCTTTTTACATCCAAGTAGACTCAATGACAGTTTTACGTTTGAGATGATCTGGCAAAGAATTTTGATCCTTTTAAAAGGATCATTGACTCGTCATTATATAGGCTATAAGTTTGATAATAGATATCATGGAAGGATACAAGGTAGTGAAAATGAGTTTATACAGGTTATTATAAATCTTGTCAATAATGCCAAAGATGCTTTGCTGATGAATGAAATTAAAGAGAAAAAGATTAGATTTACAGCATATGAAGATGGAAACTGTATTTTTGTAAAGATCTGCGATAATGCGGGAGGCGTGCCACAGGAGATCAAAGATCAGATTTTTGAACCTTATTTTACGACTAAGACTCTTATGAATGGAAGCGGACTTGGACTCTATATATCTAAAATGATCATTGAGCAAAAAATGCAGGGAAAAATATATGTAAAAAATAGTTCAGAGGGAGCTTGCTTTATTTTGCAATTTCCTAAAAAGCAAGAGGAACTCAAGGTATGAAGAAAAATAGATTTGATATTTCAGTGCTTGTCGTTGAAGATGAAGTGGATGTTTTAGAGCAGCTTTTTCTTATTATTGGTAGACGTGTGAAGCAGATTTTTGGAGCTAAAGATGGGCAAGAAGCTTTGGAAATCTTTAAGAAAGAATCTATTGATCTCGTTTTAAGTGATATTGATATGCCATTGATGGATGGACTTGAACTCTTAAAAAAGATACGCGAAGAGAATAAAGAGGTCCCTTTTATTATGTCTACGGGACTTAAAAATTTGGATGCCTTATCAACCGCCATCGAGTTTGGAATAAGCTCATTTTTACCCAAACCTGTACAAAAAGAGACTCTGCTCAAAAAACTTGAGGAGATTGCTTTAACAGTTGAAGCTAGAAAAAAAAGGGAGGAACTCTTACGATTAAAAAGTGATTTTATCGCCAATATGAGTCATGAAATACGGACACCGATGAATGCGATTATCGGTTTTAATACGCTTTTAAAAGCAACAGAGTTGAGCGAAAAACAGAAAAAATATGTAGGTATCATAGACAACAGCACAGATACTCTTTTGGCAATAGTAGATGATATCCTTGACTTCTCAAAACTTGAAGCAAAAAAAATGGATCTCAATCTTGTAAGTGTTGATTTTGTGAAGGAGCTTGAAAGTGTTGTAGAGCTTTTTCGTGCCAAAGCGGATGAGAAAAATATAAACCTTACCTTGAAAGTAGATATAGGTTCTCATCTGTGCTTGTGCATCGATATTTTTAGATTTAGGCAGATCATTTCAAATCTGATATCCAATGCTATAAAATTCACCGGCAGATGGGGAAATATCTTAGTGTATACAGAAGTAATAGAGCAAAAAAAAGATCTTTTAACTTTACATATAGGTGTAAAAGATGATGGAATTGGGATTGCTAAAGAGAAGCAAAAACATATCTTTGAAGCGTTTACTCAGGCGGATGACTCTACGACTAGAAAATTTGGCGGTACAGGCTTGGGTCTTAGCATATGTTCTAGTCTTGTGAATCTTATGGGTGGTGTTTTATCTTTAAAATCGAAAGAGAATGAAGGGAGTGATTTTTTCTTTACTTTAGATCTTAAGATCTGTCAGAAAAAAGATATTTCAGATCCTCATACGGACAAAAATCATATATTCAATAAACATTATAGTGCTAAGATACTTGTTGCAGAAGATAATGAGCTCAATTGTGAGTTTATCTCTGAACTGTTAAATCTTTATAAGATACAACACAGCGTTGTAGATAATGGAAAAAAAGCTATCGAAGCGTTGTATCAAGAGAAATATGATCTTATACTGATGGATATCAATATGCCGATTATGGGTGGGATCGATGCACTCAAGAGCTTAAGAGAGCTTGGTTATACAACACCTGTAGTAGCACTAACTGCAAGTTCAATGCATGGAGACAGGGAAAAATATCTGCAAGAGGGATTTGATGAATACATTTCAAAACCTATAGATATCGATGAACTTGAAAAAGTTTTTGACCATTACCTGCAAAAATCTGAGATCGTTGTAGAAGAGAAAGAAAAAATAGAACTTCATGAAAAAAAAGAGATGAAAAACTATTTAGATATGAAACAACTTCAAGATGACTTTGCCTTTTCAAAAGGACTTTTTGAAAGACTACTCAAAATATTTTTAGATAATTATCCAAAATATATGCAAAATCTTCAAGATGCCATAGCGGAAAAAAATTATAAAAATATCTATCAATGGGCACATACCCTCAAAGGTTCAGCGGCAAATCTTAAAATGGAACTTGTAAAAGATCTTTCAAAAGAACTAGAAGATGCGGGATCAAAAGAGGAGCAGATAGATTATAAAACAAAGTTTGAAGAACTCTCATCTATTTTAAAGTTGATAGATCAAGAGATACAAAATATACTTAAAAACAGTGATTCTTTATGATTGTAGATTGTAAAGCAAAAAGTTCTTCTGATATTTTAGAATACTTTGAAAATAACACGCTTCAAGAGGGCGAGATTTTAGAGATTGAACTCTTTGATATTGATATAGAAAAGATAGGTTATAAAGCTTTTATAGACCTTGCACAGCTCTTTTTCATGAAGATGCTTACACCGCTTAAAAAAGATGATGTTACTACCATTCTACTCTTTTATAAGCTCCATAGGGAAACTTCGTTTCATAAAGCTCAGCAAAGCTGCGAAAAATACGGCGTAGAGAGTGAGTTTTTTAAAATCGACAAAACATCACAATTTAGTTTTTTATATCATTATAAAGAGGCTTTGAAATTTGTCAATATCAAAGAAAAAATGAGAATTTTAAATCTTGGTATTAACAAAGCAGATGAGTTTGTCATCGTCAAAGAGATGCTTACAAGTAAGGAGTTTGAAGAGAAACAATTTGTCGGTATCGATTATTCTGCTTCAGCTATAGAATATGCAAAAAAAAACTTCTCATATCCAAATGTAGATTTTATTACTCATGATATTAATGCTTTAGATGAACTTGATCTTGGAGAGTTTGATTTAATTATCTCCATTGGAACACTTCAAAGCAGCAATATCGATTTTAATCTCATGTTTATGAATCTGTATCAAAACTATCTTGCAAAGGGTGGTTCTATTGTTCTTGGATTTCCAAATTGCAGGTGGATTGAGGGCGAGATGATCTACGGCGCAAAAGCTCCAAACTATAAATTCAGCGAGATGAGCTTAGTGCTCAAAGATATCCATTTTTGTAAAAAATATTTGCAGCAGAAAAAATGCAGAGTGGTTATAACGGGAAAAGATTATCTCTTTTTGAGCGCTAGAAAAATCGGCGTATAGCTTTGGCTTTGTAAGCGTCAAAGAGGGCATGGGAACTAATTTAAGTTTTAAAGGTTTCAAGTTTACTGTTAAGCAGACTTGTCATGGTATTGAGATGATCTGCCGCAGAAGCTATCTCCTCTACATTTTTCGCGTTTTGTGAAGAGATTTTATTTATCTCTGCGATCTGAGATACGATTGTCTCTATATCTTTTCCTGTCTTTTCAAAATCTAAAACAGTTTTATCGGTTGCGTCAACTGCGGTATTTACGAGATGGACACTTTCATCTATCATCTGCTCGACATCTGAGGATATCTCTGAAAGAGCTTGAACCTCCTCAGAATTATGTGTCATCTGTCCGCTAACATCCATAATAGATTGTACAATCACATTGATAGTCGCATTGATCTCGACGAGTGATTTTTGTGTGCGCTCTGCCAGTTTTCTTACTTCATCGGCAACAACGGCAAAACCTCGCCCATGCTCTCCGGCACGAGCAGCTTCTATGGCGGCGTTAAGAGCTAGAAGGTTTGTTTGATCTGCGATATCCGAGATTACTTCCAGGATCAACTTGACTTGACTTGCATCTTGGGTTAAAGTTTGCATACGCCCTGATAGTTCTATTTCTAGTTCCGCACTTTTTTGCACTTTTGTTGTAAGAGATATGATCTCATTTCTCGCGTGAGAAAGGGTGTTATTTGCTGAGATAATATATTTTTTACTTCCTTGTGCGTCTAAAATAGCTAAATTTATCTTATCTTTTGAATCATCTGCCTTAGAAGTCGCTTGTTTAATGATCTCGACTGATTTTTCGACATTTTGACCGACGCCAAGTGAAGTAGTGGAAAGGGTATGGGAGATAGAAGCATTTTGTATGGAAGATTGCTTTGAGTCGGAGACAAGGTCTCTTAAACTGTTTATAAGTGCGTTATAGCTCTTGTCCATATCATTTATTTCAGCAGGTCCTTTTACCGGATATTGAAGTGTCAAATCTTTATTGATAGAGGAGTTCTGAAGCTTTTCTTTAAATGAATTTACTGAGAGAGAAAGCTGTCTAATGATGAAAAATGCTAAAAAGATGGAGGTGATGACATCGAGCAACACAACACCGATAGAGTTGTTTCGTATCTGTAAATACTCTTTATCCGTATTGATCTCTGTTTGATGCATCTTAGTCTCTTCTTGTTTGACAATCTTTTCAAGAAGATCTTTTGCATGGTAAAAATCTTGTTTTGCTAACCCGTTTGAGATTGCGAATGCTTTATCATTTTGATTGTTCATACTGTATCGAGTGATAATATCAAACTGCTTTTTATAGTCTGTAACCGCATCAAGAAACTCTTTTAAGATCGCTTTATTTTCATCGAGCTTAGTGAGAGAAAGCAGTTTTTTGATATCGATAAGCATATTATCATCTTGAGCTTTAAACTGTGTTACATAGGTCTTCATCTTGTCAAGATCTTGCTCAATGATGAGATCTTTTTCCATAAGCCGCATCTCTGCGAGTTTTGTCGCTATTGTCTTACTCAGTGAAACACTGGCAGCGTCTATGTCGATCGTGTCATTGATCTGATTGTTTAAAGAGGAGAGACCTCTCATTATGACTATTGAAAGTACAAAGGTGATCACAAGACTAAGCAGGACCATCATGATGAGTTTTGTTTTTATACTCATGGTTCTTAAACTTTCCATTATATTTCCCTTGGTGGATCAATTTCGAAGGAAAATATTGTACTACCGAATGAGTTAACCTTTGTTAAACATCAAAGAGCCGAGGCGAACCATATTTGAACCGCATTTGATAGCGAGTTCAAAATCACCGCTCATACCCATAGAACAGATGGTCGCGCCCTCTAATTGTGTGTAGATTTTATGAGTCGTCTCAAAGCTTTTTTGGATGATCGCCTTATCATCCGTATGAGCGCCGATGCTCATAACGCCTTTGAGGTTGATATGCTTGCATGTAGAACGAATTTCATTGTAAATTTCTATCCCATTTTCTGGCATGACACCCGATTTTGATTCCTCATACGCTGAGTTTATTTGAAGCAGGGCATCCATAGTTGTACCATTTACTTCTAAACGTTTGTCCAGTTCAAGAGCAAGTTCTAAAGAATCAAGCGACTGAAACAAAAAAGGATTTACTTTGATAAGATGATTGATCTTATTTTTTTGTAAATTGCCTATAAAGTGCCATTCCAAAGGAAGTTCATGAAGCTCTTCTGCCTTTTTTTCTAAGTCTTGAACTTTGTTCTCTCCAAAAGCACGCTGTCCTATCTCATAAAGTGCTTTTATCTCATCCGTGGTGGAATATTTACTCACTGCAACTATTTTTACTATATGATGTGCGCTTACACTTAGTCTTGCTTTTTCCACTCTTTCGATAATGGAATCTATATGAAGTTTGTATTGTAATTGTGTCATTTTTAGCCCTCTATCAATCTGTTAATATCGTTGTAAAGTCCAAGTCCCATGAGTCCAAAGAGTACGACCCAGCCAGCGACAGTCAGACGAACAAGCATTGCTTCGCTCGGTGCGCGTCTAACTATTAGCTCATAAAGATTGAACATAATATGTCCGCCATCAAGTGCTGGAATAGGGAAGAGGTTTAAGACACCCAAATTTACTGAGATAAGAGCAGCAAAAAAGAGCACTGCCATCCAGCCTTGCGCTGTTGCATCTGAAGTGATTTTTACGATAGATATCACTCCACCCATCTCTTTGGCAGGAACATCACCCGTGATGAGCTTTTTTACCCCTTGAAAGATCATCGTCGAAGCAAATACCGTCTGTTCTGTCGCATAGCCTAAAACTTCTGTAGGAGAGAGGCTAAGTTTATGCGTAATACCCGCACTGCCGACACCAATCATTGGTTTGTAAATATCTTCGTTGAACATATTTTTTGTTTTTGTCAGCTTTGGAGTGAGGCTTACATGTAAGCTTTGATTTGCTCTAAGAAGCGTCAAATCAAGAGTTTCACCTTTGTTTGCAGCGATGATATCAGACATCTCTTTCCATGTAGTGATGGACATACCGTTGATGGCCGTAATGGTGTCATTTGATTTAAGTCCTGCAAGTGAAGCAGCAGAAGAGGGTGCAATGCCTCCAAGAACTGGAGATAAAATTCCTGGAGAACCGAGCGCGATAAAGATATATAAAACAAAAGCCAAAACAAAATTTGCAGCGGGACCAGCAAGAAGAATAAGGATTCTTTGAAGCGGTGTTTTTGAGTTATAACTATCTTTGTCTTGGCTCGTTTGTGTAGGATCCGAATCATCTTGACCCTTCATCTTGACATAACCGCCAAGAGGAAACATGGCAATCTGCCATTGAGTATTAAACATACGAAACGAGGCGATTTTTTTGCCAAAACCGATACTAAATACTTCGATATAAACGCCGAAAAATTTAGCGACACTATAATGACCAAGTTCATGAAAAAATATCAATACTGATAAAACGAGTAATGCGACTAACCAACTCATGCGTTATTTCCTTTTAATATAGCAGATCTAAAACTCCAGACATATTCACCGCCTGAGTAGATCGTAAGGGCGACCGCTAACCATAAAAGCGGTACTGCAAATGGCCAATGCATCAACATAAAACCGATGGCGATCATCTGAGAAACTGTTTTTACTTTTCCTGCAAATGATGCCTTGACACTGATGTTTTCACTTACAGCCACTGTGCGAAGAGCAGTGATAAAAAGCTCACGAATAATGATGATGTAGATCGCCCAAACAGAGGCTTCGCCTATCATCATAAGCCCTAAAAAAGCCGCAATAGTAAGCATCTTATCTGCAAGTGGATCGATGATGGCACCTAGGATTGTGGATTGGTTCCATTCTCTAGCAATATAACCGTCAAAAAAGTCTGTAACCGAAGCGAGAACAAAAAGTAAAGAAGCTGCGTAATAGTTCCAACTAATATCAAATCCATTGTCTGTAAAAATTCTAGGATTTAAGATTACCCAAAACATAATCGGAGCGATTAAAATTCGTAAAGAGGCTAAAAGATTTGGTAGATTTAACAAAAAAGTCCTTGTCTATTTTAATGGGGAATTTTAGCTAGTTCTTACTTATTTGGACTTGATTTGTTATGAAAGAAAGGGACAGTGAAGCTATTTTAAAACTTCACTGCCAAAAGGTCTAAATTTTTATATCTGAATTAGCTTCTCTCACCATATTATCTAAGTGAACAAAAAGTTCTTGAGAACTTGATTCCATTGTAGCCATATTTGCAACAAGGTGCTCATATTTATCTTCATGCATACATGAATTATCTAAAACACAGGTAATAGAATCAAGAACGACTTCATGCACTTTTGCATGTGGACGTTCCATCTCTTTGTAAGCATTTGTATGTGAAAAATATTCTTTACCATCACCCTCAAAATACCATTTACCCATTCTACAGCTATGATGATTTGAGAAAGTTGCTGCTTTTGCTTTGTCTTCATTGAAGAGAGTAGAGTAAGCGTTATGTTTGAAGATAATATGATCGACTTTTACAAGTGTTGTAAACAGAGAACTGTTAATCAGTTTTGAGATCGTGGCAGTATTGGAGACTGTTTTAGAAAACTCATGGATGACATCTTCAAAATTATTGATATTTTTCTGTGAATCTGATGCTAGTTGATTCATATCCTCTGAGCTCGATAGGATGTCATTTGCTTCTTGCTGCAGTGTTTGAAGGGTCATGGATATCTCTTGTGTCGCTTTTTGCGTCCGTTCTGCGAGTTTTCTTACTTCATCGGCAACCACAGCAAAACCACGTCCATGTTCACCGGCACGTGCCGCTTCTATGGCAGCATTAAGAGCCAAAAGATTTGTTTGGTCTGCAATATCTTTGATGAGGCTTGCGATAGTGCTGATCTCATTGGTTCTTTCATTAAGTGAACCAATTGCCATATTTGAATTGCCGATAAGTTGCAATAGATGCTCGATATTATCAACGATAACAGAAACACTTTCTTGAGATTGAACTACTTTATTAGCAGTTTGAGTTGCCGCGTCTGTAATCGTTTTTGTAAACTGTGTATTTTTGATAATATCATCTTGTATTACAGAAAGTCCATCAGAAATCCCACCACTATTTTTTTCAAATGCGACAGCTAGCTTGACTCTCATCTTTCCTTTAAACGCTTCAGAAATGAGACGTATAGAATCATTTAAGTAAGGTGTAGATGCAGCAAAGTCTCCTTTGTATCCTTCTTTAAAGATAACTCTTTTTGTATTGCCTTTATTTGCTTCTTCAATCGAAGCTTTTATATCGCGCATCATCTGTTCTGTTTGATCAAGCATATCATTGATTCCCCATGCGATTCCTTGCATAATATGTTTGTCATCTATACCAGTGATACGCTCAGATAAGCCACCTTTGCCAGCTTTAATAAGAACATCACGGATTTGACGGATAAGATCATCTTGAAAAATTTTTTCGCATGCTCCCTGATCCGGTATAAAAAATCCTGCAGCTATTACAACTAAAAAAATCAGTGTCACGAGATAAGAAAAATATACACCAATTAGCGCAGCACCCACAATGGAAAGTGTGAGGTAGAGTAAAGTTTGTTTATTGTTGAAGGTTGAGGATAAACCCGTCATAATCGACTCCTTGTTCTTTAAGTGTTCTTTCTAGTAGTATTTTTGAAGCGTCAATACCGCCTGATCTCTCAGCAGATAATAACTGACTGTAAAGATTTGGAATAATATCCATTGCTTTTTGGCTCGGCTTTCTTCTGACAGAGTGAAAGTCACGAATCTGGCCATTTTCATCGGTTGTTGCAGTTACATTTGCAAAAACCCAATAGTAGGCACCATCTTTACAAAGATTTTTTACATAAGCAAAAATCTCCTGTTTATTTTGAATGCGATCCCAAAGGAATTTGAAAATGATTTTCGGCATATCCGGATGACGTAGGATCGAATGTGGTTGGCCTAAAAGTTCGGATTCGCTATAACCGGATATTTTAATAAACATTTTATTGCCATAGATGATCTTCCCCTTTAGATCTGTCTTAGAAACAATAAAATCTCCTATATTTAACTCTTTTTGTATCTGTGTAGGGCTTGGTTTTTGCATTGTTACTCCTTGTTAATTTCATTTTATCACTATATCCTTATCAAGAATTATTTTGATTGTCATAAATAATCTTGTTTACTAGAAATGTAACTTTTTGTAATCAATGTTTCTTTCAATGAAAGTTTGATAGGATGTCAAAATTAAAAAGAGTAAGGTAATTGAATGAAAAAACTATTGATAAGTTTAAGCTTATTGGGTGCTATTGGAGTCCATGCAAGTGAGGATATTCCTTTGAATATGAAAAATATGAGAGATGGAATGATTCTTATACAAGATGGATTTTTATATAATAACAAAGAATCAATTTTAAGTGGTATTACAAAGATTCAACAAGCAAACAATATATTTCAAGATGCCAAATGTGCTGAATCAATTTTACCTTCGGAAAAGAAAAAATATGCAACGATTGCTTATATAAGTGCAAAAAATTTAAATATGTATCTAGTTAAAATGAAAGATTTTATTGATGAAAACAGTACTGTAAACGCTGCAGATGCTTATTCTGGTGTAATTCATAGCTGTACACATTGCCATGCTATTACAAGAGGCTGGTAAGCCTTTTGTAATTTATTGGAATGTTGTTCCACCATCGATAACAACAGTTTGCCCTGTCATCCATGAAGATGCGTCTGAGCATAAAAACATACACGCACCGGTAAGATCTTCTGCTTCACCCATTCTGCTGAGTGGTGAACGTCTTACTACTTCTTCTTTCACCTCTTCATAGT
Source organism: Sulfurimonadaceae bacterium (assembly GCA_028683835.1). Taxonomy (GTDB): domain Bacteria; phylum Campylobacterota; class Campylobacteria; order Campylobacterales; family Sulfurimonadaceae; genus Hydrocurvibacter. The sequence goes on along the minus strand of JAQUHB010000009.1, from coordinate 72,562 downwards.
TTGGAAACGCTTTTAATGCGTCTGTATCGATAGGACCGCCACTGACTGCATTAACACGAATCCCTTTTTCACCAAGTTCAGCCGCCGCGTAACGCACCATGGCTTCGACTGCCGCTTTGTTAGTTCCGTGACCTGCATAGTTTGGAGTGTATACCAAGTTTCCTGTTGAGCTCATAGAGATAATACTTCCTCCACCCACTTTTTCCATACGTTTTGCCGCTTCTTGAGCACCCACGACAAAAGCATCAACCGTAGCGATATAGATATTGTTTAAACCCTTTGGTTTGAGACGCATAAATGGACCAAATCCACCGACAACTGCGCGCCCTGAGATGATTGCATTGGAGATGAAAAAGTCAAGGCGGTCAAAATCCTGATCAAATAATGCATAAACCTCTTTATATGTGTCAGGCTCTAAGATATTGAGCATATATGCTTTTGCCTTTATGCCATATTTTGATTCAATATCTGCGATGATCTCATTTGCAGTATCAGCACTTGATGCATAAGTAAACGCGACATTACACCCTTGTGCAGCGAAAGCGTAAACAATAGCTTTTCCGATTCCACGAGTTCCACCACTTATAAACAGAGTCTTTCCAGTCATCATTACAATCCTTTAATCGTATAGTTTTTCATAACAGCTTCTAGTTTTTTCAAATTTTCAGCACTTGGAGGAACAAGAGGCAGTCTGTATTCAAGTGTATCGATGAGTCCTGCTACATACATAGCCGCTTTTATCATGATTGGATTTGATTCTATAAAGAGCACTTTGTTGATAGGGTAAAGCATATCATTGATCGTTTTTGCACCTGCATAATCACCACTGAGTGCGAGTCTAACGAGTTCACTTTTGAGGTCTGGAAGCAAATTGCTTGTCACAGAAGTGATACCCGCTCCACCGTTCGCTAAAATAGGATAGTCGATAGCATCATCACCGCTGAAGACTTTAAGATCAGGTCTGCGTGAAAGAAGTTCTATTGATCTTTCTATACTTCCAGTTGCTTCTTTGATCCCATAAATATTTGGTATATCATCAAAGAGTCTTATCACTGTATCTGCCAAGATATCTACACCTGTACGTCCTGGAACATTGTAAAGCATAAATGGCATATCAGGCACTGACTCTGCTATAGCCTTATAATGTTGATAAAGCCCTTCTTGAGAAGGTTTGACATAGTATGGAGCAACAGAGAAGATAGCATCTACGCCGCATTCTTGTGCCACTTTTGCTGTTTGTATCGCTTCAGCTGTTGCATTGCTTCCAGCACCTGCGAGGACTTTTGCATTTGTACCACGGCAGACCTCTACGGCAATCTCCATACATCTTCTGTCTTCATCATGAGTAAGAGTAGCACTCTCTCCCGTAGTTCCGACAGGACATACTGCCTCAATGCCGTTGTCGATTTGACGTTGTATCAATTTTGCATAAGAGCTCTCATCAAGTTTTCCATTTTTAAATGGGGTGATGAGTGCAGTTGTTGAACCGGTGACTAATTTCATACTATTTGTCCTCTTTAGGTTTTTTTCTCAAAATAACAGTTGTCGATTTTGAAAAATCAAAATATTTTTTTGCTGCTGTTTGTATATCTTCAAGTGTTAACTTGTTGATAGATTCTTCATAATGCTCTAAAGGTGCTATATCTCCACGTGCAAGATAACTTCCAAAAAGATCTGCAACAGATGTTGAACTCTCTAATGAATAGATAAATTCTGATTTTGTATTGATTTTTACTTTATCAAGCTCAGCTTGCGAAACTTCTGAATTTACAAGAAGTGCGATCTGTGCTTTGATCTCATTTTCAACATCTTCAGCTTTTACACCCGGATTACATGAAGCTAAAAAGAGAAATATTCCCGGATCTTTGTTTTCCATATTGTATGCGTAGATCTGATTGACGAGATGTTTTTTATCTACAAGATCACTGTAAAGTCTGCTGCTTTTTCCATCACTTAAAAGGGCGCTGATTGCTGAGAGTTTTACTTGATCCGGATTTTGAAAATTTGGTATATGAAATGCGATAGCGACCATCTCCACTTCACTTTCCTTATAGATAGTCACTCTTTTTGGTCCATCTTGCTCGGGTTCTACAAACTTCACATCGGGAATAGGAAGTTCATTTTTGATAAGTTCAAACTCTTTTTGAGCGCTTTTGAAAACCTCTTTAGGATCTACATCACCAGTAACGATGAGGATAGCATTTTTTGGTTGATAATAAGTCTTATGAAAATCTTGAATATCTTTAAGTGTCCATGTTTGAATATCATTCATAAAACCGATCGGTGTCCAGTGGTAAGGATGGTAAACATAAGTATTGTTAAAAAGTCTAAAGTAAAGATAACCAATAGGTGAATTATCTGTTCTCCAACGTCTCTCTTCTGCTACAACTTTACGCTCTGGTTGAAACTCATCATCTTTAAGATTGAGATTTTTCATCAGTTCCGCAAAAAGAGAGAGCGATTTGTCAAGATTTTGAGTGCTTGATTTGATATAGTAATGCGTATAGTCGAATCCAGTCGATGCGTTGTTGAGACCGCCAACACTTTTAACCTCTTTATCAAACTCGCCAGCCGCAAGGTTTTTTGTAGATTTAAAGTTCATGTGTTCAAGCATATGAGCAATACCTGTTTTACCCATCACTTCATTTCTACTTCCAACTTTATAGAAAATATCAGTTGAGATGACATTTGAGTTATTATGCATAGGAATGACAACTATCTGTAAGCCATTTTCTAATGTTAAAGTTTCATATCCCGGGAGTGACGATATTTTATTTTTTTGATTCACTGTGCTCTCTTTTATTTCTGTTTTTTTATTGTTTTTCAAAACATAACCAATGCCCATCGTAATGAGCAATACTGTAATGATTGCAGCTATTGTTTTCATCTTCGATTCGCACCGATAGCTTGCGTTATATTTGTGTATCCATCTTCTTGGATGAGATCGATCAGTTCAAGATTGATATCTCGTATCATATCTGGACCTCCAAAAACCAGTCCTGTATATATTTGTACTAAAGATGCACCCGCTTTGATACGTTTATACGCTTCATGTGCAGAATCGATCCCGCCAACAGAGATGAGGGTGGTTTTACCATAGAGTTCCTTTGCGATGGCATCAAAGATCTCAAAGCTTTTTTGTTTTAAGACAGCACCGCTGAGTCCGCCTATCTTTTCAGGATGCGGAACTAATGAATAATCAATAGTCGTGTTAGTAGCGATAATCCCATCTGCACCTTTTTCAACAGCAAGAGATGTGAGATCTACCGCTTGTTGTGTGCTCATATCAGGCGCGATTTTAAGAAGTATAGGCTTCCCTGTGATCTCTTTTGCTTCAGAAAAAAGTGCTGTTATAAACTCTTCATTTTGTAAATCACGAAGCCCTGGAGTATTTGGAGAAGAGATATTAATTACTATGTAATCTCCAAGTTCATGTAACCCACGAATGAGTTTTGTGTAATCACCAAGAGCATCTTTTTCCGATGTTGTTTTGTTTTTTCCGATGTTAATACCGATAGGCGTAGAAAAAGGGTATCTTTTTTGAAGTCTACGTTGAACTTTTAAAAGACCTTCATTGTTAAAACCCATCGCATTTTGAAGCGTTTCTTCATCTATATGACGAAACATTCTTGGTTTAGGATTGCCGCCTTGAGCTCTTGGCGTGACAGTTCCTATCTCGGTATATCCAAATCCAAGTATTTGAATTCCACGGATCATAGTGGCATTTTTATCAAATCCAGCACCAAGGCCTATCGGATTTAAAAAATCAACTCCAAAAATATTTTGTTGCAAAACTGGACTTGTAACGAAGTGATCATTTAAAAAGCTGTTAAAAATGTTAGGACAGATGTTTGGGGTTCTTAAACAAAACTCAGCGAGATGGTGCGCGTTCTCAGGATCAAGCTTAAAAAGCCATTGCTTCAAATTATCGTAATCAATCATTTTATTAGTCACCCACCATGTTTAAAAGTCTGTCATTATACAAAAAAAAAGGTAAACTATCCCTTACATGGTTAAGTGGTTGCGTTTAAACCCTTTCCCAAAATGTGCCCTGTGGCGTGTCCATTATCGTTACACCGTAGCTTAAGATTTCATCTCTTAAGCTATCAGAAGTTGCAAAATCTTTTTCTTTTTTAGCAATATTTCTCTTTTCTATAAGCTCTTGTAACTTTTCTCTTGTCTCTTTATCAACACCTGTTTGAAAATACTCAAATGGATTTTGAAGACCAAAACCTAAAAGTTCTTCGATGTAAGCCATATCTATCATAGCTTCGCGTTTAAGCTCTTTATGTTTGCCCGCAGAATCTAGCGTTTCATTGACGGACGAGATCATCTCATCGATCACTGAGAGTGCAGTAGAAACGTTGAGATCATCTTTGAGTGCGTGAAGAAGTTTTGTTTTAAAAGCTGTTTGCATATCAGAATGAACTTCCAAACCAAAGAGACGTTTTTTCAAGCGATAGAGTTTGTCAAGACGTTTTTTAGAAGCTAAAAGATCCTCGTCGTTGAAGTTGAAATTACTTCTATAATGTGTTGAAAGTAGATAAAAACGAAGCAGTTCTCCATCATAGATTTTGAGCGCGTCTTTGATAAAAAAGCTGTTTCCAAGACTCTTGCTCATCTTTTCTCCGTCGATGTTTACAAAACCGTTATGCATCCAATACGCCGCAATTTCGTGATTTGTAGAACATCGTGTCTGTGCGGCTTCATTTTCATGATGAGGAAAAAGAAGGTCAGCACCGCCGCCGTGGATGTCGATAGCGTATTTGCTGACATTCTCGCATGCAAGGTGCTTTTCAATCATCGCAGAACACTCTAAGTGCCACCCCGGACGACCTTTGCCAAAAGGAGAGTCAAAACTGATATCACCGTCATTTACACTTTTCCAAAGGGCAAAATCTGCACTGTTTTTTTTCTCATCGGAGTTTAAAACCCTGTTTTGCTTCTCATCTTCGTTTTGAACTCTGTGCGATATACTGAGATACTCAGCGTCGCTTACCGTGTCAAAATAGATGTCACCGTTACTTATCTGATAGGCATGCCCACGATCTAGGAGATTTTGTATCATAAGAAACATCGCATCTAGTGATTCGGTGGCTTTTGGCTCAATATCTGGTCTCTGTATCCCAAGATGCGCCATATCTACGTGATACGCTTCGGTGTATTTGTCTGTGATCTCTTTGATACTCACGCCAAGCTCTGAAGCTTTTTTGATGATTTTATCATCGATATCTGTAATGTTTCTTGCATATTTGACATGGTAACCTTCAGCTCTTAAAACACGAGAAAGCAAGTCAAAAACAAGAGCACTTTTCGCGTGACCAAGGTGTGCATCATCATACACTGTAGGGCCACAAACATACAAAGAAACTTCATTTTTTTTAAGAGAGATAAACTCTCTTTTTATCTTTTGAACACTGTCAAATATGTACATGTAAGAACTCCTTAAGTAGTAATAATAAAATAGTCAAAACAACAGATCCGCTAAGTAAATACAGAGCATGTTTTGTGAGAAAAATATTTAAAAACGGTTTCGCCCCAAAAACTCGAAGCGTCAAAATGAAACTTACGATTCCGCTGATAGTCGTTCCAAGTGCAAGTCCGACAACACCTAGATATGAAACAAAAGTGACAGAAAATATAATATCTGCCAAGAGGGAAAAAGTGGTGATCTTTGCGGCTTTCATTTGTTGTTGTTTAGCATATAACCACAGTGAAAAGAGTTTGGTTAAACCAAACGGCAGTAAACCGATCATATACATTTTGAGCACCATCGAGGTTGTTGCGGTATCTTGGCTAGTAAATGCGCCACGCTGAAAAAGTATTTTGATAATCTCATCTGCAAGAACCCAGCCAAAAAGGGTACTAAAAGTTAGGATATACGCTAAAAACCAAAAAGCTTTTCTCATATATTCATGCGCTCTTTTTTCATCATCATTTTTTAATAATCTTGAAATTCGAGGAAAAATAGCGATGGATGTCGCAATAGCAAAAAGTGCAAGGGGAAGCTGAAAAATGCGGTTGGCATAGTAAAGATAACTGATCGATCCGCTGACTAAAAAAGAAGCTAGCCAAGTATCTAAAAATGATGAAAATTGTGCACCGGAATTTCCCCACATGGCAGGTAGAAATTGTTTGCGAAACTGCTTGGTCTCACTCTTTACATGTAAGGATTTTCTCTTAAAATATTTAAGTCCTCCAAGAAGCATTTTTGAAAATCCGAGTCGATGAACCGCCCAGATATGCACGAGAAGTTGAAGAATTCCACCCGCAATAACGCCCCAGCTGAGATAAGTAACAATGATACCTTGAGAAGAGCCTTTTGAGAGATACAAAGCCGCGATTAGCGTGATGTTTAATAATCCTGTTGAAAACGCCGTAACGCCAAAATAGTGTTTATACTGTAAAAGTGTACTAAAAAATGTAACGGCAAAAATAAGCGGAAGATAGTAAAAATTTATCGCTACATAAGGTGCCGCGATACTGATCGTCTTTTCATCAAAACCTACAGCCAGCATCTTTGTGGCAAAACTTGAAAAAATGGTCACTAAAAATGAGAGAAGTAAAATGATGGAAAGAAAGATCACAAAAATATGCACGGAGAAAAGGCTTTTTTTCGTAGAACGGGTAAATGAGGGCAAAAACACCTGAGTAAATGCACCTTCGGCAAAAATACGACGAAAAAGATTTGGAAGTTTAAAGGCTATGAAAAAAATATCGCTGTAGATATTGGCTCCTAGAATAGAAGCGGTCAAAAGATCTCGTATAAAACCGAGAACCCTTGAAAAAAGTATTCCAAAACCGTTGGTAAAAATTGCTTTAAACATAGTATTCTTTAATTTTTTGTGAATTTTACAATAGTTTAACAAAGATGATACTAAAATAGAACTCCTTAAATACAAAGAGAGAAGATCATGGCATTTTTTGGTTCTAATAACGAGAATGATACTAAGCAAAAAACTATCCGTCCCATTGTGGTTAAAACGGATAATGTTACAAAAGAACTTACCAATATTGCATCTTCTAACAGAGTTGATCTTGCAACTTTAGATTTTAATATTTTAGAGATGCAGACATTAACCCGTAAAAAATCTTCTTCGAATAATGAGTTGTTTAATGAGATCACATCAACCAAATTAAAAGAGCTTAGTCATGACGATCTGCTACTGAATCCTGATTTTGAAATTAAACAAACTTATGAGATAGAGGTTTTTACAAAAAAGCCAAGACCTGCATACGATAAATTGGCATTTTCTGTAGGTGTAAATGCAACAATGTGCAAAGTTTTTCTAACGATTAAGCAGGGCTCGAGCGCACCATTTGTTGAAACTTTTACCGAAGATTTTTTAGAACTTGTGAACAAAAAAAAGATCCGTGCAAATCTTTTGGTCGGACTTTTTGATGAGATGCTAGGTGATGTTGCGTCAAAACTTAACGCTAGTATGATCGTAAACAAGGGACTCAAGTTTGAAAAAAATGAAGTTCTCATCGTTGCAGAGGGCGTGGAACCTGAACCGACCATTAATGATGAAATCATACTGCACTTTAAAGAAAGAGGTGAGAAAGAAGATGCAAAAAAAATTGATTATTCAAAAAGAAATTATGTCATAAGTGTTGTAAAAGATGAATTGCTTATAGAATATATTAAACCAAAAAAAGGGAGTTCTGGACGTAACTGCAGAGGTGAATTTCTTGCAGCGAAGGAACCTGTTACGACAAATGAACCAACTTTTAAAGTAAGTGAGAAAATAGCTGTAATCGATACTCCAGAGAGTGTATTGTATAAAGCGATAGAAAATGGCTATATTGTTTTTGAAAATGATACTTATGATATCCGCGATGAACTTGATCTTGAAGAAATAAGTTTTAAAGCAACAGGCTCTATAGAGACAAAGTTTGATGCGGACGTAACTTTAAAAGTTAAAGAGAATGATATCTTTAAAGACGCCGTTGGTACGGGTATGGATGTGGAAGTAAGCGAGATCGATATTGATGGCAATGTAGGTTCTCATGCCAGAGTTCATGCTAAAAAAGCGAATGTCGATGGGCAAACACATAAAACCTCTTACATTGAAGCAGATGAACTTTCCATCAATATCCATAAAGGTGAGGCACGAGGAATAAATGTGCATATCACAAGGCTTGAACAAGGAAGTGTTGTCGCAAATGTTGTAAATATAGCTCAAGCAATCGGTGGAAATGTTAAGGCAAAAGATGTGACTATCGATCTTTTGGGTTCTCATGTCAACATAACTGCCAACCATCTCATAGAGATTAAAAAGATGCAGGGCAGTGAAAACAAGTTTATTATCGATCCTCTTGCAATTGAATCGATGAATGAAAATGTTGATGATAAAGAGCAGGAGATCGCAGTACTGGATGAAAGACTGAGATTTTTGAAAAAAGAGATAGAAAAGTATAAGATGGTTCTTAAAAACAATGAAAGCAGTTTTATAGAAGTGAAAAAGAAGCTTATACATTATAAAAAAAATAATATTGCAATGCCTGCTGCTTTCGTAAAATCGTTTCAGCAGTATCAAAAATTGCAACAAAACCTAACTGATCTTATTGCTGAAGAGATTGAAAAAAAAGACTATAAAGATAAAATCAATATAGCTATTATTACACTACAAGAAGACATCTATAATGCAAGAGTGATAAATAGAGACAAATGGGTCGGCTATAATGAGATACGTTTTAAGCTTATAAATCCACCGATGGATGTTGTCTATTCTCCTCGTGAGGGCTCATTGGATAAAATTTTTGCTCTTATAAAAACAGAAGATGATGAGTACCTGATAAAAGCGGTAAAAGAATGATAGTCGGAGTTGAGGGCGTTATCGAATATAAAGATCCAAGTGTTGTACATGTAAACGTAAACGGCATTGTTTATGAAGTGTTTATCTCTTTGCAGAGCTACTCGGCGTTGCAAAAAGAGAGGATTAAACTTTTTACTTCCCATATCATTCGTGAAGATGCCCAGCTTTTGTATGGCTTCATGGAAAAATCTGAAAAAGTGCTTTTTGAGCGTCTTATTAAAATCAACGGAGTAGGGCCAAAAGTTGCTATGGCTATTTGTTCGACATTTACACCATCAGCTTTTGCAGCCATTATCAACAACGGCGATATCAACGGACTAAAAAAAGTTCCGGGGATCGGTCCAAAAAATGCAGGGCGTATCTTGGTAGAACTCAGCGGTTTTGATACAATTCTGATCTCAAATGATTCTGCCGCGGATTCGACTGCCATAAATGATGCGACATTGGCACTCGAGAGTCTAGGATTTAAAAAAGATCAGATATTAAAAGTGTTAAGTAGTTGTACGAGTGAAGAGACCGCACCTCTTGTGCGAGAAGCATTAAAAAAATTACAAAAAATATAAAGGAATAAAGTGAAATTAGCAATATTATTTGGCGGAGCAAGTTTTGAACATGAGATCAGTATCGTCAGTGCAATTACGGTCAAAGAGAAACTACGCGGATTTAAACTAGAGTTTATTTTTTGTGACCAAGACCATACTTTTTATCAGATCGATGCTTCAAAGATGAAAGCCGTCACTTTCTCAAAAGGTGAACATAAAAAGATGCCAAAACTCTCTCTCATGAGAGGTGGATTTGAAAAGAAATCACTTTTTTCAAGTGAAGTGGTCGGCACGACCGTTTTAAATCTTATTCACGGCGCTGATGGCGAAGACGGTATCATCGCTTCACTATTAGACTTTTACCATATTCCTTTTATTGGGCCTCGTACCGATGCTTGTGTTTTCAGCTTTGATAAACGTTATACAAAATATCTCTGTGATGCTCTACATGTAAAGAGTGTTGCGTATGAAACTATGAACAAAAACGACGAAAGAAAGATAGGTTTAGAATATCCTGTGATTATTAAACCTGCACGTCTTGGAAGCAGTATTGGGGTGAGTATCGTAAAAAGTGAAAGTGAGCTTGATTATGCACTTGACGTGGCTTTTGAGTTTGATGAAAATGTTTTAATAGAACCTTTTATCAATGGTGTTAAAGAGTATAACTTAGCTGGTTGTATGCTAGATGGCAAGCTCAATTTTTCTATCGTCGAAGAGCCTCAAAAAAATGAGTTTTTGGATTTTGAGAAAAAATATATGGATTTCTCACGTTCTGCAACTGTTTCAAGTGCAGAGATAGGTGATAAGCTCGTAACCGATCTTCAAGACACATTTAGAAAAATCTATACAAATCTTTTTGAGGGTGCGCTTATCCGTTGTGATTTCTTTGTTGTTGAAGGCGAAGTGTATCTTAACGAGATCAACCCGATTCCAGGATCGATGGCAAACTACCTCTTTGCTGATTTTTCAAAAACAATCAGTGAGCTTTTGAAATCTTTGCCAGAAAGAAAAAGAGCAAGCGTAGATTACCAATATATCCACTCTATTTCAAGTGCTAAGGGCAAGTAAGTGGCAGTTAAATCTATTCAGTATAATAGACACACTTTTGATATTAGCTATGAGATCGTAAATCCAGAGGCAAAGATAGATATTATAATCTTGCATGGCTGGGGCTCAAATAAAAATCTCATGAAGCAGAGCTTTGCTCCATATATGGAGAAGTTTCGCCATATCTACATCGACCTTCCCGGATTTGGAAACTCTACATGTAACGCCACTTTAACGACGGCTGATTATGCGCGTTTGATTGAACTTTTGATGATCCATATCAATGCGAGTAAAAACATTATCGTCGGTCACTCTTTTGGCGGAAAAGTAGCACTTTTGTTAGAGCCAGAAATCCTTGTTCTTCTTTCAAGTGCGGGTATCTATACACAAAAATCTTTCAAAGTAAAAGTAAAAATAGCTCTCTTTAAAGCACTTAAAAAATTTGGATTTGCCAATGTAAGAAAGTTTTTTGTCGCAGAAGATGCTAAGACGCTTAACACTTATATGTACGAAACATTTAAAGGCGTTATCAATGAAGATTTTAGCCAACAGTTTGCAGATTCTAAATCCAAAGCCCTTATCTGTTGGGGTAAAAATGACACAGCAACACCTCTTTCTAGCGGAGAAAAGATAGCTACCCTGATGCAAGGCTCAAAGTTTGTAGCATATGATGGAGATCACTATTTCTTTATGAAGTACTCAAAAGCTATCTCACAACTTATCGAAGAAACATTCTTGAAAAAACTGGAGCACTAATTTGGATTATCAGGCATTAACTCTTTTTGTTACAAACGTACTTTTCGTCACAACACTCGGCTGGTATCTCATCACAAATCTTCAATGGTACGACTATAAGATCCAGCGTGTTGTTCTAAATCATCATAAACAGTGGTGGCATTTGGTTTATTTTATCGCTCCTTTTGTTGCTTATTATATTGCTGGAAACTACTTTGTAATCATCTTTTTTCTGATTTTTCTTCCATCTTTGATTCTTTGGCATAGAGCTTTAGACAAAAAACTTGTACTTACATGGAGAGTTAAGAGATTTTTGATTCTTTTAGTTTCATTGACTCTTTTTAGTGATGTACTTTGTTTGATGAAACAAGGATGCGAAGTTTATGGCGTCCTTATACCTTTAGTAGTGGCTTATATCGGTTCTACTCTGATAGAAAAATTTCTTTTTGCAACTTACAAACAAGAGGCAAAAAAACATCTTCAGTCAATGGCTAATCTTCAAATCGTATGTATCACTGGAAGTTACGGTAAAACAAGTATCAAAAATTTTGTAGCAAATATTTTGGCAACAAAATATAAAGTCTACGCAACTCCAAGAAGTGTTAATACTATCGGCGGGATCATAAGAGATGTCAACGAATCATTACCCGCAGATACTGAGGTGTATGTTTGTGAAGCAGGAGCAAGAGAGATGGATGATATCCGCATCATCACTGAGTTTTTAGAGCCTCAAACTGTGGTAGTCGGGAAAGTGGGATTACAACATTTAGAGTATTTTAAAAATTTACAAAATATCATCGCTACTAAGCTTCAGATCATGAAATCTCCACGCTTACAAAAAGCGTTTATCCATACATCTGTGACAGATGAACCGCATGATAAAGTGATATTTTTTGGAGATAATATCAAAGATATAGAAGCAAATCTCGAGGGAACTTCATTTACCTTGCACCCACAAGGTGCTTCGCATGGTAGCCAAAATGAAGAGCTAAAACTTCATACTGTCATCTTGGGTGAGTTTCAGACTATGAATATCGAAGCGGCTGTTTTGGTTGCGAAACATCTTGGTCTCTCAGATGAAGAGATTACTCAAGCAGTCGCAAATCTCAAACCTGTCGAGCATAGATTACAGCGTATGGATGCGGGTGGCAAGATCATTTTGGATGATGGCTATAACGGAAATATCGATGGAATGCTTGAAGGTGTTCGTCTATGTTCACTTCATAGTGGCAGAAAAGTGATCATAACTCCAGGTTTAGTTGAGAGCAGTGATGAGTTGAACTTACAGTTTATAGAAGCGGTCAACAAAGTGTTTGATATCGCTATTGTCACAAGTGCACTAAACTCCGAACTTTTTGATAAAAATCTGACTGTTGCAAATAAAATTATTTTAAAAGATAAAACAAAATTGACAGAGGTTTTAGGTGAACAAACAAGAGCAGGGGATATTATCCTTTTTGCAAATGATGCTCCAAACTTTATCTAAAAGAGAGTTATGAAAAAAAAGATAGACAAGTTCACCCTTTACATCGGCTATTTTTCTGCTCTTGTACTTTCTCTTTTAGTGCTTTTGATTTTGTATGATACTCTTACACGTTATCTTTTCTCAGAGGGTTCGACTGCGCTTCAAGAGCTTGAATGGCATCTTTTTGATATTGTGATGCTTTTTTCCATCGCTTACACTTTACAAAAAAGCGCACATGTAAGAGTCGATATTTTTTACAACTCTTACTCCCACAAAACAAAGTCGATCATCAACCTTCTTAGCGCACTCTTTTTTATTATTCCTTTTTCATTTCTTATTGTTTACGAAGGGATCCATTTTGCGCAACTGAGCTTCATACAGATGGAGAACTCTTCTGATCCTGGAGGCTTACCGTATCGCTTTTTGGTGAAGGCTTTGATGCCGCTTGGTTTCATATTTTTAATTATGCAAGCCATTAAAGAGGTACTTACATGTAAAGAAGAATTGTCAAAATGATAGCTCTTTTGATGTTTGCGGTCGTACTTATTTTACTTCTTATCGGTATTCCTGTCGCTTTTGTTTTTGGGACAGTTTCGCTTATCTTTGCAGCGTTTATCCCTGAAATTGGCTTTGATGTTTTCAACATTCTTCCATTTCGTATTTATGGGATCATGGACAATACTACACTTATGGCAGTTCCGCTTTTTATCGCTATGGGATTAGTTTTAGAAAAATCGATGATGGCGGAAAAACTGCTCAGTTCTATGAGTATGCTCTTTCGTGGAGTGCGCGGGGGTCTTGGTGTGAGTGTCGTGCTTGTGGGGATGATGCTTGCAGCTTCTACGGGCATTGTCAGTGCTTCAGTGGTTATGATGAGCGTCATCGCACTTCCTTTGATGCTCAAAGCAGGATATGATAAAAGTCTTACAGCCGGAACAGTTGCAGCAAGCGGAACGCTTGGACAGATTATCCCTCCATCTATCATCCTTATCATCTTAGGTGATGTAATGAGTGTAAGTGTCGGCGATCTTTTTAAAGCTGCCATCCTTCCCGGTCTTGTTCTTGTCGGGCTTTATATCATCTATATTTTAGTTATCGCTTATCTCAAACCCCAACTCGCACCCGCTTATGAAGTAGAAGAGGAGATCTCGTTCATAGAGATACTGCTTTCAATGTTTCCTCCGCTTCTTTTGATGGTGAGCGTTCTTGGTTCTATCTTCATGGGGATAGCATCTCCGACAGAATCGGCGGCTTTTGGAGTTATCGGCGCACTTTTACTAAGTCTGGTAAATAAGACATTCAATATGCAGATGGTCAAATACGCTTCATTAGAAACGGTCAAACTCACAGGGATGATATTTATGATCCTCTTTGGTGCGACCGCTTTTAGTCTTGTTTTTAACGAACTTGGCGGAACTGAGTTGATACTTGACTTTTTTAGTAATGATATCGGCAATGTCTGGGTGTTTATCGGCGTTTCGATGTTGGCTATATTTGTACTTGGTTTCTTTATAGATTTTATAGAGATTTCATTTATCATCGTGCCGATTTTAGTACCTGTCATGCATGCATTTGGGATAGACCCCGTTTGGTTTGCAGTGCTAATAGCACTTAATCTTCAAGCCTCTTTTTTGACACCGCCGTTTGGTCTTGCACTTTTCTTTTTAAAAGGTGCGACAGATCAGATAACGACTTTGCAGATATATAAAGGGATTATCCCATTTATCTTGCTTCAACTTACAGCACTTGGTATTGCAGTTCTTTTTCCAGAGCTTGTGTTTGCATTTTTATAGATAAAAGGAGTTTTTTTGAAAGATATTTTATATGCGCCTTGGCGTAGCGAATATGTAAGCGGCAATCATGTCGAGGGTTGTGTGTTTTGTCATATCAGTTCTCATGAGCATGATGATAGTTCTTTGCATGTACTTTATCGTGATGAATACTGTTTTATCGTTATGAACAAGTACCCATATACTCCGGGGCATTTTATGATTATTCCACATCTTCATACAGATAAACTTGAAGAGTTGCCAAGCGAAACTTGGTTGCATGTAAGTGATCTGGCACAAAAATCGGTACGTCTTTTAAAAGAGGGTTTTAAAGCGCATGGTGTTAATATCGGGATGAATCTTGGTGAAAGTGGAGGTGCTGGCATTGCCGAACATATTCATCTTCATATCGTTCCACGTTGGCATAAAGATACAAACTTTATCACTTCCATCGCAAATACACGCGTTTATTCGACCGATTTTGAGAAGATATATCAGCGTATTAAAGAGCTCATCCCAACATATATAAAGCAATAATATTTTATTTATGAAATTGAGAGTACAATCTCGCGAAATAAATATTTGATTTGCAGGACTGTTTTTGCATACTTCTGAGATACGTGTTATCGTCTATAGCTTTGTTGGACTCATTGTTTTTGGAGCCTTTCTTTTACTTATGCCGTTTTCTCATCATGGACACCTTAGTCTTATAGATGCACTTTTTACTTCTACATCTGCAGTTTGCGTAACGGGTTTGATCGTCAAAGACACGCCTGTGGATTTTACAATGTTTGGACAGATGGTTATCTTGGTTCTTATCCAAATAGGTGGTCTTGGATATATGACGGCAGTGACATTTTTAGCCGTTATGCGTCGTCAAAAACTGGGACATCGCGATCGCTTGATCCTCAAAGAATCTTTAAACTATCCTGGAATGGATGGACTTGTAAGATTTTTGAAAGTGGTCTTTGCAAGTATATTTTTAATAGAACTTATTGGTATAGTCGTTCTTACACTTCGTTTTTGGATGGATATGTCTTTTTTAAAAGCAATATGGTTTGGGACTTTTCATGCCATCTCTGCATTTAACAATGCCGGATTTTCCCTTTTCAGTGATAACTTGATGCACTATAAAACGGACTTGGTTATCAATATAATGATTCCTATATTGATTATACTCGGTGGAATCGGGTATATGGTTATTACTGAGCTTTATTATTATAGAAAAAAAAGAATTTTACGTCTTTCTACAAATACAAAAATCATTCTCCTTATGACAGCTATCTTAATAGTTGTCGGGATGCTCTTACTCCTTTCTTTAGAGTGGAACAGTGCCTTTAAAGGGCTTTCATGGGAACATAAAGTCTTAGCTGCATGGTTTGCTTCGGTCAACTATAGAACTGCAGGATTCAATACAGTCGATCTTTCAACTCTTACAGGCTCAGATATGTTTTTTTCTACTTTCTTTATGATGATAGGTGGGGCACCGGGAGGTACAGCGGGTGGTATGAAAGTAACCGTTGTCGCTTTGGCTTTTATAGGTGTCTGGTATACAATTAGAGGCGATACGCATGCTCATATCTTTCGCCGTTCTATTTCAGAATATCAGATTTCTAAAGCTTATGCAATCATTTTTATAGCGTCTATTTATGTTGTTGCTTCTACAATCCTTCTGAGCGAGTTTGAACGCACACCATTTTTACCGACCCTTTTTGAAGCTTGTTCAGCATTTGGAACGGTTGGTCTTTCAACTGGTAATGGAGGAGTTTTGAGCTTTAGTGCCTTGTTTAGTAATTGGGGGAAAATAAATATTATTATTTTAATGTTTATGGGACGGATCGGCGTTTTTGCATTTACTGTTATTATCATCGGAAAAGCGGTTCAAAGCCGTATTAAATATCCAGAAGCAAAGGTTATATTATGAAAAATTATGCAGTTATCGGTATGGGAAATTTTGGATTTCATGTGGCAAAAGGGCTTGCACAACAGGGTGTAAATGTGATCGGTATTGATCATGATGAAGAACAAGTTCATGAGATTCACGAGTTTATTCAAGATATTGTTATCCTTGATTCAACAGATATCAAAGCACTCAGAGAAGCTGGTATAGGAAATGTGGATGTTGCCGTTGTTAGTATAGGTGAAGATATAGAAGCAAGTATTTTAACGGTTATGGCACTTAAAGATCTTGGTGTTGAAACGGTGATAGCAAAAGCGATAACAACAGTACATGGACAAATACTTACAAAACTTGGTGCGACAAAAGTGATCTATCCAGAAATGGAATCAGCTAAAAGGCTAGTCAAGAAAATGGTCGAAAACATTAGTTATGAAACAATTGATCTTTCAATAACCATGAAAATCGCAAAATTGAAAGTGCCAGATTTTTGGGTAGGAGTCTCTATTCTTTCATCGGTATTTGAAAATAATCATGAATTAAAACCTATTGCTTATAAGCATCAAGGGATTTGGCATACATCATTTGTCAATAATAATTTGCTCGAAAAAGATGACATAATAGTCGTTTTGGGAAATAGTACAAATATTGACGCATTAAGTAGAAAAATATAAAAGTAAGAGAGTCTTTTAAAAAAGCGCTTAATGCGCCTTTTTAGAATGAAGAGCGTTTAACTCCATTTTGATACCCGAATATATAAAGAGTGCAAAAGAGAAAGTCGCAAATGCAACTTTTGTCCACTCATCACCAACAATTGCCCAAACTAATCCAAATATAAACATTACGCTAAATATAATAAACCAGTTCTGATCACTTTGACTTTTTTTCATTTTATGCATATTATTCCCCTTTTTTTCTTGTGAGTATTATAGCAACTATGCCTAGAATTACCAAAAAAAGTATAATGTTTTCACCAACAGCAGATGCATCTTGCATAAAGACTCCTAAATTTTCCCATAACTATAGCATATAACTCTCACTGTAATCAACTTGTAATCAAATCAGATTACTATATCGCTATCTAAATTAACAAAAAAAGGTAAGATCAAAATGAAAAAACTTGCATTATTAGCGCCATTAGCGGCATTAATGGTTACAACTAGTTCTCTGTCTGCTGCAGATTTTAAAGGTAGTGGAGCTACATTTCCGTACAGTGTTTATCAAGCTTGGATAGGTTCTTACCATAAAGCTACTGGTAAAGAAATCGATTATATCGGAAAAGGTAGTTCAGCTGGTATTAAAGATGCATCAGCAAGAGCTGTTGATTTTGCTGGTACAGATGCCGCTTTGTCTCCTAAAGAATTAGCAGCAGCTAAACTTTATCAGTTTCCAGGTGTTGTTGGTGCAATTACAATGAGTTACAATATTCCTCATGTGAACTTAAAACTAAGCCGTGCTGCAATCTCTGAGATCGCTCTTGGTAAAGCAGCTTACTGGGATGACAAAGTTATCGCTGAGGCAAATAAAGGTGTAAAACTTCCACACCAAAAAATTACTTTTGTACACCGTGCTGATGGTTCAGGAACTACATTTAACTTTACTTATTACCTAAGCAAAATTTCACCTGAGTGGAAATCAACTTACGGTGTTCAAAAAGAGCTTAACTGGCCAGGTGACCACCATGTTGGCGGTAAAGGTAACACTGGTGTAGCTGCACAAATCAAACAAACTCCATATTCTATCGGTTATGTTGATTATGCTGATGCAAAAGAAAATAAACTTGAAATGGCTACTATCCAAAACAAAGCTGGTGAATTTGTTGCACCTACTTTAAAAGCATTCCAAGCTGCGGCTGCTAAAGCTGATCTTGATCCTAAAAAAGATTTCTTTGCGGCTATTGCAGATCCAGATGGTAAAGGTGTTTACCCAATCGTTGCAGCTACATTTATTCTTGTACCGACTGATGCAAAAGAGATGGACAAAAAAGTTACAGCTTTTTATGACTGGTCATACAAAAATGGTGATGCTGACGCAAGCAAACTTGGTTATGTTCCACTTCCAAATGAACTTGTTAAGAAAATTCAAACTTATTGGGCAGAAAAAGGTATCAAATAATTCCTCCTATATCCCCACAGCTTGGGGATTTACTCCAAGCTGTATCTTTATTGTAATCAATTTGTAACAAAATTATCTTAGAATTCCGCCGAAAATATGTTTTTAAAAGTGCATCTAATGTATTTTTCAAAATTTATAGAATGGTATCAATATGGAAAAACTCTTTAAAACTGTCTCTTTTATGAGTGCCACACTTGTCATGGTACTACTTGCGTCTATATTCTTTAGTTTATTTCATACTGCCAAACCTGCTATAGAAGAGTATGGTTTTGGATTTATAAAAGAAAAAGCTTGGGATGAAGAAGTTCCTATCGAAAATGATATAGCTGCCACTCCTGTAAAAAAAGAAGAACCAAAAGCAGCTGTATCATCAGATGATGACGATTTAGCATCAATGCTTGCCGGTAACACAAGTGATGTTCCTACAAAAACTGTCTACGGTGGATTGATTCCTATCGTTGGTACACTTCTTTCTACTTTGATCGCTATGATCTTTGCTTTACCAATTGCCATGGGAATTGCAGTCTTTTTAGCTGAGATTGCTCCAAAACAGATCTCAAATATTGTGGGAATTGCAATCGAGCTTCTTGCTGCGATCCCAAGTATCATTTTTGGTATGTGGGGACTTTTTTACTTCGCTCCTATAGTTCAAAGTTTTGTAGGCGGATATCAGGTTTCTCTTTTAACAGCAGGTCTTGTGCTTGGAGTTATGATACTTCCGTTTATGGCTGCGATTACAAGAGATAGTATGCGAACGACACCGGATGTCTTAAAAGAATCAGCATACGCT
Organism: Sulfurimonadaceae bacterium; assembly: GCA_028683835.1. Classification (GTDB taxonomy): domain Bacteria; phylum Campylobacterota; class Campylobacteria; order Campylobacterales; family Sulfurimonadaceae; genus Hydrocurvibacter. Next base: position 53,383 of record JAQUHB010000009.1, on the reverse strand, counting down.
CTGGGTGCTACAAAATTTGAAGTGATCAAAGATATCATCTTTCCATATTCAAAAGCAGGGATCATTGGTTCGGTGATTCTAGCACTTGGACGCGCACTTGGTGAAACCATGGCAGTTGCATTTTTGATTGGTTCTGTTTTTTCACTGCCGACTTCTCTCACTTCCCCGACTGTTTCGATTCCAGTTGCTATGGCAAATAGTTTTGGTGAAGCGACAGGGATGAAAACATCTGCACTCTTTTACCTTGCATTTTTACTCTTTATTATTAGCTTTGCGGTGATATCGATCGCGAAGTTTTATTTTCTAAGAAAGGATAACAAATGAGATTATTAGTAAATAAAATTGTCCTTTTACTTTCGACTTTATCAGCTTTGATAGGTCTTTCATTTTTGGCTTGGATTCTTTTCACACTTATTGGAAAAGGACTAAGTTCATTACATTTTTCACTCTTTTTAAATGACTTGATAGACGGAGGGCTTAGAAACCTTATAGTTGGGCAGTTTATCATGGCTGGGATCGCTTCACTTATTGGCGTTCCCATAGGTATGCTTGCAGGAATCTATTTGCAAGAGTATGGAAGTGGAAAATACGTAAGATTTATCCGCGATTTGAGTGATATTATGATGAGTGCTCCATCTATTGTTATTGGTGCATTCGTTTATGCTATTGTTGTTGTTCCTATGCATGGAACAAGTGGGATCGCCGGAAGTATTGCTCTTGCAATCATGATGATCCCTATCGTTATTAATACAACTGACAATATGCTCTCTCTTGTTCCAAAAGAGTTACGTGAAGCTGGGATTGCTCTGGGAGCGAGTAAATACCGTGTTATTTTAGATATCATTATCAAAGCGGCAAAAGTTGGGATTATGACGGGTTTATTGCTAGCATTTGCAAGAATAATCGGGGAAACTGCTCCGCTTCTTTTTACAAGTGAGACAAGTAATTATTTTTCTGTAGATTTGAAAGAAGCATATCCGTCTTTAACGGTTAGTATTTATGCACTTGCAAATGATCCAACCTCTTCAAGCCGTGATCTTGCTTGGGCCGCATCATTTATACTAACGATGCTAGTTTTAATAATCAATCTTCTCGGAAGATATATTACAAGAAAAAAAGGATAACTATTATGCCAATAATGAGTATAGAAGATTTTAGTTTTACATATGCTTCTGCGCCTGCTAGGTCACTAAGTAATATCAATTTACCGATACAAAAAAACTGTATCACATCACTTATCGGTCCGAGTGGATGTGGAAAATCAACATTATTAAGATCTTTAAACAGAATGCATGATCTTTACCCAAATAATGAATATGAGGGTAAACTGATGCTTTTAAATCAAGAAAACGATGAGATGGAAAATATTCTTGATATCAAAAAAGAAAATGAGTTTATCCAACTGCGCCAGCGAGTAGGGATGATCTTTCAAAAACCTACGCCGTTTCCAATGAGTATTTTTGACAATGTCGCTTACGGTCTTCGTATCTCTGGTATTAAAAATAAAACTGAACTCAAAGATAGAGTGGAAGATGCTCTCAAAGGGAGTGCTCTTTTTGGTGAAGTAAGCGATAGAATGAACAAAAGTGCAATGGGACTTAGCGGCGGACAGCAACAACGTCTTTGTATAGCAAGAGCTGTTGCGCTCAAACCTGAGTTACTCCTTTTTGATGAGCCGACTTCAGCACTTGATCCTATCTCTACAGCCGCGATAGAAGAGTTGATAGTTGAACTAAAAAAAGATGTTAGTGTTGCTATTGTTACGCATAATATGCAACAAGCAAGCCGTATAAGTGACTATACAGCATTTATGTATCTTGGTGATCTTGTTGAATACGGAGAAACGGAACAGATATTTTTGAATCCTAGAGAGAAAAAAACAGAAGATTATATTACGGGGAGATTTGGGTAATGTTAATAACATACAGCAATCAATTAGACGAGATTAATGACAAAATAGTAGTTATTGCAGAAAATATTTTAGAAGCAAATAAAGCTATTTTAAACGGGCTTATAGAATGTGATAAAGATCTTTTGGAATCAGCAAAAGAGAGCTTGAAAAATATGAGTTCTAAAACGACTGAGATAGATAACAGTATTATAAAAGTGCTTGCGCTTTATTCGCCAGAAGCGAGAGACTTGCGTCTTATCGTTTCATTGTTTAAGATAACAAATGAACTTTTACGTGCATCTTCAAATACTAGAAGTTTTATAGCGGGACTGAGTGACTATTGTAAGGAGCTTGATGTCGTGACCGTAAAAGATTTCGCTGTTCCAATGCAAAAATCAACAGTAGATTGTTTGATTACAGTTGCTGCAATGCTTAAAACAACTTGTTCTGATGAGACTCAGGAATTGTTCAATAAACTACTTATTGGTGAGAGCAAAACAGATGATCTGTATGAGCTTTTACAAGAGAGTGTTTTTAAACAGGCTCCAAATATAGAAGATTTTGGGAAATTTACTAAAATATTAAGTGCTCTTAGAAAAAGTGAGAAAATTGCAGATCGATCTTTAGATGTTGGAACTTTGCTTCTTTTCGCAAGAGTCGGCGGTGAAATGGGTATTAGAGAGTAATCTCTACCCATAAAATCTCTCTTTTTTAAAGAGAATCCCTTTACACTTTTTATTATTCAAAAATCTTAAACATTTCCCACTTTAATCAAACCTTCACAGCAGTTCCACTATAATTCCGAGAATTTTTAATACATCGGGGTAAATTAAGTATGGATATTAAAACAATCAACAGTATGGAAAAGGCTTCGGTACAGATACAGCCAAGCGGATATGCAAGGCTTTTGCTTGCATTTTTATTTATAGCGCTTGTCTTTATTTGGACCACTTTCTCTCATAATGGGGATCATTACAATATATTTTTAACTATCGGTGCTGTTTTTGGTGCGTATATGGCGATGAATATCGGTGCAAATGATGTTGCCAACAATGTGGGACCTGCAGTTGGTTCAAAAGCACTTACAATGATGGGCGCAATCGTTATTGCCGCTATTTTTGAAGCTGGTGGTTCATTTATCGCTGGCGGAGATGTTGTGAAAACGATTCAAAAAGGGATTATCGATCCAAGTATGATCGCCAATCCTGATATCTTTATTTGGGCTATGAGTGCCGCACTTTTAAGCGCTGCTTTGTGGCTAAATCTTGCTACCTATCTTGGTGCGCCTGTTTCAACGACACATGCGATCGTCGGTGGAGTTATGGGCGCTGGCATTGCGGCGGCTGGTTTTGGCATTGTCGCTTGGGATAGTGTTGGGGAGATTGTTGCAAGTTGGATCATTTCACCAATACTAGGTGGAGTTATCGCCGCTGGATTTTTGTACTATATCAAGAAAAATATTGTTTATTCTGAAGATATGATTGAAAGTGCAAAAAAAATTGTGCCTCTACTTATTTCACTTATGGCGCTTGCATTTATCACTTACCTTATCTTAAAAGGTGTGAACCATCTTATCAAAGTGAATTTTTTGACAGCTCTTACTATTGGAACTCTCTCTGCTGTGGTCATCTTTTTTGTTGTAAAACCTATGATTATTCACTCTGCAGATAACGTAGAGCAAACAAGGGGCGGAGTTAATTCTCTTTTTACGATTCCTCTTATTTTTGCAGCTGCACTTCTTAGTTTTGCTCATGGTGCGAATGATGTTGCAAACGCTATCGGGCCACTTGCTGCCATCAACGATGCCATTATGGGGGGAGCAATCAACAAAGAGGTCGGGATTCCTTTGTGGGTAATGGGTGTTGGCGCTATTGGAATTGTAGTAGGTTTAAGTCTTTATGGACCAAAACTTATCAAAACTGTAGGAAATGAGATTACAGAACTTGACCAGATGCGCGCTTTTAGTATCGCAATGGCGGCGGCTTTAACTGTAATTGTCGCTTCTCAGCTTGGTCTTCCGGTTTCTTCTACACATATCGCTGTCGGCGGTGTTTTTGGTGTTGGTTTTTTACGTGAATATCTTGACCGTGGAGAAACTAACTTTTTAAATACTGTTAGAGAAAAGTTTAAAGCAGATAAAAAAGCTCTTGATGATATGCGCACGGAACTTAAACAACTCGATGCACTAGAAAACAAAACTCAGCCGGATTACGAGCGAATCGTTCAACTTTTCAAAGGGATAGATGAAAAAGAGGAACTCGTAAGAATGGAGAAAAAAGAGTACAAAGGTGCCAAAAAGATCAAGTATGTAAAGCGTGATGCTGTGAAAAAGATTATTGCCGCTTGGATCATCACTGTTCCAGCAGCCGCTGTTTTAAGTGCTGCTGTTTTCTTTATGATTAAAGGGATTATGAGCTAGAGTTAGCTCATATATCTATCTTCAAACTAGTTTTTTACAAAACTTTCTTCTAAATATAAAAATAACGCAAAAATTGTTCCATTTTTTACATCTGTTTTAGGTTCTTTTGTCTAAAATAAAGAAAATTAATTTTGGAATATCATTTTATGAGAATCGACAAATTTTTAAATAGTGTAAATCTTACAAAACGACGCTCTGTTGCTCAAGATATGATAGCAAGTGGTGTTGTAGGCATTAACGGTAAAATAGTCAAACCAAGCAAAGATGTAGCTGTTGGAGATATCGTAAGCATCGCATTTTTAAGTGGAGAAAAAAAATACCAAGTTCTCTCTCTTCCCACAATAAAATCGACTCCAAAATCTGAACAAGACAAGTATATCAAGGAAGTTGCATGAACTATGAAGACTCTTTGAAAGAGTTTGAACGTCTTTTTAATCATCAGATGAGTGATGAAGAGATGTACTCATTGTTAAAAAATCTACGTCTTGATGAATCTACAAGTTCTCAGACTATTGCTGCGGCAGCATATGTAATGCGTTCTCATTCAATTCCCTTACATGTAAGCCCCGCAATCAAAGATAAACTCATAGATATCGTAGGAACGGGCGGAGATAAGATAGGCAGTTTCAATATCTCCTCTACTGTAGCTTTGCTTGTCGCATCTGCTGGAATCTATGTGGCAAAACATGGAAGCCGTTCTGTGACATCCAAGTCTGGAAGCGCGGATATGTTTGAAAAACTTGGAGTCAGGCTCGATCTTAGCGTGCAAAACAGCGCAAAACTTTTAGAAGAGACGGGCTTTACTTTTATGTTTGCGCAAAATTATCATCCTGCGATGAAGTTTATTATGCCTATTCGCAAATCGATCCCCGATAAGACGATCTTTAATATCCTAGGACCGCTGACAAATCCTGCAAGTGTAAAAAAAACACTTTTAGGTGTCTTTGACAAATCCTTTGTACCAAAACTTGCAAATGCTTTACATGTAAACGGTTCTACCGATGCTTTAGTTGTTTCCTCCAAAGAACATATGGACGAGATTAGCATCTCAGATATTACCTATTGTGCAAAACTCAAAAATGGCCTTATCGAAGAATTTGTTTTGGATCCCATAAATTATGGGATAAAAAGAGTACCGCTTAAAGCGATCATGGGCGGTGAGGGTGAAGAAAATGCAAAGATTTTAAGAGATATCTTCGATGATCGTGCCACAGATGCACAAAGAGATATCGTGCTTATCAACGCGGCGGCGGCGTTTGTCGTGGATGGAATGGCGCGAGATTTTCAAGATGGACTTGAGATCGCAAAGGATGCTATTCACTCAGGGCGGGCAAAAGAGAAACTGAGACAAATCATAGAAGTGTCATCAAAACTATGAAAGAGTTTATTTTAGGACTAGATGATCTCTCAGAACTCACAAAAGAGGTGATGCAACTTCTTCCAAATAGTGGTGTTATTATCCTTCGCGGCGATCTTGCAGCTGGAAAAACTACTTTCGTTTCAGCGTTTGCAAAAGAGTTTGGAGTTGATGATGCTGTGACTTCTCCCACTTTTTCATTGCAACAGTGTTATGGTGAGCATATTTTTCATTATGATATTTATAACCATGGAATAGAACACTTTATTGCTCTTGGAATGCTTGAAGAACTCGAACGAGATGGATATCATTTTGTAGAGTGGGGCGATGATACTCTTAGCAGTATTTTATTTAGTGCAGAGATTCCAGCTATCGTGATTAGTATAGAAAAATTAGATGATAAAAGATTATACAAGGTAGAAAATGCATACATTAAAAGCTGAAAATCTGACAAAAAAGATTAAATCTTTAGAGATAGTGCGCGGGATGTCGCTCGAGGTAAAAAGCGGCGAGGTTGTAGGACTTCTTGGACCAAATGGAGCAGGTAAAACAACAACATTTTATATGATCTGTGGGCTCGTCGAAGTCACAAGTGGAGATGTTTTTTTTGACGGGGAAAATCTTTCTGCTATGCCATTACATGTAAGAGCAAAAAAAGGGATTGGATACTTGCCTCAAGAAGCTTCTATCTTTAAAGATTTAAGTGTGGAGGACAATCTTTTAGTCGCCGCGCAAGCTTCAAAGATGAGTAAAGCTGAGCAAGAGACTCGTATAAATGAGCTTCTTGATATGTTCAATATTGAACCAATTCGTTATCGTGACGGTATTAGTCTCAGCGGTGGCGAACGTCGTCGTGTTGAGATAGCCCGTGCTCTTGTCAATAGACCGAAGTTTTTACTTCTCGATGAGCCTTTTGCAGGGGTCGATCCTATCGCTGTTTTAGATATCCAACATGTTATTAAACAGCTTGTGAGTTATGATATTGGCGTGCTTATTACCGATCATAATGTTCGTGAAACACTTGCAGTTTGTGATAGAGCATATGTCATAAAGTCAGGTGCACTTTTAGCGAGTGGAACAAGTAAAGAGATCAGTGAAAATGCTGATGTACGAACACACTATCTTGGGGAGGATTTCAAGTTTTAGGACTTGAGATCTTAGGGACTAGATGGCTACTTTAAGGGTTACGCAGAGTGTTGAAACAAAAAATAAACTCTCCAACACTTTACGCAACTGGTTGCCGATTTTACATTCAAGTCTGAGTGAACTAGGCGAGGTGATGAACCCTTTTGTGGAGTCAAATCCAGTTGTGGAAGTGAGTTCTGGATTTGAAGAGAGTTTTGAGAGCAGGATTCCAAGAAAGCTTATCTCAAGTAGTGTGGTAAACTCACGAACAGAACAGATAGAAGCGCTGACAATTGCGTCACGTTCACTTTATGATGTACTTGATGAACAACTCGAAGCGCCTCTCTTTCCAACTCCAATCTCTCAAAAAATTGCCCAATTTGTTGTTGCCAATCTTGATGAAAATGGTTACTATGAGGGTGAGAGTGAACTTTTTTGTGAAGAAAATAGTATTACTTTAGATGAGTTTGAACGAGTGAGAAAACGGTTTATCTATGTTGATCCGGTAGGGATTGCGGCAAAAGATCTCTCAGAGTCATTTTTATTTCAGCTTGAAAATACGCAGATAAGTGATGAGGGTTATGCGTTAGCCGTCAAACTTATCTGTAATCTCCAAGAGATGCACACTTTTAGTAGCGATCCCCACTATGCTGAGGCACTCAAAATTATCAGCAGTTTTAAAAATCCTCCAGCTATCGAATATCTTGAAGATTCCACGCAAGTCATCCCCGATTTGATGATTTTTTTTGATGATGAAAACGGTATTGAGGTCAAGCTTAATGATAGTTACTATCCTGCTATCAGTATCAATACAACTTACGCCATTGAACACGAATTTATCTCGCAAAAGATCAAAGAGGCGAAAAGTCTTGTAGATGCACTAGAGATGAGAAAAGCAACACTTTATAAAGTGGGGCTGATGATAGTCGAGTATCAGTATGATTTTTTTACAGGCGGGGATATCAAGCCTTTGACTTTAAAAACTTTAGCAGATGAATTTGGGCACAACCCTTCGACGATTTCGCGAGCGATTGCAAACAAATACATCGCGTGTGACCGCGGTGTTTTTGCTATGAAAGAGTTTTTTACCACAGCCATCGATGAGGATACTTCTAACGCAGCTATTAAAGATTATCTGCTTCGCATTGTCAAAGATGAGTCGCCGAAAAAACCGCTTAGCGATATGAAACTCCTTGAGATGATTCAAGACAATTTCAAAGTCACGATGGTTCGCCGCACCATTGCAAAATATAGAAAACAGCTCAATATTGCAGGTTCAAGTGAAAGAAAAAAACTCTACCATCTGGGTAGCTGAGATAAAAAAAAGACTTGATACCGAAGTCTTAAAACGCAATAATGTGGACGAAATTTCTTTAGAAAAACTTGATCCTATTATGGTCGCTTATCGTCATAATGACGAGACTATTTCTCTTATTTGCGCTCTTTTTTCTTATGGAAATGTTAAACAGATAGTGAAGTTTTTGGATTCGCTTGATTTTTCACTCTTGGATGCAAGCGAAGAGGAGATCACAAAAACTCTGAAAAGCCACTATTACAGATTTCAAACAAGTGAAGATATTATCGTACTTTTTATTACACTTAAACGTCTTCAAACAAAGATGACACTCGAAGAAGTATTTAAAAGTGGATACGATAAAGAAAATAGTGTCATAGATGGAATCAATGAAATTATAAAAATGATGCAAAAAATCTATCCATACTCCTCCAAAGGTTACGATTTTTTGATCTCAAAAGTTACCACAAAAACAAAGGGAGCAGGGGCGCTTAAGCGTTGGATGATGTATCTTAGATGGATGATACGAGATGACAATATTGACATGGGATTATGGAGTGGCGTGAACACAAAAGACCTTATCATTCCACTTGATACACATACTTTTAAAGTTTCTCAAAAACTCGGACTTTTGACACGTAAAACCTATGATCTGCAAGCCGCCATAGAGCTTACATGTAAGCTTAGAGAGTTTGATGCAAACGATCCGCTCAAGTATGATTTTGCGCTTTATAGGATCGGGCAGGAAAGATTACTATAAATATCTACATACCCCGATAGATGCTCCTAGTTACGTTCTGAAGCTTAAAATACCTCTACTTTTTGAACTGTTTTATTTGAAGAGAAGTATTTAAAGAGATATTTGAATAGGTAAAGAATTTTAAGAAGTATAGTGAATGATTTTATTATAAGATTTGAAAAATCGAGGTAAAAGTATACTTGTGTTGTGAATGTATGATTTATATTCTGTGAAATAAGTAAATTTGTCTTATATAAAATCAAGTAAAAAAAAGCTTCTCTTATAATGATTAAAGATCTAGAAATAGCGCTTTTATCAAACTATTTTTAGTATCGTATTGCTATAATCACGGACTTTAATTAGTAATCCAAAGAGAAGAGGTAGCAAGATGAAAGGTATCATCCTAGCTGGAGGTTCTGGCACACGACTTTATCCTATCACTAAAGGTGTGAGCAAACAGCTGATGCCAATTTACGATAAACCGATGATCTATTATCCTCTTTCTGTTTTGATGCTTGCCGGTATTACTGAAGTTCTCATCATCTCCACTCCCAAAGACCTTCCCCGTTTTGAAGAGCTTTTAGGCGATGGGAGTGATATCGGGATGAAGTTTTCTTATGTCGTACAACCTTCGCCTGATGGGCTTGCTCAAGCTTTTATACTCGGTGAAGAGTTTTTAAACGGCGATGATGCGTGTTTAGTCCTTGGTGACAATATCTTCCACGGTCACGGTCTTACCACTCTTTTGGCGCAAAGCGTTAAAAATGCCAAAGAGGAAAACAAAGCGACTGTATTTGGCTACTACGTCAGTGATCCTGAGCGTTATGGTGTTGCAGAATTTGACGCGACTGGGAATGTGACAAGTATAGAGGAAAAACCTACTGAACCAAAAAGCAACTATGCCGTGGTAGGTCTTTATTTTTACCCAAATGATGTCGTGCAAAAAGCAAAACTAGTACGCCCTTCACACCGTGGAGAGCTTGAGATCACTACACTTAACCAAGATTATTTAAACGAGCAAAGACTCAAAGTAGAACTTATGGGTCGTGGATATGCTTGGCTTGATACGGGAACTCATGAGTCTCTTCTTGAAGCAAGTCAATTCATCCAGACTATTGAAAACCGTCAATCTTTAAAAGTCGCATGTATTGAAGAGATCGCTTATGAAATGAGTTATATTTCAAAAGAGAAACTACTTGAACTAGCAGAACCTTTAAAGAAAAATCAATATGGACAGTATCTCATTCGCAGAGCATCTCAGCCAAGAGGAGTTGGAAGATGACATTTACTAGAACTGCCATACCAGACGTTATTATTATAGAGCCAAAAGTTCATGGAGACGATCGTGGTTACTTTGTAGAGACGTTTCGAGCCGATATACTTAAAGAGTTTTTAGGGTATAAAATCAATTTTTGCCAAGACAATGAAAGTAAAAGTTCTCGTGGAGTTTTAAGAGGTTTACATTATCAGCTTCCTCCACATGCTCAAACAAAACTTGTCCGTGTTATACAAGGGCGTGTACTTGATGTGGCTGTAGATATCCGTAAAGGAAGTCCTACTTTTGGCCAACATATAAGCGTAGAACTCAGTGGTGAGAATAAAAAACAGATGTTGGTTCCTCGCGGTTTTGCTCATGGATTTGTAGTCCTTGAAAATGATACTGTGTTTGCATATAAAGTAGATAATTACTACTCTCCAGAGTGTGACAGAGGGATCGCTTTTGATGACGCGGCATTAAACATCGACTGGCTAGTTCCGCATGAGGAACTCAATCTTTCTGCCAAAGATAAAGTTCAGCCAAAACTCGCAGAAGCCAATGATCTTTTTGAATATGGTGTAAATTATTATGATTAATATCTTAGTCACAGGCTCAAATGGTCAGTTAGGTTCTGAAATCAGAGCGTTGTCGCCCGATTATAACTACAACTTTTTCTTCACAGACAGAGAAAGTCTGGACATCTCAAATACAGATATAGTCAATGAGTTTATCGAAACAAACAGTATCAATACCATCATCAACTGTGCAGCGTACACAGCCGTAGATAAAGCGGAATCGGATATAGAAAACGCAGATATGATAAATCACTTAGCAGTTAAAAATCTCGCAGAGATCGCAAAAGAGAACGATATCAAACTCATCCATATCTCCACAGATTATGTGTTTGATGGCAAGAACTTCAAACCATATACCGAAGATGATGTTACAAATCCAAACGGAGTCTACGGAAGTACAAAACTTGAGGGAGAAAAAGCACTCTTACAAGTACGCCCGAAAAACTCCATTATCATCCGAACTTCATGGGTTTATAGTTCATTTGGAGCCAACTTCGTAAAAACGATGCTTCGTCTTGGTAAAGAGAAAGAAAAGCTCGGCGTTATCTTTGACCAAGTAGGAACACCAACTTATGCAAGAGATTTGGCAAAAGCAATTTTAGATATTCTACCAAATATCAAAAATGAAAAAACAGAGATCTATAACTACTCAAACGAAGGTATTCTCTCTTGGTATGACTTTGCAAAAGAGATTATGCGTATGGCAAAACTGGATTGCCAGATCAATCCTATTGAAACATACGAGTACCCAACCCCTGCACAAAGACCGCACTATAGCCTACTTAATAAAGCAAAGATAAAAAAAGAGTTCGGTATGACCATCCCTTTTTGGAAAGACTCTTTGGATGAATGTTTAAAAACTATGGGAGAGAGAAAATAATGAAAAGATCAATACTACTAACAGGCACAGCAGGCTTTATAGGTTCAAACTTTGTGCCTTACTTTTTAGATAAATATCCAGAATACAACTTGGTTAACTTAGATCTTTTAACATATGCAGGAAATATTGAAAACCTTCAAGAGTGTGAAGGTAATCCTCGATATAAATTTATAAAAGGCGATATCTGTAACCGCGAACTTGTTGAGTTTATCTTCAATGAATACGACATTAAGGGAGTGATTCACTTCGCTGCGGAATCTCATGTAGATAATTCCATAAAAAATCCAGGAGTTTTTATACAGACGAACGTCAACGGGACTTTTACGCTTCTTGACGTTGCATATAAATATTGGATGGAAAAACCCTTTACATGTAAGCCAAATTATCAAGATTGTAGATTCCACCATATCTCAACTGACGAAGTCTATGGAACACTCAGTCTTGATCCAAATGATTTGTTTACAGAATCTACGCCATACGCTCCAAACTCTCCTTACTCGGCTTCAAAAGCATCAAGCGATATGATCGTAAGAAGCTACCAAGAAACTTACGGGATGGATACAGTCATCACCAACTGTTCAAACAACTATGGCCCAAAACAGCATGATGAGAAACTGATCCCGACTATCATAAGAAAAGCCCTTGCAAATGAAAATATCCCAATCTATGGAGATGGCAAAAATATCCGCGACTGGCTTTATGTTCTTGACCATTGTAAGGGAATAGACTTAGTTTACCACACAGGAAAAACAGGAGAAGTCTATAACATCGGCGGAAGAAATGAGAGAACTAACCTTCAAATAGTGGATGCTATTACAACTATCTTAGATCAAAAAGTTCCAAAAGAGAAAAGCTACAAAGAACTCATCACTTTCGTAGAAGACAGAGCTGGGCATGATAGACGCTACGCGATAGATGCGACAAAACTCGAAACAGAACTTGGCTGGAAAGCAGATGAGAACTTTGAGAGCGGGATTGTTAAGACGGTAGAGTGGTATTTGAGGAAATATAACTGAATATTTAAACATGTTAAATAGATTGTTAGAAGATATTTTGCTAAGTTATCAAGGATTGCAATAATGGAAAATTTTATTCTTATCTTACTTTGCCTTGTACTTGGCTATGCAATTCAAAAATTCCATATCTTTTCAGAAGATGCTCCGAAGACTCTCAATCAATTTGTCATTTTTGTCTCACTTCCTGCAATGATACTTTTGCAAGTTCCGAAGTTGACCTTCTCTCATGAACTTTTTATTCCTATCGTTATTGCTTGGATAGTTATGGCAGTAACGGCTGTTTTGACACTCTTGCTCAGTCGTTTTTTTGGTTTTAACAAGGAAATTACTGGTTCATTGATGCTTGTCTCCATCCTAACAAACTCCTCATTTTTAGGCATCCCTATCATCAACGCTTACATGGGACAGAGTGCTTTGCCTTACATCATGATATATGATCAGTTTGGCACTTTTATCGCGTTTGCCTTGTATGGCACTTTTATCGTTTCTTATTATTCTCATAAAGGGGAAATGAGTCTGAAAATCATCTTTTTTAAGATCATCACTTTTCCCCCATTTATAGCACTTATACTTGCTTTATCGCTGATGGGAGTAGAGTTTGATCCAGATATAACAAAAGTATTGGCAACTTTGGCAAATACTATCGTTCCTGTGGCTCTTGTTGCTGTAGGTCTCCAACTACAACTACGTCTTACTCGTGATGAACTTGCCCCTTTTAGTATCTCTCTTTTTATCAAACTTATCGTCGCACCACTCGTTGCCATCCTTGTCGTGAAGTTTTTTGGATGGAGTAGCGAAGCAACCAAGGTAGCGATCTTAGAAGCAGGAATGTCGCCGATGATCACAGCTGGAGCGATGGCATCTATGACGGGGTTAGCTCCAAAACTAAGCTCTGCCATTGTGGGATATGGCATACTTTTTTCATTTATTACCACAAATATTCTCTTTAAATTTCTTTAGTCTAAGAGATGTCCTGCCAAATACCCACTTGCAAAAGACCATTGTAAATTGTAGCCGCCGCATGGACCATCTATGTCCATCACTTCGCCGCAAAAATATAAGCCTTTTACTATCTTGCTTTGCATAGTTTGAGGGCTGATCTCTTTGAGTGAGATTCCGCCACGCGTGATCATTGCCATTTTAAACCCGTCATGTCCAGTGATTGTAAGTGGAGTTGAGATGAGAATTTTGAGAAGTTCTGCGCGCTGTTTTCCCTCTAACTTTGCAAACTTCATTCCAGCCTCCGCACCGACAAGTTTGCAAAGTTCATGGATCACGGAAGAGGGCAGGATACGAAGTAAACTCTCCTCTATGGTAGCATCAGGATTTTTTGTAGTTTCGTTTTTAAAATGGCGAAGCATCTCATCTTCATTCATCCCTTTTGTAAGATTTGCGATGATAGGAACTTCTCCAAGTTGACTCAAAAGGGGTGTGATCTCACGTGCAAAATCAAGCACGACAGGTCCGCGAATACCGTTTTTGGTAAAGATAAGATCACCTTTGGCTTTGAGTTTATTATATTTTTTAATATTAACACGTAGTTCGACTTTTGCGATGGTGTCTGCGCGACAGTTATCTGTCCAGCTCTCTTTCGTGGAGAGTGGCATCATCGCAGGAAACAGCTCAGTTGTCGTATGCCCTAGAGCTGAGGCAAGCGCGTAACCATCACCCTCAGCACCAAGAGTAGGATATCCAAGTCCACCCGTTGCGATGATAACATTTGGTGCATAAAAAGCTTCAGTTTCAGTTTTTACACCGCGTACATGTAAAGTGCCCTTTGGGTGTAAGGTCTCAGAAAAAATCTCAGTTACTTTTTGGGAGCTTAAAACGTTTACATGTAAGCGTGTGAGCTCATCTTCTAAAGCTGTTAAAATTGTTTGTGAACTATGTCCCACAGGAAAAACACGAAATCCATCAGGCGCATGAGTAAGAACGCCGATCTCTTTGAAAAAAGTTATAAGAGCATTATGATCGAGCAGAGTAAGAGCATCTCGCATAAAACGGCCATTTCTTCCAAACTTAGCCATAAAATCCTCATTGGAAAGGGTATTTGTAAGATTACAACGTCCACCACCAGTGGCTTTAAGCTTTGCTCCGAGCTTTGAAAGTTTTTCGAGAAGTAACACTTTTTTACCATCACGTCCAGCTTTGATGGCGGCACACATCCCAGCAGCACCAGAACCGATAACGATAAGATCATATTTATTCATTCATACCCTTTAAAGTTCAAAATTGTATCTAAGAATTGTTAGCTTTGCCTTTATTTTTTGGTAAAAAGAGACTATAATAAAGCACTTCATTTTTAAAGAATTCATTTTGAAAAAGCATATCACCGAGCAAACCGTTATCTTTTTTAGCGTTTTTAAGTGGATCATTCTCTCCTCTTTAACAGGAATTATGATTGGTTATTTAATGTCTTTGTTCTTAAAGACACTGCAATTTGCTGAACATACGCGCACTATGTTAGAGTTCCACTATTACTTTTTGCTTCCCTTTGGGCTTATGCTCACTATTTGGATCATTCGAACTTTTGATAAAAATGCTACGGGACATGGCACTGAAAAAGTTATCGAAGCGATTCATAAAAAAGATGGGTATATTAACGCAAAAGTGATTCCCGTTAAACTAGTAGCTACCGTTATCACGATTTTTTCAGGTGGTTCGGTAGGTAAAGAGGGCCCTGGAGCACAGATAGGAGCGGGAGCAGCGTCTTTTGTGGCGACACTTTTGAGATTTTCAAGACAAGATAGGAAAAAACTTGTTATTTGTGGGATTAGTGCAGGTTTTGCTTCTGTATTTGGAACGCCTATCGCTGGAGCTATTTTTGGTATTGAAGTACTTATCGTCGGTGTGATCATGTATGATGTTCTTTTACCTTCGTTTATCGCGGGATTTGCAGCTTTTACCACAGCTCAATTCTTTGGTATCAAATACCCTTATTATGATATCAATTTTTACCGTTCTATCACTCTTGATCTTCCACTGATCGGTGAGGTTATCCTTGCGGCTATCTTTTTTGGAATTGTTTCAGACTCTTTTATCACAGTGATCAATAAGACAGAAGACTTAGTCAAAAAGATACCCTTAAATCGCTATATTATCGCTTTCACTGCAGGTGTTATTATGGTTGGTATTACTTGGTTTTTGAGTCCGAAGTATTTAGGGTTAGGTCTTGACACCATCAATCATGCGCTAGATCCAAATTCACACATGGAAAGCACTATCAGTTGGTATGACTTCATCATGAAGACATTTTTTACTTCACTTACTTTGGGAGCAGGAGGAAGTGGCGGGGTTATCACACCTATCTTTTATGTGGGTGCGACAAGTGGTGTTTTCTTTGGAGATTTGATGGGAAATCATATAGCACTTTTTGCCGCTCTTGGCTTTGTAAGTGTTTTGGCAGGAACCACAAATACTCCCATCGCTTCTATCATTATGGCAGTGGAACTTTTTGGAACAAATATGGCAAATTATGCCGCACTCAGCGTAGTAATCACCTTTTTGATTACGGGACACAGAAGTGTCTTTCAGTCTCAAAAAATGGCATTTAAAAAAGCAGACAATATTAATATAGAAGAGGGTGAAGATATAAAACATACCTCCATTAGTATCAATATGAAAGATATTGACAAGATTAAAAGTATGCAAGAAAAAATTGGTACAAGACGTTTTAGACGAAATGTAAGATCTATTTTTAAGAAAAATAAAAAAGAGAAGTAACTATGGTATAATCCGCAAAATTATTTGTGCTTCGGTTCACAACTGACTTCGTTTTTATTCTTCTATTTAAACATATTTTTCGTAGCCTAAATCGACATTTGTTACATGTAACACTTCCAGTGGGCTAACACATACAAGGTACTTTCAACTATGTCATTTTCATCATTAGGGCTTAGCGCTCCTTTACTCAAAGCGATCCAAGATCAAGGTTATACGCAGCCAACACCTATCCAAAAACAGTCAATTCCAATCATTCTTAGTAAAAAAGATGTCCTAGCAGGAGCTCAAACTGGCACGGGAAAAACAGCGGGTTTTACACTTCCTTTACTTCAAATGTTGGCTGATACTAAAGCTACAAGTCGCCATATCCGCGCTTTGATACTCACACCTACTCGTGAGCTTGCCGCTCAAGTGGGCGAAAGTGTTTCAACATATGGCAAATATCTGCCTTTTAAATCAAGCGTCATCTTCGGCGGTGTGAGCATCAATCCTCAGATCAAACAGCTTCAATCAGGTTTAGATATCGTCATCGCAACTCCGGGGCGTTTACTTGACCATGTGAGTCAAAAAACGATAGACCTCTCTAAAGTAGAGTTTTTAATCCTCGATGAAGCAGACAAAATGCTTGATATGGGTTTTATCAACGATATTAAAAAAGTGCTTGTGATTTTGCCAAAAAAACGTCAAAATCTTCTTTTTTCAGCGACATTCTCAGATGAGATCAAAAGACTTGCTGACTCACTTTTAAATTCGCCTGCACTTATCGAAGTAGCAAAAAGAAATGCTACATCGGGAAATATCAAACAAACGGTACATCCAGTTGATAGAGAGCGTAAAAAAGAGCTTTTGACTCACCTTATCAAAGAAGGTGATTGGAAACAGGTTTTGGTTTTTACAAGAACAAAACATGGAGCAAATAAGCTCTGTGCTCAGCTAGAAAAAGATGGCATCACTTCAGCAGCTATACACGGAAACAAAAGTCAAAATGCAAGAACAAAAGCACTCGCAGACTTTAAAAACGGTGAAGTACGTGTTTTAGTTGCGACAGATATCGCCGCGCGCGGTATAGATATAGACCAACTTCCTCATGTTGTAAACTTCGAGCTTCCAAATATCGCTGAAGATTATGTTCACCGTATTGGTAGAACTGGACGTGCTGGAAACGGTGGTGAGGCGATTTCACTTGTTTGTGTGGATGAGCATGAGTATCTCAAAGGGATTGAAAAACTTATCAAGCAAGAGATTCCAAAACACATGATCAAAGAATTTACGCCAGATCCGTTTATAAAAGCAGAACCAATCCAACAAAGAAGCAACCAAAGAAACAATCACGCCAGACCCAAAACGGCACAACAACGCCCATCAAATCAAAGAAGAGGGAGATAATCCTTTTCTTATAAGCGTGGAACTGCTTTACATATAGCATCGTCTATGATAAAAGAAGCTGTTCCATTTGCCGCTTCTGTATGGTGGAGCTTTATAGTTCCGTACACTATGATATTTTCATACGCATCTTCCATCATGATACCTTCTCCCTTTTTCGCAGTTACAAAGATAGTCTGATTTTCCGGAGACGCAGGTACATGGATACAAGCTGCCTGATTTGGGAAAAATAAAAAAGTGCTGACACTTTCACCATCAATATCGATAGGGACGATGTAGCCTGAGAGCTTAACCCGTTTGCCATCAATGGCTTTATTATTGCCACCTTGCTTTAGTGCTTCTTGCATCTGTGCATAGATGGCTATCTCTTGAGGTGTTCCCTCTTTGACATGCGATACTTTTTCTTTATAAAAACTTACTATTTTTTGTTGATTGAAGTTTGGATCGATCAGCTTTGACCAGTCGTCTATATCAAAGCTAGGTTCACTTGAACATGCCCAAAACAGTAGGATAAGCAGTAATAAAGAGAATTTTTTTATCATATTTTCACCATCAAACCATCTTGTAGAGAGTTTTTATAGGATTTTAAAGCTGGAATGACACTTACTATTATTGCTGAAATAAGCATTATAAAGAGTAGTGAAAGCTCATAAATATCAGGAAAATAACTAATCTGTACTGTTGTATAAAAAACAAGATTATTTAAAATCAATAGAAGTGTAAGTAACACATTTCCAAGCAATATCCCACTTGCCACAATAATAAACGCTTCCAAGGCAAAGAGAGTAAATATACTCTTGACTGTAGCTCCAAGTGTTCGAAGAATCGCTATCTCACGTCTTCTGTCATTGAGGGTTGCGAGCATAGTAGCTATCATCCCAAAGATCGCTGCTACAAAGACAATACTAGAGATAAGGGTCAGGATTTCTTGCATATTTTTTAGAAGGACATAAAGTTTTGAGAGTGCTTTTGCGGGAATGACCGCTTTCAAGTTTTCGCCTTTAAAATGTTCCAACTTGTCTGCGATATTTAAGATATTACTGCGGTTTTTAAGACCAATTAAAATTCCGCTTATATGTTTAGGTTGAATATTCATCTTTGCGAGTTGCTCTGAGCTAATGTGCATATCCACGAAATGTCCGCTTTGCCATTCTAGATGGATGGCTTCATCGGCTTTTAGTTGAAAAAATACACTTGTGTCGTTTGGTGTTCCTGTGGATTTTAAGATGCCGCAGATGTGAAAATCTCGGTTTGCATGTGTGTGTGCTGACTCACCGCTTGAGTGTGAAAGATGAATGATCTCATGCAAAGTCAAATGCAGTTTTTTCGCTACTTCACTACCCACGACTACATCATAAAAATCTTTAAAGTCACCTCCTTGTGAAAACTCAAGAACTTTAGCAGAAGCATATCTGTAATACTTAAAATAATCATTTGTAGTAGAAACAGCATCATAACTTTTAAAAGAATCTCCAACAGATAAAGGCACTGCCCATGCGACCTTATCCATTTTTGATATGGTTTGATAAGAACTATAATCCACTTCTTTAAGCGGATCTCCCATATGAAAGATAAGATTTAAAAGAATATCCAAAGAACCCTCGGGTGCTGCAGCTATCAGATCTGTTTGGTTGATAGTGTTTAAAAAATGGTTTTTTGCTGCTTTAGTAATTCTATCAATACCTAAAAGCAATACGACACTGATAACTATAGAGATAATAGAAAGAGTAAAAGCCATTCTTCTGTTTGTGATACTTTTGGAAGTTAAAAGCCAAAGAGTCTTCATGATAGGGCCTTATTAAACTTAGAAAAATCATAATCTGTTTCAAAATAAGATGAGAGTTCTTTATCATGACTCACAAAAAGCAGAGTAGACCCTTGTGCTTCTATCTGAGCAAAAAGAAGCTTCATAAAGCTCTCTTTGGCATCACTGTCAAGAGCACTTGTCGGTTCATCGGCTATGATGATTTTCGGCGCGCCGATGAGCGCGCGCGCAACTGCCACACGTTGCTGCTCGCCTACACTTAGATGCATCGCTTGTTTGTTTAAAAGTGAAGAAGCGAGATCAAGTGCAGACATGAGTCTTTCTATTTCCTCCTCCATGTCGCTTACATGGTAGGTTTTTTGTTTTGAAAAACCACATGAAAGAGCGATGTTTTCTTTGACACTGAGATATGGCAAAAGATTGAACTGCTGGAAGATAGTGCCATAATTGTCCGCGCGAAATCTGTCTTTTTGTGAGGGTGTGAGATTTGAAAAATCTGTTTCTAAAATCTTGATATTACTTTGTAAAGGCTCCGTGATACCGCAAAGAATATTTAAAAAGGTAGTCTTACCGCTTCCACTTTTTCCGTGTAGAAAAAGGTGTCCGCCACTTCTTACATGGAAGGGATTGATATCGAGGATAATCCTCTGGCTTTGAGGGTATTTGAAGACGCAAGATGCGATCTCTATGATATTTTTTGTCTGCATGAAAAATTGTATCTAATTAGGAGTAAATAGAGGTTCACAGAGATAAAATCCTTGAAACATATCGACTTCTATTGTGGTGAGTATGTCGTATACCGCTTTGCTATGAACATATTCTGCTACAACTTGCATGCCCATCTTATGCGAAAATACGACAATCGCTTCAACCAGAGTCAGAGCTTTCTTATCTACATCTATATTTTTAATCAAAGAACCGTCGATTTTTATAAAATCCGGTTCTACTAAAAGAATCATTTCAAAACTTGAAAACCCGCTTCCAAAATCATCAATAGCAATACATACACCATAACTTTTTACCTTCTTTAAAAATTCCATGAGTAGTTGTTTATCTTTGATAAGTTCAGTTTCTAAAATTTCAAATGTCACTCTCTTAGCTACATCAGGATTGTTCTCTAAAAAATTATAGAGATCATACATCAACTCTTTGTTTTTAATATCCTGATAAGCAAAGTTAATGGAAAAACTATGCTGTGTATTTTGCATAAGGTAGAGTGAATGAAAGATAATCGTTCTTGAAAGTTCATTATACTTTTTTGTCTGTACAGAAATAGCTAAAAATTCAACAGGCGAAATAAAGAGTTTTTTTTCTTCACCTTCTTGTACAAGGCGCATTAGTATTTCATGTTTGACAATGGTTCCCTTTATGTCAAATATAGGCTGGAAAAAAGGAATGATATTTTCAGACTTTATCGCTTTTTGAATCTCTTTATTCCAGTACACATAACGTGAGAGCCCTAGTACATCATTTGTAAGATTTGAGTATGCTGAAAACTTGAGAGAATTTTTTTTGGCATGTTGGAGTGCAGCACCGGCTTCTTCGAGGATTAAGTTATTTGAAATTGCAAAACCGACTGTCACATGGACGTTTATACTCTCTTCTATAGTATCAATAAATATATCATATTTTGATATAGCATCTATGAGATACTCGATATCATTGTAAATATCATCAAGATCAAAGTTAGCTTCATAATCCAAAAGGGCAAACTCATTGGATGCTACTCTGTAAATCTTATATCCTTGTTTTTTTGAAAAATCATTTAAAAAGTTTGCAATTTTTGTGAGTACGATATCTCCAGATTTGATACCATACATATTGTTTATGCAGTGAAAATTGTCAATATCTATTAAAAGTAGACTACCTATTTTTATAGATAATATATCATTCAACAATACATTTCTCATTTGAAGTTTGGTTAATGGATCTAACATTACTTTTCTCATTTTTTCAAGATTTAAATATTGAATATCATAACAAAAGAACCTTAGATAATAATATCAATACGTATAAATTCTTAATAATATGGATGGTGCGTATAAAGTTTAGTTTATCAAACATAAGGGAGAATGTTATATAATCACCGTAAAAATATAAGAAAAGGATCTATCTATGGAGTGCGAATTCCCAACAATAAATTCAAATAAAGATGAAATAAAAGAGATTTTTGAAACTGTTAAAACGATTGCTGTTCTTGGACTTTCACCTGATCCTGATAAAGACAGTCACAGAGTCGCGGCGTATTTACAAAATTGCGGTTACAAGATAGTTCCCGTATATCCAAAGGGTGAAACAATTTTGGGAGAAACTGTTTATAAATCACTCGAAGAGATCCCATTTGCGGTAGATATGGTCAATATTTTTCGTAAACCTGATGCCCTGGATGCTGTTGCTGATGCATGTATCAAACGTGGAGATATTAAAGTGTTTTGGGCTCAAGCGGGCATAGTAAATAATGAAGCTGCACAAAAAGCAAAAGATGCTGGAATGATAGTGGTTCAAAACCAATGTGCGATGGTTGACCATCGCAATATGTAGGAAAACTCATTGTTAGACTTAAATAAAATATACGAAGCGCAAGAACGTATCAAAGATGTTGTTGTAAAAACGCCATTTTCTTATGCACCATACTTAAGTGAAGCCTCAGGCTGTGAAGTCTACTTAAAAAAAGAGAATCTTCAAGTCACAGGCGCGTTTAAAATACGGGGCGCATATAATAAGATAGCCTCTCTCAGTGATGAGCAAAGAAACAGTGGCGTTGTCGCCGCAAGTGCTGGAAATCACGCTCAAGGCGTGGCTTTTTCTGCTCAGATGTTTGGCATAAACGCGACGATTATTATGCCAGATTCTACACCGCTTACGAAAATAAACGGTGTGAGACATTATGGTGCAAATGTTATTCTCGCTGGTTCAAATTATGATGAAGCGTATGCATATGCACTTATTTACGGCAAAGAGAACTCTTTAGTTTTTGTTCATCCTTTTGAAGATGATGAGGTGATGGCTGGTCAGGGAACTATTGCTCTGGAGATCTTGGAGCAAGCAGAGGAACTTGATGCTGTACTTGTCCCAGTTGGCGGTGGCGGTCTCATATCGGGGATTGCTAAAGCTCTTAAAAGTATTAATCCTCATATTCAAGTTATAGGTGTAAGTGCAAAAGGCGCACCAGCACTCAAAAATTCTTATGATCTTGGACGGGCTGTAGATTCGCTTTCTGTTCGTACTATCGCTGATGGTATTGCTGTGCGTGATTGTTCATCTATAACACTGCAACATATTCTTGAAAACGTGGACAGGTTTATTGGTGTGGATGATGAAGAGATAGCAAGTGCGATACTTTATCTGCTTGAACGTCAGAAGTTGGTCGTCGAAGGTGCTGGGGCCGTAGGTGTTGCGGCACTTTTACATAATGAACTCCCAGAGCTTAGAGGCAAAAAAGTAGCTGTAGTACTGAGTGGTGGAAATGTGGATGTCACGCTTTTGTCTGTTATCATCGAAAAAGGTCTTCTCAAATCAAGCCGCAAGATGAAGATAACTGTAACGCTTATTGATAAGCCGGGTTCATTGATGAAACTCACAGAAATACTCAGAGATTTAAATGCAAATATCGTGCATATTGCGTATGATAGAACAGCTATTTCTCTTGATTATGGTGATGCACATGTGACGATTCACTTAGAAACCAAGGGTGAAGAACATCAAAAAGAGATACTCTCAGTGCTTGAAAAAGAGGGATATCTTAGTAAGTATATTAATTAATATATGATTGCGATTGATCTTGGTTCTAATACCCTTCGATGTATTGCATATGATTGCCAAAAGAAAAAGTGGGGCAAGGAATATGAAACCGTTGTAAGAACTGCCGATGGCTTACATGTAAACAAAATAATCAATGAAAAAGCTATCAATAGAGTTATAACAGCACTGCTTGAAGCGGATAGAAAATTGAATTTTTCATCCCATAAAGTGGTTGCTTTTACTACAGAAGCTATGCGACAAGCCCAAAATTCTGCTGAAGTTTTAGAAGAGATTTTTACTAAAACTGGTGTTTTTTTTGAGATTATCGATGGAGAGAGAGAAGCAACTCTTGCGACAAAAGCTGTTAAAAATAGACTCGATATTTCAAAACTCTCCTCCTCTTCTTTTACACTTGTTGATATCGGCGGCGGTTCGACTGAAATCATTTTTTACAAAAATGGCAACCTCACTTCAAAAAGCTTCAATATTGGTATCGTGACACTCTCAGAATCTTCAAATGATATTGATGAAATACAAAAAAATTTGGACAAACTTCTAATCCCAGTTAAAGAATATATCAGCTCTTATTATGTCACTTATGAAAAGCCTGAAATTTTTGTGCAAACAGCGGGTACACCCACAACAATCGCGGCTTATCTGCAAAACATGAATTATCATACGTACGATGCATCACGAATAAATGGCTATGTGTTAGATCAACGAGGATGTCAAAAAACGATGGATGATCTCCTTGCCATGGATGAGCAAACAAGAGCTTTTTACGTTGGAGTAGGGCGTGAAGAGCTCATTATTTCAGGTATTATCATCGTACAAAAGCTTTATGAACTGCTTGAATATACAAGTTCTGTAGTGATAGATGATGGTCTACGAGAGGGAATCGCGCTTTCATATTGTGAAGAAAGTGTTAAATAAGAGCTTAAAACATAAAAAATTAGATAGATTTAACCTAAGTTATAGCTCTTTATTACTATAATTGGCGAATTTTTAATAAGGAGACGATATGCAGATTAGTGGCGCACAGATGGTCATTGAAGCATTGATCGCAGAAAACGTAGATACCATTTTTGGTTACCCAGGTGGTGCGATTATGAACGTCTATGATGAGATTTATAAACAAAACTCTTTTAAACATATTTTAGCTCGTCATGAACAAGCCGCAGTGCATGCTGCTGAAGGTTATGCAAAAGCAAGCGGTAAAGTTGGTGTCGCAATGATTACAAGCGGACCGGGATTTACAAATGCGGTTACGGGTCTTGCAGACGCATATATGGATTCAGTTCCAATGGTCGTTATTAGCGGACAGGTTCCTATGAGTCTTATCGGTACTGATGCATTCCAAGAGATAGATGCAGTAGGTATTAGTCGTTCTTGTACAAAACATAACTATCTTGTAACAGATGCGGCTGATCTTCCACGCATACTTAAAGAAGCATTTTATATCGCTCGTACAGGGCGTCCGGGACCTGTTCATGTAGATATTCCAAAAGATGTGACAGCGCAGATCGCAACATTTGATTACAGCAAACCAGTTGAACTTGAGACATATAAACCAAATATTAATGGTAATTTACGCCAGATTAAAAAAGCGATGGAAGCGATAGCTGAGGCGAAACGTCCACTCTTTTATCTTGGTGGAGGAATTATCAACTCAAATGCGGGTGAAGAGATTAGAAAACTGGTACAAATGACTGGAATTCCTGCTGTTGAGACACTTATGGCTCGTGGAACGCTCCGCTTTGATGATCCTCTTTTGATCTCTATGCTTGGCATGCATGGAAGTTACGCAGCAAATATGGCGATGAGCGAAACGGATCTTGTTATCGGTTTGGGTGCGAGATTTGATGACCGTGTTACGGGAAAATTGAGTGAATTTGCAAAGAATGCAAAAGTGATTCATGTAGATATTGATCCAGCGAGTATTTCTAAACTTGTAAATGCCGATTTTCCAATTGTTGGCGATTTGAAAAATGTTGCTACAAGTATGATCGAGATTGCAAAAACAACCATCGACAAAGAACGTTATACACCTTGGTTGGATACGATTGCAAACTTTAATAAACTTCATCCACTTTCTTATAAAGAGGACACAGTAGAACTCAAACCTCAATGGATTATCCAAAGAGTTGGAGAGTTATTAGGAGATGATGCAAATATCTCTACGGATGTTGGTCAGCACCAAATGTGGACAGCACAGTTTTATCCGTTTTCACGTCCTCGTCAATGGATAACATCTGGTGGACTTGGAACGATGGGCTTTGGCTTTCCAGCAGCTATGGGTGTTAAAGTGGCTGATCCTTCTCGTGTAAGTATAAACTTTACAGGAGACGGCTCGATACTCATGAACGTACAAGAGTTGATGACGACAGTTGAGTATAAACTGCCGGTTATAAATATTATCCTCAATAATAATTACTTGGGAATGGTACGTCAGTGGCAAACACTTTTTTACAACAAACGTCACTCTTCGACAGATCTTTCAATCCAACCTGACTTCGTCAAACTTGCAGAAGCGTTTGGTGGAATAGGATACAGAGTAGGTACAAAAGAAGAGTTTGATGCTGCACTTAAAGACGCAGTAGAAAAAAATGTGGTTGCTTTTATAGATGTAAAAGTTCACAGACTAGAAAACGTTATGCCGATGGTTCCAGCAGGCGGATCGTTGTTTAATATGATGCTAGAGTATAAGGAGAAGTAAATGGAAGAAGCAGCAAGACGTGTAATTTCGGTTATCGTAATTAACGAAGCGAGTGTGCTTTCTCGTATTACAGACCTTTTTTCAGGACGTGGATACAACATCACATCTCTGACAGTAGCACCTATTCCTGAGAGTAGATATTCAAGACTCACGATCGTTACATCGGGTTCTGTACGTGTTATGGAACAGATCACAAAACAGCTTCATAAACTGATCCCAGTTTTAAAAGTTATCGAACATGCTGATCTCGTTGAAAAAGAGATGGCACTTGTCAAGTTTCCAATTAGTGAAAATTTGAGTGATATTTCTACCCTTTGTAGTGCATACAATGGAAATATTGTCAATGTTAGCGAAGAGGTGATTATAGCGATGGTAGCTGATGAGCCAAAAAGAGTTGATTATTTTCTTTCAGCTGTCAAACGTTTTCATCCTAAAGAGATCGTTAGAAGCGGTGCTGTCGCTTTAGAGCGTTAAAGTGCTGCTCTCTTTTATTGCAGATTCTCTTTCCTGTAAGTACGCAGGAGAAGATGTGGAGATCACTTCTATGAATGATCTCTCGCATGCGAGTGTGGGACAACTGAGTTTCGCAGAACATAAAAAGTATACAACGGACTTACAAAATTCAAAAGCTTCCGCCTTTTTAATTCCCGAAAACCTTATAGAATCTCTTCCAAAAAACAGTTCTTATATCATTTGTGAAAATGTGTCTATCTCTATGGCCTATGCAACAAAACTCTTTGCTCCAAGAAAGATAGATTTTAAAGCCCCAGATCCGCTTCGTGGCGAGGGTACTTATATAGATGAGCGAGCCAACATTGAAGATGGTGTGATTGTCGGAAAACACTCTATTATCATGGCAGGGGTTTATCTTGGCTCGCATGTGTTTATCGGAGATAATACGATTATCTATCCAAACGTAGTGATATATCGCGACTGCATTATAGGAAATGAGTGTATTATCCACGGAGGAACCGTTATCGGGGCTGATGGATTTGGATTTTCTCATACGCCAACGGGTGAGCATATCAAGATCTATCAAAACGGAAACGTCGTTATAGAAGATGATGTAGAGATCGGTGCGAATTGCGCGATAGACCGCGCTATGTTTGGATCAACCATCATTAAAAAAGGTGTGAAACTAGATAATTTTATCCACATAGGTCATAACTGTGAGATTGGAGAATACTCGCTTTTTGTTGCACAATCTGGAGTAGGTGGTTCTACAAAGCTTGGACGTAACTGTGTTGTAAGCGGACAAAGTGCATTTACAGATCATTTGGATATTGCACCTTTTTCTACATTTACCGCTCGAAGCGGGATTACAAAATCTATCAAAGAACCTAAAGGTGTTTGGAGTGGATATCCACTCATGCCGCATAAAGAGTGGATGAAACTACAAAGCAAAATAGCAAAACTTATAAAAGAGTAAATTTTTAGGAGAGTGTTATGGATATAAAAGAGATAGCAAAAATCATAGGAATTGAATACAACGGCCCTTTACTTGAAGTTATAGGAATCAATACTCTGCATGATGCTTCAGCAAATGAGATCTCATTTGTTACAAATCCAAAATATTTTAAAGATCTAGAAGAATCACAAGCTGGCGCAATTATTGTAAGCCAAGCGAGTGCCGCAAGTGTACCATTAAACTCTATTGCCCTTATTGTCGATGAGCCATATTTGATGATGGCAATTCTTAGTAAATATTTTTCATCGCCTATAGAAGATATAGATGCACCAAAAGCTATCATTGGTGATGGTACAATGCTCTCACAAAAAGCAGAAATTGCAAATGGAGCAGTCATTGGTAAAAACTGTACGATAATGTCTGGCGTGTATATAGGCAGCGGGTGCGTCGTAGGTGACAATACAATTCTTTATTCAAATGTCGTAGTGTATCGTGATTGTAAAATTGGAAGTAACTGTATCATTCATGCAAATACGACTATTGGAAGTGACGGCTTTGGTTTTGCAACGAACAAAAGAGGTGAGCATACGAAGATATACCAAAATGGTAATGTTGTCATAGAAGATGATGTAGAAATCGGAAGTTCAACAACTATCGATAGAGCTGTTTTTAAAACAACGCTTATCAAAAAAGGTGTACGCATCGACAATCTTGTTCAAGTCGGTCATAACTGCGAAATAGGTGAGTATGCGGTACTTGTTTCTCAAACGGGAATCGCAGGTTCTTCAAAACTTGGACGTAATGTTGTTATGGGTGGGCAGAGTGCAACTTCGGGACATCTTGAAGTAGCTTCATTTAATACTTTTGCGGCACGTAGCGGAATCACAAAGTCCATTAAAGAAAATGGTGGCACTTATGCAGGATTTCCTCTCATGGATCACAAAATATGGTTGAAACTTCAAGCAAAATTGGCTAGACTTATAAAATAAACAAATAAAAGGGGAGTAGAATGTCAAAAAATCTTTTAGAAGAAACAACGATTCATTTGCATGGCACCAACAAAGGTGTTATTTCTATAGCAAAAATAGATGAACCGTATGGAAAAGATAGCGGTACAGTCGCAAGTGTTGGTATTTCACTCAATGGGATGTCAGATGAGCCAGATTGGAAAGTTCATATTCCGTTAGAGAATTTGGATGAAGTGATAGAAGCACTGAAGAAGTTAAAATAATCTTACTTTGCTCTTACATGTAAAGAGTTTACATGTAAGGGTAAAGATTATTTTTGAAGAGTTTGTACAAAACCTTCGATACGTTTGATTCCCTCTTTGATGCTATCCATATCTGTTGCAAAACTAAATCTGATATAACCATCGCTTCCAAAACCAACGCCTGGAACAACAGCAACACCTGTTTGCTCTAAAAGATCTTTTGAAAATTGCAGTGAATCATTTGTGATCTCTTTGATATTAACAAACAGATAAAATGCACCGTCAGGTTTGATAACTGAAAGTCCATCAATCGCATTAAAAAGTTCAACTGCCACATCGCGACGTTTTTTGAACTCTACACGCATCATCTCTACATCAGCATCAGCACTTCCGTCAAGTCCGACAATAGCCGCCTTTTGAGTGATAGAGTTAATGTTTGACGTACTTTGGCTTTGAAGCGTTTTTGTTGCTTGGATGATATCTGTACGGTGTGAAGCCATATAGCCAAAACGCCATCCAGTCATTGCAACAGATTTGCTTAGACCGTTGATCGTGATTGTACGTTTGAACATATCTTCACTCACAGCAGCTGAAGATGTAAACTCTCCATCATAGATAAGTTTTTCATACATCTCATCACTTGCAACTAAGATATCAGTCCCTTCTAAAACTTTTCCAAGAGCTGTTAGCTCCTCTTTTGTATAAACTGAACCTGTCGGGTTTGAAGGAGAAGTTAGAACGATCATTTTTGTTTTTGGAGTGATAGCATTTTTAAGTTGCTCAGCTGTAATTTTAAATCCTGAAGCATCATCTGTTTGGATCTCAATAGGAGTTCCGCCGCAGTATTTTACAAGCTCAGGATAAGTAACCCAGTACGGGGCAGGGATAATCACTTCATCACCTTCCTCTACAACTGCAGAGAAAAGGTTAAATAAAGAGTGTTTTGCACCATTATTTGTGATAACTTGCGCTGGAGTATAAGTAAGTCCATTTTCTCTTTGAAGCTTGTCGATAATAGCTTTTTTGAGAGCTGGAATACCATCAACAGCTGTATATTTGGTAAAACCATCGTTTATAGCTTTGATAGCTGCGTCTTTTATAACTTGAGGAGTGTCAAAATCTGGCTCGCCTGCAGAAAAACT
The DNA here is from genome assembly GCA_028683835.1 of Sulfurimonadaceae bacterium. Lineage (GTDB taxonomy): Bacteria > Campylobacterota > Campylobacteria > Campylobacterales > Sulfurimonadaceae > Hydrocurvibacter. The sequence continues at coordinate 23,741 of JAQUHB010000009.1, read as the reverse complement.
AAGGATATCTTTTCCTTGCGCTTTTAGTTCTTGCGCGAGGTTAGAGACCGCGATAGTGATAGACTCAGATAGGGCATTGATACGTTTAGTAAGCATGGGTATACCTTAGGTGAAATAAATTGTGGAATTATATCTAATTTTAGTTTTTCATAGACTTAATAAAAGACTCATAAATCGTTTCTAATTCGAGATCTTTTTCTAAGAGATTTTTATTGTCTTCGACGACAATGTGTTCTAAAATAGCAACACGTTTTAAGAGATATTCAAACATCTCTTTATTGATATCAGGAAGCATATTGTGCATAAATGGATCTTTACAACGTCCTTTTTCTATTGTATGTGCAGGAATACCGATGGCAGTGGAACATGCCGGAACATTTTTTACGACGACAGAATTGGCACCGATTTTAGAATGTTCGCCTATAGTGATATTTCCAAGTACTTTCGCACCCGCACCGACGACGACATGATGGCATATAGTCGGATGACGTTTTCCCGGTTCCAAACTTACTCCACCTAGCGTTACGCCTTGATAGATGAGGACGTCATCTTCGATGATAGTTGTTTCACCTATGACTACACCAAAGCCATGATCGATAAAAACACGTTTGCCGATGGTTGCAGCAGGGTGAATGTCGATGTTGGTTATGATCTGATTGAGTCCCATAATTGTACGAGCTAGTTGCTTGAAACCGTTTTTGTGCAAACGATTTGCAACTCTATACCAAGCAATAGCCCAGACACCAGGATAATTAAATAAAAAGTTTGTATACGACGTAAGCGCCGGATCGCTTTTATATGCGTTTGAAAAATCTTCTTTTATCTCATTAAATAAGCCCACTGAAACCCTTTATCTGGTTGTTCTAAGATAACCATTTTGGTACATATAATTTTCTAATTTTTGAAGTGTATCATTTTTTTCTTCTTCTGTTATAAAATCACTCTGTAACAGATTTGTTTTAAGTTTAATTAATAATTCTCGTGCATTATAACCCATATCATCAAGAATATCCATAACACTGATAGAATCTTCTATATTGTAGAGTTTAAATCCATCTTTTGTGATCTCAACACTACATTCACTCGGATGAGAAAAGAGGTTATGGTTCATTCCCAAAGTCTCCTGATATGCTCCGACATTGAAAAATCCTAAGAAATACTCTTCATTGTCAAGATCTACGTCATGCAAAAAAAGCGGTTTTTTAGGATCGAAACCTATCTCTCCATCACTATCACATGTGATGTCCCATAAAGATGCCGGACGGATCGCTTTTTGATCGAGTCTATCAAGTGGCATAATTGGAAAACTTTGACCAAGACCCCAATAATCAGGAAGACTTTGAAAGATAGAACTATTGATTAAGTATCTTTCTTGAAGTCTTTCCTGAAGTTTTTTGATCTCTTGTGTTGGACTTTCTTGAGAGATATACAAAGCTTTTTTGATGATATTGTGCGCTAGAATCTCTGCATTTGATCTATCTTGAAGGTCGATATATCCAAGATCAAAAAGAGTCAAAAGTGATTCGATATGATCGAGTGCATCGTGGAGATATTCCATCGCATTTTTAGGGGTTAAAAGATCATACAACTCTCTAAGTTCCTCAATTAATGGCGGATTTATCTCTTTGAATTTGATATGTTGCATCTGATAATCTTGAGTGAAAAGCTCCAAAACAGGTGCAATTAAAACAGCGTGAGATGCTACGATAAAACGGCCCGATTCTGTATAGATATTTGGATGTTCAACAGACTTTGAGTTACTAACCTCACGAAGAAGGAAAACAACATCATTTGCAAACTCTTCGATAGAGTAGTTTTTAGCAGATTCATTTTTATGCTGAGAATATTCTACTGCGAGACCGCCTCCAATGTTGATGCTATTGAGTGCGTCTGCACCCATTTTTTTAAGTTCTGCATAGATATTTCCCGCTTCTCTAAGTGCGCGTTTAAGAGGTGAGATATCGGACATTTGAGAGCCGATATGAAAATGAAGCATCTTAAAGTGTTCCATTTTATTTGAATCACGAAGTAATTGCATCGCTTCTAAAATTTCAGTAGAAGTGAGACCAAATTTTGCGTCCATTCCTCCACTTTTTGCCCATGTACCGCTTCCTGAACTATGAAGGCGAAGACGAATACCGATATTTGGCATTTTTAAGTCACAAGATTCTGCAACCTCTAAAATTGTTTCCAACTCGCCAAGACCTTCAATAGTAATGGTGATATTATGTCCGCTGTGAGCTGCGATAAAGCCAAGTTCTATAAGTTCTGTGTCTTTAAATCCGTTAACAGTGATAGGATATCCAAGAGGAGTGTAACTCATCGCTAAAAAAAGTTCAGCTTTTGAACCTGCTTCAAGACCGTATCCTCTGTTCTCTCCACAATGTGCTATGGCTTCGACAACATTTGGAAATTGATTTACTTTGAGAGGAAAAACAGCGTTAAACGTTCCGTTATAACTGTTTTCAGAGATAGCATTCGAAAATGAGTTATAAAGAGTATCTATCTGTTTTTGAATAAGATGTTCAAAACGAAGTATTAAAGGACCACGAAGACCTGAAGCACGAACTTTTTGTGTGATATCTATGATAGATGGTTTACTTCCGTAGTTGATACAAACCTTACCATTTTTGATAACAAAGTTATCATTTCCCCAAAGATCAATTCCGTAATTTCTCATATTTTCTCCTCTTATATTTCACTGATTGGGATAATTTGTTCTGTTTTTTCATCTAAGTTCTTGACCCAGATTTTATTCTCTTTAAACTCATTTTCTCCGATAATCGCACAATATTGTGCATTGGCTTTATCTGCGTTTTTGAGGTGAGTTTTGAGGTTTCTTGATTTGTATGAAACTGTCGCTTTCTCTGTTTTTCTTTTTGCTTGAGCAAGTGAAATGACAAGCTCTACCGCTTCATCATCCATCGCACCAAAATAGTAGCCATCACGCACAGTTTCTGGCATAGTAATAAGCTCTAAAAGTCTCTCGATTCCTATGGCAAAACCAACAGCCGGAGTTGCTTTTCCATCCAAAAATTCTACAAGCCTGTCATAACGTCCGCCCCCTGCAATGGCACTTTGCGCACCGATATTGTCGCTTACAAACTCAAATGCCGTTTTTGAATAGTAGTCAAGTCCACGTACTAAATGATTATCGATTTCGAAGTTGATATTATTTGATGTAAGGATTTTTTTAAGATTTTCAAAATCATCATTACAGACAGAACAAAGATTATTTAAAAGTTTCGGCGCATTCACATACAATGTCTGGCACTTTTCACTCTTACAGTCTAAAACACGGATAGGATTTGTACTTTTACGACGCTGGCAATCCTCACATATCTCTTCTATACACTCATCTAAAAATGATACTAAACTTTCGCGATACTGAGGCATACAGTTACTGTCACCTAGGGAGTTGAGTTTAAGTCTGTAGCCTATACCAAGAGCATTGAAAATATCAGCGATCATCATAATCATCGTTGCATCTTCATAAACGCTCCCTTCGCCAAAACTCTCAACACCAAACTGGTGAAACTCTCTTAGGCGGCCTTTTTGTGGGCGCTCATAACGAAACATAGGACCATGATAAAAAAACTTGTATGTGCCTCCGGCTTTATCAAATTTACTTTGTACAAAAGCACGAACAACGCCTGCTGTTCCCTCTGGACGGAGACAGACATCATTTTCTCCTTTGTCTATAAACTGGTACATCTCTTTGCCTACGATATCGCTTGATTCACCGACTGAACGTTTAAAAAGGGCTGTTTCTTCTAAAAGAGGCGTTTCTATATAAGAAAATCCATAATTTTTTGCTATTTTTGTTGCAACTTCTATAAAATATTCAAATCTTTGTGATTCTAGTATGTCATTCATTCCACGAAGTGATTGTATCATTTAGTTTTTTTCCTCTATAAAATTGATAATTTGTTTTGTTATTTCATCTACATGTAAAGATGCATCTATCTCTAAAAGCTCTATATACAAGGCTTTTGTCGCTTTTATCAGTGAATCTTGGATGGATAAAAGATAATCAATCCCGCGTCCTTCGATTTTGTCATGCTTTTTTTGTGAAAGTCTATATGTCAACTCTTCTCGTGAAAGCTTCAAAACCACTGCTTTTTGCGGAAAAATATCTTTACATGTAAAGCGGTTAAGTTCGATGAGTTTTTCCATCTCAAAGTGACCGACTACATCTGCATATGCAATGCCTGAAATCACGCTTCTGTCACTAATAATAAGTTTTTCACGATTTGGTTCAACAATTTCAGCGATATGTTCAGCGCGATCAGCCAAGAAGATCAAAAGCTCCGCAATCGGACTTTTTATCTCTGAGAAGAGGGCGATTTCACGAAGTTTGACTCCAAGCTTTGTTGCTCCAGGTTCTTTGGTGATAATGGCATCAGAATAATTTTCTTTTAATACTTGTATCTGCGTACTTTTCCCTGCCGTATCGATCCCCTCGATAGTTATATACATATCATCTGCTTTTGTATCATTGCTTGTACTTCATGAGGGAGTAGATGATCTGTTTTACCATTGTATTTTAAAAGATTTCTCACAATAGAAGAACTAATAAACGCATGTTGGAGTTTTGGCATGAGATAAACTGTTTCTATCGTATCATCAAGGGAGTTATTGAGATATCCAAGCTGGAGTTCAAACTCAAAATCACTCACTGCACGCAATCCTCGGATCAAAATACTCGCATGTAGAGTTTTTGCAAGTTCTACTGTGAGGTTATTAAATCCTACAACACGTATATTGGAGAGTGTTCTAACAGCTTCTTTTGTCATTTCAACTCTTTGTTCAAGCGTGAACATTGGATTTTTTTCTTTAGAATCAGCCACGGCGATAATCACCTCGTCAAAAAGACCTAAAGCTCTTTCTATAATATCAAAATGCCCGTTCGTGATAGGATCAAAAGTCCCCGGGTAGAGTGCTATTTTATTCATCTTCATCCCATCTTTTATATAAGTCATTTTCGATTCCAAGTAGATCAAACCACTTACCGATCATAAAATTTTCCATCTCTTCAAGTGTTGTTTGCTCACTGTAATACGCCAGCACCGGAGGTGCTATGATAATTCCTAAAGATGCAAGTTTATGCATATTTTCCAAAGCGATAGCAGAAAATGGCATCTCACGCGGGGCTAAAAGCAGAGTCTTACGCTCTTTTATCATCACAGAAGCCGCGCGTGTTGTGAGATTGTCAGATATCCCAGAAGCGATTTTTGCAAGGGTGTTCATACTACATGGAATAATCATCATCGCATCTACCTTGAAACTTCCGCTTGCGATGGAAGCCGCGATATTTTTTTCATCATGAACGATGATATCTTGCTCTTTATCTAGGACTATTTTTGCATGATCTGAGATTATAAGATGTTTTTGGATACCTTTTGGTAACAAAGAGAGAACTTTAAGTCCTAAACTCGCACCGCTTGCACCACTTATGGAAACTACTATTTTTTTCATTGGATCTGTACTCTCTTTACTCCGACGACTTTCGCCATCAATTTTTTTCCATCAGATTTACGAACAGCGATAATGTCTCCTTCTCTGCCATCTTGCTCAGCGATAACATCAAAAGTGATAGACACGCCGCCATCTTCTATAAAAGCGTTTGCATGTTCATCTCTTCGGACTATACTCAAAAACTCAATATCATTTTGGGTCAATATATCGTCGGATTCTAGTGAAAATTTGCTTTGATATTGATGATTTGCGATGTCGCTAAGCGGATCTGCTCTAAAGCTTAAGAACTTCACGTTTTTGATCTTTGTATTTTCTAAAGAGATTTTTTCATGACGTTTGATATTTTTTGTCGTAATTACAACGTCAATATCAGCATCTAAAATATAATCAAAAAAGATCATTTTATGATCAGGCGTCACAATAGAGAAAGTCGAATAGTTTTTATATAAAGTCTGTCTTTGTAAAGAGAGTGAAAATGTTTTTGGTAGTTTTGTGAGATAAGAACGAGGATAGACTCTGAGACTTTTTATCTTTAAAGTTGGATATTTTGTTAAAAATTCTTTTTTAAGAGCATCTGTGATTTTATCGATATCGATGCGAGATTTTTCTCGAAAATTGATATATCTGACATCATTTTTTTTGATCTGGATTCCATGAGCTTTAAAGATTGTTATCACTTTTTCTGCACTTGTTCGAAGCATATGTTTATCATCATCATATGAAAAAAGTAAAAAATCGTTTTCTATATCTTTGGAAATGTCGCTTGCATAAATATCTCTGCCTTTTGTTTCATAGTTTTCTTGCAAAGTGATCGCATGAAGCTGCAAAGTCAAATAAAAGAACAATAAAACAGTTTTTACAAATGACATCAAATCTCCAAAATAAAAGTGCTATTTTAACATATAACTTTTATAAAAATTGACATATAATAGGGCAATACAAGAAATTAAAAGGGTTGAATTATGATAAATGATAAAAATTACAATGAATTTAGTGACAAGATAGAAAAATACTTAAACGAGAATATCTTTGATCAGCAAGAAGCTGTAAATATCTTAACGAAAACTCTTCTTCGGACAAATTTGCTAAAAACTAACAAAAGAGTAAGAGCACTTTTTACCTTTATCGGTTTGCCAAACAGCGGTAAACACTATCTTTGTGAACTTCTTTTACAGGCTGACAGTGAGTTGAAACAGATAAAAATATTTAATATGGATAAATACAGCGGCAGTTTTTCTATGGGTATAGAACAGTTGAATACTCCAATCATAGAATCAGAAATCATCGCTTTTGTAGAAAAAAATCCTAAATCCATTCTTCTTTTTGAAGATATAGAAAAAGCCGATCTCCAAGCGCAACTTTCCTTATATACACTCTTTTCTGATAATGAAAAGGGGGAAACAGATTTTTCTCATGTCATTGTTATCATGACGACTACGCGTCTTGGTTCCCTTATCCAGCGTCAGGATTTACGTGAACTTGTTATCAATGATCCTCTTCAAGCACATACATTTTTGATGGAAAGACTCAGTCGTGAAGTTGTTATCTTAAATGCAACAAAAGAGGAGGCATTTGATAAAAAACTTCTTTCTTTGCTTAATGAACATACTATTATTCCTTTTAATCGTTTAACTCTCACGACACTAATCAAAATAGGTGCGAGAACACTCAATCAAACTTCACAGAGTTTTAACAAAGAGAGCGGTATAGAGATAGAATATAAACATTTTGATAAGTTTGTTTCCCTTTTAACCCTTTCTCTAACTCCTTATCTCAACGCCAGACATATTATAAGAAAACTCCCAGAACTTCTTTTTAGTAAAATATATGATGCTATGAAACTGAATCCAAAAATGAGATATATTCATTTTGATCTTGATGGTATATCGGTAAATTTTGCAGAGGAAATTTTAAAAGAGCAAAATGTTTTTACAAAAAAAACAGCAAAACAACATTATCGAGTGACTCTTGAATGGGAATTGAACACAGAGGATGAAAGCGTTACTTGCAAGATAAAAAATGCCTATTATAGTAAGGAAAAACTCTCCATATTAAGCGAAGAAGAGTTACACGTATCAGATGTGAAGTTTGCTGATGTAGCTGGACAACAAAGAGTAAAAAATGAACTTTTAGAGGTTTTGGCACTTCTCAAAGAACCTCAGAGATTGGAACATTTTGGTATGTTACCGCCAAAAGGTATGTTTTTGTTTGGACAGCAGGGGATGGGTAAAAAGCTTTTGGCCCGTGCTTTTGCCTGTGAAAGTGATATGCCATATATCACAATTAGCGGAGCTGATCTATTTAATGAAGCTGTGATACGTAAAGCTTATGCAAAAGCATATGTTTCTGCACCAGCAATTGTGATCTTAGAAGATATTGATATTCAGGGTGTTGTTGGCGGTATTATTTCAAAGATGAATATCACACCGCTTATCGAAGAGTTGGATAATTTGAGTCAAACTTTTGAAGCACCGGTTTTTACGATTATTACGCTCAGTGATATTGTTGACATCCCCGAAGAACTCAACAAAGCAGGGCGTATAGATATACGTATAGAAGTTCCAAAACTTGACATTGAGGCTAGAAGATTTTTTATAGAAGAAGTATTGAAAAAACCGCATGATGCTGCAATAGATGTTGAAAGAGTTGTACGATATATCTCAGGTTTGGGTGGAAATGAACTCAAACGTATAGGGGAAGAAGCTGCGCTTGAGTGTGCGAGAAAAGGATTGAAAGAACTCACCGAAGAGATACTCTTAGAGCAGATAAATATCATTAAATACGGTACAAAACTTGAAAATAAACAGATACGTGACATAGAAACTTCAATGGCAAAAACTGCTTATCATGAAGCAGGGCATGCGGTACTTTCTTTTACACTTTTACCAAATATCAAGATCGAGCAGGTAACGGTTGCCCCTAGAAGTGAAGCTCTTGGATTTGTCTCGTATCATAACGATGACTATATTGATGCCACTTCAAAAGAGGAACTTTTTAATGATGTTTGTGTGTTACTAGCAGGACGCATCGCAAAGATGGAAAAATTTGGAGAGTCTGGCATGGAAACTGGAGCAATCAGTGATCTTGAGGTTGCCAATATGCAAGCCTATGCAGCCATAGCCCTTTTTGGTATGGATGAAGAGTTAGGCTATATCAACATCACAGGGATAGAATCTGTTTATGGTAGAAAAATACTTTCTAAAAAAATAGAAGAGCGTCTTCTTGTGTGGATGAATGAAGCAAAGGAAAAAACAGTTCAAGAGGTAAAAAGATTATGGCCGGCTATTGAGGCTGTTGCCAAGGAACTTATTATCAAAGAAGTTGTAGATGGTGAGGAGTTAAAAAATATCATTGATAAAGCACTTGTGTAGCATCTAAAAATCGCATATCAGAGATTTTCAAGGCTATGTTAAGTATAATAACAACTATTAATTTTTGTAAAGAAGTGATTGAATGATAAAACAAGATAAATTGAATGTATTAAACCTTGTATTGGCACTCTTTTTTGTGTTGATCTCTCTTATGGGAAGCCATCTTAGTGCACGTGAGTTGCCAAATATGTGTAGTCGTGATCAAAATATGAATGAGTTTACGATTCTTAGTTATCACGAAATTGCAGAAAAGGGAGAAACTCTCGATACCACTTATACCGTTAGTCCTGCACATTTCGAGGAACAAATACGTTGGTTGTTAGATAACGGTTATCATTTTATTAATGTAGATGATATCTTAAAGTATCGTCAACATGGGAAACCATTACCAGATAAGGCAGTCTTGGTTACTTTTGATGATGGATATCAATCAGTCTATGAAAATGCATATCCGATTATTAAAAAATATAAGATTCCGACGGTAATCGCTTTGGTGGGTAGCTGGTTAAAATCTAAAGATAAAGTAGATTTTAGTGGTCAGATTATTGATAGAAATAAATTTTTGGGTCAAAAAGAGATTAGAGAGATGGTTGCAAGTGGACTTGTAGAGATCGGAAGTCATAGTTATGGTCTTCATCATGGTATCACTGGTAATCCTCAAGGTAATATGGAGCCTGCCGTTACAACCCGCCAGTGGCTTGCCGATAAAAAACAATATGAAGATGAAAAAAACTATAAGAAACGAATATATAGAGATTTAGCGGAAAATAATACATTTTTAGAAAAATATACAGGACAAAAACCTCGTGTAATGGTTTGGCCATATGGACATTATAATATAGAAGTACGTCATATTGCAGAGGAATTAGGGATGCCTGTGGGTTTAACATTGGATGATGGTAGTAATACTCGTAAAACACCATTGTGGGGACTTCGTCGTATCTTGGTTGATGGCAAAATGACATTGAAAGATTTAGATCAAGATATGTGGGTTAGAAATGCTAATTTTACCGATGATGATCGTGCAACGAAAGCGGCACATATAGATATGGACTATATCTATGATAAAGATCCTGCTCAAACAGAGAAAAATCTAGGCGATCTACTTGAACGTATAAAAAAGTTGGGTGTTAACACTGTTTATCTTCAGGCTTTTGCTGATCCAGATGCAAATGGTGCAGCAGACGCAGTTTATTTTCCAAATAGAAATTTACCGATGAGAGCGGATTTATTTAACCGTGTTGCTTGGCAGATCGGAACTCGTACACAGGTAAAACGTATTTATGCTTGGATGCCGATGATAGCTTGGCAGTTACCTGAAAATAATCCAGCGGCAAAAGATACGGTGGTAACTTTGCAAGTTGATCCTACTCACCTCAATATGGGTTATCCAAGATTGTCTCCATTTTCTGCAAAAGCGAGAAAAGTGATCAAAGAGATTTATGAAGATTTAGGAAAATCAGCTTATATTGACGGTATATTGTTTCATGATGACGTAACTTTGTCTGATTATGAAGATGACAGTGTCATGGCGCATGAACAATATAAAAAATGGGGATTGTCACCAACTGTAAGAGAAATTAGAGCGGATAGAAAACAATTCCAAAAATGGACAAAACTTAAAACAAAGTATCTGGATGATTTTGCAATGGAATTATCACAAATTGTAAGAAATGAACAACCTGGATTGGTAACAGCACGTAATTTATATGCACAAGTTGCGCTAAATAAAGATGCACAAGAATGGTATGCTCAAAGCTTGGCCGAATCGATCAGCATGTACGATTACACCGCAATTATGGCAATGCCGTATATGGAACAAGCAAGCAACAGTGAAGAGTTTTATGATAAGATAGTAGCTCATGTAAAGGAACAAAAATGTGGTTTAGAACGCACGGTTATCGAATTGCAAACTGTAAACTGGAGAAAAGGGGATGAAGCAATCTCTTCTGAAGAATTGAGCAGTACAATAAAGCATCTATATGATTTAGGGGTGAATCATATTGCGTATTATCCGGATAATTTATATAAAAATAATCCTGATGCTGATACGATTAGAGCAAGTTTTACACAGAAAAAACTCTATATACATACGTTAATACCGAATAAATAAGGGAGCTTTATGATAACTTTTTATGTGTGGCTACATGTAGTTTGGCAGGTATTGCTGAGTTATATCTTTTTTTATCCATTATTTATGTCAACTTTATGGATGATAGGTGCTATTTTCTTTTATTTTAAAAATGAAAAGCCTTATTTAAAAGAGATCATTCCACCTCTCCGAGCAAATGAAACTTGGCCCGGAGTAAGTATCTTAATCCCATGTTATAACGAAGGGCAAAACGCTATAGAAACAATCACGTATGCTTTAAATGTTCAATATCCTGAATTTGAAGTTATCGCGGTTAATGATGGAAGCAAAGATGATACATTAGAAATCTTATTAAGTTTAGCCCAAAATAATCCTAAATTAAAAGTTGTCAATCTTGCAGAAAATCAAGGAAAAGCGCTAGGACTTCAAGCTGGTGCTCTAGTCTCTAAATATGAGTATTTGGTAGGTATTGATGGTGATGCCTTGATAGATCCTTTTTGTTTACATTGGATAGTGAAACATTTTATTCGCTATCCTCAGGTTGCAGCGGTTACTGGGAATCCCCGTATACGAAATCGCACTAGCTTACTCGGTAAAATACAAGTTGGAGAGTTTTCTTCAATAGTTGGTATGATTAAACGTGCACAGAGAAGTTTTGGACGTTTATTCACTGTTTCTGGTGTTATTACGGGATTTAGAAAAGCTGCTGTACATGAAGTGGGCTACTGGAGTCCTGATATGTTGACTGAAGATATAGACATTACATGGAAACTCCAAAGTAATGGTTGGGATGTCCGTTTTGAACCTCGTGCTTTAGTTTGGATACTTATGCCTGAAACGATCAAAGGACTATGGAAACAACGCCTTCGCTGGGCTATGGGTGGTGCTCAGGTTATGCTAAAGAATTTTAAGGTTGTTTTCCAGCCAAAACAAACTCATCTTTGGGGACTTATGACAGAACTTGTACTAAGTATGGTTTGGGCTTATAGTATGCTCATTGTCTTCTTGGTTTGGGTACTTGATAAATTTATGGATCTTCCATATTTAATGGTTACAGATTCACCGATTTTACCAAATGAAAGTAGTATTATTTTGATAGGTGCATGTTTGATTCAGTTTTATGTTAGTAAATGGTTAGATGGACATTATGATAAAGGGATGGGGCAAAATTATTTTTGGATGATTTGGTATCCATTTGCATTTTGGTTTTTAAATCTTTTTACAGCTGTTACAGCTCTTCCAAAAGTTTTATTTGCGAAGAAAAAAAGGGCTAGATGGGTCAGTCCAGATCGTGGTGCGCACCAACAGATAAAAAAAGTGAAGGAGTAGAATCTATGGAAACTTTAATTATTAATAAACGTCATGAACTCCCACGTGCTAAAAGGTTGTTTTGGGATTTTATAACACTTTTATTATGGCTTGGTTGGATTTATTTATGGAAACCTTTGATCATAGTATTTTATAAAATACTTACTTTAAAGGCAAATCCGGATGAAATATCGGATGTCATTCTCAATAATATTGGTGTTATACCTTTTCATAAAGCACTATTTATGCTTATTGCTACACCTATAGTATTATTTATATTATCAAGATTAAATAGACATATGTCCTCAAGTAAGCATGTACAATATCAGCCCGATGAATATGCAGAGTATTTCCAAGTAAACAAGACTCAATTAGAAGCATGTGTCAATAGTCAATTAGTTACAGTCCACCATGATGAGCATGGTCATATAACTAGTTTAGAGACAAAAATTTAAAATAGATTATACTCTCAGAGGAGCAGGAAGTAAAAAAAAGGTAAGAGAGGTGCTTATCATGAACTATTAGAGGACAGTGCTTCCTAATATCTTTTTTAAATTCAAATTACTCTTATTTTAAAATCGGTTGTACACTAAGATATTAAACCTTAAAGAGTTATACAAACATCATATTTATGGGAATCTAAATGGATTTTATAGGTGGTACCTGCGGGCGGACTCGAACCGCCATGTCTCGCGACAGCGGATTTTGAATCCAATTTAATTATAGACTATATCAAATGACAAGTGTCAATAAATATCTATTTAAATCCCTATAATTCCTTGCTTATTACAGATATATCCTATATAACTAGCTACAATAAGCTATAATTACATATTGTTAATCTGATACCCATATTGTAGAAATTGATACCCATTTTAACCTGATATGATACCCAAGTGGAGTCCACATGTATTTTAATTTGAAGAACCGTAGAACTGCTGGTTTAACCTATAAAGATGATGGACAAATTCCATTAAGCAAAATTAAAGATGACAAAATAGTCAATACAAATATTACTTTTACAATGCCATATAAAATACAAGTCAGAGCATCAAAAGTGCTTAATGGTAAAAGGTCTATTAACAAAGAAACAATGACTTTTAATCAAAATACGACTTTGTTAGATGCAATAAAAGATGCCTCTAAAAGATATGAAGAGTTGATGGATGAACTGAATAATGATATATATAAAAGCAAGGCATCTGATGTCATAAAACCAGATATGACATTTGAAAATGCATGGTTCCTTATTCGCAATAAAGAAGCCAAGAATGGAAAAGACAACTCGATAGAATGCCAATTTTATAGAAATTGGCTGCAACCTATATACAACAAAGCATTAAACAAAATTGCGCCTAATGATATACGAGATATTGCACATACATTAAAAAGAGCAAATAGATCAGATAGGACACAAAGAAGAACTTATCAAGTTGTTAATTATATCTACAGTGAAATCAATAAGTCTACTACTGAATTCGTACTAATATCCCCAGCATCGATGAAGGGATTGCCGCCATTAAGAAATAAGACTAACTTGGATTTAACACTAGAAAAATCAAAAGCTGTTGCACAAGCACTAAGGGATTATCCTGTGTCTCCATATAGAGAAATTTTCATGTGGTTATTGCATGGAAGAAGAAGAGGGGAAGTGCTTTCTCTTAAATGGGAAGATATAAACTTAGAAGATCGTATATACACGATCAAAGAGATTTCAAATAAAGCAGGTATCAATATGACCTATAAGCTCTCAAATCGATTATATGCAACGCTTGAAGTTCTTGTAGATATTAATAAAATAGATAAGATGAAAGGATTCGTTTTTAGAAGCCCAGATAATAAAAAAGCGCTTAGTGAAGCTACTTTAAGAAATCATTGGGAACGTGTAAGAAATGATAATAACTTCTCATTTACGAGAATGCATGATTTAAGAAAATTGCTAAGTGAATATTTGATGAATCAAATGTTACAGAGTGATAATATAGTTGACACAGCTTTAGGGCATATACCTAGCGGTATTGCATCAAGATATGCAACCATGAAAAACACAACTGTTGGTCCAATTGTAGATGTAGCACTTGATGGACTCTTGGATGAAAATAAAGCCATTGAAATTAATAATGAGAAACTAAAACAGTTACAAATAATGTTTCCTGAGAAGTCTCTTGAGCAATTGAGTCTGTTTTTGATAGGCCAATAGTTTATTGCTTATTCTAAAATATTTTATTTATATTCTAAATATATTTTATTGATATTTTAAAATATTCTATCTGCTAATTTGTGTTATATATAGCATAATATAGGCATTTTACAGTAGTTATTTAATATTTAAATGACATATATATAAATAATATGGTGATGTACCTAAGGTTAACTTGGGTCTCACTTATTTTAGCAATTATATTTATAACTATGTGCAATTCAAGATAAAAAGTCTAAAGAGATTGACGCTATGCTAAATGAGAGTAAATTGGATTTTTTTTTATAATCCAAATTTATTAATTGCTTTAATTATTACGACTGCGTTATACCTTTTCTTTTGTTTGAAAGTTGTAGGAAAACAGCCTTCTGACTCTATTATTTATCCTTTTTAAAAACAAACACATATTGAATTTTTGCAAACACACACAAGAAGACAAATGTATTATTAAGTTTGGCAAGTATTTTGAATCAATCTACAAAATGAGATCCGAAATATTTACAACCATATATTATTCAATTAGCAAGAAGATAAATACATCTTGCAACCCCAGTAATACACTTCACGATACCACTGCAATACAAACTAAAGCATAAGCTTTACTACAACACCACAGAGCAACTCCATCTAGGGGTTGTTCTGTGGATAACTAAGCAAAACTAATCAAAGGAGCAAAATGACAGCAGTCGAATCAAAAGAAGTGGTGTTCTTCACAAAACCAAAAGAGCTAATTATTCAAACGCTACAAGAGGAAAATCTACCTCTATGAAATACTCAAAACTACCCATACAACAAAGGAAAAGTAAAATGGATCCATTCAAATGTTTGGCAATTGTCGTCACAATCGGCTCTCTTATAATAAAAACACTCGATTCAAATTCAAATTCAGATGTAGATTAGTCTCTTAGTCTCACGACTTTCCACAATTTAATTTAAAATATAAAAGGATACCCATGTCAAAACTACCGCTTTCAGCTTCAGAGCTGATGAATTACCCAGTCTTATATACAACAGTCCCGCATGAAAATGCCAGCGAAAAATACTCTCTAATATCAAGCATTGATATAATAAACGAACTGAAAAACAGATTTAATTGGCATGTGACATCAGTTCAAGTAGCCTCAGTCCGAGATGAATCACGAGAAGATAAACAAGTCCACTGTGTTCGTCTACGTCACTTCGATGACCTTATCGCACCGCAAGAATCAGCCGTTGAGATACTCTTTTTTAATTCTTTTGATCGTTCTAAGGCTTTTACTATATCTATTGGTATTTATAGATTTTCTTGTGAAAATGGCCTTGTTATCGGTGAGACATTTGATAGTTATAAACTGCGTCACATTGGCGATTTAGAAAATAATCTCGATGAAATCATTCAAAAAATTACAGAGTTCAAGCCTAAGCTAGAGCAGAAGATAGAAGCATATTCGTCATTAATGCTATCACAAGCAGAAATTGAAACTTTTGCGAAGCTTGCTGTCCCGTTGAAATTTGCACCCCACTTGGACATAGATAGTCAACAACTCCTTCAGCCACACAGAGACGAAGATAGAAAGGACACCAGCCTCTATACAATCATGAATATATTGCAAGAGAACCTAACCCGTGCATCTAATATTACAGGAGTCAACAAAGAGACAGGTAGACGCTTTACATCTCGTGAAATTACCTCTATCTCACGAGATTATGAAATCAATGTTGGGCTATTTGATCTTGCTGAAAGAATCTATCAGATCAAACAACCTGAAGCTTTAGTAGCATAATAAGGAGAAAAACTATGCAAAACCTCACAGCACAAAATACTCAATTAGAAGAAGACCTTATAGCCCTACACACTGGAAACAGCCAATCCAAAGAGTGGTTTTATCAAAGTGTACTGAAGATTTTACAAGCACCCAATCTCTCAGCATTTATGAAAGCTGATCGTCTTGCAGAAGCATTTGCCAATCTTGATGTAAAGATAGATTACATCAAGGAGCAACAGCGACTTCTCATGCATTTGAAACAGCAGCTTGAACTTGCAAAAACGTATGGGAAAGAAGAGATATCCAAAGCACTGCTATCTTTTGGCGTAACGAAACTTGAAGGATTGAAGATCTCAAGCCTAACAGTATCAAAAGCTACGCAACAAAGCGTAGCTAAGTTAGAGATACTGGATGAAGATGCTCTCCTTAAAGCTGGATTTTTTAAAGTAGAGCTGGTGGATTTAGAAGCAGTAGAACAAGCCCTATTATCGGCAGATCAAAGACATGAAGTAGAAAAGTATGCTGATATGAGTATAGAGATAGTTCATAAACCAGCGACTATTCGTATTAACAGACGTAAATCATTCGTTTCAGATGAATCAGCGTACGTTGAAGAAGTGGCATAGGGGGCAAATTATGCAAGAATCTCAACATCCGCTACAAGAAGCGATTAAAGAACTCAAAAATTCACCAACAGTCAACATTGAAGGTAAAAATTATACTCAGGTATCGACGCGTATAAACATCTTTCGCAAATTTTTTCCAAATGCAACCATAGAAACACTTTTGATAAATAATGATGATCATCGTGCTATCATGCAAGCAAAAATAAGCATAGACGGTAAAGTTCTAGCTACAGGTTATGCAGAAGAAGTAAGAGGGGATGATAATAACTCTATAAATTCAACCAGTATGGTCGAAGTATGTGAGACGAGTGCTGTTGGCAGAGCACTGGCAAACTTTGGTCTTGGTGGAGCAGAGTATGCATCCGCTTTTGAAGTTCAAAATGCTATCGCACAGCAAAATAGTAGTCATTCCTCTCATTCACAGCAAAATCAACAAAACAAACCCCAACAAACGCAAACTTCCCAACAGAGCTTCTCTCCTCATGAGTTTTCATCTTTATACTCACTAGGATTGCAAATTCAAGAACATGGATCAGAGCTTATTATTGTCGGAAATAAAGACGCCATATTCAACGCTCGTGATTCAATAAAAGCTTTTTCATTTAGGTGGTCAAGCCACAACAAATATTGGTATCGTAATAGATCGGTAAACTCTCAAGAGGCGGCGTAATCATGAGTAAACTCATATCGCAAGAATTGCTAGATACAATCCCTGATCTGTATGAAATGGAAGAATCGCCTGATCCAATGTGCCATGTAAAGTTTTTTACACCTGATAGCAACTGGACATGGTACGTCATAGAATGTTCGACAGCTGATAGAAACACCTGTTTTGGGTATGTGCAAGGGCTTGAAGATGAGCTTGGCTACTTTTCATTAACGGAGTTAGAGTCGCTTCGAGGCTCATTAGGTTTAGGAGTTGAGCGAGATTTCTCGTTTGTACCTGTCCCACTATCTTGCATAAGAACTTGCTAACTGTCTTCTAGAGAAACTTCATCGCCTTCTCTAGAATCTCTTTTTTCACTTTATGAAAAATGATTTACAAAATATGAGGTATTTCTAAGTACATATTTTTTTTAAAGCATTTCCATAGATGAAAGAGAATAAAACTAAACGATCTATCAGACAACTCTGATAATAATAATCAAAATAAAAGAAACCTTACTATGTTCTATAATATAACATAGTTATAAGTATCTATTATATTTTAAGATTAATATCGTTTATTCTCTTATCTAACATCAGGATAAGAAGATGAAATATACAACATCAATTGATACAGTTGGATTGCAAGTTTATTCTAACAATGAAGTAACTCGAAACTTCATTGTTGATGGAATACTTACTCTCTTATATACAAAGAAGCTTTATGTATTAGAGAAAACTCATTCTACAAATATGCATTCAAATTTCTTTATAAGAGAATATCATATCTGCTCAAATAGTACTACGATAGCATCCATTCGTATGGGTAGTTTCTCTATGAATAATCCACTAAACAACATGGTAGTAACAACTTACTATATTGCTATCAAGTTTGCAGGGTTGAAACGATATCACGAGCCATTGGATACTATTTCCCATAATACACTACTAAGTGTATGCGCGTATCTTAATACTAGGAATATTACATATAAGCTGACAGAACTTGATGTTTGTATGGATATGTACACTCGTTTTGAAAATGTGTTAGCACTGTGTACGAAGAAATTTCCAAAGACCACTTACTATCCTGCAAATGAATCACAACTCTTTGAAACAACAAGTTACATTGAAAAAATTACAAATGATAAGCTTGATGAAGTACTGCAAAGAGCATATCTATATGACAAATCTAAAAAGGAGAATCTTCCTTATCAGATTGTACGGTTTGAACTAAAACTACAAGCAAAATTTTTTAACAACTATAGAAACAATTTGATCAGTTCTATTCTAAACGCTTTACACAGATACCATGTGATGTATGTGCCTCTGAAAAAAGAGAAAAACTATCTGCTACAGCAATATGATACTTGTGCAATACTGAGGGAGAGAGACATCAAACGAATAGGATTTGAAAAATATAGATGTTATCCAGATACTATGGCAATTCATGCTTATATTACAAATATCTTCAGCATTAAGGAGAGAGATTTAATACAACCTTAGATTCATTGATCAAAACGACATAACCCCTTTTGTCGCTATAAAAAAAATCTTGCACCATCTACTTCTTATGAGAAATTACTACAAATAAAAAACATCAAAGGAACATACAATGAAAACGGACTATAACGCACTTCTACCACAAAGAATTCTCTTCAATCTCAAAGAGGTCGAAGAGCTCGGTATAATCAAAGTCGACATGGCAAAAAAGTTGATTAGCAATCGAGAGCTAGAGATTGTTAAAATCGGCAATAAGATCCATATCTCAAGAATGGAACTTGTACGCTATCTGGATGAAAACACATTAGAGTTAGTAGGATGATTATAAAATCTTCTGTTTCCTTTTTTCATCAGCTACAAGATCTATCTACTTCACTCCATAATATCTAAAATACAGATACCATCCTAACATCATAAACGCAAAGACTCCAAATTTGAGTATTGTCTGTTTAACTGTTTTACCAATCACACAGTTAATTTTCTTCTTACAAGATCTATTGTGCTCTTCTTGCTGCTTCATATGTGACCTTTTCTAAAAGCTTTCGCCATATTATAATGAAGGCATTAAAATGGCACTGCTTCTTTTCGTTATTTTTTCGCTCAAAAACGTGTACGCTAAGATAAATTTGATATAATAAATACAAATTAATTTTTAATAAAATTTGTTAATCAAAGGTCAAGCTGACAATGGCAAAAGAAAAAAATCAAAAATCTATGGAAGAGACTCTTTGGGATAGCGCAAATAAACTAAGAGGCTCTGTTGAATCTAGTGAATATAAACACATTGTTTTGGGACTGATATTTTTAAAGTTTGTCAGTGATACATTCGAAGAGCGCAGAGAAAAACTACTATCAGAGGGAAAAGAAGCATTTATCGATATGGTAGAGTTTTATACTATGGAAAATGTGTTTTATCTTCCAGAAGAATCAAGATGGTCGTATATCAAGCAACAAGCAAAACAAGATGATATAGCTCTCAAAATAGATACAGCTTTAGCAACGATTGAAAAAAACAATCCTTCCCTCAAAGGGGCTTTACCCGATAACTACTTCTCAAGACTTGGACTGGATGCAAGCAAGCTCTCTTCTCTTATAGATACTATCAACAACATCAACACCATAGAAGACAAAGGGCACGATATCGTCGGTCGTGTGTATGAATACTTTTTGAGTAATTTTGCTATTGCAGAGGGAAAAGGAAAAGGTGAGTTCTACACTCCAAAATCAATAGTCAATCTGATAGCAACTATGATAGAACCGTATAAAGGCAAGATATACGATCCTGCTTGTGGTAGTGGTGGTATGTTTGTTCAGTCTGTCAAGTTCATAGATGCTCACAACGGGAACAAAAAAGATATCTCAGTCTATGGTCAAGAATACACGGCAACTACATATAAACTTGCCAAAATGAACCTAGCCATTAGAGGAATTTCCGCAAATCTTGGAGATGTACCTGCCGATACATTTGCAAAAGACCAACACAAAGATTTAAAAGCCGACTTTATCATGGCAAATCCTCCTTTTAATCAAAAAGACTGGAGAGGTGTTAATGAACTGCTAGATGATGCGAGATGGGCAGGATACGATGTTCCGCCGACATCAAACGCCAACTACGGTTGGATACTCAATATGGTATCAAAACTCTCTCAAAATGGAGTAGCAGGATTCATCTTGGCAAACGGATCACTCAGTGGTGGCGGTGAAGAGTATAAAATTAAAGCAAAACTAATAGAAAATGATTTAGTGGAAGCTATACTTGTATTGCCAATGAAGATGTTTTATACCACAGACATCAGTGTAACACTTTGGATACTCAATGCCAATAAGAAGCTCAGAACTTTTGAACAAAATGACCGAACAAAAACCCATAGAGATAGAACCGGAGAAATACTCTTTATGGATTTGAGAAAAAAAGGGGTGCCATTTGAGAAAAAATTTGTGCAGTTTGACGATGAAACGTTAGATGAAGTATCATCAACTTATCATATTTGGCAAAGCGATAAAGAGGCTTATAAAGATATAGCAGAATATTGTAAAAGCGCCACAAAAGATGAAGTAATAGCAAAAGACTATTCACTCGTTCCTAGCAAATATATAGAGTTTGTAAACAGAGATGAAAATATAGATTTCGATACAAAGATGACAACACTTCAAGGTGAATTTACAGAGCTTCTAAAAGATGAAGAACAATCGAAACATGAGTTATTAACAGTTTTTAAAGAGTTGGGCTATGAGATCAAACTATAAAAAGATTGGTAAATTTGTTCAACAAGTCAAAAATAGAAACAATACTAATAGTCGAACAGTTGAACATCTTCGAGGCATAAATATAACTAAAGAATTTATGCCATCAGTCGCAAATGTTACTGGCACAGATTTATCAGTATACAAAATTGTTGAAAAAAATCAATTTGCTTATAATCCAATGCACGTTGGAAGAGATGAAATTCTTCCAATAAGTATCCTTGCACACGAAGATAGTGTTATTGTATCTCCTGCTTATGTCGTTTTTGAAATTGTAAATACTAATGAATTATTGCCAGAATATCTAATGATGTGGTGTAGAAGAAGTGAATTTGATAGAAATGCTTGGTTTACAACGGATAGTAGCGTAAGAGGTGGATTTAACTGGGAAGATTTTTGTGATTTAGAACTTCCAGTTCCATCAATCGAAAAACAAAATGAGCTTATTAAAGAGTACCACACCATAACAGACCGAATTAAACTCAACGAACAACTAAATCACAAGCTAGAAGATGCAGTACAAAGTATCTATAAAGAGTGGTTTGTAAATTTTGAGTTTCCAGATGAAAACGGTAAACCCTATAAATCAAACGGTGGTGAAATGGAATACTCTGATGAGTTGGATATCGAGATACCTAAAGGGTGGAAAACTTGTGAGATTCGAGAAATTGGGAATGTTATTACAGGAAAAACACCATCAAGCAGTAGTCCGAAAGATTTTGGTATTGATGTACCTTTTATTACACCGACAGATTATAAAAATTATGGAAAATTTGTTACTAAATCAATTCGATATTTATCAAAAACAGGTATAAAAAAACTAAATAATAAATTATTGACTGAAAATTCATTGTTAGTAACATGCATAGGCTCTGATATGGGGAAAGTTGTAATAAATAAAGAAAAATGTATTACTAATCAGCAGATCAATTCGATTATATTAAATCAAAAAGAAATGATTGAATATTTATATTACAACTTATTATATAACCATGGAAATCTTAAAAATATTGCCATAGGTTCATCTACAATGTTAATGATAAATAAAACAGATTTTGAACAGATAAAGATTTTATACCCTGAATTTAAAATAATTCATAAATTTTATCAATTGATAAATCGGCTAAGTAACTTTATTTGGACAAGTGAATCTATGAATAAAGATTTGATGAGTTTGACGGAAATTTTACTTTCAAAAATGGCAACAATTGAGGGGTAAACATGAAAGCACATGCTAAAGATTATCTTAATGAATACAAAACATCTCAACCTTTATGGTTAAAAAGTTTAATTGATGAAGCTATAAATTCAAATGGTAACATATTAGAAGAGAAGCTTAACGGTGTATATAAATTATTAAAAAATGAAGTAGAAGAAAGTGAATTAGCTAATACAGCTCAAGTTACAAATAATACAGACAAATTAATAGTAAAAAAATTGATACATAATAGTGGAATTAATGCACTAAAGAATCAGCAATCAATAAGTTTTAGTGAAAATTGTAATGTTTTATTTGGCTTAAATGGTTCAGGAAAAAGTAGCTATTTTAGAATATTAAATGAAATTGCTGGTGGTAATGAAGAAAAAGAAATTTTACCAAATATATATGTTGATTCAGTACAACCAATAAGTGTGGATATTGATTATTCAATAGGGTCAAATTCCAATCAATTAAACTGGAGTAATACTTCAAGAGCTATATCTCCGTTTAATATGGTAAGAGTTTTTGATTCTTCATACTTAAGTGGATTGTTAAATAAAAGAGAAATTGATTCTACGTTGGTAGAACCATTTGGATTAAACTTATTTTCATACATCATTGAGACTATTGATGGATTGAAAACAAAATTATTCAATGAAATACAAAGTGCAAAAAATGAGAAGCCAAGAATTAACTCAGAAAAGTTTTTAGCACATAATAAAGGTGTTTTTGAACAAAGTTATTTAAGCACTGTACAAGAAGATGAAGTACAAAGTAGATTTGAATTCGTAGATGAAGATAGTAAAAAATTAGAAGACCTCAAAATCCAATATCAAAATCTTTCTCAGCAGAATATTCAAGATAAAATTAAAATCGAAACGACAAAATATAGTGAAATCAATGCAATCAAAAAGTCAATAGAAGAGACAGCTAAGAAGACAAGCACTTTTGTAGAAGAAGCTAAAAATATTTTAGAATTATACGAAAAATATAGTTTTGAAAGTAACGAGTTTAAAAAGCAGCTTGAAGTATTAAAAAAACTACCATCAACTGATTCAGAAAAATGGAAATCATTTATTAAGAGTGCTTCTAATTATTCTCAAGAAGTTGAAGATTCAAATGAAGTTTGCATTTATTGTCGACAACCATTACAATCAGATGCAGTAAATATTGTTAAAGCGTATAGTAAGTATCTCAATAATGAATCAGAAATTAAGCTTGCAGAAGTAATCACACATGTTGATATTTTAATAAAAAATACTGAACAAGTAAATCTAAATATACAAATGAACCAAGATGTGAAACAGGTATTTAAACGTACAGTAAAAAAA
>JAQUHB010000030.1 GCA_028683835.1 Sulfurimonadaceae bacterium | reverse complement strand
CCCCGTTTTTTCAGATCTTTGGTTATCTCATCGGAGATATTTGAAGTTGTCATGGCGTGTTTATAATCAGGCACATCATTCTTGATCTGATGACCCTTTACTTTACTCCAAAAATAGTTATCTAGTGAGCCAAACTCATCTACTATTTGTAAAAATCCTTTGGCATTTTGGATGATTGCTTCTATCTTTGCTTTGTGTTTGACAACCAGACCGTTTTGTATGATTTGCTCTACATCTGAAGCTAAATATGAAGCCACTTTTTGCAAATCAAAGTTATCAAATACTGCGCGATATCCTTCTCTTTTTTTAAGAACTGTAAGCCAACTAAGCCCTGCACTTTGAGTTTCAAGAGAAAAAAGCTCAAAGAGCGCTCTCTCATCATGTAAGGGTTTTCCCCACTCATGATCATGATAAGCCACATAAACAGGGTCGCTCAGTTTTACCCAAGCGCATCTTTTTTTCTCTAACATCATAAATCCTATAAAACTTTTATTATTGTTCATTTATATCGTGCCATTCATATGCGAATCTCACAGCTATTTTACTACTTAATGTAAGCCTTTAATGCAAAATAGTTTTGGATTGCAGTCTCATAATCGATCTCTAAAATTTTTATTTTTCCATCTTCAATAAGTTTTAGTTCATTATTCACCAAAATTTTACGTCCCGTAGGTGTTTGCATGATCGCTAATTTTTTTTGCGTGAAAATGGTCTCTGGATGAGTGGCGTTGAAATAATTGGCAAGACTAAACTCGATCCATTCTTGACTCTGCAGTGCAAAACCGTATTGACGTTGCCATTCTCCTGATACAAAAGTGCTAAGAACGTATTCCTTATCAATCAATTCTAATTTAAAACGATCTTCTTCTTGAGTCGTTTCGCCCTCTTTTATTTCCATTGGTGCGCGCAGAGCATACCCTCCAAATCCAGTATCGCAAAGATACTCTTTTCCTTCGCATCGGACAATGAGTATCATGTGTGTTTTAGGACGACGAGAAGGATAAAACATCGGACGTGCTCCTGCAAAATACCATTCAAACCCTATTGCGGTGAGTGCCATTGCAAATACTCCGTTTATCTCGTAGCAGTAGCCGCCACGCTTACATGTAAGGATCTTTTCTACGATATCTTCAGGAACCAAAGAGGGGATACGTCCAGCTTGCACTTCGGTATTTTCAAATGGGATACTTTGAAGTTGCTTTTGCATTAACTGTATCAGTGTCATTGTATCTTTTGTAACATTACCGTCATATCCGATACGATCTAGATAATCTTTAAGATTAAAGTTAGTTGCTGTCATTGTAAATTTCATCTATCTTCTCCTTCTTCATTGATTCATATGCTATGAGTATTTTTTTACGTTCTATACCCCATCTATATCCGCTCATCGCTCCGCTTTTTGAGATAACTCTGTGACATGGAATGAGATAGCCGATGTTGTTTTTGCCAATGGCACTTGCCACCGCACGTACTGCTTTTGGTTTATCTAAAAAATTTGCGATATCTTGATAAGTAGAGAGTACTCCGTTTGGGAGATTTAAAAGGGCTTTCCAAACGTTTATCTGAAAGTTTGTCCCTTTGACTAAAAGGTTGTATTTTTTGTTTTTGATGAAGATATTTTCTAAGTATTGTTTAGCTTCTACATCGTTATGAATAAGGTCTGCTTTTTCCCAATGCTTCTCAAATCTTTCAAAGATTTTCTTTTGATTATCATCAATAAATCCGAGATAGCAGATACCTTTACATGTAAAGCCTATGAGAGCTTCGCCAAAAGGCGTCTCTCCATATCCGTAAACGATCTCAACATTTTTACCCTTTTCTCGATACTCTTTTGGTGTCACCCCTATAAGGTTTACGAAAAGTTCATGCAGACGACTTGAACTTGAAAGTCCTATGTCTAAGCTAGTGTCTAAAATCGATTTGGATTCTTTGATATGCTCTTTTGCGTAATTGAGTGTGAGGGAATGTAAAAACTGCTTGGGAGTTACGCCGACGTACTCTTTAAAAATTCGAATAAAATGGTATTTGCTCATACCGATGTTGTGAGCTATCTCCTCTATGGAAGGCTGTTCTTTGAAATTATCATCAATATAACGAATAGCTTTTTCGATCTGACGATAGTTGCTAAAAGAATTCTTTGTTGCATCCATATTATCGAGATCTCCCAAATTTTTTAAAAGTATAGCTTTTACATGAAAAGAACACAATCCAAAAATTGCTACTTTACTCTTTTAGATTTTCAAACTCTACAGAAGTCATCGTAGGTATAAACTCTTGAATTTCGTAAGTAGCGAGATTTGCTATTTTAAACGGATCTTTTTCTAAAACGGCCTGCAGTTTTTCAAGTGAATCCATTTTAGAAAAGATGATGCCTCCGCTTCTTGGGACTTTACGTCCGGAGACGATGAAATTGCCTAAAGTGTATTGCTCTTTTAGATAATCTACATGATCTGCTAAATGTTTGTCTACCTCTTCAAGAGGAACGAGATACGTGAGTGATATTATGAACATCTTTTTCCTTTTCTTTGAACGTAGTGTAATTAAAAAACAGCACAGATCCAATCTGAAAATTGCTCATAATTTTTCAACTGTTCATAAACTCCTCGACCAGCGCCGCACTCATCTCATCTTTATCTTCATTTCGCTCTCTCAGCTTCTTGATTAAAATCCGTTTTCTCTCTTCTGAAAGATTTTGTCCTACTTTTATTTTCAGACTCATGGTTTTTGGAGTCAGTACATAAAGACCTGTTTGTTCGAGCATCTTCGTATAGATTGGATTATCTGCATTTATGGCATCATATCCACCTTCACTTTGCAGTTTTTGCATCAGTGCATTTAATATCCTTGCTTTTTCAATACTCTCTTTTATCATAGACATATCGCCAAAGATATGCACAGAACTGTAAAGCTGTGTCGCGGGACAAGCTGAACGGGTGTTACTAAAATAGGACGGTATCAAAGAGTGAGGCTGAACAACTAAAAATGATGCTTGAGGGTTTGTCATCATTGCTTCCACTTTACGCCCCTCTTTTGCTCCATGAAAATAGATCTTCTCCTCAAAATACACAAAATTCAAAGCCAAACCATATGGCTCGCCATCTGCAATGAGTGAAAGCACACCATATTCAGTTTCTGCTAAAAGCTCCTCTATCCTTTGTCGATCATCGACTTCAAAATCTTTTCGTCTCATTAACCTTTCTCCTTTTTATGCTATTATACTTTCCAAACTGTACTTAGTACAAGTGACAAATATTATAAAATATAAGGGGACAGATTGTACACGTTGAATCCACATTCAAAAGTTCCTTTATATCTACAACTCTATGATGAGATGAAATATGAGATAATCAATCACTTACATGTAGGTGGCAAGCTTCCCTCCATCCGCAAAATCTCACAGGAATACCAGATAAGTAAAAATACAGTAGAATCTGCATTTAGCCAGTTATATGCTGAAGGGTACATAGAAAGTAAAAATAAAAGCGGTTATTTTGTAAGTGATATCAATCTGCTTGATTTACATGTAAAGGGAACACTGACACAAATAGAAGCATCAGCGCAGACTGATTACATATATGATTTTTATCCTGCACGTTTGTCTCAAGACACTTTCCCCATCAAACTTTGGAAACGTCTTTTTAATAAGGTAATGGATAGATCACTTGATTTTGGAGCTTACCCTAATGGACAAGGAGAGCTCGGTCTCAGAGAACAAATTGCCAAATATCTTATTGACTCAAGGGGTGTGAAATGCTCTGCCAATCAAGTGATTTTATCTGGAAGTTTTATGGATTCTATGGGGCTTGTTGCACGACTCTTTAAACCTGAATCTACAGGTTTTGCAATCGAACATCCTGGATATCATGTGGCTAGAAGAGTATTTGAGAGTTATAACTATGAAATTTCAAAAATAGGCGTGGATGCCAATGGTCTTAAAATCCAAGAACTCGAAAATTCCGAGGCAAAACTCGTCTATATAACACCTTCGCATCAATATCCAACAGGCGTTGCTATGCCTATCGCCAACCGATTACGACTGCTCCAGTGGGCGAATGCAAACGATGCCTTTATCATCGAGGATGATTATGACAGTGAAATGAGCTATAAAAACAGACCGATTCCATGTTTACAAGGTTTGGATCATGATGAGAGAGTCATCTACATAGGAACCTTTTCCAAATCACTTTCTCCTGCACTGCGTGTAAGTTATATGGTTTTACCATTGAGATTTATTGATACCTATAAAGGGATGGTTGATTATTATTTTCCAAGAGTTTCCCTAAGCACTCAAAAAACTTTAGAGCTTTTTATGAAAGAGGGGCATTGGGAGAGGCATCTGAGAAAAGTGCGACACAGTAATCGTAAAAAGCACGATATCATGAAAGAGAGTCTTCAATCTATTCTTGGCGAAAGCATGAAAATAGTGAGTGAAGGGGGAGGATTGGCTATTTTGATTCAGCCTATATGTAAGCTTGATTTTGAGAAATTAAAAGTAAAAACCGAAGAAGCAAAGCTAAAAATCTACTTTGCAAAAGAGCGTAGCGGCGGAGAGTTTGAAGCCTTACGTATGGGCTTTGGAGGCTTTAAAGAAAATGAAATCCCTTATGCCGTCCAAGCCTTTGCGAAAGTTTGGTTTGAGTGTATCGACTAAATAACGACTTCATCTTTTAATACGCATCATAACGAGAATTTTTGAAATCTACAAGTGGAGAGTAACTTTGATAAATAGGGTTGTTTGTACGAATTTCAAACGACTCATGATCTCTTCTTTGTATGTGATTTTAGGATTGTAGCAACATAATAGTAAATTAAACTTTCATAGCTTTTACTCTCAACCTCACATAATCCACATGCCACCCTTTTTGCTGATCGTACAATTCTTCTTTTACATGTAAGCGTACTTCCTCTTTAAACAAAGCAAACTCCTCGGCACTCAAATGTTTCGTGACTCCGTTTGCAAAAAGATCAAGCCAGTTGATAATATCATCCACCGGCGTCGGTCGTGGAATCAACTCGATGGTTTCTACTCTAAACCCATGAGATTCCAACAATGCTTTATACTCTGTGTCGCTTGGAAAATACCAAGGATTCTCAAATACTCCAAACTCTTTATGATCTTGGAATACCTTTTCCATCGCTTCGACAACGGTTGTAACATTCCCTAAACCGCCGAATTCCACTACAAATCTTCCCTCTGGCTTCAATACATCATACACTTTTTTTACGACTGCGTCACTCTCTTTGATCCAGTGTAACACCGCATTTGAAAAAACAACATCAAACTGATTTATAAAAGGCAATTCAGTCGCACTCATGATACTTGCATTTATCCCTTTGGCTTGTGCACTTTTAACCATATCAGCACTTAAATCTACTGCAACAACTTTCGTACCGGATTTTTGGATTTCAAGCGCAAGTGTTCCATCGCCACATCCCAGATCAAGGATTACTTCACCTTTTTTTGCCCTAAGCAAATCAACGACCGGCAATGCCAAATTTGAAACAAAGGCAGCGTGTTTATTGTATTTATCCGCATTCCAACTATTTTTTTGGCTTTGTATCATCTCTTCATAAATTCCTAAAATCTCGTCACTCCTGATCTCCGTACCTCTTTTGTGCGAGATATTTTTGACCTCCTCAGCAATTTTTGTCTGCATCTCTTTAGCAATTTCGATACCGTAAATCTCTTTTAAAACATAGGCTACACCACCTTTTCCAGATTGTGAGTTGATGCGGATGGAGTCTTTATATTCACGTTTGATATCTCTTGGGTCTATTGACAAATAGGGCACTTCCCAACTGTCAATGTTGTTGTTTTGACGATGCTCCATCCCTTTTTTTATAGCGTCTTGATGCGTACCTGAAAACGCAGTATAAATAAGCGAACCGACATAGGGATGACGTTCGCCTACATGTAAGCCCGTAATGGCTGTGATACGTTTCAAAATTGCATCGATATTCTCTACATGTAAGCGCGGATCGACCCCTTGCGAAAAGTAATTAAACGCCAAAGTAACCAAATCCACATTTCCGGCGCGCTCTCCGTTTCCAAGCATTGTGCCCTCGACCCTTTGTGCTCCCGCCAGTACGGCAAGCTCGGCACTTGCCACCGCACAGCCTCTGTCATTATGCGGGTGCACACTGATGATAACACTTTCACGACTCTCTATATGCTTACACATCCACTCAATTCTATCGGCATAAATATTTGGCGAACCGGCTTCCAAAGTGTTTGGCAAGTTAAGAATCATCGGGTTTTCTTGTGTGGGTTTGTAAGCAGAAATAACTGCATTGGAAACTTCCAACGCATACTCCAACTCTGTCTGTGAAAAGCTCTCCGGCGAATACTCAAACACCACTTTCCCCTCGAACTTTTGTACCTCTCTTTGAATGCATGCCACACCTTCAAGTGCCAATTTGATTATCTCCTCTTTCGTGCGTTTAAATACCACCTCACGCTGGTTTGAAGCTGTCGGATTATACAAGTGCATATTGATATTTTTTGCACCTTGCAACGCTTCAAAACTGCGGATAATATGTTTCTCGATAGATGGCGTCAAAATGCCGATTGTGACATCATCAGGGATTAAACCCTCTTCTATCAATCTACGGCAAAAATCAAACTCCGTCTGTGACGCACTCGGATAAGCAACCTCTATCTCTTTAAAACCAAACTCTACTAAGATTTTAAAATAGGCGATTTTTTGCTCTATACTCATAGGATTCGCCAACGCTTGATTGCCGTCTCGCAAATCACTGCTAGCCCATCTTGGGGCAACTGTGGCACTCTTATCTGCCCACTCTCTTCTATCCAATTTTACCGTTTCATACGGTTTGTATTTTGTAAATGCTTGCATAAAAATATCCTTGAAAATATGCAAAACGCTATAAATATGAGTCTAAAATCCTTACATGTAAAGAGTTTAAACAAAAAAATAGCGCTAGAAAATGCCAAAATATAGACGTAAAACGCCCTAAAAGGCAAAACTAAAAATTAATAATAAAATGAAAAGTTGAAGAAATTACAGCAGTTGCAGCAGAAGGAGAGAAAGGCTTAAAGAACGGATATCCGTTATAGGTTTTGAAATATGTACATGATGACTTTTCATAGTCTCTCCTTTTTTATGTTGTAAAATTGTAACGAATTAAAATCTTTTATGCAAGCTTACATGTGATGCGATAGGTTTTGCGTCCTAGTAGAGCATTAACAAAAAGTTTTTACGATGTTTGTGACTTAGCCTCTTGTAAACATACAGACTGGGCATCATACTGTGCTTGGGCAGTCATGAGATCCGGACGGCTTAAGAGTAAATCACTAGGCTGTGAAGTAGCGATGATTTGAGATTGTGGCCAAAGATAGTTGCTCTCTTTTGCAATTGTCAAATCAGAAAGATTCTCGCCTAATTTCAATCAATATTACGACTCAAAAATTCAAAAAATCTACTCATTTTCAATTATTTTGATTTTTTCGTTGACATTTTTATATAGATATGCAAGATCTCCAAAGCCGCCGGAGTCATTCCAGAGATCTGCAATGCGGCTTGCAAAGTCGGTGGATTGAAGCGATTTAGCTTCTCGACGATCTCTTTTGAAAGTCCGCTGACAGAAGAGAAATCAAACGCTTCTGGAATCTCAACAAGCAGATATTTTTTCATCTTTTCGATCTCTTGGCTTTGTTTATCGACATATCTTGAGTATTTTGCTTCTACCAAAATCTCCTCTTTGATATAGTCATCAAACTTCTCTAATTCGGGAACCAAAAGAACCATTTTTTCTATAGTAAAACTTTTTCTTGCCACAAGCTGTTCTGCAAATATCGGATCGTTGACTTTCTCTTCATCCATGCTCTCTAAAAGGGCAATAAACTCTTTGTTTGGAGTGAACTTCGTATTTTTCAAAAGCTCTATTCCCTCGGCTATCTGCGCCTTTTTGAGGATCACTTTTTTATACGCTTCCTCATCTAAAAGTCCAAGTTCATATCCGTAACCGCTCAGTCTCACGTCTGCTGATTCTTCACGTAAAAGGAGGCGATATTCGGCTCGTGAAGT
The DNA here is from genome assembly GCA_028683835.1 of Sulfurimonadaceae bacterium. GTDB lineage: Bacteria > Campylobacterota > Campylobacteria > Campylobacterales > Sulfurimonadaceae > Hydrocurvibacter. The sequence continues at coordinate 19,001 of JAQUHB010000030.1, read as the reverse complement.
AAACATTCTATATGGTTCTTTCGTTCCCTTGGTTACCAGATCATCTATCAAAACACCGATGTACGCTTCATCACGGCGAAGCACAAGCGGCTCTTTGCCAGCAAGCGAAAGCGAAGCGTTGATCCCTGCCATCAATCCTTGCGCCGCGGCTTCTTCATAGCCTGTCGTACCGTTGATCTGTCCTGCAAGATAGAGGTTTTTGACTTTTTTTGTTTCTAATGAATGTTTGAGTTCCGTAGGATCGACATAATCATACTCGATCGCATAGCCATAACGCACGATTCTTGCATTTTCCATCCCTTTAACAGAGTGGATCATCTGCTCTTGGACATCCACGGGAAGTGAAGTACTCATCCCGTTGATATAGCATTCCGTGTTGTCTCCGGTTTGCGGTTCTATGAAAAGATGATGCTGATCTTTGTCACGAAAACGGTTGATCTTATCTTCGATACTCGGGCAGTATCTCGGTCCTACACCCTCGATCTGTCCCGTAAAAAGAGGCGCTCTGTGAAAATTGCCTTCGATGATGGAGTGCGTAGTCGTGTTTGTATAAGCGATGTAACACGGAAGCTGCTTTTTCGTACGTGCAAACTCTGCACGCGGAGTTCTAAAGCTAAACGGTGTCGGAAGCGTATCGCCGTCTTGCACTTCCATGACACTGAGATCAATGCTTGAAGTGTCGATCCTAGCGCACGTTCCAGTCTTTAAACGCCCTACTCTCAAACCCTTACTTGTAAGCGATTCTGAAAGGTTTTCGGCACTAAATTCCCCAAAACGTCCGGCAGATTTTTTGTACTCGCCGATATGGATGACACCTTTTAAAAATGTTCCCGTTGTCAAAATAACACGAGAAGCTTTATACTCATGCATCAAATCAGTCTTAACTCCCACAACCGTGTCGCCCTCAAATAAAAGCGCTTCAGCAGTCTCTTGTTTGAGTTCCAAATTCGGAGTAGTTAAGATAGTGTTTCTTGCGATGATGCGGTACTTGTCCATATCTATCTGAGCGCGCGTTCCACGAACTGCAGGACCTTTTGTCTGGTTTAAGATACGAAACTGTATCCCAGCTTCATCGGTGATGAGACCCATCTCTCCGCCAAGTGCGTCAAGCTCTTTTACCAAGTGCCCTTTTGCAAGTCCGCCGACAGCCGGATTACAGCTTGTCGCACCCACCTGCTCTGCGAGCATTGAGATAAGAAGTGTCTTTTGTCCCATTCTCGCACACGCCAAAGAAGCCTCTACACCCGCATGTCCGCCGCCGATTACTATTACATCATAATTCATAATATTTTCCAAAATTTAGGATAACTTTTTTGAAATTATAGCAGTTCCTAAAATTATATGAATTGAAAGATTTTATTATTGAGAAAAGATTAATCTTTAATTCATTACAATTGAGACAGACTTAACTTATGATCGGGGTATTCATGAATACTATCAATGTCTTGGCGGTGGATGACGAGCCATTTAATTTGGATCTTATAGAACTTGCTTTTTTAGATATGCCAAACATTCGGCTGACACAAGCCGTCAACGGTAAAGATGCCTTGGAAAAACTCTCCGCATGTGATGCCGAAGTGATTCTTCTTGATCTTAGAATGCCCATCATGGATGGATTTGAAACCCTTGAAAAAATAAAAAGCGATCCCTTGCTTTGTAAAATACCTGTTATCATCGTCACTGCCAACAGTGAAGAGAAACATAAAGCTCTCAAAATGGGTGCAAACGACTTTTTAAGCAAGCCTGTAGACGTGGAAGAACTCAAACTTCGTACGTTTAACCAAGCCACTCTTTATAAAGCACAAAAGCAGCTTGAAGATCTCAATAAAAATCTTGATATACTCGTAGAAAAAAGAACAAGTGAACTTCATCTAGCCTTGCAACACGCCAAAGAAACTGAGTATGAGATCTCATTACGTCTTGGTCGCGCTAGTGAGTATAGAGATCTTGAAACTGGAATGCATATTAAAAGAATGAGCCGTTATTCGGCTCTTTTAGGCCAACTCAGTGGTATGAACCCCGATGAAGAGCAACTTCTTTTATATGCTTCTCCTCTTCATGATATAGGAAAAATAGGGATTCCAGATGCTATTTTACTCAAATCCGGGAAGCTTGATGAAAATGAATTCAAACTTATGAAAGAGCATACTACGATTGGTGGATTGATGCTCAGCGACGGGGACAAATATCCTATCATCAGTGCAGGACAGATCATTGCAGTGCAACACCATGAAAAGTATGACGGCACAGGCTATCCAAAAGGGCTCAAAGGCAAAGATATCCATCTCCATGCAAGGATCGTCGCCATTGCAGATGTATTTGATGCTCTCTCTTCTAAACGTGTCTATAAAGATGTGTTTCCGCTAGAAAAGACATTACAGATCATGTCTAATGGAAGAGCGACACATTTTGATCCTGAGCTTATTGATCTATTTTTAGAAAACATTGATCGCTTTTTAGAAATTCAGACCGCTTTTCCGGATGCTGAAGAGACGCCGCATATATTAAATTTAATCGAGGAATACAGATGAGACTTCTACTTGTCGAAGATGAGGATTTTAACCTTATGGTGCTTGAAGAGATGATAAAAATATTTTATCCCGATGCCCAAACGACAACAGCCGTCAATGGGCAGATAGCATTTGATATCTTGCTGGAAAACTCTTTTGACATTATTTTAAGCGATGTCAATATGCCCGTCCTCGATGGATACGGTCTTGTAAAAAAGATCAAAGAGGAGCTTCAAATAGAGACTCCCACCGTCGCCGTTACCGCCTTTGCTGTACAAGGCGACAGAGAAAAGATCCTACTTGCAGGTTTTGATGATTATGTATCAAAACCAATCGATATGGGTGAACTCCAAAAAGTTTTAGATAAATACCTCATAGGATAAGATTAGATGAGAACTTATAATATTGCTTACACTGATCTAGCAACGCTGAGTACATGGATAAAATCCATAGACTTCAGCGGTGCAAAATCTGTCCTTGTGCAGTTATTTAGCGGTATTGATGACAAAGATATATTAAAAAAAATATCTATGACTTTACAAAATGAGATTGACCATGTGACTGTCATAGGAACTTCCACTTCAGGGGAAATTTTAGATGGAACAATGCTTGAAGAGAGTGTGACCATATCCCTCTCTCTCTTTGAAAAAACGACTTTAGAGTCATGTATCTTTATCTCAGACGATTCCTATCTTTTAGGTAAACAGGTAGCACAGACTATCCTAGAAGAAGACACGAAAGCTGTCATCATGTTTGCTGATGGTCTTAAATGTAGTGGTGAAGCAATCCTCAGAGGGTTTACAGACATAGCAGGTCAAGGAATCGTCGTAGCCGGCGGGATGGCTGGAGATAATAGCCATTTTGTAAAAACATTCGTTATGCATAAAGATGAGATACATGAAAGTGCTGTTGTAGCGGTTTCAGTTAATGGCAAAGAGATCAATGTCTCTAACAGCTATAACCTTTCATGGCGTCCTTTAGGTATTTCTATGACTATCACAAAGTCTGAGGGAAACCGTATCTTTGAGATAAACAATCAACCGAGCATCGAGGTTTACCGTAACTATCTTGGTGATGATGTTGTCGACAATCTACCTGATTCTGCCATTGAGTTTCCTCTTATCTTTGAAAAAAACAATATCAAAGTTGCAAGAGTTATGCTCGCCGCTGATGAACAAAGTATTACTTTTGGCGGAGAGATACCTGAGGGTACAGAGGTGCGTTTTGGAGTTGCCAGTGCCGCGGAGTTTGAAGAGGGTAGACAAGCTCTTTTTGAGCAAAACAGTAGCGTGCCGGTACAAAGTATGTTCGTTTACTCGTGTGTCGCACGAAAAGCATTTTTAGACAAAGAGCTTGAGCTTGAACTCAAACCTTTAAACAACATAGCACCCATCAGCGGCTTTTTTACCTATGGAGAGCTTTATCACGGCAAACAAAATTGTGAGATGCTCAATATCACCACGACGATTCTTGGTCTCTCAGAGTCAAATGAGATAAAAAAAATCAATACAACACAATCCAAAGATCAAAAAAGGGTAAGCCTTTCTACGACTGCATTGATTCATCTTGTTGAAAAAACCATCAGTGAACTGGAACAAGAATCGATCGAAAAGCAAAACACTATCGCCATACTCAACCAATATCAAAAAGCGATAGATGAAGCTTACGTCATCTCAAAAACAGATCCAAAAGGAAAAATCACATTTGTCAATGATTTCTTTTGCCAGATTTCCGGATATGATAAAGATGAGTTAATAGGCAAACCTCACAACATCGTGCGGCATCCGGATATGCCTCATGAAGCGTTTAAAAATATGTGGGAGACGATCCAAGCCAAAAAAGTGTGGAGAGGAATCGTAAAAAATAGGCATAAACTCGGTCAAAGTTACTATGTTGATGCAACAATCTTCCCTCTGTTGGACAAAGACAATATTATCACGGGCTATGTCAGTATCAGAGATGATATCACGAATATCAAAAACCAAAAAGAGAGAGCAGAAGCACTCCTAAACTCTCAAGACAGCATCGTTCTTCTGACATCTTTTATCAATAAAAAAACTGAAATCAAACAGTTAAACCAAAAATTCTTTGATATATTCGGTTTTAAAAATATTGAAGATTTTTCATCTAAACATCAATGTTTTTGCGATCTTTTCATCAAAAGAGAAGGCTACCTTTACTTTGAGCAAAATGACAAGGGATGGCTTGAAGTTTTACTAAAAGAACCAAATAAATCAAATCTTGTTTTGATGCTCGATAAAAATGATCAAGAGATAATCTACTCGGTCAATGTCAAAGAGATAAACTTGGAAACGGACAACTTTATCATCTCTACCTTCACAGATGTCACAGAACTTGAACATGCGAGAGTCGCCGCACTCTCAGCTGAAAAAGCAAAAAGCGCGTTTTTGGCGACAATGAGCCATGAACTCCGTACACCGCTCAACGCCGTGATAGGTTTTTCACAGATACTTATGAGCAAAAATGATATGCCTATGGAAACGGTAAAAACTTTTATTCAAAAGATACATCTCTCCGGAAAACATCTCCTGAGTCTTGTCAATAACATTTTGGATTTTTCTAAAATGGAATCACAAAATATGGAATTACACAAAATGGTTGTTGATCTCAATCATCTCATGACAGATACGATCACACTTGTCGAGACTGCGGCAAACAATAAAAAAATACGTATCGAAAAACACAATTTTGTCGGTAAAAATATCTTTGCAGATGAGCAGCTTTTAAAACAGGTTCTCATAAATATTCTCTCAAATGCTATTAAATTTACACCTGAATATAAAACTATTAGCCTTACATACAAGGAAACTCCAAAGGAACATATTCTTCATATCTGCGATGAGGGCGTAGGTCTCACACAAGAGCAGATCGATGTTATTTTCAAGCCCTTCACCCAAATAAAAGAGCATCAAAATGAAGCTATAAAAGGCACAGGACTCGGTCTTGCCATATCTCAAAAGATTATTGAACTACACAATGGAACGATTGAGGTAACAAGTGAACTAGGCAAAGGTAGCTGTTTTCTCATACACCTTCCACGATTAAAGGATCATAAATGAATCAAAGACTCGAACTCATAACAAAAAACTTCCATATTACCCCGCAAGTTTTAGATGAGCGAAAAAATGTGGGTCTTTATATAGAATCTTTGGCATCATTGATCGTGGATCGATTTTACGACTATTTTCTCTCTAATCCTGATTTCTCTATGATACTCAACAAAACAGATATCCCGCGACTCAAACGTATCAGAATAGAGTTCTTGATATCTCTGTTTACGGACAGATTTGATGATGAACTCTTCAACAAACTCTCACGGGCACATCTTGATACGCCAGTACGCATAAATACATATATCATTGCTTCTGCATTTGAGATTTTAAAAGAGTGTATTATAGATATCTCCTCTGTCAACAGTCTGCTAAAAAGAGACCTCAAAACCATTTTAAAATTTTTACATATTGCCGAATTTATCGTACAAGATGATTTTTTAAAAAATAAAGATTTTGTCCAAAACACTATGAGAGTAGATATTGTAGATGCGCTTGAAACACTTTTTGAGATGCTCACTATTCATAAAAATAAACATGCCATGCTTCTTAAACTTTGTAAAGAGGGTAATCTTCTGAAACCATATTCAGATTCTCTGCCGACAAGGGATACAGAATCCTGCTCTTTTACTAGCACTTTATTAAAAATAGAAAAACAGTTTTCACATTTTGAAGATTTCAATATAGATCTTAAAAAGATTGAAAAATATCATGACGAATATCATGTTATGGTCAGTGAACTTTATCGATTGGTTGAAGAAGATGCAGCTATTGAAGAACAAGAGAAGCAGATTAAAAAAGTTAAATCTGTCTCTGAGAAACTATTTGAGAGTATCAACAAACCCTTCGAAAACAGCTCCTCTTTGACGTTTTTATCCATTAATTCCGGTATACGTTTTATGCGTAAATATAATTCTATTATCTATGAAACAAAATTTGTCCCTTTCAACAATCCAAAAAATATGATTGATTTTGTTGAAAATCTCATACGAGATTCCATCAAAAACTCTCTTGCATGGACGATTGTAGACTTTAGTGTCAGCAGTAATAAAAACAGCTCCAAGGGAGAGATAAATGAAACAATCATTTTGTCCAATATCTCTTTAAATATCTCTCTAACTATCAAAGATGTTCCATATAAATCTTTTATTATCGATGTCATCACCGTCTTTTTAGAAGTCCTAAAAACAGCGATTATCAACAGAGAAAAAGAGTATTCTCTTCTCGCGCTTGCAGATAAAGCTGAAACTGCCAACCGTGCAAAAGATATGTTTTTGGCAAATATGAGCCACGAACTGCGAACTCCGCTCAATGCTATAATAGGTTTTTCCCAAATATTGAAAATGAAACCTGAGATACCGGAAAATCTTCGTCCCTATATAGAGAAGATATCGATATCGGGAAATAATCTTTTGAATCTTGTCAATACCATTCTTGATTTTGCGAAAATAGAAGCCGGAAAGATCTCCTACCATCCAAAGATGACACTTATCTCGGATATTACAAACGAAGTCTCAATCATGACGACTTCGTTAGCACAGGCAAAGAACATCTCCATAAAGTTTCCAGGAGAGGTCTCTTTAGCCCTTTACATCGATCCCCAGCTTATTAAACAGGTATTTTTAAATCTGCTTTCCAATGCTATAAAATTTACTCCTGATAATGGTAAAGTCACCTTCTCTGTCGTGTTTGACGAAAATAAAAACGAGTTTGTCATCTCTGTTTGTGATACAGGTGTCGGAATAGGACCCCAAGATCTCGCAAAACTTTTCACTCCTTTTACACAGATAGATAATCACCTTCAATCTGCTTCAAAAGGAACCGGACTCGGTCTTGTGATCACCAAGCGTATCGTAGAGGATCTTCACAAGGGAAGAATATGGGTTGAGAGCGAGATAGGTAAAGGAAGCTGTTTTTATGTTGCTCTTCCTGTTTCCGATGAGCTCTCCACGATAGAGATGTTTCCATCACAAGAGGAAAAAGCGACTAATCTGCTCATAGTGGAAGACAATCAAGAATATGTAGATATCTTGGTCAATAAACTGGGTCAAAAGTTTAATATCACCGTGACAAACTCCATAAAAAAAGCAAAAGATTTGTTGCTACAACATAGTTACGATAAGCTCATCCTTGACTTTTTTCTCATCGACGGCATCAGTTCAGAGCTTCTTTATTTTATGGATCTCAAAGGAGTGGAAGTACCTGTATATATCATCTCAGCAGAGGATGATCTCAAGCTTGTAGAGCATATCGGAGAGTCGAAAAATATCGTCGGAGTCTTTAACAAAAAAGATTCCGAGATGATCTGCGATACACTCAATAGAGTTATACATGGGTAATATTTTAATTCCCGAATCATTCCCCAATCTTCCCACGGCATTGCAAAAACTGCAAAAGCTGTTCGCATATGGGAATATAGATAACAAACAGTTAGCACTGCTGTTGCAAGACGATCCTCTTTTGTGCGCGAATATTCTCAAAATCGTAAACTCTCCACACTATGGGCTTGCTAAGAAAGTTTCTTCCATCAATCATGCGGTGATGCTTCTTGGAGCTACTATTATCAGAGGTATCGTTATGGCTGCGATTTTAAAGAAATCGTTCGCGCTTAATCTTTCTCCCTATAAAATATCTATAGAACAGTTTGATGTTATTTGTGCGCTTCGAGTCAAGTTTTTAAATACATGGGTTCATGATGAGACTCTTGATATCCAAAACCTTTCATCTGCGGCTTTTTTAATGGAAGCCGGTAAGATAGTCACTTCTAACTTCATCCTACAACGTAAAGAGCATGAAAAATTTCTAAAACTTCTAGAAGACTCATCTATCGAAGAAGCTGAAAGAACACTTTTTAATATGGACAGCTACCAAGTTGCCGCAATGCTCTTTAAAAAATGGGAGTTTGAGGATAATTTTACAGACCTTATCAAAGCAATATCCGCACCACAGACAAAAGAACAAAAACTCTTACATGTAATATCTATTTTAATAGGTATCAAAGGGATTTTAACCGATGAGACTATCGAAGAAGCCCTTAGTTTTGCAAGTATGTATGATTATGATATAACAAAACTCCAAAGTGCTATTATCACCGTTACAAAAGAATTAGTATGAAAACTCTATCTACTCTCATTTTAGAATTGGCGATGAAAATTTAGAAAGTCAACTAGAAGTAAGAAGCTGTTTTACAATATTTCTTCCAAAAAAAGAGATATAATTTCGCCAAAAAAAGGGAATAAAATGTCAAAATTTACAAATGTAGATGTAGTAAAAGCAGCAAATATCTATTTCGGCGGAAAAGTCACAAGCCGTACGGTAGAGTTTGCTAACGGTGAGAAAAAGACTCTTGGTATTATGCTTGAGGGTGATTACACATTTGGTACTGCAGATGCAGAGATCATGGAGATCCTAGCAGGTGAGATCGCAATCAAACTTCCAAGTAGCGATGCGTTTGTAGATATGCAAGCACCTTGTACATTTGAAGTACCTGCAAACAGTTCATTTGATATCAAAGTAAAAACTATAACAGACTACTGCTGTTCATATATAAAATAATAAATATAATTCAGGCAAAGATGTGATATCTATTTTTGCCTGATTGTTTTGCTATATACATCGCCCCATCCGCTTCAGTGATCAGCTGATCACCGTTGATCTCACTTTTTTGCGGATAAAAAGTAACGCCAATACTTGCAGATACATGCAGATGTAGATCCCCTAAAACAATCGATTCTCTAGCACTTTTTAAAAGACGCTTCAAAATAGGCAAAGCAACAGAAGTATCATCCATGTCAACAATAATTGCGACAAATTCATCTCCGCCAAGCCTAGAAAGAGTATCCCCGCCTCTTAATGCTCGCTTCATACGCATTGCAACTTCAATAAGAACCTGATCTCCTATATCGTGCCCATGTGTATCATTTACCTCTTTAAATCCATCTAGATCAATATAGACGACCGCCACATAGCCGCCATTTCTTTGCACCCTCAGTATAGCTTGGTTCAGGCGGTCTGCATTTAAAATACGGTTTGGAAGTCCCGTCAAAGCATCATTATGAGCAATAAACTCCAGCTGTTTTTCATGCTGTTTCATCTCTGTGATATCTTTAGCCGTTAAGACGATTCTTTTATTATCCGGCATAAGTGCACTAGACATATTAACGACGACTCTTTTACCATTTTTAGCTATACAAGTTTTAGTGAAAGATTTGATATATCCCTCTTGTTTCAATTGTTCTGCTACTTCCAATGCATATTCATAATCTTCAGGAGCAGTCAAACCAAGACAAGATTTCATTAAAAGTTCTTCTCTGCTAAACCCTGTCATCTCCAAATATGCATCATTAAACTCCAAAAAGTTTGTTTCGAGATCCAAAATAGCAATCCCATCTTTAGAGAGATTGAAAATCGCTTCAAGCTCCTCTTTTTGATTTTCGATCAATATCTGTTGCTCTTTCTCTTTTGTTATATCTATTAATACACCCAAAGCTTCATTATCATTGAGTTTTGTCAGGCTTGCGAGCAATATAAGCGGCGTACCATCCTTTTTAACTCCTCTGACCTCGCCGGAGTAGGTTCCACTTTGAGATAATGCTTCATATGCTTCTTTGCCATACTTTTCATACTCTTCATCATTGATATATATAAGACGCGCATTTTCACCCTGAAGTTCACCTTTGTCATATCCGAGTATCTCTTCAAACCTATCATTTGTCCAGACAAATTGTCTCTCTTTAAGATGCACAAAGCCTGTCGTTTTTATCTGCATCAACGCTTCTTGCTGATTGATAAGTCTTTGTAGATTCTCCTCATACTCTTTTTCTTGAGTGATATCATGAAATGTTCCATAAAGATATATTTTTCCATCCAACGAGATTATCACGACATTTACTATGATATCTTTTAGCGTGCCATCTTTCGCTTTATGCTTTGTGACAAACTTATCCCAGCCCTTTTTAAGAAGCTTTTCCTGATGTTTTTTAATCCCTTCTTCATCATATATCGCTTCCAAATCTATTATACGAAGATTGAAAAATTCCTCTTTTGTGTAGCCGTAAAAATCCAAAGCTTTTTGATTAAACTCCACAAATTTTTGTGTAGGCAGATCGACTATGACTATCGGGTCTAAAGACTCTTTAAACAAAGTAAAAAACTTTTTCTGTGAACTTTCAAGTTTTTTATTAAGTTCATTATAAAGCTTTCCAATATTCAAAGACAACAAAATACTTGCCAAAATAGCCAGCAACATTACTAACACAATAATAAGGATATAGAGATACAACTGCTGCCTTGCAGTATCTTGAAGGTATTGCTGTTTTAACTGCACGATCAAGATCAAGCCATTCTCAATAGGAAGATTTAACCTTCTTGAGACAAAATTATCTTTGATAAGCAGTTGATTAGATAAGATCATCTCGAAATTTTTTGGAAAATCTTTATCGATTTTGTATCTATTTTTTTGATATAAACCCCAGTTTTTAGAGTGATCATAGTGAATAAGAGTATTGCCTTTTGCATCTGCTAAGATCATATCATATAAAGGCGCATCGACAAATCGCTCTAAAAATCCCTCCATAAAGTAGTTGATAATCAAAATCCCATCTAACTTGCCATTTCTACTCACCGGCAGAACAGCTCTTAGTGTGGGTTTATATGGGATCTCTATTTGGTCGTGCTCTATATTCATATCTATTGCAGAGAAAAATACTTTTTCAAGCGGTTTGCTTTTTGCATCTAAAAAAAAGTCTCGATTAGATTTGTCTTGCAGATTATTTTGCGCAATAAAAAATGGTTTAGAACCCTCTTTATTACGATTGATTCGTAATTTTTCAAGGCCATTTTTATCAATATATCGAAGCTTCATGAGAGAGGGATTGCTTTTTGCGAGTATCATAAAGAGATCATCTGTATCAGATCTTTTTCCATTTAAAAAATCATTAAATGTTGCAGATTCTCTAACTGTAATCAAAGTGGTGTTTGCACGGTCTAAAAAATTCTTAAAAAATTCCTCTCTCTCTTTTGTTTTTTTTACTGCATTGTCCAAAGAGACAGCTTTTGCCTGATTTCCTAAAAAAAGTTTTTCAAGAGAGATAAATGAAAAAATAAGGATCACGGCAAACGCCATGAATATAAAAGAGACTTTTTTATCTATATTTTTATTGCTTTGTATCATTAAAAAATTCCTACTATGTGACCGAACAAATTATAACATTGATTTAGCGTATGTTATCGGAACTTTCTAAATAATCAGATAAAAATTACTCTTCTTCTAAAAGTTCAAACGCTTCTTTGCCATCACCGCAATCGGGGCATACCCAATCATCAGGCAGGTCTTCAAAAGCAGTTCCCGCAGATATCCCATTCTCTTCATCGCCGATTTCTGGATCATAGATATAATCACATGTAGTACAGATATACTTTTTCATAACAACCACCTTCTAAATTATTTACTCAAATTATAAAAGAGCTAAGATAATAAAAAATATATTTCTTAAATTAGTGCTATTTTAAGAGCTTCTCTGAAGTTTTTATCCCTTTATAATGATACTCCGTATAAAATAAGCCTTATTGAGTAAAGAGAAGATTATGATAGATCCATTTAAAGAGTATAAACCCGAAGTGGTCGAGTATGATGAAGAGGTCGATGGTGGCGGAGAGCATCTTGTTCGCGATGATCTCTTAAGTGAAAAAGAGTTGCTCAAAGCAAAAATCACAAAAGCAAAAGCGGCTAGAAAAGGTTTTGCAACCAACTACCGCCAGCCTATACGCACAGAAAATGAGGTAAAATGATACAAGAAGCGCACAATGCCTACAACAGCGGAGACTATACAAAAGCATTTGAACTCTATACGGAGCTTTCAGAGCAAGGGAATGAAGAGGCACAAACATCTTTGGCTTATATGTACCAAAACGCTCAAGGGTCTGAACGAAACATAGATAAAGCTGTAGAACTTTACAAAGCTGCAGCAGAAAACAAACAGCCTTATGCGCTTTATAACTTAGCACTTTTTTACGCAAATGGTCAACATGGAATCCCCTTTGACCAATACAAGGCGCATGAACTTTTTATGGAATCTGCGATTCGCGAAGCAGTGCCTGCCATGTATGAAGTGGGAGTGATGTTTGAAAAAGGGCTTGGCTGTATCTGTAACTTCAGCGAAGCCGCATTTTGGTATGAAGAAGCCGCAAAACGCGGGCATCCAGAAGCCTTTAATAATCTTGGAGTGCTTTATAAAGATGGACACGGTGTGAGTCAAGATGACAAACGTGCATTTATCTGCTTTTCCCGTTCAGCCGATGCGGGACTCAAAGAGGGAATTTACAATCTCGGTCTAATGTATGATCAAGGTCTTGGATGCGAAGAAGATCATGACAAAGCGCTTGATCTATGCCGCAAGGCCGCATACCAAGGGCATGAAAAAGCAAAAGAGATCATTAAGTCTTTACAAGAAAACGGGAAGATAGTTTTCTAATGTTTACCGGTCTTATACGCGAGATGGCGGAAGTGAAAGGTTTTGCAAACAACACGCTCACTCTTCGTGCAAAATACAAAGCGGGAATCGGTGATTCTATCGCTATTAATGGTGCTTGCCTTACTGTGACTAGGGTTCACGATGACGGTTTCAGTGTCGAACTCTCGCCTGAGAGCCAAAAAATTTTAGCTTTGGAAAATTATAAAAATAAAGTTCATATCGAACCTGCTATGAATATGGGTGATAAGTTTGAAGGACACATTGTTCAAGGGCATGTAGACACACTTGGTACTGTTACATCTATTAAAAACAGCGGCAACAGCTATGACGTTTTTATCTCTGTAGATCCCAGATTCATCCCCTATATCGTGCCCAAAGGTTCTATCACTATCGATGGTGTAAGCTTGACTGTCAATGAAGTTTTTAAAGATTCTTTTCGTCTGACTATCATCCCGCACACGATGAAGGAAACACTTTTTAGCACTTACAAAAGTGGCTCACATGTAAATATCGAGACCGATATGTTTGCTCGCTACATTGCGCACATCTTGGAGCATAAAACCGCATCTGCCTCATCTTGGGATGAAGTGGATAGAATAAGTTCACTTTACTAAGATGAGCGATAAAGCCGTCGCCCTTAAATACGACAAGGAGCAAGATGGCGCGCCACGCATTATTGCATCGGGTAAAGGGGAGATTGCGCAAAAGATCATTGAAAAAGCGCAAGAGTTTCATGTGCCCATCTTTTGTAACCAAGAGCTTGTCAATTCTTTGATAAACTTGGAAATCGACAAAGAGGTACCGCCACAACTTTACAATGCTTTAGTTGATGTATTTCTCTGGCTGATGAAGAATGAATCAAAACTCTAAAGGAGTATTTATATCATGAGCGACAAAAAGATAATTGGAAGAAAAGAGCTGATCTCCATTGCAGATCTTCAACTCTATGACCTTGATGCCAAAGTAGATACGGGTGCTGACTCTAACGCTCTTCACTGCGATGACATCGTTATTGGTGAAAATGGATTTGTGACTTTTACTCTTTTAGATGAAGTTCATCCCTCCTATCATGGCAAAAAAATAACGCTACCAATCTACAAGATAAAGAAGATAAAAAGCTCCAACGGTATCGTACAACACAGACCATCCATTCAAGTGACGGTGACCTTTTTTGGAAAGAGTTATAAAACCGTCATCTCACTTACAAACAGAGCGGATATGAAATATCCTATGCTTATAGGTAGAAGGTTTTTGTCCAATAAATTTTTAGTCGATGTCTCGAAAGAGTATCTTGCAAAGCCCAAAAATCATGAAGGAAAAATATGAGACTCTATATACTCTCAAGGAACAAAAACCTCTACTCAACGAGAAGACTTGTAGAAGCTGCAAACGCTAAAGGTTGGGAAGTCAAAGTAGTCGATTATCTCAAATGTTCCATCGAGATCATGAAGGGCGAACTCCGCGTCATCTACAATGGAAAAGAGCTTCCAGCCCCCGATGCCATCATTCCCCGTATCGGTGCAAGCAGGACATTTTTCGGTACTGCAATGGTTCGCCACTTTGAGATGATGGGTGCATTTTCAACCTCTGGAAATCTTGCCATCGCTAGAAGCCGTGACAAACTCAGAAGTCTTCAAATTCTTTCAAAAAACGGTGTCGATCTTCCAAAGACAGTGTTCGCTTCAAATAAATCTTGTGCCAAAGATGTGATCGAGCTTAGTGGCGGAGCACCTTTGGTACTGAAGATTTTAGAGGGTACGCAGGGTGTTGGCGTCGTTTTAGTGGACAGCGAAAAAGCAGCAAAATCAGTCCTTGACGCATTTTATGGCATGGACGTCAACCTTCTTGTTCAAGAGTATATAGAAGAAGCTGGAGGAGCGGACATACGAGCTTTTGTTGTTGGTGGCGAAGTTGTGGGTGCTATGAAACGCCAAGGAGCGGAGGGAGATTTTAGATCAAACTTACATCAAGGCGGAAGTGCGAGTGCTCATAAACTTACAAGAAAAGAAAAAACTACAGCCCTCGCTGCTGCAAAATCGATGGGACTAGGTGTTTGTGGCGTTGATATGATCCCATCTTCTCGTGGTCCGCTTGTGATGGAAGTAAACTCTTCTCCCGGATTAGAAGGGATAGAAAAATCGACAAATATCGATATCGCTACGAAAATCATGGAATACATAGAAAAAAATGTCACTCCAAAAAGTGATACAAATACAAAACGCAAAAAGATTAAAAAGGATATCATTGGAGCCTAAATGCTAAATGAGCCGTTTATCATAGCCGGAACTAAAATAGAAAAAAACTCTGATATACTTATCAATATCGATCTGCCAAAACTTTATAATACTCCTACAGAGCTCCCAATAAGAGTGATCCGCGGTAAAAAAAATGGTCCTGTTGTCTTTATCAGTGCGGCTATCCATGGAGATGAACTCAACGGTATCGAGATTATCAGACGTTTGGGAAAATTAGAGATTCTCCAAAAACTGCGTGGTACACTGATCTTAGTGCCCATCGTCAATGTGTATGGGATTATGACACTTTCTCGCTATCTTCCAGACAGGCGTGATCTTAACCGCAGTTTTCCAGGAAGTGCAAAAGGCTCACTCACAAGTAGAGTTGCAAAGATATTTTTTGATGAAATTGTAAGTAAATGTACCCTTGGTATAGACCTGCACACGGCATCCATTCATAAATCAAACCTGCCTCAAGTTCGTACAAATATAGAAAATGAATACACTTTTAAACTAGCACTTGCCTTTGAAGCACCCGTTATTTTACACTCAGAGCTTCGAGACGGTTCCCTTCGCTCCGTTGCTCAAGAAAACGGGGTCCCGATTCTTTTATATGAAGCGGGTGAAGCTTTGAGATTTGATGAGACAAGTATCCGTATCGGCGTAAGAGGCCTCATTAATGTTTTACGAGAAAATAAGATGCTTCCAAAGACAAAACTGAAAAAAGGTCTCAGAGTGCCAATCATTACGCGAACAAGTCAATGGGTACGCGCAGGTGAAAGCGGAGTACTTAGAACTATCAAATCTTTAGGAAGTACGGTTGTAAAAGAGGAGATAATCGCCTATATAGACAACCCTCTTGAAGATGGAAGTTTTGAGATCATAGCACCCTTTGATGGCGTTATCATAGGTAAATCTGAAATCCCTCTTGTGCAAGAGGGAGACGCTGTTTTTCACATCGCAAAACTCAGAGATATCGAGAGTGCGGAAGAAAAAATCGAATATTATAATGAAGAGATTTTAGAACAAAGCGAATTTTTAGAACTCCATGAAGAGGACACGATAGAATGATACAAGAACAGTTTTTTGATATTTTAAAACAGTTGATCAGGACGCCGAGCGTTGTCGGAGAAGAGCATCCTTTTTTTATGTTTGTAAGACGTGAACTTGAAGAGATGGAAGTTACTGTTGAGTATTATGATGGAGTCCTTGTGGCAAAAGGGATTAATCCCCAAAGTGGTTATATCTCGGCGCATGCAGATAGAAATGGTCTTATTTGCACCGGACATAATGAGTTTCAATACGCCGCATTCATCGCCAAAAATCGCGCCGATCTCACCGGAAATTCCTCCTCAGAACAGTGGCTCAACAACTTTACAGAAAGATTTGTGGATGAAAAAGTGCAAGCGTATGAACCTTGGTCTGGAAACTATCTCGGACTAGGAATCATTACCGAGGCAAGGCTTTGTAAACGTCGAAATAATATTATTTTTAAAGTCGATGGTTTTGAGCATCTCTTTCCTGGAACACCCATTGCATTTATAGATAAACTTGAAGTAAAGGACGAACTCATTTCCGCTCAGCTTGATAACGTCCTTTCGGTAGCGATCATCCTTTATATGTATTCAAAAGGATATCAGGGAACGGCATTTTTTACCTCATCTGAAGAAGCTGGAAAGAGCTGGAGATTTTTGCTTGAATGGTTTAAGCGTTTTAATATCTCGACAAATGAGCTTCTTGTTTTGGATACAAGTCCTTACAAAATGCTCGAAGAGATACAAAATATCGATATCGTTCTCAGGAACAAAGATGCAAATGCTATCTTTCGCTCTCCTTTAAAAAAGAAAATCAAAAGTATCGTCAAACAAGAGAAAATCCGTTTTGACTATAAAGATGTTTATCTAAAAAAAAGAATGGAACAAAACGGGGGCAAAGGCTCTATCGGAGTAACCGAACTTGGACGTCTTATCCATGCCACCAAAGGCGCAATCCAAGGTGCAACACTCCAGATCCCAACCATAGGTTATCACACAGTCAATGAGACTACGACCATTAAAGCGGTCGAGAGTATTATCACGATCTTAAAAAAGCTATATCTCTGAATCGCTCAGAGGTTTTGCCTTTTGGTTACAAAATATTTTATGCTCCATATTGACTCTTTCATAGCCGTTTAGCTCTTTGAATGAAGCAAGGGTCGAACTTCTACACCCCTCTGGTTTACAAAGATAGATATAAAATCCGCTTACATGTAAGGCCAAACGAGTCGCTAGTGAAATGGAATAGGTCGTCAAAATCCCATCCTCTTTCATCACTCGGGCGATATCTGCGAAATACTCTTTTGTCCAAAGGATTGGATTAGACGCAGGAGAAAACGCATCTTGATACACGATGTCAAACTGATGATTGCAGTCGCGTAAGAACTCTCTCGCGTCACCCAAATAAAGGCTTATATGTAAGCTTTCATCACGATACATTCCAGTCTCAGAAACTGCATCTATGATCTTTTTAAACTCTAAAAATATCTCAGGATAAACAAAGTATTTGAGCGAAGCAATCAGCTCTTTGTCAAACTCAGGAGAGTAGATCGTAAGCCTCTTTTGAATCCCCTCTTTTTTCATATAATAAAGCGTAGCAAGGGTATTAAACCCCAGCCCAAAGCAGATATCCAAAATCGATATCTCCTCTTTATCCTTTACATGTAAGAGTGCGGGAATCACATGCTTTTGAAGCGATTCTAACAGTGCACCATCTTTTGTAGAGTGATAATGCTCATCAAACTCTGCAGAATAAGCCGTAAAACTGCCGTCGTTGCTTTGAACCATCCGATGCTTATCGGTTAAAAAGCACCCATCTAAATCAGATTTTTGTGTCAACATCAGCGCACCACAAAGTCAAAATAGGTCGTGGGATAGGGTTCGTTTGCAAGTGTGAAATGCCACCACTCTTCCTCTAGCGGTCGGAACCCTTGACTCATCATAATAGAACGCAATAACAAACGGTTTGCTCGTTGCTGTGAGGTAACTTCTTTACTTGTCGGCCATGAGATAGGGCTGAAGAAGTCAAAACCCGTTCCCATATCCAACTCCTTGCCCGTTGCAAGGTCGATCAAAGTCAGATCAACCGTACTCCCGCGTGAATGTCCTGAACGCGCCGCAATATACCCTTTCTCAAAAAGCTCGGATTTTAAAACATTTGGATAATAAATTGCCTTCATTTTCGTGTCACTGAGATCTTTTGCCCAGCGGACAAAATGGTTGACGGCACGCTGAGGACGATACCCATCAAAAACTTTCAACCCAAATCCAAAAAGTGATAATTTCTCTTGTACACTTTTAAGCGCAAGTGCCGCCGGAGTGCTAATATAGCAAATACGAGCCTCATAGCCGTCAATAGGCTTGCCGATAAAGTTGTTCTCACCGCTATAACGAAGTTCTACAACAACAGTCGGAACTGCCTTTTGAAGATCAACAAATCCCGATGGCACATCTTGTGCCAAAACGATTGTTGCGCTCATGAGAAGTGCCATTACAGCTTTATAAAGTTTCATAGTTACTCGCTTTCGTGGGTCAAAACTTTTTTCGATAATAAAACGCCTATTTTATCATAATCCATTACCCCACATATGCATCTTTTTCGCAATAATTAAGTCATAACCTTCTAGCAAGTCTATCTCATTGGCTGCTCGAAATTCATGAGATTCTAGGTACTCTTTTA
>JAQUHB010000052.1 GCA_028683835.1 Sulfurimonadaceae bacterium | reverse complement strand
CGGGTTTTATTTTTAGCCCCCTTAGGTCTGCCCAATATTTTCCCCATCTCCCGCGCAACAGCAAGCCCTTGTTTAGTCCGTTCGCTAATAATCTCTCTCTCAGTCTGCGCGAAATATCCGTAAATTGGGTATAAACCTACAAATAGGGTAAATTCCCTATACGACTTAAAAGTCACTTAAAATATCTTTTAATACTTTCTTACAAACGATGGTTTTTGAGAAGAGAGATTTCAAAAAAATAGACGCGCCTAAAATTGGGCAATTATTTTTCTCAAAAACTATTCTTGAATTAAATTCTAAATATAGTATCATTTTTATGAGTTTTAAGAAAAGGATTCATTATGCTTATCGGTTATGCCCGTGTATCAACCACTGATCAAAATCTCTCTTTACAAAAAGAAGCTCTCCAAAAAGCCGGATGTGAACGTATCTATGAGGATACTATCAGTGGAACAAGAGCTGATCGCCCTGGACTTGCCAAAGTGTTAGAGATGCTACGAAGTGGAGATACTTTAGTCGTATGGAAACTTGATCGTTTGGGTCGTAGTGTGAAAAATCTTATTACACTTGTTACAGAACTGCATAGTAATGGGATCCATTTTAAAAGCCTTACAGATTCAATAGATACTGGTACACCATCTGGAAGATTCTTTTTTCATGTGATGGCATCTTTGGCTGAGATGGAAAGAGAACTTATCATTGAGCGTACCCGCGCAGGACTTGAAGTTGCTCGTGCTCTTGGACGCAAAGGAGGACGCAAGCGAAGTATGACAGATTCAAAAATAATTTCTGCAAAGAGACTTTTAAAAAGCGGTGTACCACCTCGTGATGTGGCAAAAGATCTAGGTGTTTCCTTGGCGACTCTCTATCGATGGATTCCGGCTTCGGATTAAGAGATGAATTTAGCTTAACGTGCTATATTGTTGCGCATCGGCCTTTGGCGGCAATCCGAACATTCTTGCATATTCCCTACTGAACTGTGACGGGCTTTCATAGCCAACTTCAAATGCTACCTGAGATGCTTCGATATCCTGACTAATCAGTTTCAGTCTCGCTTCATGTAGACGTAGTTGTTTTTGAAATTGTAATGGACTGATCGCAGTTATTTTTTTAAAGTTATGATATAACGAAGATTCGCTCAAACTAACTGAACGAGCAAGTTCTTTGACATTAAGTGGCTCCTTGAAATTTTCTTTGATCTTTGTAATCGCTTGCGCAACTCGCTGGGCTGCACTGCCATCCATGATGAATTGGCGAATGAAATCTCCACCCTCATCACGCATTAGTACATAGAGAATTTCTTTTAGAATCAGTGGGGTCATAATCGGAATATCTTCCGGCGAATCAAGCAATCGAACCAATCGAGTTATCGGTTCTAATAAGCGAAGCTGCATATCTCCAAAATATAGACCACGTTTTGGACTCCTCTGTGATTTGGATACAGTTCCTAGATCTTTCAGTACATTAAAAATCTGTTCCATAGTAAAAGAGATAGTAAGCCCTATGTAGGGGTGTTCTGGGGATGCTTTTGAAACGCGGACATGTGCAGGCATGTGCACTGATGCAAGTAAGTAGGAATCTGGATCATAACCATGTAGTTCATCACCGAGACCAACAGCTTTTGCACCTTGAACAATAATACATATAGAAGGTTCATAAACAGTAGCTATCATCTGAGTTGGATTGGATATATGATAAAAGCGTAGGGCATCAATGGATGTCGTAATACGTTCATTACCTACATATTTTGACTGAACGATACTCTTTAATTCCTGACGATAATTGTCAAAATTTTGATTCACTTAACTCTCCACTTTTTTATCATTATACATTATTTGCAGAAATAGGCAAGATATATACAGGATTGTTTTATCGCATTTTTTTGTCGTGAGATACAATTTAGTCATATTAAATTAGTTTACTAAAGGTCATAACCATATGAAATATACAGACAAAAATACATTTTTAAAAGCCAATGTGTTCGGGATTGGTGTCTCTAATGACAACTATGCACAATATTTTATAGGAAACTCTTTTCTTAATTTTCTGGTTAAACCAGGAGAAATACCTATTTTTATGGCTAATGTCACATTTGAACCAGGGTGCCGAAACAACTGGCATATCCATCATGCTGCAAGCGGTGGTGGACAGGTACTCATTTGTACTGCTGGCGAAGGATGGTATCAGAAAGACGGCGAAACACCATTGAGTCTTTCGGAGGGATCAATCGTCTATATACCATCAGGTGTAAAACATTGGCACGGTGCTAAGAATGACAGTTGGTTTAGTCATATCGCTATTCAAATCCCTGGTACTGAAACAAGCAATGAATGGCTTGAGAGTGTATCTGACGAGTACTATATAACGTTGCACGATTAAAGACAAAAAAGATGAATAATCAAATAGAAATCTACCTTCTGACTCTTGTTGGCTTCTTGGTGGGTACATCGCAATTTGTCATCGCTGGCATACTTGACAAGATTTCTAATACATACGGAATTTCGATAGCTACCGCTGGCCAGCTAGTAACGGTATTTGCTATGGCAAGTGGTATCGGAACCCCATTACTCATTATGTATTTAGCTAGATATGGTCTGAAAACACAGCTATTAATTGTATTATCGATTTTTCTCGTTAGTACTTTGATGACACCGTTTGCATTCGATTTCAAATTTTTAATGTTAGCACGGATCATTGCTGGACTCGCCACCAGTACCTTCGTGGTGATCTCTTACACTCTCGCTGCTAAACTTGCCAAAGTGGGACGTCAGGGTAGTGCAATGGCGAATATTGCTTTAGGATTCAGTCTATCGCTTGTTTTTGGTGTACCGTTTGGAAGGATTGTGACCTTGCAATATAACTGGCAGGCAATTTTCTGGATTCTTGGTGCTGGGGTACTTGTCGGGACAGCATTGATTATTTGGCTTATTCCAAATCTATTTGATCGCGAGCCACTTCCGATGAAAGAACAGATGGCATTATTTAAGAAGCCACAAGTATTTATGACCCTTTTTGTAACATTTATGGTATTTATCGGATACTCAATGATTAGCACGTATATTACTCCATTATTGCTTTCTATTGGAAACGTAACGGAGCATCAAATAGCGATGGCGTTCCTTGCTTTGGGAATTGCTAGTGTCGTGGGCTCTAAACTGGGAGCATCCATGGCAGATAGGATCGGCATAGCTCCTATTCTTTTTGGTAGTATGGGAATCATGATCCTGTCACTAGGCACTATTCCAATCTTTGCGACTTCTTTACTTTTGATGGTGCTTATGCTGATTTTTTGGACGGCTTCAACTTGGATGTTTGGCCCTACCCAAAGTTTAAATCTTTCAACAATTGCCCCTGAAGCATCAAGCACTTTAATTGGGCTTAACAGCTCATTTGTTCAGCTGGGTTTTGCTGCAGGTGCAGGTATTGGTGGTATAGTCATACATACATGGTCTGTAATGGCAATCAATTGGATCAGTGCCGTATCGGTGATTTGCGCTACAGGTATTGCACTTTTTTCTTTGCGGTTTTCAAAAAGTGCTGAAATTCAAAAAACAATGGAGGTTTGAAATGAAAGATGTTATTGTAATAATCGGTGCTGGAATGATCGGTCAAGCAATTGCACGAAGAGTCGGTGCTGGTAAACATGTGCTTTTGGCAAATTTGCATGAGGAACCCCTCAATGCAGCTGTAAGAACTTTCAAAAATGCAGGATTTGATGTTAGCAGTACTATAGTAGACATCTCTTCTAGAGAGTCTATACTTGCGTTAGTTAAGAAAGCGATATCTCTCGGGAATGTCATGGGCGTTGTTAATGCCGCAGGTGTTTCACCATCCCAAGCATCAATCGAGACGATTCTCAAAGTCGATCTATACGGTACAGCGGTGATACTGGAAGAATTTGGGAAAGTGATTGCTCGCGGAGGGTCCGGGATCGTTATCTCTTCACAATCAGGACATCGTTTAAGTGCTCTGAGTCCCGAACAAAATGAAGCTTTAGCCTTGACACCAACCGAAGAGCTACTTTCTCTTCCTATGCTTCATAATACTCAGGTAAGAGATACGCTTCATGCCTACCAACTTGCTAAACGAGGAAATGCTTTACGTGTCATGGCTGAAGCGGTACGTTGGGGCAAGCACGGAGCGCGGGTGAATACGATCAGTCCAGGCATTATTATTACCCCTCTGGCCAATGACGAACTGAATGGTCCAAGTGGTGAAGGCTATCGACGTATGATTGAGCTTTGTCCAGTAGGTCGTGCGGGAACACCGGATGAAGTCGGTCAAGTTGCTGCTTTATTAATGGGACCAGATGGAGGGTTTATTACCGGAAGCGATTTTCTTATGGATGGCGGTGTAACAGCATCGTATTTTTTTGGAGAGCTTGCACTAAAATCATAATATTTGCAGAATTAGGCAATTAGTCTGGATAATTGGTCTATCGAGTATTACTATGATGTTTTATAATATTCGAACAATAATTAAGGAGTAAATTCATGGAAAACTTTATTTTTAACATACCAACAAGAGCCTACTTTGGAAAAGGGCAAATAGAGAATCTAGCAAGCGGAGTCAAAGAATTTGGGGGCAGTCGCGTACTGCTTACTTATGGTGGCGGTAGTATAAAAAGTAATGGTATTTATCAAGCTGTGATTGATCAACTCAATGGAGCTGGAATTTTCTACATCGAACTTTCTGGTATTAAACCTAATCCGCCGATTGAAGATGTTTATGAAGGTGTACGTCTCATGAAAGAAAACAATCTCGATTTCATCGTCGCTGTGGGTGGCGGTTCAGCCTTGGATGCAGCAAAAGCAATAGCAGCAGGAGCAAAATATGATGGTGACGTTTTTGATTTGATCAGTGGTAAAGTTGCCGTTAACGATGCTACACCGCTCGCAACGGTACTAACCATGGCAGGAACAGGAAGCGAACTTGATATGGGCGGTGTTATCACCGTTGGAGAGAACCACAAAAAATATGCGATTATTCATCCTTTACTCAATCCTAAGTTTTCAATTCTAGACCCAGAATATACATTTACAGTAAATGAACATCACTCAATGGCTGGATGCTCTGATATTTTATCTCACTTGATGGAACAGTATTTAAGACCTGATATAGGCTGTGATGTACCAGATAGAATGAATGAGGGTATCATGAAAGTTGTTCTTGATAATGCACCAAAAATAAAAGAAAATCCAAATGATTATATAGCACGTGCAAATATCATGTGGGCAAGCAGTATGGCACTTGCAGGTTTCCAGTTCATGATGGGTAAAAAATTTGGTGCTTTTCCTGTACATGCGATGGGACATGAGCTCTCAAGCTTAAATGACATGACCCATGGTGTCACACTAGCCCTTATAACTCCCTCATGGATGCGTTACACACTTAAAAACGCACCTGAATTTACGCCAATGTTCGCACGTTTTGCACGTAACATATTTGAAATTTTAGAAACGGATGATGTAAAAGCAGCCAATGAAGGTATTGAAAAATTGGAGCATTTTTACGAAATTATTGGTATGCCTAAAAACATGAGAGAAGCGGGAGTTAGCGAAGATGAACTTAAATACTTGGCAGATAAAGCTACTGAATTTGGTGATATAGGAACAATGACACCTATTACAAAAACAGAGGCTTTGGAAATATACACAATGGCGTGGTAGGAACCGCGCTATTGTGTATATGGCAAATTTAATTAGTAACGTAATTTTTTTCCACGTACAATGTGTGTTCTATTTTGCAATGCATTAAAATTCAAATATTGCTTGAATCAATTTTTAAAAAAGATACTCTACCTTCTTGGATATATAGATGACTTACATTAAAGTTTTGAACTATTCTCAAAAAAAAGAGTTTGAAACGCCGCCGCAGCTTAATGATGAGATGAGACGTGAAATTTTTGCAGTACCGTCTTTACTTAGCCAACAGTTGTATTCAATAGATTTAGCAGACAATAGAGTAAAATTCATTGCCATGTTTGGATATTTTAAGTTGACCCGATGCTTTTATGATCCAAATTCATTTCATCACGATGATATCGATTATATTTGCAAACGCTTTGAGCTTAAAATTGACGATCGCTCTAGCGCCAAAAATACACTGTCAATTTACAAACGGCTTATCCGAGATCACTTCGGCTATCAATCACCCGATGATATACTCAGGCAGATTCTGACTGATACAGCCAATAAACTCATCGCCCAGTTGCCGACACCTAAAGCACTTTTCTACGCATTAGTCGAATTAGCTATTGAACACCGCTATGAAGTACCTTCCTACACATTTCTCTCAAAAATAATCACAGAAGCGATGAATGACAGGCGTACTTCAATTTTTGATCGACTTCAATCATATACGAATAATGACTCATTACAAGTGCTGGAGTTTTTTACGCAGACCGATGAGACGCTGCCGGGGCGATATGTGCTGAATCGGTTTAAAAAGTTTTCCCATTCTCTCAAGCCTTCTAAAATCAAAGAAGAGGTTCGTACATATGAGGCTATCCGTAATATTAATGGATCCATTTCAACTATTGTAAATGAGATCGGTATTGAGGAAAACACTGCACGTCACTATGCCCAATGGGTAGAGAAAAGTGATATGCATCAAACAAAGGTAAGAAGCGACCAACTGTGCGATATGCTTGTATAATCGGTACAAAGTGCAAAACTCTCAGCATTGCGAGAACATCAGAACATCTATTTTCTCCAACGTCAATCCCGTTCTAAAGCATCTGTTGAAATAGCAAATCTTGTAAAGAACAGTCTTATTCCAAAACTTCATTCCATAAAAGATCTAATCGCTCAAGATATAGATCTTAGAGATAAAATTTCTCTCATTAGCGCACATATCGATTCTATGATCGCTGATGAAGAGGAGAAGAAACCATACCTTGACTCACACGAGGAGCTTGAAGACCATACCGGATATCACTCTATTTTAGA
>JAQUHB010000051.1 GCA_028683835.1 Sulfurimonadaceae bacterium | reverse complement strand
ATATGTAAAAAGCTTTTGTAGATAAGTGCCACAAGAGATTTTCTATTGTTTTTTATATCTTCATCATCAGTATTAACCATAACATTTTCAAAGAAGCCATCAAGCTGAGGTTTGAGCTCTAAAAGTGCGTCGAGTTCTTCGATATATGTCGTATAAGTTCCCGCTAAAACAGCGATGTATGCGTTATAGAGTTCATGCTCTGCATCATCATCAAAAAGCGCGGGATTAACAGAAAGAGCCGCTGAAAGATCCATATCTTTTGTGATATTTGCAAGACGTTTGAAAGTAGAAGTAGTTTGAGCGAAACTCTCGCTTTGCGCCATACTATTGACCGCTTCTATCTTTTTACCCATAGCCAGAAGTTCGCGCTCTCCTGAAGCCAAAACCGCTTCGATGATCGAAGGATTTACTTTGTAAAACTGTCTGATACGTTCTAAAAAGAAGTTCTCAATTTTTGCAGTATCAAAAGCTTTGTAATTAACTGCTAGTTTTGCGATCGTTTCTTTGATATTGAACTCAAAACCATATTCATTAACGATGCGGATAATTCCGTTTACTGCGCGGCGAAGAGCGAAAGGATCACGAGAACCTGTCGGGATCTGCTCGATGCTGAAAAGTCCTAAAAGCGTATCAAGTTTGATAGCCATAGCGATGATGGCACTCAGAGTAGATGATGGCAATTCGCTCTCTTCGCCAAGAGGAAGATATTGCTCTTTTATAGCGAGAGCGACTTCAGCTTTTTCGCCAAGTGCAAGTGCGTAGTAGTGTCCCATAAGCCCTTGAAGCTCAGTAAACTCATACACCATCTCACTCATTAAATCGGCTTTAGCCAAAGTGATAGCACGCTCTAAGATGGCTGCATTTTCAGCCGCATCCCCTTTGATGTTTCCTTTATAAAGGTTAAAAAGTTCTTTGACAATGATGCTCTCACGCTCTACTTTGTCTTGTAAACTTCCAAGACCGTCCATAAAGGTGACTTTTTCAAGTCCATCAAGTTTAAGACCGCGTTTGAGGTCGTTGTCATAAAAGAAAAGTCCATCTGAAAGGCGTGGACGAAGCACTTTTTCATTTCCTGCAACCACTTTTCTATAGTCATTTGTGAGAGCATTTGAAACCACGACAAATTTATTGACAAGTTTGCCATCTTGAAAAACTGGAAAATATCTTTGGTGTTCTTTCATTGAAGTTATGATAACTTCAGGAGGCAAACGTAAAAACTCAAGATCAAAACTGCCCACTAAAGCTGTTGGGTGTTCTGTAATGGCTACGACTTCATCAAGAAGATCTTCATCGATCTCTATCTCGATATTTTGCTCTTTTTGAAGCACTTCAAACTGCGAGAGGATGTTTTGTTTTCTTTCATCTGGATAAAGCGTGACAGCACCGTTTTTGAGTGTCTCAAAATACTCATGAGTAGAGCTGATATCTTTAATCTCAAATGAGCTGATACGATGTACAAAAGTCTGTTTGCTTGACACAACATCAAAAAGTGTCATATCGACAAGTGCGTCTCCAAACATCACATTTACCCATCTGATAGGACGGATAAAGCTCTCTTGTGAACTTCCCCAACGCATAGATTTTCCAAAATCAAGAGACTTAATCCACTCCTCTATCATCACAGGTAAGAGCTCCACAGATGGGCGACCTTGAAGTGCTTGTTTAAAGTAAAGAACCTCTTTTCCACCCTTCTCTGCTTTGCCTATTTCACTCATCTCTACGCCACATTTTTTTGCAAAGCCAAGAGCTGCGGGAGTCGGCTCTCCATCTTTGTACGCCATTACCACAGGTGCGCCGAAAAACTCTTGCTCGCTGTCTTCTTGAGAAGTTTTAAACTCTCTGTGCCAAAGCACCAAACGACGAGGCGTGTAATAAAACTCAAACTCTCCGCCAAGAGAGTTTTGCTCTAAAACTTTTAACCATTTTTTTTCAATATTTTTTAGTTCTTTTAAAAGAGGAACAGCCGGAAGTTCTTCAACACCGATCTCAATCAATAAAGGTTTTAACATTCGTATCTCACATATATATTATTTTGTGCGATTTTATCAACATCTGGGTTAAATGTTGATTAACTTAACAAAGTCTTAAACAAGACAAACATTATCTTGTTTAGGTTTATTTCCAAGAAAATAGCGATATACTTCACTTCATAAAATCATACAAAACAAGGAAATAGAATGCCAACAATTAATAAATACGTTGATATCGACACTGTAGAAAGAGAAGCTAAAAAGGATCTTATTGACCGTCATTCTCCGTTTATTACTGTAATGGGTGATGCTAAAAAAGGCGAAATGCTTGCAGTAAATGTAAAAATGGGTCAAGAATATACTCATCCAGATGATTTTGATCACTTCATCGAAAGCATTACCCTTTACAATGGCGATACAAAATTAGCGATGGCTTCATTTGTACCGGGGACTCTTGGTAATGAAAAATCTCATGCAGAAGTAACTTTTAATATCCGTCCAATGGGTAAAAAACTTAACCTTATTGCACATGGTTACTGCACAAAACATGGTGTTTGGGAATCAACTCCGGTTGAAGTAACTGTAGAAGAAGCTGGCACTTGTTGTGGTGGCGGAAGCTGTTCATAATCTATATTAGGTAATTTGAAGCCTTTTTAAGGCTTCAAATTTATTTCAATAATTTAGGATTGGTCTTTTATCCTATTTTTATATCCTGCATTGATGCGTAAATGAAGACCTAAAAAATACACATATGTTATCGCTTTTTTTAGCAGATATGCTTTATATCCCTTTACTTTTAAAAATCCAAACATCTCACCGACTGCATATTTTCCTCCAAGCGCTACAAACATGCCGCTGACTTCTGCATGAAAAGGTTTGCTTGTTTCACCAGCCATTATTTTTAAGATACTCTTTGCAGCATACTCTGCACTTTTTTCAGCTATTTGTGCTGTTGGTGGAAGCATATTTCCATGTTTATCTCTTACTTCAACGCAATCACCTATAGCAAAGACATTTTTTGTATTATTGATATTGAGTTGTTTATCTGGAATCAATTGATCTATTCTATTTTTTTCACTGTTATCTTTAGTGTTTAGGGTAGTAGCCTTTATGCCACCCGTAAAAATCATAAATTGATACTTGAGTTGTTCCCCATTTTTAAAGTAAATAGTAGTACTATCAACATTATTGATAAAGGCACTTGTCATTATCTGAATACCGAGCTTTTCAAGTCTTTTTTGTGTATTGTCAATTATATAAGGGCTCATTCCCGGTAAAATAGTATCACTCGCATCAATAAGAACTATCTTAATTGCTTTTGCTCTTTCACCAAGTGTTTTACTGTAACTTTCTATAACATACGCCATCTCAGCTGCTACTTCTACCCCGCTGAGCCCTGCTCCGCCTATAGCAAGATTGATATCCTCGCCACTGTTAAGTTCTTCATTTTGGAGCTTTTTATAGATAAGATTTTCAAACTCTTTTCTAAAATTATAAGCACGCATAAGATTTTTTACACCGTAACTATTTTCTCTAAGACCTTCTATAAAAGAAAAGAAATTCGTTTTAGCCCCTGTTGCGATAATAAGATAATCATAAGAGAATTCTTGAGTTTGCGTTTTGACATTTTGTTTCTCATAGTCGATGAAAGTCGCTTTTTCATAATGAAAATTGACTTTCTTTTTAAAACCTTGACACCATTTTTCCAGATCAATAGCAATCTCATGAATGTCAAATCGCCCTGCTATATATCCGTAGGCTTCAGTTTGTAAGTAATGATAAGGATTACTGTCGATAAGTGTTATATCAACATTGTCATGTTTTGCTAAAAATTCGATGGCACGCAAACCGCCATATCCGCCACCAATAACCACTACTTTTGTATTCAAAAAAGAACCTTCAATTTTATTTGTGGAATTATACAGAACTTAGTTGAATTCACTGCCAAAGAGACGTTCATATATCAAAATATGCTATACTTACGCGCAAAAAATTCATCATAAAGTAGGGTGTATTGGCCCTAAAGATAACGATCTCGCACCTCATTATTAGATCATGATCAAAATCTCAATAAAAGAAATATTTGAAGACATAAAGGAGCATTTTGCGCAATAAGCAATATTCAGTCAAAGTTTTTGAAACAACTTTAACCGATGAAGATCAATTCATCTCTTTTTTTGACACAAACTATAACCTGTTTAAGGACTATCTTATTGTAATACATGGAGATATAAGTCAAAAGATTGAAGAATATCTACAAGGAAAAGAGCTTCGCTTTGTAAACAATATTATTCTTCCAAAAAGCCAAGGACGAAAAGCTGTTGAAGAAGAGATAGCTGTACAAAAAGAGCAACAGCAACAAGTAGAAAACGAACTTATAAAACTTTCAGACAGACTTCATAATAACCTTAAAGTCCAAGATACACTTGTACGCAGCGGACAGGAACTTAATATCGATGGTGATCTTCTCTTACTCAATCGTGTCAACAGTGGTGCAACAATTATTGCCAATGGCAATTTGATTGTTACACAGCTTGTTGAAGGTGCTATCCGCTGTTTTGGAAACTTTATGATGCTTAAAGCTTCCCCGAAAGCAAATATCGTTTTCCATGATGTGGTCGTTGACAACTCTTTACTCAAAGAGAGACTTAACCGAGTGGAACTCAAAGACAATGAAATAAGAATAACACCAGTATTAAAGGAAACAACTTGGGTAATGTAATAGCAGTTATAAGCGGAAAAGGTGGCGTAGGTAAAACTACAACAACGGCAAACATAGGTTTGGGGATCGCTCTCAATAATAAAAAATGTGTTGTCGTGGATTTTGACATCGGTCAAAGAAATCTCGATATGATCTTAGGTTTAGAAAATCGTGTTGTATATGATATTGTTCAGGTAATGGATGGAGAAGCAAGTCTATCACAAGCTCTTATAAAGAGTAAGATGAATGATAAACTCTATTTTCTTGCTGCTTCACAGACAAAAGACAAGACAGCGCTTCAGTCAGAAAAAATATCTAAACTTATCGAATCACTCAGAGAAGATTTTGACTATATCATCCTTGATGCTCCAGCTGGAATCGAAAGCGGTTATGAGCATACTATAGAGTTTGCTGACGCTGCCATCATCGTTGTGAATCCTGAAGTTTCATCGATTCGTGATGCGGATAGAGCAATCGGTATTTTGGATTCTAAGTCTCAAAAAGTGAAAGATGGTGCAGAAGTTGCCAAATACCTTATTATCAATAGAATAGATGCTAAAATGGTTCAAAGCGGTGAGATGTTAAGCAGTAGTGATATCTTAGATATTTTAGGAATCAATCTTCTTGGAAAAGTACCTGAAGATAAAGGTATTATTGATGCTTCAAATCAGGGTAAACCAATCATCCTCAATCCAAACTCTGCAGCTGGGCAAGCATATAAGCGCATTGCTTCACGTCTTTGCGGTGAAGATATAGATATGCCAGAACTTGAAACTGTTCAAGGCGGTTTCTTACAAAAAATAAAGGGGATTTTTAAATAATGTTTCCTTGGTTTAAAAAGAAGAGCAGTGCAAGTACTGCCAAAGACAGATTAACAATTGCCATTATGTCTGATAGAGACAATAACAGCAACTATCCTTTTATGGCTCAAATGAAAGCAGAAATCATAGAAGTAGTCAAAAAATATATTGGTGTAAAGACTATCAATATCACTAAAGATGTTGAAGGTGACTTTGAAGCACTTTCTATTGAGGTACAATTAGATAAAAATGCCTAGTGCATTTTTGTCAAATATAAGTCACATGTTAAACATAATAAAATAAATATTTTTTAGTAGTTTTAAGATTAAGTATGTCTTGTGAAGTTTAGAAGAGAAAAGAAATTCTTCCCAAGCGAACTTGAGAAGAAAGAAACGCTAGAGAAAGAATTATTTGCTTTCTGCTGGAGCTGCTGGAGCAGTAGCGTCTGTAGCTGTTGCATTAGCATCAGTTGCTGGAGCTTCTGTAGCTGCTGGTGTAGCTTCTGGAGCTGTTGTGTTCATTTCAACTGGTGCAGCTGCTGGAGCTTCTGCTTCTGTTTTTTTAGCATCGTTACATGCAGTGAAAACTAATGCGATTGCAAGTGGTAATAGGTATTTCATGTGAGTGTCCTTTTTTGTAATCTCTTTTCGAGATAATTCAATTTTACGGCGCAATTATATGATCTTAATTATTAAACGAAGATTAGTCCATTTTACTTTCTTTCCTATCATATAATACTAATTAAATAATTTAAGAAAATTATCAGTTTATATAAATGTTAGCTTATATTGTACAAAAGCTTTTAAAGCGCTTGACTATCGTTTTCCTTGCCTGAATGATACATAAGCAGTTTATTAAAGTATATATGAGTTTTGATGTTCAAGTGGCAAAGAGTATGTTGAGTATGAAAAACGATACTCTTGAGAAGGATTCTTTCTTCTTATAAAAGAAGAGTTTTACTACGTTCTTTAGATATAAGGAAGTTTTGGCAGCGGTTCGTCGATATAGTAGCCTTGTGAATAATCAATACCGATCTCTTTAATAACTGATTGTACTGTGCTTGAATGAACGTATTCGGCTATTGTCTTTATTTTCATTTGTTTGGCAAAAGCTACGATAGTTTCGGTGATAAGTCTTGAGTTTTCATTTATATCTATATTTTTAATCAAACTCCCGTCTAGCTTGATATAATCCACCTTTATTCTTGTTAAGTACGCAAAATTAGAGTATCCGCTTCCAAAGTCATCCACGGCTATTTTTGCACCAAAACGTTTTACTTCAGTGATAAATCTGAGAACTTTTTTATAATCTATAATTGCTTCTGATTCCAAAAGCTCGAAAGTCACCCGATTTCCAATCCCGTATTTTTTGAGATTTGTTATAATAAACGTATAGATTTCGGCACTCATAATATCTTCGATAGAAAGATTAATACTCACCTCGTACTCGTTATCTTTGAATATTTCAAATGTTTTTTCTATAATGGCTTTAGTGACTTCTGCATAAACTTTTATGGCTTTCGAGATA
>JAQUHB010000050.1 GCA_028683835.1 Sulfurimonadaceae bacterium | reverse complement strand
CCTTTGACAGCTACGTTCCTCAAGCCGATACTGCTATCTATTGTATTGGTTCTGTTGTCGGTCCTCATCCATTTCCAATGATGGTTAGGGATTTTCAGTCCGTTATAGGATTTGAAGCTAAAGAGCAATTTCTTGAGCACGAAGATACTCTTCCTGACAACATTGTTGCCTGCATCGGCGGCGGTTCAAATGCGATGGGAATTTTTTCGGCATTTATAGAAGATGAAAGTGTAAACCTTTATGGTGTAGAACCAATGGGCAAAGGGGAAAAACTAGGAGAACATTCTGCAAGTTTGACCTATGGAACAGAGGGTGTAATGCACGGCTTCAACTCCATCATGCTTAAAGATGAAAACGGAGAACCTGCTCCTGTTCATTCTGTAGGAAGTGGTATTGACTACCCCTCAGTAGGACCTGAACAAGCATTTTTAAATCAGAGTGGCAGAACAAAAGTGGGGTTATGTAATGACGAGGAAGCGATAGATGCTTTTTACAAGCTCTCCCAACTAGAGGGAATCATCCCCGCATTGGAATCTGCACATGCCGTAGCCTACGCTATGAAGCTGGCAAAAACTCTAGGCAAAGATAAAACCATACTTGTAAACTTAAGCGGTAGAGGTGACAAAGATATAGATTTCGTAATAGAGAACTACCCCGTACCAAACGCTAAGTTTTAATAATTAAATTCTGAGGACAGTTTACTTAATTATCCTTTTATTCTTAGATAATTATATATTCTGTTCTTGACAGCTTCATTTAATCGTCTTGTTTCGACTTCATAAAGTTTCGCAAGATCTTCGTCTAGCATCACTTGTAACCTTCTTATGAAGTAGATCTTACTTCTGATGCTCTCTTCGGTAATGACTAGTGCTTTATCCATGACATATCCTAGATGCATTTACCCATCATGCATGAAATGAACTACGAGGTTTAAAATATGGTAGAAGGAAATGGTTTATATTAATGATACAATTATTGAAGATCTTGTCTGTTATAAAAGGAAAGTGACCTATGATCCCGTTTAATCATCTAGGATTTGTCTTTAAACATTTCAGCTCTTACTTATACCCGAAGAAGGTGTTGGAAGAACTTTGTATGTTTATAAAACCACTATGCGAGGAAGCATCTGTTTTAGACATCGGGGCAGGGACAGGGATGATGAGCGAGTTTGCATACAGATGTAACTCCAAGCTGAGATATGTAGCCGTAGACCCGGCGAAGGGTATGCTCAAATATGCTGAGGATTATGTAGAAGTATATATGGCAGCTGCAGAAGCGCTGCCTTTTGACAATGACAGTTTTGATGCCGTACTCATGGGAGAATCACTACACCACCTTGCTGACCCCGACATTGCCATCAAAGAGGTCGTAAGAGTCCTCAAAAAAAATGGAAAACTCTTTATTTATGATTTTGATAAGGGGACATTTATGGGCAAGAGCCTCTGGGCTATGGAAAAACTGCTTGGCGAACCTGCTCATTTCTATGGACTGCATGCACTCAAAAAGATGCTTGAAGAGCATGGCTTCACCGTACATGTAAGCCGACACAAGTGGCGTTACAGTGTGAGTGCTACTTTCCTAAATGGCAGTCAGCTATGAAGTTCATGAGATTATTATAGATTTGCTAATTCATTAATTTTATTAAACCATTCTTCAATTTCATCAAAGGCTTCTAAATCTTGCAGATATTCTTGTGTCATGTTCTTTGACAATTCACTTGATAAATGTTTTTTTGCCATTCTTTCACTCGAAATAGGTTCTATTATAGAATTAGATTTATCGGCATTTTTATTTATAAATTTTGCTACATCATTTATATCCCATTTAGATAACCAATCTGCCTCACTTCTATGGTAACATGTATCAATGTCATAGCAATTTTTAATTAGTTCTGGATGTATATAATTCTCTATTTCAGCTTTTTTTGTTTCATATGCACAATCATGATTAGGTCTATCGTTTATTTCATTTATAAATTTTCTATACTTATTTTGTTGTGTTGGGTCAGATTTATTGGTATCAGCATCATATATATGAATTTCTGGTATATTTAACTTTTTTAAATATTGATTATTTACCCAATGTTCAAGGGTACTACCACCTAAAGGTATGGAAAAAACTCTTGGATCATTTTTAATATCAATTATATTCTTATAATTAGCAATAGTTTGATTTATATTTTCAATGAATTTAATATCAGTATAGCCCTCAAGGCACACTACAACTTTTACATTAGGAACATCATTGATTTTTATATCTGGTAATATTCCTAATGATTGTATTATTGCTTCAATTTTTTCTGCTTCATTCTCAAATTCAATTATATTTCCATCAGAATCTTTTACAATAATAATCAAGCTATTGATGTCTACCATTTTTGCAATTTGTGGTGTATGTGTAGTAATGAGAACTTGATTAGTTTCAGATAGCTCCATGAGAGCTTTAATTAACATTAGTTGATAATCTGGATGCTGAGATGTCTCTGGTTCTTCTATTGCATAGATAACATCGTTGGCATTACTCTCTTGAATTTGTCTATCTGCTTCCGCTCGGAAATAATTTAATAGTATTAATCTTCTAACTCCACTACCTCTTTTATTTATTGGTATATCATCACCAGTAAAGGAAAACTTAAATACTGATTTCCATTCTGGGGATTTAGAATAGTCAGGATTTAGTGATGATGCAATATTCGGATCCATTTCATTTAATTTTGAGATTGTAGCTTCACCTATTTCTTGAATTTCTTCTTTTACTAATCTTTCAACTTCATCTAACATAGTTTTAATATCAGGTTTTATAAGTGCTTTTTGTATAGCAATGTTTAATGGATTCTGAACATCTTTATCACTATCTTTATTCGCTCTATCAGATTGAAATAAAAAGTATAGAGGTAAATTTTTTTCTATACTAGATTTTAAATTTTTAGTATCATCTGATGTCTTTGATAAATCGATAAGAATTGGAGTGAGATTATTTCTATCATCCTCAGATAAAAAATGATTGTAAATGGCAAGTCTTAATTGAGCATTTATTCTATTATCTTGAACAAATTGCTCTAAATCATTCTCTGTAATTATTTTTTTTAATTTACTTTGAGTTTGATTTATTAATGGCTCATCTGCAAGGATACTTGGATATAGACATTTTATATATAGCTTTATGCTTGTTGCTTTAATTGGTTTTGAACAGTCAAATGTTTTTACTAAGGTTAGATATGTTCCATTTAATAAAAATTCATCATATGGATTTGTAGGATTAGTAGAATCAATAATAATATCTTCATTACCATTTAATGTGAAAGACAACTTTATAGTAACTAGTGTTTCTCCAGATTTTTTAGCATCATTATTTAAATCACTTTGATCAATTTTTACTAAATCATTATTAAAAAATATTTCTAGAGCTTCCATAATTGTTGATTTACCAACATCATTCCGTCCTACGATTACATTCATATCTTGTTGAAAATCTACATTTAATTCTCTATAACTTCTAAAGTTATTTAACTCTAGTTTTGCTAATCTCATTAATTATCTCCAATCTTAAATTAATCTTTACAACTCCACAACCCGCTCAAACATCTCCTTAATCTCTGTCTCGTGGGAGATGAGAAATATTTGGCGGTATTGTTCTTTGATGGTGTGGAACGCTTCTAGTATCTGCATACGTCGGCTCTCATCCTGACTTCCGAACACCTCGTCAAACGCTAAGAACTCCACGCTAGATGCACCGCTGAGTTCTGTGAGTGTCTTGGAGATGGCGATGCGCAGGACTAGGTTTGCTAGGTCTACCTCTCCGCCTGAAAATCGCTCTATGGGGTACTTTTTGCCCTCGTCGTAGATGAAGAAGTCGAAGTCGTTGCTCACTTCGATGTGCTGGTATTTGCCTTTGGTGATGTTCGCGTACATGCTCGAAGCTAGCCCAGAGATGCGCGGTGCTATCTTGGCGTTGAGCTTTGTCTTGAACTCTGCGAGAGCTGTTTTTATCTTCTCATAGTCTATCACATCATCTTTTTTGCTCTGCACTTTTTTCTTCTGTATTTCGTTGTTTGTGAGTGCGCCTTGGATGCTTTTTATCTCCCCTTCGATGCGTGCGATGAGCACTTTTTGCTGGTTGATATTTGCTGTTTTGGCGTCGATGGTTTTGAAGATGGTTTCATGCTCATGGTTAGTCTGCTCATGTTTTTTATCATCATAGATGATGCTCTTAAATTCCGCCTCTTTTGCCTTACATGTAAGCGCAAGTCCAGCTATCTTTTGGTTTGTCTCTTGGAGGTCTGTTTTGACAAGTACGAGTCTTTTTAGCTCCGCTTCGAGGCTGAGGAGATGTCTGTGTTTTGGCTCCAACTGAGTGAAGTTTTGTTTGAGCTGGTTATGGAGTTTTTCATCGTAGCTGTGTTGTTCTAGAAGTTTGAGCTCCTCTTTGTTTTTGATCCCTTTTTGCTCTACATGGTGGAAGTATTCTTTTGCTTTTTTGAGGTCTTTCAGTTTGCTTTCTATGACTTTTATCTTGTTTGTCAGCTGTGCAAACTCTTGCTCTTTGAGCTTTTTTTGGGCTTCTAGTTCGGCTTTTTGCGTCTTTACATGTAAGAGTTGTTTGGCGTACTCATCCACCTTTTTTTGGTGCGTGTTATTGACTATTTGTACGAGCGAATTTATGACATTGTCATACTCTTCCAAAAGCGGTCGCGTACATGTAGGGCAGGCGGACTCACTTCCCAGAGTTTCAAGGTTTGCGATTTTTTCATTTGTGACATCTATCTGCTTTTGTTCGCCCGCCATTTCCACAAGGAGTTCTCTTTCTATGGTCTGTTTTGCCTCGATATTGTCTTGACGGATGGAGAGCTCTTGATTGAGATTTTTGGCATCAAAGAGATACTGCTCATACATCTCGCACTCTTTCTCAAGCAGTTGGATGTCGGCTTTGGACTTGTGCCACTCATCAGCGAGGGCTTTTTGCTCTTTTAAAATTCCCTCTTTCTTGATGAATGCCTCTCTGTTTTGCTCCTCTTTTTTGAGCTGTTCTTGCAGAGCGACAAACTCGGTTTTGAGGGGTTCGAGTTTTTTGAACTCCGCATATTTGTGTTCGAGCTGATGGAGTTCTGCGGTGAGTTTTACTTGGTTCATCACCTCAGAATCATGCGAATGCTGGGCAAGTTCAAACTCAGAGAAGAGCTTTTGCTTCTGCTCTTTTGTCTTTGCAAACTCTCCGAGCTCTTTTTTGATGTGGAGTTCTCTTTGTTTGATGTGTTCGAGCTCTTCGGTTTTTATTTTTTCCTCTTTGGCAAGAGCCTCTTTGTCTGCATTATGCGTTTGTATCTGCTCATGTTTTTGCGCTACTTCCTCGTCGCCGAGCAATACCTCTTTAAAGGCATCTATCTCGCGTTTGAGCTGACGGCTTTTCTCAACAAGGGAGTTTTCTACGAAGTCTATTTTTTCCAGTCCCAAGAGCTTGCGAATCATCTTTTTTCGCTCTTCTGGTTTGAGAGAGCTGAGGCTTGTAAGCTCTTTTTGGGAGGCAAAGAGCGTGTGCATGAAAGCGTCTTTACCCATTTTTGTGAGTCGCACTATCTCTCTTGTGACCTCTTTGGCTCCGCTTGTGATGAGCTCTTCGTTTTTGAAGAGTTTGGCGTTTGCGGTGAGTGCCTTGCCTCGAAACTCCCGCACCACTCGGTAGATGATGGATTCAAACTCAAAGAGGAGTTCCACGACAACGCCATCTTTTGTGGAAACATTTGCGTTTCGTATGAGCTCTTTGTTGCCTCTGATTTTTGCTTCGCCATAAAGTGCAAAAAGGATCGCCTCAAAAATGGTCGATTTTCCGCTTCCGTTCTTGCCGATAATGCCGATGAGTCCTTCGCCAAACTCTATGTCAAAATGGGTGTACTTTTTGAAGTTTTCTAAATGCAGACTAGAGAGTATCATCACTCACCTCCTCATACTCTGCAAAGAGCTCTTGGATTTTCTTTTTGAGCCTCTCAAACTCCCTCTCGTCGCTCTCCTCTTTGATATGTTCTATAAAATATTCCTCCAAAGAAAGCGCTTCCACATCGTCGATGTTGCTCTCATTTGTACCCTGTTTAAACTCTCTTTTAACGCTTACATGTAAGGCTTTTGGAAAGAGGTTTTTGATCTCTGCATTTTGGATGTCGATGGATTGCAGAGCCGTGAGATTGAAAAGTTTGACTTCGACGATGGCATCTTTTGTGTCGATGGCATCGAGCTTGCTAAGGGCGTTTTCATACTCCTCGCAATCCACCTCTTTTTGGATGATAGGGCGGATATTTATCTCTTTGTACTCTATATGCAAGCCATCTTCGAGGCTTACATGTACGAACCCTTTGGAGTTGCGTTTATCGCCAAGGCTGGTGCGTTCGGTCGAACCGCTATAGAAGACATTTTCATGTTTGCCCACCTGAGAAAAACCGTGCCAATGTCCCAGCGCCACATAATCCATCATCTTGAAGATATACTCTTTATCACCCGGATAAACCCACTCGCCAAACTCCTGCATCAGGTAAAAAGCACCCACCGAGCAGTGCATCATCATGATGTTCTTTTTGCTTTTATCTATATTTGCTTCGCAGAGTTCTATTTGAGAAAGCGCTTTTGAGTCGTCGTTCATGTGGGGCAGGGTGTGGAAGATGACGTGCTCAAATTCCACTTTTTTGTACTCCTGATTGAAAGAAAGATGGATGTTTTTAAACCCCTCAAATATCTTCAAAATCGGCGAAGAGAGATTTGTCCTCGGCGTGGAATGGTTACCCGCGATGAGGATAAAAGGGATGCCCAGTTCGTCGATGAGCTTAAACTGTTCAAGCGCAAAAGTGATGGCGCGGTTTGAGGGATGCGAGCGGTGAAAAAGATCACCCGTGTGGATGATGTAATCGGGCTTTATCTCTATGATTTGCTTGATAACTTGAGAGAAAGCATCGTAAAAATCCGCCTCTCTTTGGTTGATGTTTTCGTCATTTAGAACATCAAGGTCATTGAAGCCCAGATGTGTGTCGCTAAAGTGAATAATATTCAAAGAGAATTCCTCTATATCTCTTGTGCCGTTGTAAAGGATTCCCACCACATAAAATTCATACTTGTCGTAGTCC
>JAQUHB010000029.1 GCA_028683835.1 Sulfurimonadaceae bacterium | reverse complement strand
ATAGCCACATCGCTTGTGATGCTTGCACTTTTCTTGTCGGGTGTCATTGGATATAAGATGTTGCCACTTTCTGCTTTACCGGAAGTGGATTATCCCACTATCCAAGTTGTGACACTTTATCCTGGTGCGAGTCCTGATGTGATCACCTCTTCGGTCACTGCACCCTTAGAAAAACAGTTTGGACAGATGCCGGGGCTAAATCAGATGCTCTCGACAAGTTCGGGTGGAGCTTCAGTCATCACTTTACAGTTTAGTTTGGACATTGCTCTTGATGTTGCAGAGCAAGAAGTTCAAGCAGGTATCAATTCCGCGCAGGCACTCCTGCCGACAGACCTGCCGACACCGCCTGTTTATAATAAAGTCAATCCTGCAGACACGCCAATTTTAACTATAGCCGTCAGCTCAAATAGCCTACCTCTGAATAAAGTACAAGATCTCGTAGATACGAGAGTCGCTCAAAAGCTTTCTCAAGTAACAGGTGTTGGACTTGTGAGCTTAAGTGGCGGCGGACGTCCGGCTGTAAGAGTTCAAGTAAATC
Organism: Sulfurimonadaceae bacterium; assembly: GCA_028683835.1. Lineage (GTDB taxonomy): Bacteria > Campylobacterota > Campylobacteria > Campylobacterales > Sulfurimonadaceae > Hydrocurvibacter. Next base: position 28,870 of record JAQUHB010000029.1, on the reverse strand, counting down.
CAAAAGCTTTGGCGGCTTACAACATCTCTTTAGAAACTTTAAGAACGGTGATCCAAAATGCTAATGTCAATGAACCAAAAGGTGGATTTGATGGAACACTGAGCTCTTCAACCATCGATGCAAATGATGAGTTAAAATCTGCACAAGAATATAAAGATGTGATTGTCGCCTATATAAACGGTCGCCCAATTCATTTAAGCGATGTATCAAATGTAGTGGATGCAGAAGAAAATATCAGACTTGCCGCTTGGGCAAATAAAACACAGGCCATTTTGATCAATATTCAAAGACAACCCGGCTCCAATGTTATCGAAGTTGTTGATAGAGTCAAGAAACTTCTGCCAAAACTGCAAGAAGGACTTCCAAGCTCTTTACATGTAGAACTCCTTACTGACAGAACAACTACTATTCGCGCTTCTGTGGATGATGTGAAAAAAGAGCTTCTCTTTGCTGTATTTTTAGTCGTGCTCGTAGTGTTTCTATTCTTACGTAACTTCAAGGCGACCATCATCCCAAGTGTTGCCGTTCCTCTTTCACTTGTTGGAACATTTGGAGCGATGTATTTAGCGGGATTTAGTCTTAATAATCTCACACTTATGGCGCTTACCATTGCTACTGGATTTGTCGTCGATGATGCCATCGTTATGATAGAAAATATCGTGAGATATGTGGAAAAGGGAGAAAATCCTAAAGAAGCAGCACTCAAAGGCTCAAAACAGATAGGTTTTACCATTATCTCACTTACCATCTCTTTGGTTGCTGTATTAATTCCCTTGCTTTTTATGGGTGATGTCGTGGGAAGATTGTTTCGAGAGTTTGCTATCACACTTGCTATTGCTATTTTGATCTCGGCTTTCATCTCCTTGACACTTACACCAATGATGAGTGCGCGTCTGCTATCTAAACATACTCCGGGCAAAGAGGGTTATTTTTATAAAAGAACTGGGCAGATCATTGATTGGCTGATCTTTCACTATGCAAAAGCTCTTACTTGGGTATTGCAAAGAGAAAAACTGACTCTGAGTGTTTTTTTTGCAACAGTCATTTTGACAGTCGGGCTTTATATATATATTCCAAAAAGTTTCTTTCCATCGCAAGATACTGGACTTATTCAAGGTATCAGCCAAGCACCTCAGTCGATCTCTTTTGCAGCCATGTCACAAAAACAACAAGATCTTGCCGATGAGATATTAAAAGACCCAGCAGTTGAGAGTTTAAGCTCATTTATCGGAGTCGATGGAATCAATACAACACTAAACAGTGGACGGATGATGATCAATCTTGTGCCTCATGACAAAAGAGATGTGAGCGCAAATGAAGTGATTGCAAGACTTAAAAGTAGGCTTGCAGGTGTAGCAGGTATAGAGCTATACATGCAAAGCGTCCAAGATCTTACCATTGAAGACCGTATGAGTTCTATGCAATACCAGTTTACACTCGAAGATCCAAATCCAACAGAGCTAAGTCAATGGGGTAACAAACTTATCGAGCAACTCAAGACTCTTCCACAACTAGAAGATATTACAAGTGATGAGCAAAATAACGGTCTGCAGGCATATATAGATATCGATAGAACAACTGCAAGCCGTCTTGGTGTGAGTGTCGGGGCTATTGATAACGCTTTATATGATGCTTTTGGACAAAGACTGATCTCTACGATCTACACGCAAACGAGCCAATACCGTGTAGTGCTCGAAGTTGGACCAAGCTATAAATTAAATCCACAATCACTCAATGATATTTATATAGGTTCTACAAACGGCACGCAGATACGTCTTAGCAATATTGCAAAAATCGAGGAGCGACGCACATCTTTGAGTGTTAATCATCTTGGGCAGTTTCCCTCAAATACCATCTCTTTTAACTTAGCACATGGCTACTCTTTGGGAGATGCTATCACAGCTATAAAAAATGTAGAACAAAAGTTACAGATGCCCAAAAGTGTTGAGAGTAGATTTCAAGGCAGTGCCGCAGCTTTTGAAAAATCTTTATCAAATACTTTACTCTTAGTCCTTGCGGCCGTGGTGACTGTTTACATTGTTTTAGGTGTGCTATATGAAAGTTATATTCATCCACTCACTATCCTTTCCACACTTCCCTCAGCTGGTTTAGGTGCGTTGTTGATTTTAATGTTGGGAGGTCAAGAACTAGGGATTATTGCTATTATCGGTATCGTCTTGCTCATTGGTATCGTAAAGAAGAACGCCATTATGATGATCGATTTTGCGCTTGAGGCGGAGCGAAAAGAGGGGAAATCTGCAAAAGACGCTATTTATGAGGCGTGTCTACTACGTTTTCGTCCTATTTTGATGACCTCTTTGGCGGCATTAGGCGCGGCTATTCCTTTGATGATAGGCAGCGGAGTCGGATCGGAACTCAGAAATCCACTTGGAATCGTGATGGTTGGAGGACTTGTCATGAGTCAGGTTTTGACTCTTTTTACTACTCCCGTTATTTACTTGGCATTTGACCGTTTAGCAAAAAGATTTAAAAAAAACAGTGAGATTCTTGAATGAATATTAGTGCTCCTTTTATTGCAAGACGGGTTGCAACTACACTGCTTACTATCGGTATTGCAATTTCTGGGATGATAGTATTTAATCTCCTTCCTGTTTCTCCCTTGCCTCAGGTAGATTTTCCTACCATTTCCGTAAGCTCAAATCTTGCAGGAGCAAGTCCCCAAACAATGGCTTCAACAATTGCGACGCCTTTGGAGCGAACTCTTGGACGCATTGCTGGCGTGACACAGATGACATCTTCAAGCTCACTTGGCAATACTAGAGTGACATTGCAGTTTGATCTTGATAGAGATATAGACGGCGCGGCGCGTGATGTGCAAGCGGCTATAAATGCCGCTTTGCCAATGTTACCAACGGGACTGCAAAGTAACCCGACCTATAAAAAAGTGAATCCTGCTGATGCACCTATCATGATTCTCTCGTTAACATCCCCTACGCTTACGCAAGCGCAAATGTATGATGCGGCTTCTACGATACTCGCACAAAAACTCTCTCAAGTGGAGGGTATCGGACAAGTTACAGTGGGAGGAAGTTCACTTCCTGCGGTACGTGTAGAGGTTAATCCATCGGCTTTAAACAAATACGGTGTTGGTTTTGAAGATATTCATACTGCAATTACTACAACAAATACAAATCGTCCAAAGGGGAATTTGGAAAATGAACATAGCAACTGGCAGATACAAGATAATGATCAGGCCACAAAAGCTAAAGATTACGCACCTTTAATAATCTCATATAAAAATGGGAATCCTGTTCGACTCTCAGATGTGGCTAATGTCATAAACTCAAATCAAGATCTTCATAATGCAGGTTCGGCAAACGGCAAACCTTCGGTCGTTCTTCTGATGTTTCGTCAGCCAAACGCCAATATTATTGCCACAGTAGATAGAGTTAAAGCACTTTTACCTGAACTCTCAGTTTCTATCCCAAGGGAGATAAATCTTAAAGTAGCGATGGACAGAACACCAACCATCCGCGCTTCTCTTCATGAAGTGGAGATCTCTTTGATTATCTCTGTGATACTGGTCATCTTGGTTGTATTTGCGTTTTTAAGAAACTGGCGCGCGACTTTAATCCCGAGTGTTACAGTTCCTGTATCACTGCTTGGAACTTTTGGAGTGATGTATCTGCTTGGATATAGTCTGGATAATCTCTCCTTAATGGCGCTTACCATTGCAACTGGTTTTGTAGTAGATGATGCTATCGTTGTACTTGAAAATGTTTCTAAAAAAATTGAAAACGGTTTATCTCCTCATGAAGCCGCAGTTGTTGGAAGTAAAGAGGTGAGTTTTACGGTCATCTCCATGAGTTTGTCTCTTATCGCCGTTTTTATTCCCATACTGCTTATGGGCGGTATTGTGGGTCGATTATTTCGAGAGTTTGCCGTAGTCTTGTCCATTGCAGTTATGATATCTTTAGTGCTTTCTCTGACAACAACCCCTATGATGAGCGCACGTCTTTTACGTCGAGAAAATCTACATTCTCATGGGAAACTCTATCATCTAAGTGAAAATATTTTTAATGGACTTTTAAATATTTATAGAGTTACGCTTGAGTGGGCCCTAAAACATACGAGAGTGGTTTTATTCCTCTTTTTTGCAGCTTTAGCATTAAATGTTTATCTCTATATCATTATTCCAAAAGGTTTTTTTCCACAGCAGGATACGGGGCGCATTATGGGAAATATCAAAGCTGATCAGTCTATCTCTTTTACTGCTATGAAAGGAAAGATTCAACAGTTTGCCACTATTGTCGCAAAAGATCCTGCTGTTGAAAATGTGATCACCTATACAGGAGGTTCACAGACTAACGGAGCGAGGATGTTTATCTCACTCAAATCTTTAGATGAGAGAAATATATCTGCGGATGGCGTTGTATCACGTCTTAGAAAAAAACTTTCCCATATTCCCGGTGCTACACTTTTTTTAGTTCCTGCGCAAGATATAAGAATCGGTGGACGACAATCCAATGCCCAATATGAATACACTCTGAGTTCAGATAACTTGGATCTTTTACGTAAATGGGAACCAAAGGTGAGAAAGATATTTTTTGGCATGCATCAGCTCACAGATGTAAGCAGTGATCAGGAGATAAATGGCTTACAAACAAAACTGATCATTGACAGAAACAGAGCATCAGAATTAGGACTGAGCATGAAGATGATAGATGATACTCTTAATGATATGTATGGTCAGCGTGTTGTTTCGACGATCTATAATCCTCTGAATCAGTACACTGTTGTACTCGAAGTCGATCCAAAATATTCGCAAAATCAAGAGGAGCTTTCCCATATCTATATCAGTGCTCCAAACGGTGCTCAGGTACCTTTTTCTTCATTTAGTCATTATATTACTACAAACACCTCTTTACAGGTAAATCATCAAGGGGAGTTTGCAGCGGCAACCATCTCTTTTAACCTTCCTCTTGGCATTTCTTTACAAGAGGCAACTCAAAGTATTGATGCAGAGATACAAAAAATCGGTATGCCAAGTTCTGTACATGGAAGCTTTTCAGGCAATGCACAAGCATTTCAGTCGTCATTAAGCACTCAGCCGTTTTTGATACTTGCAGCTCTAATAGCGGTTTATATAGTTCTTGGTATCTTATATGAAAGTTATATCCATCCCTTAACCATTCTTTCTACTCTTCCCTCAGCTGGGATTGGTGCATTAGTGATGTTGATGCTTTTTCATACGCAGTTTACGATTATCGCGTTTATTGGAATCATTTTGCTTATTGGGATTGTGAAGAAAAATGCGATTATGATGATTGATTTTGCCATCGAGGCAAAACGCACACGAAATCTGAGCTCTCATGATGCGATTTATGAAGCAAGTCTACAAAGATTTCGACCCATCATGATGACGACTATGGCGGCTTTTTTCGCGGCTATCCCTTTGGCTCTTGGTCTTGGAGATGGATCAGAGTTTCGGCAACCTCTAGGACTTTCTATCGTTGGAGGTCTTCTACTCAGTCAGCTTCTGACTTTGTATACGACTCCAATCATCTACTTATATAATGAAAAACTTTTAGAACAATTTCAAAAAAGGAAATCTCTATGAGAACAATTTCTCTTTCTCTCTTACTTTGCGCTGCTCTGCTTATGGCTGGCTGTAGTGCCGGAAAAGATTATGTAAAGCCACATATTGCTATTCCACAAGCTTTTAAAGGGTGGAAAATAGCGACTCCAAACGATGCAAAAATCGGAGATAAATGGTGGCAAGAGTATAACGACGCATTGTTAGATTCCTACATGCAGGCAGTCAATGTCTCAAATCAGACTTTGGCGAAGAATGCTGCAGCATATAAATATGCTCTTGCCCTTATAGAAGCGACAAAAGCTGAGGCTATGCCAACTCTTGGTGCGGGTTTATCGGCTTCAAGTTCACATAGCGCACAAAGCAGTGTGACAAAGACGACAAAAAGTGTGGATGCTTCACTTCAAGCGAGCTGGATGCCCGATATTTGGGGCGAGGTAAAACGGGCAGTCGAAGCAAATGAAGCAAATGCAGAAGCTGCGAAAACAGATCTCGAAGCGGCAAGACTCTCTATTCAAGTCTTACTGGCTCAAAGCTATTTTCAACTGCGAGGTCTGGACGCACAGTCGATACTTTTGAGTAAGATTTTAAAAGATTATACCGCTTCTCTTACTATCATCCAAAACCAATACAATGCAGGAATCGTCGTAAAAACAGACGTACTTACAGCAGCTGGAGCGGTAAAGGCTGTGCGTGCACAGATCAGTGAACTTGAGATTACAAGGGCTCAGTTGGAACACTCTATTGCCGTTTTGATAGGGAAAAATCCATCTGAGTTTAGCATCGCCCAAAAAGTTTTACCCTTACAGGACACTTCGCGTGTAAGCGCTTTAGATATACCTTCCCTTCTTCCCTCAGAACTGCTTGAACGACGTCCCGATATAGCTTCCGCGGAGCGAAGAATGAAGGCGGCAAATGCACAGATTGGTGTGGCAGACGCAGCTTGGTTTCCACAGCTTGGACTCTCTGCTTCTGTTGGCGCGCAAGCCAATACATTGGCAAATCTGATCTCTACACCAAACCTTGTCTGGGCGCTTGGGGGTTCTTTATCTCAGGCAATCTTTGATGGCGGCATACGAGAAGCCAATAAAAAACAGGCTATGGCAAACTATGATGAAAGTGTGGCAAATTATAAACAGACTGTATTGGTGGCTTTTAGAGAAGTTGAAGATTCACTTTCAACACTTAAAAGTTTAAAAGATGAATCAGATATCCAAAAAGAGAAACTTAAACTCTCTACAGAGATGTTTAATATTAGTAAAAATCAATATAATGCAGGAATTGTAAATGAGTTAAATATCATAAGTGCTGAAGCTGACTTGTTTAACGATATGTTACTAGAAATAGAGTTGCAAAGCCGCTTAAAGGTCGCTCATGCCTCTTTAATAGGCGGACTTGGAGGAGGGTGGAATAGTTCTGAACATCCATAAAGAAATAGGTGCTCTAGATTTTCAAGTCTAAATCTTACTTTCTAACTTCTTTATGTGAAGACTCACGCATATAATTAAGATAAGAGATAAAAATAGAGATGAGGATAAGCGCAGCAATTGTCTCATAGCCGATAGTCCAAACAATAAAAAAAGCACTAAAATTAAGAACAAAAAAGTTTGTAACACTTGCATGTGCAATAAAAAGAAATAAAAAAACGGCACCAGTTACATAAGGAATAAGAAGAATATAGATACAAAACATAGCGGTTTCCCATCCTTCAGGTGAAAGAATGAAATCGTTGATATCAATTTTTTTTGAGCCAAAACTCTCTTGTTGTGTATGTCTGACCTCTTTCATACGATTGAGATATCTTTGCGTATCACCTTTAGCGGAAGTATAAAGCATATTGTTACCGAAGCTATCTTTATTTGAGTTTGCCATCTTAATGCACTTTAATTTAATTTTGTGAAATATTATAACACATTTTGTTTTATTTGTATAATTTATAATTCGAAGATTCAAAGGTACACAAAAAAATCACCTATTATTATGTTAAAATTGCGCATCTGTTTTAAAGGTAAAAACCGTTGATAAATTTTGAACCATATCCATTTGAAAAGCTGGGTACACTACTAAAAAATATAACTCCTACGACAACTTATGAACCTATTGTTTTAACCATCGGCGAACCTCAGTTTGAGACTCCGAGATTTATCCAAGAGGAGCTTTGTAAAACTGCTTCAAGCTTGAGAAAATATCCAAAAACTGGCGGAGAACCGCTCTTGGTAGAGAGTATGAAAAACTTTGTTCTCAAAAGATTTCACGTGGCATTAGGCGATGAGCAGATCATTCCTACTTTTGGAACACGTGAGGTTTTATTTAACTTTCCTCAGTTCTTGCTGTATGATAAAAAAGAGCCTATCATGGCCTATACAAACCCTTTTTATCAGATCTATGAGGGCGCAGCAATCGCATCTCGCGCGAAAGTGATCCATATAAACTTAGAAGAAAAAAACAGTTTTAAACCTGTGATAGATGAAGAAGTTTTAGGCGAATGTGATCTTGTCATCATCAACTTTCCAAACAATCCGACAGCTTCAGTCTTAACTATCGAGGAACTAGGCGAGTGGATAAAACTCGCTTTAAAATATGATTTTGTTTTGATGAATGATGAGTGTTACAGCGAGATTTATACAGATCAGCCTGTACCTTCGTTACTTGAAGCATCTTTGCATGTAGGCAATCTGGATTTTAAAAACGTGTTAGTTATCAACTCTATCTCAAAACGCTCTTCGGCTCCGGGACTTCGCAGCGGTTTTATCGCAGGTGATGCAGCGATTTTAAAAGAGTATCTGGGTTATCGCACTTATGTGGGATGTGCATCTCCGCTTCCGCTTCAAAGTGCGGCAGCTGCTGCTTGGAATGACGAAACCCATGTGGCACTTTCACGTGATATTTATAAAAATAATTTTGCTTTGGCAAAAGAGATTTTAGACTGCGAAGTTTCAGATGCAACTTTTTATGTTTGGCTCAAAGTGGATGATGCTTTGAACTTTACATGCAAGCTATATGAAGAGTATAACGTCAAAGTCTTACCGGGAGAGTTTTTGGCTCGTGAAGATGCAAATGGTGTAAATCCTGGAGTCGGATTTGTACGCATCGCGTTAGTTGAGAGTGAAGAAAAAACAAAAGAAGCGCTGCTTCGTATAAAGGAGTGTCTGGCATGAGAGATTTAAAAGCGGAAGTCTATAAAGCTCAAGAAGAGGGCGATATCGCAAAACTTTACATGTTAGAACAGCGTGCACAGGATGAGCTTAGTGAAGATGAAGTGATGCGTTATTATTCAAATATCTTAGAACTAGCATTAGAGAGACTTACAGAAGTTTTGGAAAAAGCGATCAAGTTGGATATCACTGAAGTGCAGGATTTTGCCACACTTCGTGCTTTGTATGAGTACGCGGTCGAGCATTACAGTGCGGGAAGTGTTCATGATGCGTCCGCGCTTTTTGAGGTGCTTAGTGGACTCAGTAACAGCCAAGAGTTTTCTCACGCGATGAAAATTCATCAAAAATGTGCAGATGCAAAAATACCTTTGGATGATTTTATCAATGAGATTGCAGATATCGAAGCAACTCAAAAAAACGGCACTTTTTATGTGAGTGCATTTTTACCAAAAGCTGATGAACTTTTAAATGATACTAAGACAGGGAAATAAATGAAGATCCATTTTATAGGAATAGGCGGCATCGGCATCTCCGGTCTTGCGCAATATATGCACTTTCAAGGACACACAGTTTGTGGTTCTGATATCAAAGATACGGTTATTACAAAAAAACTTCGTTCGCTTGGGATCAATATCGGGATTCCACACTCAAAAGAGATGATCACAGATCAAGACTTGGTAATTCACTCAGCTATTATCCGTGAAGATAATCCCGAAGTTATCGCGGCAAAAGAGAAGGGCATTCGTGTGCTTGCGCGCCGCGAAGCACTTTTGGAAATACTTCATGAAAACAAGGTGTATGCAGTCGCGGCGGCTCATGGAAAAAGTACAACGACCGCTATTTTGTCGGCTATTATGCATGGTTCGGCTATTATCGGCGCCGAATCAAAAGAGTTTGGCTCAAATGTACGTTATGAGAAAGAGACAGATATTTTAATCTTTGAAGCGGATGAGAGTGACGGCAGTTTTGTAAACTCTAATCCTTATTGTGCGATTGTCATAAATGCTGAACCTGAGCATATGGAGTACTATAAGTATGATTACGATCTTTTCTATGAAACCTATCGTATCTTCATTAGATCTGCGAAGCATAGAGTATTGAACGCTGAAGATCCATTTTTATCGACACTTGATGATATAGAAGCAACACGCTTATATCCAAGTCAAGATATTAAAAATATCGAGTATGTTCTTATAGATGATGAACCGCATACAAAGTTTGAGCTCAAAGATCTTGGAGTGTTTAGTGTCTGGGGATTTGGCGAGCATATCGCAATCGATGCTTCACTTGCAGTTTTTGCCGCGTTAGAAGAGATGGAACTCGAAGATATCCGCAAAAACCTTTTGAATTTCAAGGGAATTAAAAAACGCTTTGATATCATCAACATCGAAGAGGATTCTGTCATCATCGATGATTATGGTCATCATCCCACAGAAATCAAAGCGACGATGCAGTCTGTAAGTGAGTATGCACGCCTTAAAGGGTTTGATAAGATCACAGCCATTTGGCAGCCGCATAAATACTCACGTACCATCGATAATCTAGAAAGCTTTGTGAGCTGTTTTGAAGGGTGTGATGAGCTGATTATCCTTCCTGTCTGGGCAGCAAGCGAAGCACCGCGTGATATCGATTTTGAGGGAGAGTTTGCTCGTTATAATTTGACGATGGTCGATCATCTTAAACGTGATGGCAATAAGATCGATCTTATTCAAAAAGAGAAGGTTGTTAAAACTCTCGATAAGGGTATCATTGTCGGTTTTGGCGCAGGTGATATCACGTATCAGCTCAGAGGTCTTGTCTAGTGGCTTATCTTTATGCTCTGGTTGTCCTTGCTTTAGTATTTGGGATTCTTCACTATTTTACTGAACTTACAACAAGACAAAAGGGTGCAGTTGCACTCACTTTGGCATTCGTCATCTTTGCAGGATATCTCTACAACACTCATTCTGCGGATGAACAAGAGAAAATTCTGAGTGTTGTAAAAGATTTTCAAAATGGAAAAACTCTTACATGTATGGGCAAGGATATCAATTCTAGCAACTATACACTAAGCATTGGAACATATACATTTATAGGCAAAGAAAATACTCCAAGTAGCGGAGATATGGTAAGCGCGTCTTCATGTCAGTAATAAACAATACCCATTTCGACAAACTCACGGCACAGCTGGACTTAACTGCGCATATCAATTCTCTGCAATCTTTTTTCTCACGTGAACAGTCTTTGTATATAGAGGGTGACCAAGAGCGTCACTATCGCTTTATCAAAGAGCTTGAGACCATAGAGTTTAAAGCACCGCCTCGTATTATCCCTTTTACTTCCATCATCATGCATCTCAAAAAGCATGGAGTTCTGCGTTTTGATCAGATATTTGAAGTTGTAAAACTTGTACGCTATATCAGATATTTTAAAAACCGTGAGATTCGAGGGATGTTTGGCGAGTGGATTGATAAAGTTGTAATTCCTGAAAATTTCATAGAGATAGACAGATATTTTGATGAGAGCGGAAATTTTGAAGAGCAGCTTGATGCCCAGCTTTTTGGTTTGGCACAAAGGATCAAAACCCATAAAAATGAGATAAGTGCGACGCTCAAACGTCTTTTGCATGGACAAAAACTTGGCTCTTATCTTGTTGATACTCAGGTGCATTATCTAAATGAAGAAGAGTGTCTGCTCGTTCGCGGAGGATTTAACCATGTTCTCAAAGGAAGCGTGGTCGGACGCTCTACGGGCGGATATTTTTACGTCTCTCCCGATGCGATTATCAAAGAGAAACAATCAATCCGCTTTATAGACCAAGAGCGTGAAGCACTTTTTTATGAGTACGCAAAACAGTTCTCTTCAAAGCTCTCTGAAATGGTTCTTTTTCTAGGATATATCGATAAAGAGTTTGACAGGTTTGATCATTATCAAGCGCGTATCCATTTTGCAAAAAGCAAAGATCTGGCGATTTTGCATGCACAAAAGAACTCAGATATCATTATGCATGAGTTCAAGCATCCCGCACTAGAACACGCAAAAAGTGTGAGTGTGGATTTTACAAAAAAAGTACTGATGATAACAGGTGTCAATGCCGGCGGAAAGACGATGTTACTCAAGTCTATCCTTTCAAGCGCATTGATGGCAAAATATTTGATTCCGATGAATATCAATGAACACCGCTCATCTATCGGGACTTTTAAACATATCGACGCCATTATTGATGATCCTCAGAATGTTAAAAACGATATCTCTACTTTTGCGGGGCGTATGAAAGAGTTTGCACATCTTTTTGAACACCGCTCGACGCTTGTGGGAGTCGATGAGATCGAGCTTGGGACAGACAGCGACGAAGCAGCGGCTTTATTTAACGTCATCCTCGATGAGCTTATCAAAAAAGATCAAAAGATCGTCATTACTACGCACCATAAACGTCTGGCTTCACTTATGGCTGACCGCGATGATGTGGAGCTTTTAGCGGCATTGTATGATGAAGAGCGACGTCTTCCGACCTATGATTTTCTTCACGGCGTTATCGGCAAAAGCTACGCTTTTGAAACAGCAAGCAGATACGGCATCGCACCGCACATCGTAGCTCGTGCCAAAGAGGTTTACGGGCTCAATCATGAAAAGCTTAATGAACTCATCGAGCGTGGTTCGACGATGGAGCGAGAGCTCAAACACAAACACAAACTCGTGGATGAAAAGCTTGAAGATCTGCAAAAAAAAGAGCAGAGGGTCAAAGAGCTTGAAGAATCTCTGTATGCTGAGTTAAAGGCTCAAAAACAAAAGCTCAAGTCCGAGTTTGATATTGCTATCAATGAAGCTAAAAAAGCCGCAACTGCAAATGATACAGCGGCTATCCATAGAGCGATGAACAAAGCAAACAATGCACTTCCAAAAGAGCCGATTGAGCCACCGAAGAAAAAGAGCTACAACTTTAGTGCCGGCGATATGATCAAGTATCGAGGTCAAAGAGGCACAATCGTTTCACTCAAAGAGAAAGAGGCGATGATAGAAGTGGAGGGGATGCGCCTTCGTGTGAAGATCTTTGATCTCAAACCCTCAGGCAATGAAGCGGTGAAAAAACCCAAGAGCGATTTAACCTTACATGTAGAGAAAAAAAGCGGTCTCAAATGCGACTTGCACGGCATGAGAGCAGAAGAAGCCGAAGAGGTCTTGGACAAGTTTATCTCCGATGCTTTGATAAATGGTTGGGATGAAGTGCTTGTGTATCATGGAATCGGCACAGGCAAACTCTCTTATGCTGTAAAAAACTATCTCAAAGCACATCCAAAAGTGAAAAAATTTGAAGATGCACCGATTCAAATGGGTGGATATGGAGCAAAACTTGTACATCTCTAGGGGTAAATCGTGAATTTTGAAGAGTATGAAAAAGCTGTCGCAGAGCTCAATAACTACGCATATCATTACTATGTAAACGATAATCCGATTACTACTGATGAACTCTATGACAAACTTTATCATGAGGTTGTGGAGTTTGAAGACAATAATCCTACTTCTGTGCTTGAAAATTCTCCGACGCAAAGAGTAGGAGATGTAGTCTCAGAAGGGTTCAACAAAGCACAACATAAAAGCAGAATGTGGAGTTTAGAAGATGTTTTTAACGCCGATGATCTGCAAAAATGGCTAACGCGCGTTTCTAAGTTTGATGAAAATGTCACTTTTTACTGCGAGCCAAAATATGATGGAGCAAGCCTCAATCTTTTATATGAGGGCGGAAAACTCATTCAAGCCATCACTCGCGGAGATGGCGTAGAGGGGGAAGATATCACTCAAAACGCAAAGACCATTAAAACGATTCCACTGAGTATTGACTATAAAGAGTCCATCGAGATACGCGGCGAGGTGGTGATCTTTAAAGCGGAGTTTGAGCGCATCAATGAAGAGCGTGCAAAAAATGGCGAGAACCTTTTTGCAAATCCGAGAAATGCCGCAGCAGGAAGTCTAAGACAGCTTGACTCAAGCATCACGGCAAATAGAAATTTGGTATTTTTACCTTATGGAATCGGCGAAAACAGCTTAGATATCTCACTGCTTAGTCAAAGAATGGAATTTATCTACTCGCTTGGGTTTAAACAACCCCCATATCGCGCAACTTGTGAGGGGTTTGAAGATATCGAAGCCGTATATGAAAAGATGAAAGATGAGCGTGAGAGCTATGAGATGATGCTTGATGGAATGGTCGTCAAAGTCGATGGGATCGAAGCACAGCAAAATATGGGCTACACGGTCAAAGTTCCTCGCTGGGCAGTCGCATATAAGTTTCCTGCAGTTGAGAAGATTACCACGGTAAAAGATATTATCTTACAAGTGGGACGTAGTGGAGTCATCACGCCTGTGGCGATCGTAGAGCCTACAAACATCGATGGCGTCATCGTCGAGCGTGCGACTCTGCATAATTTTGATGAGATACAGAGAAAAGATATCCGCATCAACGACAGAGTCATTATTTTAAGAAGCGGCGATGTGATACCAAAGATCATCAAGGTTTTGGAGATTCACAGAGATGGGACTCAAAGAAAAGTTTCTCGTCCAAAAGAGTGTCCCGTATGTGGCAGTGAACTCCTCGATGAGGGTGCACTTATCAAATGCCAAAACCTTACATGTAAGGCTCGCGTGGTAAACTCTATCATCTATTTTGCATCAAAACAGTGCCTTAATATCGACGGTCTAGGCGATAAAATAGTCAAAGCACTTTTTGAATCGGGTTTGGTGGAGAGTGTCGAAGATATCTTTTCTTTGACGCTGGATAAACTTTTGGCTCTTGAAGGGTTTAAAGAGAAAAAATCGCAAAACCTTTTGAACTCTATTGAGAATGTCAAAGGGTGTGACTGTTGGAGATTTATAAACTCTCTTGGGATCGAGCATATCGGAGAGGTCGCATCAAAAAGCCTTTGTAAAACCTTTGGACTCTTCTTTGTGGATGCTACAAAAGAGCAATTGCTTGGGATTGATGGCATCGGTGAAGAGATGGCAGAAGCAGTTTTGGAGTTTGTACGAGTGAATTATGAGCACATTTTAAGACTCCAAACACATTTAAACCCAAAAGTTCCCCAGCCAAAAGCCGAAGTTGAAGAAAATCCATTTAAAGATAAAACCGTTGTTCTCACAGGCTCGATGTCAAAGCCTCGTGATGAGATAAAAAAGATGCTTGAAAATCTTGGGGCAAAAGTGGTCGGCTCAGTTTCAAAAAAGACAGATATGGTAATATATGGCGAAGATGCGGGAAGTAAATACGACAAGGCTGTAGAGCTTGGAGTTCAAACTCTTAGCGAAAATGAGATGAAAGAGATGTCAGATGTGTGATATACAAAGAAAGAGAGAGAGATAAAAATGAAAATAGAGGTACAGTTTTGATACGTTTGGATCAATATTTGGTAGAATCAGGGAAAGTTGAAACAAGAAATAAAGCGCAAAATATGATTAAAGAGGGCATTATTTCAGTTGATGGGATCATCATGTTAAAAAGTTCGCTGAAAATTGATCCCGAAATTTCGGTAATAAAGCTTTTAGAACATAAAGATTACGTAAGCCGCGCAGCTTTAAAACTTGACGCATTTTTAGATGAGCTCGATATAAAAATCGAAGGTTGTAATGCTCTAGATATTGGTTCATCAACGGGTGGGTTTACACAAGTTTTACTTGAGCGCGGAGTCTTACATGTAAGTTGTGTGGATGTGGGAAGCGATCAGTTACACCATTCACTTCGCAATGATGAGAGAGTGAGCGTGTATGAAAATCAGGATATTCGAGCGTTTGAGCCAAATGAGAAGTTTGATCTTGTGACAAGTGACGTCTCATTTATATCACTTTTGCATATTTTAGATGCTGTGGATACGCTTGCAAGTGATATGATTATCTTACTTTTTAAACCTCAGTTTGAAGTGGGTCGTGAGGCAAAAAGAGATAAAAATGGTGTCGTTAGTGATGAAAAAGTGATACAAAAAGCGATGATACATTTTGAAGATGCTTGTGTTATCAAGGGATGGAAACTTATATTGAAATCAGCATCAAAACTCACAGGTAAAGAGGGGAATCTTGAATACTGCTACTGCTATAAAAAATAGTGATACCATCGCCATCGGTGGATTTGATGGCGTACATGTAGGACATCAGCATCTTTTTGCACATTTGGGAACAAATGGTTGCGTAGTCGTCATCGATTCAGGATTTGCAAATCTTACCCCAAAGAGAGAGCGAGAGAAGTTTACCCATTATCCGCTTTACTATTTTGGTCTTGAAAATATTCGTCATCTTGATGCAGATGGATTTATCGCACTTTTACAAGAAGAATTTCCACGTCTTAAAAAGATTGTGGTAGGTTATGACTTTCATTTTGGAAAAGAGAGAGCTTACAGTCATAATGACCTTAAAGAGGGTTTTGATGGTGATGTGATCGTTGTTGATGAAGTAAAGGTAAATGGTGAGTCTGTACACTCTCGCACTATCAGACACAAACTTTCTCACGGAAATATTAAAAGTGCCAATGCTCTTTTAGGACACAATTACACCATCAATGGGAAGGTACAAAAAGGACAGGGGATCGGAGCAAAGGAGTTAGTTGCAACGATCAATTTACATGTAAGCGATTTTATGTTGCCTCGTGAGGGCGTTTATACTACTGTGACGCGTATAGATGATGAGGAGCATTTTCATCCATCTATCTCGTTTATAGGGCATCGTGTTTCTACAGATGGAGATTTTGCTGTGGAGACGCATATCTTAGACGGCAAGATAGAATGTATAAACCATGCGAGCATCAGTTTCATCAACTTTGTACGTGAAAATATAAAATTTGATTCACTCGATGATTTGAAAAAACAGATAAACAGAGATATAAATATCTCAAAAAGTGAGCTAAAGATGTTACAACTATGAATGAATTAAAAAGAGTTTTTTTACATCGTCATGAAGCGATAGATTTTGAGTTTACGCAAAATAAAGATGATTTTATCGTCGAAGAGATCTTTGCAAAACCTTTTAAACAAAAGGGGAGTTTTCTCATCTTACATGTAAAGAAAGTCAATATGACAACTTGGGAGATGATAGAAAAGATCGCTGCATTTTTAAACATTCATGAAAGTTCCATCGGATATGCAGGGCTGAAAGATAAATACGCAACAACGACTCAGTATATCTCAGTGCCGCAAAAATACGAAAAAGAGCTCAAAAAATTTCATGATAAACAGATAACAATCTTAGAAATTTTTAGAGATACGCAAAAAATAAGTATCGGCGATCTCTCTGCTAACCGCTTTAAAATAAAATTGCATAAAGTAGATGATATAAAGGCTGGAAAAATAGAAAAGATAGCAAGAAACTTGGAAAATACCGGCTTTGCAAACCATTTTGGATATCAGAGATTTGGTCAAGATTCTTTGACTCAAGCAAAAGAGATGATCAATGGGGAACTTTTTATTAAAGATAAAAAGGTAAAAAAGTTTTTGACAAGTGTATATCAGAGTTATCTTTTCAATGAATGGCTTAATGAGCGCGTAGAGCTAAGCCAAAAAGAGAAATCAACTACTCTTACACTCTTTGATGGCGATGTGATGCTAGGACGTGATGAAAAACTTTTTACCCCCAAAACACCTTCGCTAAAAGATTTTCTTAGTAGAAAAATAGTTCCAACAGGCTTGCTTGTAGGACGTGAAGTTTTTAGAGCAAGAGATGCAGCAAGAGAAATAGAAGCGAAATATGATGATGAGCTTCTAGCAGAAAAAGGTCTTCGTCGTCGCGCTTGGATATATCCCGAGATGCTTACATGTAAGTATTTGCAAAAAGATGGAGATTTTGAGCTCTCTTTTGTGCTTCCAAAAGCTTCTTATGCTACTATTTTTATTGAAAATATTGCAAATAGAAATTTTCAGTAAAAATTTCTCTATAAATAAAGTTTATATGTTAATATATTGATTGTATAACAAAGGGGTGTTTGGTTGAAGAATATTTTATTGGTGGCAAAAATAAAAGCATTGCAAGAAGGCAGTGACACCGTTAGATTGGATCATATACAAACTGCTTTGAATAATGTTACGATAAATATCCCTAAATTAGAAGCTTTTTTCTATAAAGTTTTTGGGGCTTCTTTGAAATTTCCAGAAGCGAAATATACATATGAAATACTTCAAAGTACTCAAATAAAGAAGCCTTTGAAATATGATAAAAATGTAAAAAATATTTTCACTCAGTTGAAAAATAAAAATATAGATATAAACCTTATGAATATCTCTCGATTGAACGTTTTAGATAATTTGGAATTTGATTATCTTGATTTTTCTCAGACTCTTTATACAAATGTTCATAATGAAGAGATAAAATCTTTGTATGATGTAAGTTATATTTATGAACCCGCAGAAGCGATTGACGAGCTAGGACTTCCTGAAGAACTTGTAGATGAGTTGATCGAAGATTATGTTGAACAAATACTTAAAACCTATGGTGAATTTCAGCTACACATTTCATTATTATGGGAAAAAGATTTTTTAGGAGAGTCTCTTAACTTCACTCCCCTGAGGGATCTGGCACACAAAAATCTTGGAGTAGCAAAAAACTTGCGTATAGAAGATGCGATAATTTTACTTAGTAAGATAAAGAAAGAGGAAAATTTAGAGGTACTATCCCAATGCTTGGAACTCTTAATAAGCAGTGCAATCAAGCTTAAGCCGACAAAAGCCTGCGAAACGATGTTTGATTCTATAGATGAGCTAAAAAGGTTTCAAAAGCTTCATTCCAATAAAGAGAAAATTTTACAAAATATCAAAAACTGATTATTTGTTACTGTCTTTTATTGCCTTCGCTAATTGAGCCGCTGTCGTTACTGGTTTGTCCAAATTCATCATCTGTCCTGAATCATGTGTAGTCGGGATCACCAGTGCCAATAAAATAAAGATAAGTGAAAAGATGATTCCACCAAGTAGAGTAAGAAGAAGTTTTAATTTAAAGCTGTTCATAAGATGATTCTACAAGATATTTGTTTAGGGCAGACTTATAAGAGTTAAGAAAGTTTCTTTTCTTTTTTTAACTCTTTGATATCTTCGAGATTTTTTGTAACTCTTTGATAATATGGTATATTGGTCATACCGCCATTATAGCCGCTGACTGAATTCATATAGCTTTTTCTGCTATTTTTTAGAATGACAAAATAGTGTGTTGCAATGCGTGCAGAAAATTCTGAATCTGTCAGCAAACGATTTGCAATTTGTGAGTCATTAAGAGAATGAATCCAGTTGAGTTTTTTAACTTTACTTGCAACGTAACGTACAGTTTGTACTTGTACCTGCATAACTCCAAGCGATGCTTTTGTAAGTGGAACATTTTTATGAAAATCTCCGATTAGATTTTTACCGGCACTGCTTTCAGTTAAACAGATCGCACTCATAGTGTCTTCATATGTTTCACCTTTTGAATCTGGAATAGTTTTTGCAGTTTCTCTTACAGCGTTTAATATTTTTATTTGATCATCTGATACATCATTTGCTGTTGCAAATAAAGAATATGAGAAGATAAGTGACAGTAATAACAATAATTTCAATCGTGCTCCTTAATTTGAGCTGAAATTATAGCAAAATGAGATATGGAAAAGCTAATGGAACTTAAACAAACCTTGGTTTGAAGCAGCTGGATTAATAATATCTATAAGTTTTTATTTTAGTGCATTCCTCCTATCTTTTGGGGTTTACTACACTTAGAAGTCAAAAAAAAGAAAATTTTTCAGAATTATAGTTTTTTGTTAGATTTTTGCTATTTTTTATAAAAATATTGAATAAAAAAAGAATTTTTTAAAGGTTTGACTAGCGTGGCAAGTTTCCTAAAAATAATATTTTCTAGTTATAATAAAAAAGTTTTATAGATTTTATAATACGGAATGAACAGTTTAAGGCAGGCAGAAATATATGGATGAGATGAAACGAGCAATATATCATAGTATTTGGGTGTCATCGCTTAGCGTTGCACTCAATTTTGGTTTTAAAGTATTTTTGGCGCGCTTTATCTCTAAAACAGATCTTGCTCTTTATTTTACAGCGATCGATATCTTTACGATGACACTCTTAGTTTTAGTCGGGTTTCGAAGCTCTATGGTCGTGACTTTTGCACACACAAAAGATGATTATAAGATACTAAAAGTATTTAGAGTAGTTCTATTCATGACAGTTTTAGCTGTTTGGGGCTTTATCATTCCCTACCTCAAACATAAAATCGGCGTTCATATAGATTATTGGTATCTTGTTTTTACTGTTATCTCTTTAGGATTTAGTGTTTATTATACGAATCTTATTGCAATGTATCGCATGTATAAGACCATTAATTTTGTAACATTTTTAGAACCCGCTTTGATGATAATCTGGTTTTTAATTGCTTACTTTTTAGCAAGTACTAAAGGTTTGCAACCACTTTTTATCTCTACGATAATGACAGCATTTTGTCTCTCTTTATACATATATATAGTAAAAATAAGAAATATTAAAAGTATCTCTGTTGAAAAACCAAAGCAGCTTCATGACACACAAAAGTTTTTGAAAAATTCACTTGTTTCAACAATAGAATTTGGTTCAGGAATCGTGATGATGTACACAGCAGTTCTTTTGATTATGAAATATTTTACGCTTGATGAGCTTGGAGATTTTCAAGTTGTAGTTAAACCTGTATTTACTTATATGCTAATGCTTTTTGTTTTTCCGATCTTTCGTTTTGTTCTACCTGAACTTTCAAAGCTTTATGGAGAAAAGAAATATAAAGAATTATATAGAATAAAGATGTGGGTTTTTAAATTTGCTTTGAGTGTAGGTACTACTTTTATCGTACTCTCTTTGCTTTTTGCCGATAAAGTTATTTTATATCTTTTTTCAGCAAGTTATGAAGAATCAGCTTTGATGGTAATACACATCTCATTTTTCTTTGTTTTCGTGATTTTAAATGCCTATCAAATTGCATTTATCAAAGCAAGTGGCGATTTCTTATCAGCACTCTTTATCCGTTTGTGGGGCATTGCTTCTTTTGTTGCTCTATTTTATATAATATATATCTTCTATTCAAAAAATATTATCTCTGTTATTGTTGCGCTTATTGGAAGTTATATATCTATGTTTTTAATCTCTTTATATAAAGAAAGAAAAATCTTACGAAGATTTAAAGATTAGATTTTCATCTAATCTTCATGTGTTAAATAGATCCAAAACTCTTTATGAGTTTAGATAAAATCTCTATACAATCGAAGAATAGGGCTTATTTTAAATTTTGTTTTTTTTGTGTCACTGTAGTGTCACTAAATAACTGAAAGTTACGCTCTAAACTATTCTTTTTTGAATCAATTACACTAGCATAATATTGAAGCGTTATATTAGGAGTTGAATGACCTAAAATACCTGCTAACTCATTTATACTTACAATCTTTTCTTTTAACATAATAGTTGCGAATGTATGACGAGTTGAATATAATTTTAACTTCCTTACCTCTGCTTTTTTTGTTAAATTTTTCCAATATTGTTTTAATTTACCTGCATCGTCTATATCTCCAAACAAAAATATATTATTTGAAATTATAGATTTTACAGAATCTAAAATCTCTTTTGAATATGGAACAGTTCGTATAGAATTATTATTTTTACCATTACCAATAATTCCTTTAGTTCTAGTTCTAGTAATATAGATAAAACCATCATCTTTAAAATCGCCTATCTGTAAACCTAAAATCTCGCCAACTCGCATACCAGTATTAAAAGCAATCATTAAATATGGCTTCATTATCCCAGTTGATGCATCAAACAATTTTTTAACTTCATCACGACTATAAAACTCAACAGATTCTTTACGATCAGAATCTAATTTGATATTAGATACAGGATTATTTTCAATTACACCATCATCAATTGCAAGATCAATAATTTCCTTAATACAAGACTTATAAAGCTTCTTTGACATGTTTTTCATATCTAATGAAGTCAAATATTGCTTTACATGTAAACGTGTTATTTCATCGATATTTTTATCTCCAAAATAATTAATAACTCTCTGATAGTATGCATACTTCATATGATACGATCTAAATTTCTCTTTTGTAGTTAAAAATATACTTCCATAATACCTAAACGTTTTAGGTTGCTTTTTATATATTTCACCAGTTGCAATTTTTATATCAAGAGCAGGTATAATCTGCCTCTCAACTACTTTGATATTATCAGGTGTATTTTTTAGCTTTGTAGACTTTTGAAAACGTTTGTTATCTACATAATAATTAAGCCAGATAATATCTCCACGTAAATAATATGTTGTCATTTATTACCTTTAAAGGTAACAGCCTTACTATGCACTAGAATAATAACACCTTACACCAAGAAACTATCTAAATTGATTTTACAATCTTGCACATTTACTGGAGGTGTAATTGATTCAATATCTTTAGGATTAAGAAGTATTCTATTATCATCAGGAAATTTGTAAATAGGCAAATAACCACTTTTGATATGTTTACGAAACCAAGAAGCAGAAAGACCAGTGTACTCAACAGCTTTTTTTATAGTGATTCTATTAATCATTTAATTTTCCCGGCAACGTGGTACCATTACTCAAACAATTAGATAATCTGAACATATCGCCCTTAATAATCTTACGTGATTCCTTAGTAGGTTTCAAAGCAATTATGCAACGCTCTAAAGCATTTTTATATTTCATATAGTTACGACAATTATCAGAACAATATGAACGAGGTTTAAAACAAGAAAGATGAGTGATATCACAACCACATACATGACATACAGACATTAAAAAACCTCAAAATGTTTATTTAAAGATAATTGTAATTTTTTCAAATATTTTTCTTTTAAATTAAAAATATCATCTAAAAACATAGGATTATCAACAACATACGCTAACAAAGTAGAAAAAGAATCAGAATCAATAGAAACAGAAATATCATAAATTTCAGATTTATCATTCAAAAAATTAGAAAGCATCAAAGCAATTTCAGCACGATCAGACTCATGTAAATAAGCAGAAATAAAAAAAGATTCCTCAGAACGAACAAATTTAATATTAGAAACACTTACAATTTGAGCAAGAATTCGATTTTCAAGATTTTTACTAGACATTAAAACACCTCACTATCAATTTTAGATTCAAGTAAATCAATTCTATTTTTTAAATTATCAATACGAGAAGAAAAACCACGAATAACTAAAGTTATAAAATAAAGAATAAAAAGTTCACTAATAAGAACTGACAATTGATCAAAAAAAGTCATTAAAACACCTCTTCAGCATAAATTTCATTTATTACATTTTCATCCCAAGCACTAAAATATCTCAAGCTATTTTCTACATGTAAAATATTTTCAAGTTGATTAACGATTAAACCACGTTCACACATGAACTTGTGTACAACACGATAATGATCTATATTTACAGTATGAAGATCAAGAGAATAGAAGTAATTGTAAAGTTCTATATTACCCATTTCGTGAGGTTGTTTTTTAGGCTTAGAATCTATAAGAACAAACTTATTACCATCAGCATCAAAAGAATAAAGAGTACGTGACAACAATTTATCAGATTGTTGTTTTCCATCTACAAATTTACCTTTTTTTAGTCTAAACTCTTCACCATCAATAATGACATCAGTAAATTTATTTAATTTGCGTTTATTAAAAATAGATTTAACCCTAGAAGATAAAATAATCTTTTCTTTTTTAGTACCAAAAGTTTGTAAGACTTTATCATCTAAAAGAAGAGAAATAACACCATCTTGATAGATAATTTCACGTGAAGAATTTAAATCTAAAAAATGAAAATATTTATCTTTTAAAGACCATTCAGCAATCTTATCATCATGATAAATAAAATCAGTAAGATAAAACCAATCTTGCTCTATTGCAAAACATTTTTGATAAACCCACTGCGGAACAGTCAAACGAGATGTAACACAACGCATAATTCTATGCTTAATATACCAAGCTTGTATATAATCTATATCATTACCATTTTTTACATCAATAAAAGACTTAGTAATATATTTTAAAACATAACCAACGGGATTATATATCTCAGTTACAAAACCCTCTTTTTCATTTTGAGGAGCAGGAAAAATCTTATTAAATGTTTCTTGTAATTCATCAATAAAATCAGAATTAAGCCAAAACATAATATGAAAATGAGGAACACCATCTTTTTCATGTGGCTCAACTGTACGAATATAAATATATTTAAAACCTTGTTTTTTCATCTTCTTAAAAACATAAGAACCTAAAAAAGCTTTAAATTGATAATTCAAAACATTGTATAAATCTTTTATTGTAAAAACTTCTTGATTAACAATCTTTTGACGTAAAAAACCATAAATATCATTATCAGGTATAGACTTTAAAATAGTTTCTTTTTTTATATCTTTAAATTTATTAAATCTAGAAAAATCAGATTTTAAAAAATCACGATAAAAACCATCAAGTGTAATAGTTATAAAAACAGGAGTTAAAGAAAAATCTTTTGCATAGCTAGACATAGTATTTATCTTATTAGCCAATTGAGCATAATATCTCACACTATGATTAGCAGAAAACGAAACATCAAGTAATGATTTTACTTGACCAGATGAAGTAATAAAAGAATTATCAAGTAAATAATCTTTCTGATATTGTATTTTTTTTGAAATAAATTCTAAATCAGTTTTTTTTAAACCGTACATTTTGTCACTCCTAATATGTGTCTGTAAACTTTTGTTAAATTGACAAGAGGCTTCGCTTCGCTCCGCCTTTTTTTCCGCTCATACTTCGCAGAACCTTGAAAGGCGTGGCTTGCTCGCAAAAATTTAAAATACTTCAATAGATACATTGAACGTCTCATCAGTATTAGAATCAGATTTCTCTGTAAAAATAGATGATAAAAAAGGAAAACGCTCTAAAAATGGCAATCCGTTATTAGATTTAATTAACGTACCTTTTGAAATACCAGCCAATAGCAAAACTTGACCTTTTTTGATTGAAAATTTATTATTTACGGAAGTTTTAGAAGTAACAGGAAGATCGCCAGAAGTTACAATATTACCAATTGACAAACTAAAATCTAAATAGACAGTATCTCCAACGATTGTAGGCGTAGTTTTAACAATAAACCCAACATCTATGTACTTATGTCTAGTTGATTGATTTACAGAGCTTTGAGACGTAACAACATAATTCTCATCTAATACAGGGATAGAAAGAACTTTATTAAACTCTAAATTTTCAGAATCAGAAATAAGATAAGAAGTTGATTGTATAATCTTAGTGACCCCAGAAGTCTGCAAGAACTTCAAAGAGCCTTTAAAATCGGCAACATGTGAACCTGTAAGCAAAGCACCAGTCTTTGACAAAATATCAAAATCAAAACTCAAATTTGGATTAATACCAACATCTTTGAGCTTATTTTGATTTGTATCAAAAACAGTGACCTTAAGCGTAACTTGCTTTTTTAAAACGTCAAGTTCATCTATCTGATCACAAAGCTTTTTTATAAGTTTAGAATTTTTACCATTATCTTTAAAAATAATCGTTTTTGATACAGCAGAAAAAGAATAAGGAATCTTAGAAAATTCTAACAAAGGCTTAATATCATCAAACTGTAAATAATTAAGCTTTTGCGGAATAAACGAAAAATTATAATCCTCAGCTTTATTCATTGAAAAATTATTATCAAACTGTTTATGCTCAGAATTTTGAGGAATAGGAAGAAAGACATTACTATCAATCTTAGTAGAATTTGGAATGATAGAAGCTGGAGAATCTTTTATATTTGATACAGTAACAATACCATCATCATTTTTAAAAGAAAGATTATTTGCAGATAAAACGGACTTAAAAAAAGGCAAATATGATGCTTTTGAATAATCATCAGGAAAATTAATCATCAAATTCTTTGGAACATCATTTGCAAAAATAATCGAAACATTATCTTTTTTTTGAACTATAAATGCAAAATCTAGTAAATTGATAGATTGAGCATGTAAGGAAAAACTAACGAGAAACAGAACTATCAAACGTAACATTGAAAACCCTTTTTAAAAACGCATCATTGCGAGAATAAGTATGAAACACAACACCACCAGAACCCGAAGAAGATTTAATCTCATACAAATTAAATTCCTTTTGATACTTGTTTAAATCTAACATTGAAAGAGTTTGACCGGAATAAGAACAATCAAAACCTACACATACGACAGTAAAAAAATCAGAGTTAATATTATTTGATATATTGTTTGAAGGAATAGAATTATTTGATTTTGTAGAATTTGAATCAGAAGAATGACCTAAATGTGATGAATAAAATTTAAAAAATAATACAACAACAATAAAAAGAAAAACAGCAATAAAAATAAATCTTTGAATAACTTTTTTTCCTTGCGTATTTGCGCCCGATGAATAAAGAGCATATACAGCAGAATTGAACTTTATTTTAAATGTATTAGTATGAGAATTTTTAGTAAGTTGATATTTTGTGAACTGATGATAAATAAAAACAGAACCACGTAAACGTAAAGAAGAGGATACTGCATTATAAAAAAACTCTCCAAAAGAGAGGTACTTACGATAAATAAGAGAAAGATTTTGAGTAATCAAAATAATATCTTGATGCAAATGCCTATGATAAGAAAGCCACCAAACTAAAACAGCATTATTAATATCAAAAAAATTATGAGCTTCATCAATTATGAAGAGTGCATCAGCCAAATTAAGCTCAACAGCACGAATCATTAAAACAGAATCAGGTTGTTTATCAAGATACAAAGTACGTAATTCAGTCAATGAAACGATTAAAGAATCCATATCCAAAACAAATGCAACATCTTCCTTATCTATATTAAAAGCATCAAATTTAAACTCATTTATATTTGTATAGAAATACTTATATTTTTTATATGTTTTTGATTTTTCATCTAAGAAACAATCAAACGCATGAGAAACAGCACGATATGTTTTTCCTGAACCTGGAACACCTGTATAATATTCAATCATCTTATGCGCCTGTAATCAAAGTGACAGCAGTAGAGTAAACCCATGTAATTTGTTTATAAAAATACAATGTAACTCTATAAGCATTTCTAGTCAAAACAAAAGTCAAAGCAGAAGCAATAATAGGAAAAACCGTCGCGATAGCATCAGAAATACCAGATACATGAAGAAAATAAAAAAAACCTTGAATAATAGGAGATGAAGCACCAGAACCAACAGACAAAGAGGGATCTTGCATCATATGAATCACATTAGAAATAAGATTGTAAATCTTGACTAAAGCATCAAGAGCAAAAGCAATAAAAGCAAATAAAAGAGTTATAAAAAATAAAAATGAAACTCTAAAAGCATTAAGCAAAGTTAAACGAATTGCAAAACGTAAATTTGTAGCAACAGCCTCAGAAGTAAAAAAAACAGCAATACGACCAAAAAAAGCCATAAACCATCCGAAACCCTCAACGATCATTCCAAATAAAGCAACCATCTTAATCCCTCAATGCGTTAAGATAAATACGAACAGCCAAAACAGACCCCGCAATCGTAAGAAGTAAAGTTATAAGAGGAGCAATTTTGGCAGTTTGTTGAGCCATAGGTGGACAAAGATCAACATGGTTATTATGAAAATCAAAAGCCATAAAATTACCACATGAACCAGCTGGAATAACTGGCGGTTGCCATGATCCAGAAATCAAAGCTTTTGTAGTATCAAAAGTAGTACCAACAGTACCAATCTGATTATTTATATTGTTAAATAAATCTGAAAAATTACTATTTAATTGATTAATAGAATCAACAGAAAAAAGAGTCATATCAGATAATTTAGGAAATGAATAACTAGGCATTTGAGCATTAATTATTGTTGCAGGATCTTGACCAGAAATCTGATTAGAAGAATTCAACTGCGATGAAGATGGCAAAGCAGAAGAAGTAACAGGAACAGCAGAAGAAGAACCCACAGGATCAGAAATAGGCGCAAAAGTTTGACCAGTTGGAGGAGTGATAGTACCAGTACCAACACCAAAAGAATTAGTTTGATAAGAGGACATAGAAAATGGCAAAGATAATGTATAAGATTGTCCAACACTACTTAATGATGTATCTGTAATTGTGCCATATCTTGAAATTGTATTAATTGAAACAACTTGAGAAGATGAACTACCATCAGGATAACTCTTTATAGTAGTGAAAATATCTACAGGATCAGTACCACTATAAGAAACAGTTTTTGTAGTAGTTACAGGAACAACTGCAACAGTAGAAGGAGAAGGGGACCCTTGGACCATAGAAGAAAAATCAAAAGTTTCTTTTACTGGCATAGTATAAGAACCGACCTGAGGAACGATATCAGCCAATTGCGGTTGTGCTACAACTTTAGCAAAAGTATTAAAACGATCTACTACAGAATAATCGACAACAGGATTAGATTGCGCATCTGTAGGAATATAAGTATCAGGAACAGAAACATAATTAGGATCAGGAGTTATAATAGGCGCACGAGATGGACCAACAACACCAGAACTATTTGGAGAAGTAGGAACTGGAGTCTCAACAATCGGAACAATCGGAGTACTTGCAGGAGGAACAACACCAGAACTATTTGGAGCTGGTAAACGAGGCATACCAACATACATATCTGCTAAATTTTTAGGAGGAGGCAATAAATCAGGCAAAGCAGCCAATTTTCTAAGATAAGCACCAACTGCATATTTTTTGAGACCTAAAGAACCAAAAAGTTTAGAAGCTAAAGGTAACATACCAATAGCAGAAGCAGTAACCTGACCAACTACATCACCAAGAGTACCACAATGAGTATTCATAACCATATTACCACCAACAAAAAGACCGGAACCACCAAAAAAAGAAGAACCAAATTCAGTACCACCAACCTGAGAAACACCAGAAGAATAATAATATCCACCCGCTTTATCACAACCTTGAGGATCTTTATCATAACTAGATAATGTAGGTACAGAACAAGTATTATTAGAATCTAATACAGTACCAGAAGGACAACCAGAGACGGGAGTAGAACCAAGAAAATAATCAAGATACTCACTACCACCAATACAATAATAAACACTTAAAGAACCATCTTTGGCGCGAGAAACATAAGGATCAATAGCACTACAATAACCGTTAAATCTTTGAAAGTAATATTGTTGACCAGCTAAATAATAACCA
>JAQUHB010000008.1 GCA_028683835.1 Sulfurimonadaceae bacterium | reverse complement strand
ACTTCACGGCTATTTTACCCTCTTTTGTAGTATAGATTGGTAAA
The DNA here is from genome assembly GCA_028683835.1 of Sulfurimonadaceae bacterium. GTDB lineage: Bacteria > Campylobacterota > Campylobacteria > Campylobacterales > Sulfurimonadaceae > Hydrocurvibacter. The sequence continues at coordinate 98,573 of JAQUHB010000008.1, read as the reverse complement.
TCGTAAGGTTTTTTTGATTGAGTCCGTATTGTTTGAAAAAGGTTTTGTTGAGAGAGATAAAAAATAATTTGGTGGAGACGTGCGGTATCGAACCGCAGTCCAAAACCAAGTTACTCCTAACGTCTACATGCTTAGAGAAGTTGTTTGAGTTTAATCTTGTTTCACACTACTTGCAAAGTTACACAAGACGAGCCTCAAAGTTCATTTTAGGACGAGACAAGCCTAAAATATATCTGCATAAAGGGTGATACTTCGAGTCCTACTTATCCAGAGTCCGTAGGTGAAGCAGCCCGCCTCGTTAGGAGGGGTTAAAACTTAAGCTACTGCTAAAGCTGGGCGATAATTTGTGTTGTTTGCGTTTAAGCAAGTTTGAGCCGCGTAACGGAAATGCTCAGTCCGGCATGCAATTAAAAGCGACCTGATCCTGTCGAAGCCATGTCGTCCCCATAAATGAAATTGTACCCAAACTCCGTAAAGTTTAGGTAAATAGATTTAGCCAGCCATATTCATTTTAATAAGAAGATCATCTCCAGTTTCTTCAACAAAAAAGTTGTGTTTTCCACACCATTCGCTGTTCATGAAGTTTTTACGCTCATTTGCAAAAAGAAGTGCGTCATCTTTATTATCAAAACTAGTTTCAGCTTCGTGACCACTTTTTTTAAAACATCCACATTGTTTTTCTACGATTACTGTATACATAATTATCCTTTATTATTTTCGCGAATTATAAATAATCAATATTAAAGTTAAAAGCGTGGATTATGTAAGAGACTTACATGTAAGGAGTTATAAAGCTTACATGTAAGAAAAAAGAGTTTAAGAGTTGATCTCGTTTTTTATAATGGAAGCGAGTTTTGAGCACTCTTCTATTTTTTGTGAGTAGCTGAGATTATTTTTTAGAAGAATATCGATAAAGGCAGAGCCGACAATCACGCCATCAGCGCCCTTGACTTTATCTTTTGCACTCTTTTCATTAACACCAAAACCAACAAATGCAGGAGTGTCAGTAACCTCCTTGATAGATGTGATAAAAGGTTGAAGATCTTCAGCTTTGCCAGAACCTGTGATGCCTGTGTACGCGACCATATAGATAAATTTCTTCGCATCTTTTACAATTTTTGCGATGCGCTCTTTTGAGTCTGTCGGAGCGACAAAAGAGATGTTGGCAACACTATTAAGATCAAAGATATTTTTATATGTAAGCGTTTCTTCATATGGAAGATCGGGAATGATGAGTCCGCTTACATGCAAGTCCTTTGCTTTTCTCAGAAGATCATCTATACCATATTGGTAAAAAGGGTTAAAATATCCCATCCATAAAGTATCTATTTTATCACCGATCTCTTTTGAGATCTCTAAAACATCTTGGAAGCGAAAACCATTTTCTAGTGCAATATGGTTCGCTTTTTCTATGACGGGACCATCAGCGACAGGATCAGAAAAGGGAACTCCGAGTTCTACTGAGTCAACGCCATTTGCACCAAGAGAAAGAGCAAGGTCGATACTAAAAGATTTTTCAGGGTAACAAGATGTTATATAAGCTACTAATTGTTTCAAATTTTTTCCAAATCGGGTAATTTTAATAGGGAGAACTCTATTTTTGAGAGTTCATTATCAAGCTTGAGATCGTCATTCCATTTCTCAAACATATCACTGATATTTAAAAGCCAAGTGATCACCTCTTCATTTGCCGGACCCTCTTCATTGCGAAGTGTTTCTAGGGCATTTTCAACAAAAGTCGAAAGTCGAATCATCGATTCAAGTTTTAAAAAAGAGGAAGCTGATTTGAGATTGTGAAATATACGAAAAAGTTCATTGACATCATCTTTGTATTTATTCTCTTTTGAAAGGTTGACAATTAGTGGTTCCATGATATCAACCATCATAGAGTAATGTTCCAAAAATTCGTCAACTATCTCAAAGTCGAAGTTTGCTTCCAATTCTCTTCTTGTACCCATATCGTGATAGTTCTCCTATATTGCTTTGGATTATATCATTTTTTGGTTAAAATCTCTTTAGTGAAATTTACAAAAAAAGATTGTGAAATGAAGAAAAAAATGACTATTTCTAAGATACTAAATGCCAAAGGTGAAAAGCCTTTAGTGATGATCACAGCTTACGATGCGCTCTTTGCAAAATTGTTTGAGGAGAGTGCTGATATTCTTCTTGTTGGCGATAGTCTGAACATGAGTTTTGCAGGTAAAAGTGATACTTTGAGTGCGACTTTGGATCAGATGATCTATCATACAAATGCAGTTTGTAAAGGTGCAAGGGAGAGTTTTGTGATTTGTGATATGCCTTTTGGAACATATATGTCCAAAGAACAGGCACTTACTAATGCCGTAAAAGTTTTTCAAGAGACTCAAGCAGATGCTGTGAAAATCGAAGGTGGAGCTGATAAAGCCGAGATTGTAAAACATCTGACATCTAATGGTATTGCAGTGTGTGGACATATTGGTTTGCTTCCTCAGTCTGTTCGAAGTGAGGGCGGTTATAAAGTCAAAGGTAAGGATGAACGAAGTGCGATGAGTCTTGTGAATGATGCAAAAGAGATTGAGCTTGCAGGTGCTTTTTGTATCGTCATCGAAGGGGTCAAATCGGATGTTGCAACGTTAGTAGCTGCGAGTGTTGGAATCCCTGTTGTCGGTATTGGCGCAGGGAATGGAGTAGATGGACAGGTTCTTGTTTTTTCAGATATGTTGAGTCTTTTTGAAGAGTTCACTCCAAAGTTTGTCAAAAAATATCTTGATGGCGCAACACTCGTTAAAGATGCTGTTGCAACATACGCAAAAGAGGTTGTATCAAGGGAATTTCCAAGTGAACAATACACTTACTAAGAGGTTTTTGTGGAACGTATAGTAGAAATCGAGCGATTTAGTGCAGATGAGAGCAGTGAAATTACCCTTCGTCCAAGCGCATGGAATGAGTACATCGGTCAAGAACAGATCAAAAAAAATCTCTCTGTTTTTATAGAGGCAAGCAAGATAAGAGCCGAAGCACTTGACCATACTCTTTTTTATGGGCCTCCAGGGCTTGGCAAGACGACGCTCGCTCTTATCATTGCAAATGAGATGAATGCAAATATCAAAGTAACAGCAGCTCCGATGATAGAAAAAAGTGGCGATTTAGCGGCGATCCTTACAAACCTAGAAGAGGGTGATATCCTTTTTATAGACGAGATACACCGCTTATCTCCAGCTGTTGAAGAGATACTTTACTCATCGATGGAAGATTTTCGTATCGATATCATCATAGGAAGCGGACCTGCGGCACAGACTGTAAAGATAGATCTTCCAAGATTTACACTCATAGGTGCAACCACGCGTGCGGGGATGCTTTCAAATCCTCTGCGCGATAGATTTGGGATGAATTTTCGCATGAATTTTTACTCTGATGATGAACTCTCCCGTATCATTATTCAAGCCGCGGGTAAGCTGGACAAAAATATAAAAATGGACGCCGCAACTGAGATAGCAAAAAGAAGTCGAGGTACTCCGCGTATAGCGCTAAGATTGCTTCGCCGTGTAAGAGATTTTGCTGAAGTGGCGAATGAGCGACACATCGAATTTAGTCGAACACAGTATGCCTTGAATGAATTAGGTATTAATTCTCATGGTTTTGATGAGATGGATATCCGACTCTTAGAGCTTTTGGTGGCTTCAAAAGGGAAACCTATTGGGCTTAGCACTATTGCTGCGGCACTGAGTGAAGATGAAGGAACAGTCGAAGATGTATTTGAGCCTTATTTAATAGCCAACGGTTACTTGGAACGTACGGCAAAAGGCAGAATCGCGACACATAAAACGATCGATGTTATAAAATTTAAAAATCAACAAGAGAGTCTTCTGTAATGAAACCACAACACCTGCTTATCGTACTTTTCGGAGGCGCACTTTATTGGATGTATCGCCTTTATGAACCATTTTTGCTCACTATGCTTATTGCTGCACTTTTGGCGATATCGACAGCAAATGTACAATGTTACTTTACAAATATAACCAAGTCTAGATTTTTTGGAAGTATGCTTTCTACCTTTTTACTTGCGCTGCTCTTTTTTGCGCCGCTTGGGTATTTCTTAGCTAGCTTTTCTATACAGCTAAACAATATCGATCCAGCGATCATAACACAGGTAGAAAATTCGATGCAAAATCTTCTTGATCATCCACCTGCATCTTTGTTATTTTTAAAACCTTATGTAGACAATATGATTCAAGATTTCCAACTCAAGAACCTTGCATCCACAGCAGTTTCTTATGCAGGAACTATCGGTTCATACAGTGCAGGATATATCAAAAATGCACTTCTAGTGATTGTGTTTTATTTCTTTTCTCAGTATAACGGGGAAGCGATTATAGCATTTGTAAAAAAAGTGGTGAAGCTTGAAGAGGATGATAATAAACTTTTAACATACGAACTCTCTTCCGTTATGAGCACCGTTTTTTACTCTATTCTTGCAACGGCGATGTTTGAAGGTGCATTATTTGGTGTTGCTATCGCGTTGATGGGTTATAACGGTATTTTATTTGGGATTATGTATGGTTTTGCATCACTGATTCCAGTAGTAGGAGGTGCTTTGATGTGGGTTCCCTTTGCCGCTTATGAATACAGCTTCGGCAATACAAATGGAGCCTTGTTTATTGCTATTTATTCAATAGTGATAATATCGATTATTGCTGATACATTTATCAAACCTCTCATTATTCGAGAGATTAATATCCGATTTATTAAATCAGATATGCAGTTAAATGAGATAGTTATTTTCTTTGCAATTTTAGCAGGACTTGCAACTTTTGGATTTTGGGGGATGATCCTCGGGCCTGCAATTACTTCATTTTTCCTAGCACTGCTCAAACTCGTCGAAGCAAAATCAACAGTGCAATAAGAAAGATTATTTTTTATAGATCTTTGGATAATCGTTTTTCCAGCGTCTATGAACCCAAAACCATGGTTTTGGGTTTTTCAGTATCTCTTGACTTAGCCATGTGGCCTCCATCTGCGTCGTAACAAGTATATCATTCTCAACATCGTCAGTTCGAGGAGAGACGATCTCCTCATAGACTTTAATCGTATAGTTTTCATCATTTTCATCCGGATGAATAAGTATTGGAACAAGTGCAACATCAAACTTTCTTGCAAAATAAGCAGGTGATTTGAGTTGAAGCGTGGGATGATTTAAAAACTCTACACTGACACCGTCTTGAGTATTGACATTGATATCCATTAAAATAGCGACCGCTTTTTTCGCACGAAGCCTTTTGACTACATCTTTTGCCGCACCACGTTTTTCCGCATAATCCATTTTCCACTTTACACGCGAAGCGAGAAGATAGTTATTAAAATATTCATTTTTCATCCCCTTGTATACGACCATAAGCGGTTCAACACAAGCACTTAGCATTTGGGCGCCAAGTTCCCATGCACCATAGTGTGCAGTCACGAAAATGATGGGACGATTTTGCGCTTGAATTTTCTGGATAATCTCTAAATTTTCAAATTTTACTTTTTTGGCAATATCTTCAACCGTATAGTAATGTCCCTCTAAAGTATATAAAAAGTTCAGCAAAAGAGATCGGTATGAGTATCTTGTAATCTCTTCTACGAACTTATCATCAAGTTCCTTGCCATAGACAAACTCTAGATTTTGTCTTACAACTTTGGTATATCTTTTACTAAGAAGATATGCGATATTTGCAAGTGAGATGAAAAATCCTCGCCTGACTTTTTTTGGTAACAGCATCAAAAATTTTTCAAAAATTAAAAAGAGGTAAAAACCTATCATTGTAAAAGCTCCTTTGCTTTGTTGATAATATTTTGCGGAACGATATTTTTTATGGAGAAATCATTTTTATTGATATGAAATATATCTACAAGAGAATTTGAATGGATGGCAATATTTTTAACAGTTGGAAAGATCATCCTCTCATTGGTTGGTCCAAAAAGGGTGATGGAAGGGATGTTATATGCCCATGCCATATGTGTCGGACCTGTATCATTACCAATTACAAGCTTTGCATGTGCTATAAGAGAGGAGAGCTCCTTGAGGTTTAGTTTTGGAGTTACTTCCGTATTTTGTATATTGGCCATTATAAACTCCGCATCACTTTTCTCTTTTTCATTTCCCCAGACGATGTAAATCTTACATGGTAAGTCTTTACATATCTCTGCGACTCTCTCTTTTGGATAGATTTTGCTCTCCCATGAAGCACCGATTACAAAAACACAGTAATCATCTTGTGTGAATGACAGTTTTTTATAAGATGGTAAAATAGGGAGTTTATTTTCTATCATTGTATCATCTATATGTAAGTCAAGTGCATCGTTCATGAGTAATACATTTCGCTTTATAACACTTATGTCATAAGGGATATTAGAAGCAGATGCATAAAAGAGCGAAGAGAGTTTTTCTCGGGCTGAATTCTTATCATACCCATGAATTTTTTTGCCTATAAAACGCGATACCAAAGCGGACTTTAGAAGTCCTTGCATGTCGATGATAAGATCATACTTTGGAAGATTTTTCAGTTTTGAGACAGTTTTTTTCAAGAGTGAAAAACTTTTCTCTTTTTTGATTTTTTTAAGATTGATCGTATGAACTTTATATATGAACGGATGTTCATCTAAAAGTGGCGCAAAAACCTCTTCTGTGATCCAGTCTATTTTAATATCTGGATATTTTTGATGTATAAATTGTAGTACAATTGTAGAATTAACAATATCTCCAAGAGCTGAGAGTCGTACGATAGCGATGTGATCTAGTTTCATGGGACGTATTATATCAAAACCGGCGGAATAACAAATGTCAGAGCATCACCACGATGATCACAATGGTCATCATCACAACGTTAGCGGAAAAAATCTTTTTATAGCAATTGTCTTAAATCTTATTATTACAATAGCACAAATCATCGGAGGAGTGTTTTCCGGTTCGCTTGCACTCTTGAGTGATGCTCTTCATAATTTTAGCGATGTTCTAACACTGATAATAGCTTATGTCGCAAACTATCTTTCTCACAAAAAAAATACGCCGAGCAAAACTTTTGGATATAGACGTGCTGAGATAATTGCTGCATTTTTCAATACCTCTGTTTTGATGGCAGTTGCAGTATTCTTGATTTACGAGGCATATGAGAAACTTATGAATCCTCAAAATATTGACTCTTTGATTGTCGTATGGCTGGGAGTTGTAAGTATATTTTTAAATGCACTCGGTGTATTGTTTATAAAAGATGATGCAGATCATAATATGAATGTAAAAGCGGCTTATCTTCATCTCTTAACAGATATGTTAACATCTATCGCCGTAGTAGTGGGTGGATTACTCATGTACTTTTATGAAATATATTGGATTGATCCGCTTGTATCGATCATGATAGCTCTATATCTGATAATTTCTTCTTGGAGTTTGATGAAAGTGTCACTCTCTGTGTTGATGCAGTTCACACCTGAAGGAATCGAGCTTGAAGAAGTGACTCAAAGGATTATGCAGATTCAAAAGCAAATTACAAATATACACCATATTCATCTTTGGCAACTTGATGACAACAGGATACACTTAGAAGCGCATCTTGAATTTGAAGAAAATATCACGCTTGAAGAATGTGACCCAATATTAGATTCTTTAGAAGAGATTTTGGAAAAAGATTTTGGTATAACTCATATAACATTCCAGTGTGAATACAACCGTTGTAAGACAAAAGAGACTATTTGTGAGATCGGTTAATTTAAAAATATGATGCTATAATCGCAAGATAATTTGGTTTAAAAGGTATCTAATGGTAGCAGCTGATATTCAAAATTTTTCGAAAGGCAGAACAAAAGCTAGAGCTTATTTTTGTTATCTTTTTTCAAAGAATATTCCGGATAGACTTCCTTCTCTTTCAGCTGAGATGATTATGCCAAGGCTTTTAAAGATCAAGGCTGATCTTGAAAACTGCGATGCTGTTTATCTTTTGGATTATAAAGGTATTCAGGTATCACCTACCTATTTAAAAGGTGAGCACAGAGATGAAGATATTGGTAAAATTCGTGCAGACCGCGCTTATTATTACCGTGCGGTTAGAGAGCATAGATGTACTATAACAGATCCTTATCCATCACTTTTAAGTTCAGAACTCACAGTCACCGCATCAACACCGATTTATGATGAAAAAGGTGATATCAAATATGTCGCCTGTATAGATATGCCTTTTGATGAGGTTCTAAAAATCGCTCATCTCAATACATTAGATACTTTTTTTAATAATTTTTTTAAAATTTCGTATGGTATCTTTGCAATTGCCCTCATTGCGATTGCTATTCTTTTATTTTTCAAAGGAATTCAAAGCTTTTTTGTCAATGAGATTACAGTGAATAATTTTGAGATTAAAAATGTGTTTGAAGCGACTATTTTACTGACTCTTTCTTTAGCGATGTTTGATCTTACCAAGACAATTATCGAAGAAGAGATAACGGGACAAAATCAGGAGCATAATATTTCGGGAGCACATAAAACAATGGTCAAGTTTTTGGGTTCCATCATCATTGCTCTTTCGATAGAAGCGTTAATGCTTGTATTTAAATTTGCTATTACAGATCCGGAAAAGCTTTTATATGCTCTGTACATTATGGGTGGTGTTAGCGTAATGATAGTGAGTTTGGCAATATATTTAAAATTTACAAAAGAGAAAATTCAAAAATGATAGCAATTGTTGATTATAATATGGGAAATTTGGCAAGTGTCAAAAATGCTTTTGCAAAGCTTGGTGAGGAAGTAACGATTATCTCTGATCCTGAGAAATTTAAGCTTTATGATAAATTGATTCTTCCGGGAGTAGGTGCATATGGCGATGCAATGGAACATCTTAAAGAGCGTTCTATGGATGAAGCACTAAAAGAGTACGCAAAAAGTGGAAACTATATGTTTGGTATCTGTCTTGGTATGCAATTGCTTTTTGAAAGTAGCGAAGAGTTTGGTCCAAATGAGGGGCTTGGACTTATTAAAGGTAAAGTAATTGAGTTTAATCAAGGCAGATTCTCTCATGCTCTTAAAGTTCCACATATGGGATGGAACCGTATGTTTACAAAGCAGCATAAACTATTTGGTGGGCTTGACGAATCTCATTATCTTTATTTTGTGCATTCATTCCATGCGGTATGTGAGAATGAATCAGACAGTATCGGTATGACAGAGTATGGATATGAGTTTACAAGTGCGATAGCTCGTGATAATGTTCTTGGAATTCAACCACACCCTGAAAAAAGCCATACGAACGGGCTAAAGATTTTAGAAAACTTTATACAATTATAATGAAAGAGAGATAAAAAATATGACTTTATATCCGGCAATAGACCTCAAAGACGGGAAAGCAGTTCGTCTTACAAAAGGGTTGATGGATAGCGCAAAAATATATTCTGATGAGCCATGGGAACTTGTAAAAAAATTTGAAGAGATGGGCGCTACTTGGGTACATTTAGTGGATCTTAATGGCGCATTCGCAGGTGAACCAAAAAATCTCGAACAGATCATTAAAATACGTGAAAATTGCAATGTTAAGCTAGAACTCGGCGGGGGTATTCGTGATGAACAAACGATCCAAAAAATGCTTGAAATTGGTATAGATAGAATAATACTTGGTTCAATAGCAGTCAAAGACTCGACTTTTGTTAAAGAGATGGCTGCAAAATATCCAATAGCCGTTGGGATAGATGCTATTGATGGATTTGTAGCTGTGGAGGGTTGGGGTGAAGTAAGCAATATGAAAGCTACTGATCTTGCTCGTGAATTTGCAAATGCCGGAGTAGAAGCGATTATTTGTACAGATGTTGGCAAAGATGGAACATTAAGCGGTGTAAATGTAGAGTTTACTCTTGATATTGCAAGAGTAAGCGGAATAAGTACAATTGCAAGTGGCGGAGTAAAAGATGCTGCAGATATTGAAGCTTTAATGGCAACGAATGAGATAGATGGTGTCATCATTGGAAAGGCATACTACGAGGGCACTTTGGATTTAGCGGCTTTATTTAAAGTTAATTCAAACTAAGTTAGGCTATCATCTGTTAAAATTCTAGAAATATATAATTTATACAAAGGATTGTATTTGAAATTATTAGTGGTAGATGATAGCTCGACGATGCGTCGTATAATAAAAAATACTTTGCAACGTTTGGGTTACAAAGATATTTTAGAAGGGGAAGATGGCCTACAAGGTTGGAGTGTCTTAAATGAAAATCCAGATATTGGAATGTTGATCACTGACTGGAATATGCCTGAAATGAACGGGTTGGAACTTGTGAAAAAAGTGCGCACGGATGTTCGTTTTAAAGATCTTCCAATTATCATGGTTACAACAGAAGGTGGTAAAGCGGAAGTTATTACAGCCTTAAAAGCAGGTGTTAATAACTATATCGTAAAACCTTTTACTCCTCAGGTTCTTAAAGAAAAACTCGCTGCTGTTTTAGGCATTGAGGCTTAATGCAAGAATCCTACAATCAACTTGTAGTGAAAGTCTCTTCTCACTACAATTTATTCAGTGACTTTTTAACAGATACGATTCCTGTCGGTTTTGAAGAAATCGATGATGGCTTTATTATTCGCAGTGAAGATGAACTTGAAACTATCGAGTGGGGTATTGAGCAGTTTAGGGAAGCTTTGCAAAAGGCGCTAAATACTTCTATTGACGTTGAATGTGTATTAACTAAAGAAAAGAGTAGTGACTGGGTGAAAGAGTATCAAGATGCGATAACTCCAGTTGAAATCGAGCCATTCTATATCTATCCGACTTGGGAAGAACCAAAAGAGGATCGTATAAATATTGTTTTAGATCCTGCTTTAGCTTTTGGCACAGGACATCATCCAACAACAGCAACTTGTCTTCAAGGCATAGCAAAATATGTAAAAGATGGTGATGAAGTGATTGATGTTGGATGTGGAAGCGGTATTTTGAGTATTGCAGCATTAAAGCTTGGTGCTATTGCAGACGCATGTGACACTGATCCTGTTTCGGTTGAAAATTCTACTATCAATGCTTATGAAAATAGTGTCGCTTACCGAAATATTTGGGAAGGTTCAGCTGCCATGAGTGAAAAAACATACGATGTCACTATAGCAAATATCGTAGCTGATGTTTTAACATATATTGCAAGTGATTTGAAAAAAATTACAAAACCTGATGGCGTTTTAATCTTGTCCGGAATACTGGATAAATATGAGAATAAAGTGCTTAAGTTTTATCAAGATTGTCCATTATTGGAGCGTATAACGCAAGATGAATGGGTAACATTAATATTAAAAAGAGGATAGTACCTAATGGGTTCTCCAGAATCAAACGATAATAAAAACAATAAAAATAATAATTTCTTCAATAAAAATCCACTTATAACTTTTGCAATTTTCTCTATTGTTATTATATTGGTTTTTAAATCACTCATAGGAGATCAGAGCGCAACTGGTTCTATGGGTTCAGCGATGGGTTCAACGTCACAAAACAAGCAAGTGAGTTATTCTGAATTAAAAGAGCTTATTGCTAATAAAAAAGTGCAAAAAGTAGAAATTGGGCAAACATATATCCGTGCAACTGGCAATGCTGATGGGAAACAAATCTCTTATACAACGCGTATGGTAGCTGGTGATGATACTTTGGTTCCTTTGTTGGATAAAGAAAATATAGATTATTCTGGATTTAGTGAGTCTAACTGGTTTACAGAGATGTTTGGATGGTTGTTTCCATTTTTACTTATTATTGGTATTTGGATGTTTTTTGCTGGCCGTATGCAAAAAAGTATGGGAAGCGGAATCCTTGGCATGGGAAATTCTAAAAAACTTGTCAATTCTGAAAAACCAAAAACAAAGTTTGATGATGTCGCAGGTGCTCAAGAAGCAAAAGAGGAAGTACAAGAGATTGTAGATTTTTTAAAATACCCTCAACGCTATGTTGAGCTTGGTGCAAAAATTCCTAAAGGGGTATTGCTTGTGGGAAGCCCTGGAACAGGAAAAACTCTTTTAGCAAAGGCAGTTGCAGGTGAAGCCGAAGTACCATTTTTTTCAGTAAGTGGTTCTAGCTTTATTGAGATGTTTGTAGGTGTGGGTGCCGCGCGTGTTCGTGATCTTTTTGAACAGGCAAAAAAAGATGCACCATCTATTATTTTTATAGACGAGATCGATGCGATTGGAAAAAGTCGTGCAGCTGGTGGAATGATGGGTGGAAATGACGAGCGGGAACAAACACTTAATCAACTTCTAGCTGAGATGGATGGTTTTGGTACAGATACGCCGATTATTATTTTAGCAGCAACAAACCGTCCTGAAGTTTTGGATAGCGCATTGATGCGTCCAGGACGTTTTGACAGACAAGTTTTAGTTGATAAGCCAGATTTTCAAGGGCGTGTAGAGATTTTAAAAGTACATGTAAGAGATGTTAAACTCTCGGATAATGTAGATCTTGAAGAGATTGCTCGTATTACAGCTGGTCTTGCTGGTGCTGACTTGGCAAATATTATTAATGAAGGTGCTCTTTTAGCGGGACGTGCGAGTAAAAAAAGCGTAAGTCAAAAAGATCTTTTTGAAGCAGTAGAGCGCGCGATAGCAGGACTTGCTAAAAAGTCGCGCCGTATCAATCCTAAAGAGAAAAAGATTGTGGCTTATCATGAAAGTGGTCATGCACTTTTGGCTGAGATCACAAAAGGTGCAAAAAAAGTATCAAAAGTTTCTATCGTTCCTCGTGGACTAGCAGCTTTAGGCTACACACTCAATACTCCAGAAGAAAACAAGTTTATGGCGCAGCGTCATGAATTATGGGCTGAAGTAGATGTACTTCTTGGCGGTCGAGGAGCTGAAGAAGTGTTTTTAGGTGAAATATCAACAGGTGCAGGAAATGACTTAGAACGTGCGACAGATATTATCAAGTCTATGGTTCAGATGTATGGTATGACGGATGTTGCAGGTTTAATGGTGTTAGAAAAACAGCGTCAATCATTTCTTGGAGGTGGAGCTCCTGCTGCGAGAGAATTTAGTGAGAAAATGGCCGAAGATATGGATAGTTTTATTAAAACCAGTCTAAGTGAACATTATGCAGATGTGAAGAAAAGTCTTGAAGAATATCGTGGAGCTATTGAAAATATGGTTTCATTGCTTTATGATAAAGAAAATATCACGGGTGAAGATGTTCGTGAAATTATCGAAAAATTTGAAAAAGAAAATGAAATGGAAAGCAAACTTTCACCTGTGCATGATGAGATCGCAGATGAATTAAAAGAGGATGCTTCTATGGTGAAAAAACGTCACATTATTGAAGAAGAGAATAAAAATGACAACAACTGATACTTTTATAGTTTCAAAAGCTGGATACACTTACGTTGCGATTGCTGTTGGAGCTGTTTTAGTATTTACATTTTTAGATTTGACTTTTTTACGCTTTTTGAGTGTTATCGGTTTAGTCGTCCTGGTATATATCTATAGAAATCCTGAACTAGAGATCCCATATATGCAAAAAGGAGCATTGCTTAGTCCAGTCGATGGAAAAATAATAGCTATCAATACTCTTGAGCATGGATTTGAAATCGTTATTAAATCTTCATTATTTGATATTTCAATACTTCGAGCTCCATTTTTTTCAAGTGTACGATCAATCAATCTCAGACGTGGTGCAAGACTTTCTACTGACATTAAAAAAGCTGCACTTTTAAACGAGAAAGTAGAAATTGTATTTGAAGACAGATATAACAACGTCGTACATGTAGAACATATGTTAGATAATAGCATCGATGATTTAAATCTTTACCTTCATGAAGGACTCGATGTCACTCAAGGAAGAAGATACGGTGTGATGACACAGGGCAAGACAGTTATCAGTGTTCCTCTCTCATCGAGACTTTCTGTACAACTTGATTCACAGGTAAAAGCTGGAGAAACGCTTTTAGGATACTTGTCCTAAGATGGATTCAAAAAAGAGAAGTGTAATCTATATACTTCCCAACATTTTTACAGCTTCTAGTATTTTTGCAGGAGTTGTGAGTATCATAAACTCAATCAACGGAGAATTCGCGATAGCTTCTTGGCTTATTGTATTAGCTCTAATATTTGATGGTTTAGATGGGAGAGTTGCACGGCTTACAAATACATGCAGTCGTTTTGGTGTAGAATTTGATTCTTTAGCAGATTTAGTTGCATTTGGTGTTGCTCCTGCTATCTTACTTTATATGTATGCCGGACATGAGTTTGCTAGGTTTGGAATAGTGACTGCGTCACTGTTTGTCATATTCGGTGCCATTCGTCTTGCCCGTTTTAATGTTATGACAGCCCAGAGTGAGCCTTCTGTCTTTATTGGTGTACCTATCCCTACTGCTGCAGTTTTTATCTCAATTTTAGTTTTATTATTTCAAAAATATAATTTTTTTCATCAGTGTTTCCTTCTTTTACCTATAGCTTCAATCCTTGTTTCTTTGTTAATGGTGAGTAATATTCGATATCCAAGTTTTAAAAAGATCAATCCCTCAAAGCCTTATACGCTTCGTTTATTTATATTACTACTATGTATTGCATTTGGTATTTTCGTCTATCCTATAGAGGGTTTTGCATTGATTGTGACTCTTTATATATTTTATGGATTAATAAGAGCAACTTTACATTTGACGAGAAGAAGAGTTAAATAGTAGAGTTTTTTATTTATGATGTTCTTTTTCAAAATAGAGGTCTTCTGTATCTATATCAAATGTAAAGTAGTTTGATGCAAAGTCAGCTTCATTAATTTGACCCAGCTGTATTGTTGCCCCTTTATTGTTCTTTGTCTCCATATATAAAAGTCCAAGCGCAAATCTACTCTCAGAAAACTCTGGATTTTTCATTTTTGCCAGTTCTAAAAGTGCGATGGCATTATCATGATGGCCCGCGGCGATAGAAGCTACAGCCCCAAAAAAGAGTGTTTTGTCATCATTGATTTTATAATCATCTATGAGTTGGTTAAATAGGCTATATGCTTCTTCTGCTTTTTTATTAAATAAATTTGTTAAAGCAAGTGTGTAGAGTATATCTTCAGGTGATGCTTGAGTTGTATTTAATACAGTTTGAAGCTGAGCTTGAAGAGGATAAAGCATTCCAGTTATAAGCGCCTCTTGAGTATAAAGATATCTCGTGATATATGGCCCATAATAAAGATCTTCGAAGTGGAATTTTTGTTTTTTGATATAAAAAAGCATATCTTTGGCATATTGTTTTGTATCAGCTTTTTTGAGTTTGGTATCCATATAGATGATCTGTGGAAATATATCATGTGGAAGCAAGTAACTTAACTTTTGTGCTGATTTTAATGCAATATCATTTTTACCAAGTTTATTTGCAATGACAACGTTCATGACAAGGTATAGCGGACGTTCTTTATAAGGATTATTTAACCATTTGGAGCTACTTAAAAAATTATTTTCAGTAAGATATAAAAGTGTATTGTACAGATCTTTATCTTCCCCAGAAGGCTCGTTTACAAGGTTATCTTTAAGTATCGAACTAAATTTATCATTATCAAGATGTAAAATTTGAGCACACATGATAGTAAAGAGGCCAGAAAGATAGTTGTTGGAATCGAGATGGTATGATCTCTTGAAATGCTCATAAGCATTTTGTATATCTCCCATTTGTGCATAAGTCAGAGCTAAATTGTATTGTAAAATTGAATGACGTGGTTGTATTTTTTCTAAACTTTGAAGCTGTTTATTTGCATCTCTAAGTTTAAATGAAAGAGCTTTTTTTATTGATTGTGCTATGCCGTAGTTTACAACTGATGATGCACTACTTTTTTCAAGGTATTCTTTTGCAGAGGAGATATCATCGATAGAGATATTTGCATTTCCTTTTTTGATGTAACTGATCGTACTGTTCGCATTGAAGACTTTATACGGAGCAAAATAGAATATTTTTTCATAAGTCATCCATAACTCATTATCAATATTTTTTCTAAAACTTGCCTGTGCAATATCTGGATCAAAAAGAGAGTCTTTTAGCTTGACATTGATAGGATAGGGCTTATAGATCTCTAGCGGATATTTATCTGTAAGTAAATTGAGCTGTTTTGACGCTTCTTGGAGTTGTCCTGCCTTGATATTTACCAATGTTAAAGCGAGCATTTGGCGCATAATATCAGTACTCTGAGGAGCTAAATTTGATAGATATTTTTGTGCAAGAGGCAAGTCCCCTACATTGGCATATAAGAGTCCCAGAGGAAGAGCATTTGCAGCTACTGAAGGTTTTGACAATGTATCAATAGCTTGGTAATAGTTGCCAAGAGCAGCATTAACTTTTGCTTTAAGGATTTGTCTTTGCTCTGGATATTCATCTGAGTTTGGATGATTGAGCGCACTTAATGCTTCAAGGTTATTCCCTTTATAATATTGGATCAAGGCATAATAGTAGGAATAAAGGGGAGAGTTGATTTCATTTGGAAGAGAAGCATAGGCTAGATTGACATAGTATTTAAAACCTTCTGGTTGATTTAGGATTTGTGCACATACCGCAGCATTGATCGCACTTACGCAGACATTCTCATTGTTTTGTATAGCTTTTTTAAAAGTTTCAAGCGCTACTTGATATTGCTTTTCTTTGAGCTGTGCTACACCAAGGTTATATTGAGAAATACCTTCGCTGTAAAGTGCAATCTGCTCAAAGAGATTAAGAGCTTCTTCTTTGTTTCCATTTGTGTAAAGATAGTTAGCTTTGGCAATGATTTTTTCAAGTTCGCTTGATTTGAGTATTTTTTTTTGTTTGTCTTGAAGTTTATTTTTTACAAAATTTGAGCTACTTGAATCATCTTTATGATGAGATTTTTTGTAGAGTAAAGTTGCAATGATCGTAAGAAATATAATAACGGCGACGATGCCGGCTGCTGCAAATATAATAATTTTTTTCTTTTTTTTCTCTGCAGTTGATCCTGCTGAAAGATTTGCATCGACGGAAGGACCAAAAGCGGCATCATCATCTTGAATAATTATTATTTCTTCTTGGCCCATACTAAATCTTTTTAACCTTTACATGTAATGCGTAATTGTACCCGATATAAGCAATCGATGTGCCATAAAATGGCTTATAAATATGAGATTTAATGTGTCTAGAGATGAAAAAAATAGTTTGAAAATTAATAAAAGAGAATAATAAGTAGGTAAGGGCGACACTAAGGCTTTATTTTAAAGCCTTAATGCTCTTTTTTTCAAATTGAAGAGCAATATTTGGAACTTGATATAACTGATTTTTACAGATTTCATACGTACTTCCCCCTTGTTAGTCTTCTATTGCAATATAATTGACAAAGTTTTATGTCAATGCACAGACATGCAACATTTTCTTTAAGCATTTTAAATACCACTTTGCGCGTATAAGTTTCTCGATGGTGTAATTTGTATTGATTGATCTTATGAAGGGATGAAATTTTAAAATAAATTTTTTAGCAGGATAAGTAGGCTCGTTGTAAAACATAGATGGAAAGTGAGAGTTCTTATCCTCTCCAACTACGAACGGGACCTATATCAACGTGTATGAATCCTGAATGAGGATAAAAACCGACTCCACCAGCATTTAAAGAGATAGCTATGCGATGAAGTTCTTCAAGCGGAATATTTTTAATATTAATATCAGCAGCTTGACCAAGCGTATGATAACTATGTTTTGCAACGCCACTTGTCTGGTGTCTTAGTTTTTCATTGGTTTGTGGTGAACGGTATCCGCATATAATATCGAGAGGCTCATTTGAGCCAGAAAGAGTGTGAATCTGATGAAGTGTATCGATAAGACCAAGTTCCATTGTAGTGATTTCTCCAGAGCGTCTGTCTATCATGAGTTTATTGATTTGTGCATGGGCTTCGTCTGAGTAGATACCATTTTTAAAGTAAGTTACATCAAGGCTT
Organism: Sulfurimonadaceae bacterium; assembly: GCA_028683835.1. GTDB lineage: Bacteria > Campylobacterota > Campylobacteria > Campylobacterales > Sulfurimonadaceae > Hydrocurvibacter. Next base: position 80,714 of record JAQUHB010000008.1, on the reverse strand, counting down.
TCTAAAGTGTTAACATTATAAAAATTAAGTGAGCGGGTATCGGCTGGAGTATAAATTTTACTTGTTTGCATAGCAAAAAGATCATGCGGCGCCATCAGAGCTCCAAGACATAGAACTCCCGAAAGTTTAAGAAATTCTCTTCTGTTTTTTTCAATGTTCAAACTGTACCACCTATTAATTCATTGTATCAAATTTCATAAAATTAACTTTTTTGATATTTTGTAATTGAAGATCATCATAACCATAGATATCATTGTAAAAATAAACTTTCTGGTTTACATCTACTCCGACAGTCATATATCGAATGAGAACGGGAAGCCTTTTTTGGAGGTCGACCCTATGTTCATCTTCAATTGTTCCACTAATCATATCTTCTTTTGGTGACAGGTAAGTTAACAACTTTTTAGGCTCACCAAGTCTGATACATCCAGAACTAAGCGCTCTGTATTCATTTTTAAACAATCCACGGCTATTGGTATCATGCATGTAGATTGAATATTTATTTGGGAATATAAACTTGACTACCCCTAGAGGATTTGATTTTCCTGCATCAGCTTTAAAGGTAAAAGGGGCGGTTCCAGCTTCTTTGTATGGCTCCCAATCAATCTCTCGCGGATTTTGTTCGACCATCTCTCCATGAATTTGTCTATAGACATGCATGCTATGTTTTTGCAGATATTCTAAAAGATTTTTTTTCTCTAGAATATCCTCTTTGACGATAGTCTGCGGCGCTGTCCATGTAGGGTTTATAACAGCATACGAAATTTTACTGCTGAGTATCGGAGTTGGACGATCTTTTTTACCGACAATGACGTTCATATGAAATAATTCATCCCCTTTTTCAAGTAATTGCATTCTAAAAGCCGGGACATTAATATCTATGTAAGCATCTGTTTTGTCCATGCCGGAATTTAGCCAGCGATAACGTTCAAGATTGAGAATGATCATCAGGATCTTTTTTGAAAGAGGGACATTCATGGCCTGAATAGTTTTATTACCAATAAGACCATCTGCACTAAGATTATGGCGTGATTGAAATTTTTTGACGGCGGCGATTAGTACTTTATCGTCATAAAGGGTTCCATCAGGATCTGTAATCGTATCAAGTTCTCCACTTTCTAATAAACGTTTTTTGATTAAAGGAAGGCGCTCATCCGTGCTGTTAAAAACAATGAGAGAACCAGAAGGGATTTTTACCCATTCATCATCTTTTTCTAAAGAGCGATAGTATGCAAGTGCTTTGATAAGACGTGCATACTCTTTAAAATCTGGATTGAGAGTTTCTAAAGAACTTTTAATAGAATTCTTCTTTAAAGAATCAAAAAGACGTTTTGTTACTAGCAAAGGCAACTTCGTAGGACGATCCCACTCGATTTGCTCATCAGCAATTTTACTCGTTTTAAATTTCTCCCAGTCCGTAAAACCGTAATAAAGATCTTCTGCCATAGTGATATAAGCATCGGTTAATAAGAAATCAATGGTGTTCACAAGAGCAATCTTTTTTTCATCACTAGAAAATGTGTCATTCTCTAATAAATCACGATCAGAAGCAAGTTCCTTTTGATGATACTTTTCAGGATTTAATCCGTAATGAAAGGAATCATCTATAGATGCAAGTAGATCAAGAGCTTGAGGTGAATACTGTAGTTTTGAATCAAACCATGCAAAATTTTGGAGATGTTTGCAGTATTGAGTATAAAATTTTTGCGCTAAGAGAGAATTATTGAGAGTAGAAAAAAAGTTTGTTTTTTTATATAAAACAAGGCTATTACAAACAGCGTATTGTTTGATACTTTTTTGATTGATTTCAGTAGGAGTAGCAGAAGAACTGAGCTGATCAGAAGGTAAAACTTCCTCGGATTGGGCATGTAAAGAGAAAAAAACGAGTATTAAAATAGATATTTTGATGATCATAAGGGAACAGTCTTTATAGTTAAAAATTAATGGATTGTAACATATAAAGAGCTGTTTTGGCTTATAAAATTGTCACTTTTGGCGCTAAAACCCATAATTCAACTTTTTCAGTATCTCTTGAATTTGCACGTTTCGTATTTTTCGACGATGTTTTGACACCGCGTCTGAGGTGCAAGACTTTTGTAAAACGGTTGTTCTTTTGCAGTTCCTCTATGATGGGATGAGAGTTTTGCTCATCTACCACTTGAGCAAGATTTGAAAAGAGGAGGATTATCTTTCCATTAGGTGCAAGATGCTTTTGCGCTTGTTCAAAAAATCTTGCAAAGAGATTATCTTCATAATAGATCGCTTTATCGATTCCCTCTTCGAGTTGATGTTTTGCCTTCATCCAAGGAGGGTTGAAAACAATTAAGTTAGCTTTAAGATCACAATTTTCAAATAAATCACCATTTTTTAGCGTTATCTTATCTTCGTAACCTAATCGCTTACTTTCCTGTGACACACCAATGATTGCATTTTTATTTGTATCTGTTGCGAAGATGTTTTCAAAGCCGTTTTGGATCAATTGAAATGATAAAATACCGCTTCCTACGCCGATATCTATGGCATTTTCTTTTGCACCTTCGTACCTCTTTAACCATTGGTCAAATAACTCTAAATGATCAAATCGTGTTGGAAAATATGTTCCATAAAAGGGATGAAGCGTTACATGCAAAGGTTTAATCTCGATTCCTTTTTGATACCATTGCCATGAACTATTGAGCCCTTGGACTTCGACAAACGAGAGATAAAACTCTGAAATTTCTGGGTATAACAACGCTAGCCAGCCAATATCAGGAGATTTTTTAACAGCTAATTTATGATCTTTTACTTTGAGTAATAATCTATGGGAAATCTCTCTGAAAACAGAGCGATAATTACGCTGTCCTTGAAAACTTGTATCCTTATAGATAAGCAAAAGATTTTTTTAAGCTCTGCTAAAAGTGTTAACCCATTGCTGAAGACTTCCTCAACGAGAACATATTTTCCCTCTATCATCTGTTTAACTACAGCTGCCATATCCATTTTGCGATGAAATCTGATAATTTCATTTTCTGGCGTTATTACATTTGGTCTATCGGGCTGGAGCGATTGTAAAGCTGTATTCATGTGATAACCCTTCTCTTATGTCGCAGTTTAATCTATTTCCACTTTGTTTGAGGTTGATTTTTTGAGTTAAGATATAATTAACACTTAGATATGAAGATTTTTCACAAAGAAGTAAAAATGCAAAATAGTTATAAAAGAGTTGATGCCCATCTTTCAAGTTTGGGCTATTGTTCAAGAAGTGAAGCTAAAAAATTTTTAAAAATGTTTCAGGTTTGTGTCAATGGGGTTAGAATTTTTGACGTAGATAAAAAGGTTTATCATGATGATGTCACTATTGATGACAAAGTCCTTGACCCTGAATCCATAACTCTTTTAATGCACAAGCCAAGCGGTGTGATCTGTTCTCATGATGATATAGGAGTACTTATATACTCTTTATTGCCAGAGCGATATACAAAAAGAAACCCAAAGATTGCTACTATTGGCAGACTTGACGGCGATACTACGGGAGCGATTTTGCTTACAGATGACGGTGCACTCAATCACCGACTTACAAGTCCAAAAAGCGATGTTTCAAAACTCTATGAAGTAACACTCACAGAGCCATTACGCGGTGATGAAGAAGAGATATTTGCAAGTGGGACGCTTCTTTTAAAGGGTGAAAAAAAACCGCTGCTTCCTGCAAATATGAAAATAATTACAGAGACTCTCGTTCATTTGGAAATCAATGAGGGTAAATATCACCAGGTAAAACGTATGTTTGCAGCCCTAGGTAATAAAGTAATTGCTCTACATAGAATACGTTTTGGAGAGTACAGTATTGAAAACCTTGCAGTGGGAGAATATAAACTTTTAAGTTGATAGGCAGTTGAATCTGCCTACTTTGTTACATGTAAGCTTTTAAAGCTTCAGGAATATTAATAGTTCCATCTTCATTTTGGAAGTTTTCCATGATGGCTACCATCGTTCTACCAACTGCTAGAGATGAGCCGTTTAGCGTGTGTACGAGGGTGTTTGCTTTGCCATCTTTAAAGCGGATTTTTGCGCGTCTTGCTTGAAAATCTCTAGTGTTTGAAACAGAAGAGATTTCGCGGTAAGTTGCTTGTCCTGGAAGCCAAACTTCTAAATCCACAGTTTTTGCCGCGCCAAAACCAAGATCACCGGTACATAAAGTGACAAGTCTATGCGGAAGCTCTAGTACTGTCAATAAATCAGATGCGCACGCGACCATCTCATCAAATATTTTGTCACTTTCTTCAGGTTTTGTGATGGAGACGAGTTCTACTTTGTGAAACTGGTGCTGACGGATGATGCCGCGAACGTCACGTCCTGCACTTCCCGCTTCTTTTCTAAAACATGCCGTGTGTGCTGTCATTTTTATTGGAAGTTCGTCGGCGGGAATGATCTCATCTTGGTAGAGATTTGTCAAAGGTACTTCGGATGTCGGGATAAGGTAAAGCTCATCGCCGTCAATTTTGTACAAGTCTTCCTCAAATTTTGGAAGCTGTCCGGTGCCTTCTAATGCTGTACGGTTGACGATCTGAGGCACGCTTACTTCGTTAAACCCACGTTTTTCATTGAAATCTAGCATAAAGTTTATAAGTGCGCGCTCGAGTTTTGCACCCTGACCGTTGATGACGCTAAATCTGCTTTTTGCAAGTTTTACACCGCGTTCAAAGTCGATCCAACCGTTTTGTTCTGCAAGTTCCCAATGCTCTTTTGGGATAAAGCTAAACTCACGAGGCGTCAAAACTTTTTTCAGTTCCACATTGCTCTCTTCATCTTCGCCATCTGGAACATTCTCATCTGGAAGATTTGGAACAGCCATCGCGCGGATGACGAGTGCTTCTTCTGCTTCTCTTTGCACATCTAAAAGTTCAGTGACCTTTATCTTGTTGGCATCCACTTTTTCTTTGAGCTCAGTAACATCTTTTTTCTCTCTCATATACTGTCCAAAGAGTTTGCTCATCTCATTTTGTGCAGCCTGCGCTGCTTCGTAAGCCATTTTAGCAACTTTAAGCGCTTCATTTTTCGCTTTTAGATCAGCGAGTAACTCTTCATCAACACCTTTGCGTTTGAGCTGTGCTGAAACATTATCAAAATCTTTTTGCAGTAGTTTTAAATCAATCATTTCTTCCCTTATTAAATAAAGTTTTAAACGTGAAATGCGCAAAGCCCATTTCACTACGCTAGCCGCTTAGGCACTAAAGCTTGCCTTTTGAAGGCAGATAAAATCTATAGCAATATATCTTTTGCAATCTCAAACTGATTTGCCGTCATTAGGTGGATTTTCGGATGAATCTCTTTGATGGATTCAAAAAGCTCTTTACTCAGTTCAAAGCCCACTTTGTATTCTTCTTCTGGGGATATCTCATTTGCACGTCTGAGCTTTTCTATCCAGATGTCCGGCACATCGATACCCGGAACATGCGAAGCCAAGAATTGGGCAGTACGAAGTTTGGTGATAGGAAAAATACCTAAAATCAAAGTCGAGTCAGCTTCTCCTATTCCAGATTCTTTTTTCGCATTTTCCATCAGTTCCAAAAGAAGTTTGGTGTTTTCAAGGTCATACACCGGCTGCGTGATGATGCCAAGCGCGCCTTTGGCAATCTTTTTTTGTATCTTTTTTTGCAAAGTCTTTGGATTTTTTGCGTATGAGTTTACGACTCCAAAAGGGTAGATCGGCTCAGGTTTGATGTTAAAAGGTTTTCCGGCATAATCTATGGAAGAATTAAAACAAGCGATAATATCCAAGAGTAGAGTACTGTCACCCTCAAAAACCCCTTTGGCATGCGGTTGATCCGAGAGTTTTGCTGGATCTCCCGTAAGAGTTAAAATAGCTCGAACATCCACCTCATTCGCTCCAAGAAGGTCAGACTGAAGGGCTATGATATTTCTGTCTCTCATGCTCATGGTTGCTATGACGGGTTTGCCAAATCTGTCTTGAAGCATCTTAGCTGCAAAGAGCGCATTATATTTTAGCTTTGCAAGTGGATTGTCCGTTGTAGAAAATCCATCAACGAGTTTATCCAGTCCAAGAGAATCGAGCTTTTCTATAACATTTGAAAATTTCGGAGAGTGCCCCGGAGTGGTTTCAAGTGTGATGTAGCTAGAGTTTTTAAGTTTATTTAAAAGTTGCGTAAACAAATAGATTCCTAACATTGTATAATTGCGTAATTATAACTAAAGTGAGTAGAATTTATGAAGTTGGCTGTATTTGATTTTGATTCGACATTGATGGATGGGGAAACGATAGATTTTTTTGCAAAGGAGCTCGGTATCGGCGAGAGAGTTTCACTTATTACCGAGCGCGCAATGAACGGAGAACTTGACTTTTTTGAGAGTCTTCAAGAAAGAGTTTCTCTTTTAAAAGGCTTACCGTACAAAAAAGTTGAAGAGATCAGTCACTCTTTGCCATACATGAATGGAGCGATAGAAACGATCAAAGAGCTAAAAGCGCGCGGAATGAATGTTGTGTGCTTTAGCGGCGGATTTCGAACGGCGACGACATATGCAAAAGATATTTTAGGTTATGACGCAGATTTTTCAAATGCACTGCATCACAAGGATGGGCTTTTAACAGGACTTGTAGGCGGAGATATGATGTTTAACTTCTCCAAGGGAGATATGCTTATCCGTCTTCAAAACCTCTTACATGTAAGCGAAGCGGAGACGATGGTGGTCGGAGATGGAGCAAACGATCTTTCCATGTTTGCTCATGCCGGTACGAGAGTGGCGTTTTGTGCAAAAGAGATTCTTAAAAAAGAGGCTACGATCATCGTAGAAACAAAAGATTTGACACAGATCTTAGAAAAAATATAAGGAAAACAATGTTAGAAAATTCAGTGTGGAAACAATATCACAAAGATATTACAATGAGAGAAGTTTTAAGTAAGTTTTACGCGGTAGATGCGGCGATTATTATGGATGATGAGCAGGAGTTATACGCACTTTTAAAAAGAAAATTGACGAAAAAAGAGTTAAGACTTTTTACGATGGACAGTGCTAATGTGAGTGATGGCGAAATGATGAGTTATTTTGAAGTTGACACACAAACATTGACCGAGATGAAAGAAAAACTCTACAAAAAAATGCGTCAAGATAAACTTCGTTATCCTGTGAGAATGAAGCAATTCAATCAAACTCAATATACGGAAGAGTAAAAAGAAAAAAGTGCGGATCTAAAAATCTGCGCTAAAACCTACTCCAATATTATACCCTTCAAGGCCGCGCGATCTTACCGTACTGGCTTCCAAAAAAAATCTTTTAGCAAATTTAGGTGTCTCTGGTGTATAGAGATATGTAATGATTCCAAATGTTTCATAATTGTCAAACTCCACACTTTTTTGGATATCTCCACCAAGATAGTTACTGTTAAAATAGCCTTCAAGAGTGATATATTTTTCATCTAATTGATAGAGTTTTGGAGTTTCAGTACCCATGGTAAAGGTAGTGACATTTGACTGAGTAGAAAAAGATCTGAGTGAGTTGACATCAATACTGCTCTTCGTTTGGTAAAGCTTGTAACCCACAGAAATATAAGGTTTAAAATTATAGATTATAGGTCTATATTCTCCAAGAGCAAAAATCTTGTATGTAATATTTTCATTATAGTTTTTGTTAAAAAGATTTCCGACAGCGCTGTCGACGCTGTCTTTATTTGTTGTGACACTGTTGCCAGAACGGGAATAGATAACTTCCATCCCACCTAAAAGAGAAGCACTTTTACTAAAGTTATAGCGCATTCCTCCTCCAAGTCCGAATGTATATGTTCTAAGATCACTATTGTAGTCAAGAACTGTACCATTGTAAGGTGTTGCAGGGTTTGTGATATAGGCTCTACTATAACCTGCATTGCCTACTAAAAAGTAGTTGTAGTCGTGTGTGGATTTGAAATGATAAGTAAAGGGAAGATGGTAGATATCAATGCTTGCACCAATATTACTAAAACGGTAAGTGCCAGAAGTGACGGCATCTTGGGATGTGAAAATAAGTATTGCATTGATATTTGCAAGATGGCTGTCTTGAATTATCTCCTCGGTTGTTTTTGCAAAAAGAGTTACAAATACAAAAGAGCAGAGGAGAAAAAAACGAAGCATTAAAATTATTTTTTGAGATACGCTTTAATGATTTCTTGGCGTTCTAGAGGACGATCTCCGCCATTTTGACCTGAAGTTGCAACTACATTTAATTTCTTCAATGCATCCATGGGGCCGATCACATGTCCAAAAATGGTATAACCGCCATTTAAAAATCCAGCACGCGCTGTTGTGATGAAAAACTGGCTTCCGTTTGTGTTTGGACCAGCATTTGCCATAGCTAAAACACCTGCATCATCAAATGCATACCCCTGTTTAAACTCATCATTAAAAGGTTTGTGCCAGATAGATTCACCACCGCGTCCAGTTTCTGTCGGATCGCCGCCTTGAATCATAAAGTTACGGATGATTCTATGAAAAGCGATGTGGTTATAATAGCCGTCTTTGACATGTTTTGTAAAGTTTTCAACGGCTTTTGGTGCTGCATTTGGATAGAGTTCAAGTTCTATCTTGCCTTGAGTTGTTTCTAAAACTACAATAGGATTTGCCGCAAAAAGGAACGTAAACCCCATAATTAATATCACTATGATTTTATTCATATTTGTGTTCTCCATTTTTTTGCGTATTATAGCAAAGAAGTAAGACAATCAAAAAGTCTGCTCTAACTATTATTTTTCTTCAAACTCCAAACACACTGAGTTGATGCAGTATCGTAGTCCCGTAGGTTCTGGTCCATCACTAAAGACATGTCCAAGATGGGCATCACATTTCGAACATCTCACTTCAACACGCAACATACCAAATGATTTGTCTTTAATCTCCGTGATAGCTTCTTCTTCAATACTTTCATAAAAACTTGGCCAGCCCGTTCCTGAATCAAATTTTGTTTCACTGTCAAAGAGCTTTTCTCCGCAGCAAACGCAGGTATAAATTCCGTTGCCTTTAAAGTTATAATACTCTCCACTAAAAGGAGCTTCTGTCCCATGTTCTCTGCATACGCTATAGGCTTCAGGTGAGAGTTGCGCCTGCCATTGTTTATCTGTTTTTTTGATCTTATCCATATGAGTGTTCCATTTTAATGTAATCTTGAGCGTATAGTACAAATGTTTTCTTGTTCGCTCTTGAAAATATAAAATTAGGTCTATTTTTTTCTATATTTTTAGGATTTTAAGTAAAAAAAGTTGAGTATATTAAAAAAATAGTTTACAAAAGAGAGCGAAAGATAAAAAAGTAATTAAAAAGAGAACTGATATCTAGAAGAAGAAGCACGCCTCTCAACCTGAGAGGCATAAGATAAATTATTTACCTTCAGAAACGCGGTCTTTAAGACCTTTTCCAGCTTTAAATTTAGGAACAACTTTATCTTGAGTTGTATAAGTTTTATCAGTTCCTGGAACTTTACCGCTTTTTCCTTTTTGAAGTGCAGCACCAAAACTACCAAATCCAACTAGAGACACATCTTCTTTAGCAACTAATGCTTCTGTTACCGCTTCAGTAAAAGCCTTGATAGCATTTTCTGCTTCAACTTTAGTTTTATAATTACCATTTTTTTGAACTAATTCAACGAATTGTGCTTTATTCATAAATACACCCTTGATTTATCTGAAGATTGCGATACACTACAAATTGCTTCAAAGTAAGTATTGAAGGCACTTGCAAGTGATTCAGCTAGTTGTACTTTATAATTTATTTGCTTAAATTTTTCTTCTTTTTTGCATAATTGGTCAAAAATAGTGATAATTTGTCTAATTTAAGAGTGTTTTTGAGTGAACGAGTCATTACTTTTGCCTTGAAATTGCTTTTATCGATGAGTAAAAACGATGCAAGATATGCACTTATTGAATATTTTGTTTTATCCGAATGGATTGCATTAAACACTTCTTCTAAGCCGTTTCTTTCTTTTTCAGTCAATGTATTCATCTAATTATCTCCCAGTTTATTTATCTTTCTGACAACTCTGATTATTTCATCATCCTCTAAATATCCAAGCATCTGTACCACTGCTTTTGAAGCTTGCGGCTTTGTGTTTCCAAGGCGCCAATCTTGATAAGTTCTCATAGGAATGCCAAGTTGTTGTGACATCTCTTTTTGAGAAATTTTTTTACCATTATTGCGCGCTTCAACAGCATTGTGAAGGATATTAAATATATCGACGATTTCCATAACGATATGATACTGTTTAAAGCTTAAATTATACGTTAAATAAAATAAAATATTATGTACTATGTATATATAATACTTTTTAACGTATAAAATGTATAATAAAATGTTTATAAATAATAAATTAAGTATATTTTATACGATATAACGTATAAAATTATCAAGAAAGTGATAGTCTTTTTATCTGGGTTTATTTTGAGATGAAAAAGTGAAATTTGAAGCTTAAAATGTGTTCGAAAAAAGAATAAAAGAATTTTAAAGTTGTTTTGAGATACCAACTGGAAGAAGTGTAATCTTATCGACATCGACTTGAAGATGAAACTCCTCATATTGTTTTGACAGAGTTTTATAAACGATCTCATCATTATTTGGTAAAATAAATTTGATCATATTTAGGCCATTAAGCGGATTTTTTATTGTTATCGTTGCGTTGAGTGCAGAGTTTTTAATGAGCTCTTTTTTAAGTTTAAACTCTTTCATTTGGGCTTCAATGGTTTTTACATTAGTACCATTTCTCTTTATCTCTTCTTCAAGTTTAAATTTTAGATCATCAATATCGGCTTCAATAAGACTTAACTCACTTGTAATAACCGGTATTCTCGAATAGTCAATGATAAAATGGTTGTCTTCGCCACTGACAAGTCTGATGGTGATAGAATTTGAAGCATAAACGATAAGATGATTTTTTACATGATCAATAACAACATCTTTAGCAAAGATACTACCTCCAAGGCAAGTTCCTATTTTGGCATAGGATGCATGTATTTTGCCACCTTCAAGCGAGGTGACTTTCGCTCTGTTACATCGAAGAGTTCCTTTGTGCCTATTGATAACGGCGTTTTTTGCAAAGATTGTAGAATCCATATGAGTCGCCCCGTCTACGACAAGATCTGTAGCTTCCAAACGGGAATGTGCTCCTGTATGTCCACTTACATGTATACGTTCTGAGATGAGCCTTACACCCTCTCCAACACTGTCTTTCGTGATATCATTTTGTGAGATATAAACTTCTATATCGTTGTCTTCTGTATCAGTAAGTTTTGATTGGATACGGTTTATTGTGTCTACTTTAACAACATTACCGACCGAGATGGTATTGTCATGATAATCTACAAAACCTCGCTTTTTACTTTTAAGGATGAGCATATTTTCTTTTTCGATTACCGCTATAGACTCCTCATCTACGTTAAGATCCATGCTTTTGCTATCAAGTTCGCCATGTTCTATCTGTTTTCCATGGCAGTTAAACCCATTGCATCCATAAACTGGTTTTCTGTACTCCACGATTAGTTCATCTATATCTACTTCAAAGAGTTGATGTTTTTGAGAGCTTTTATTTTTAAATATAAGATTGAGATGACTTTGTGTTGAGAGTTCAGGTTCAATTCCTTCAAAAAGTAGGATTTGGATAGGTTTGAGAAATTTTCCCATATATAAATATCTAACAAATTTTTTAAGATCTTCAAGCATCTCATTGTTGTGAAAATTTATAAGTATTCTCTCTTTGACTTTGATTTTATTGATTTCACTGATAAGAAGTTTATAAATTTCTACAGGTTTCATAGTTTTATATGGAAGATGAGAATTAGGTAAAATAATAAGCTTCGGATGGGTTTTAAATTCATCGTATTTAACAATATATTCAAGCTTTATACTACACGTTAGAATTTTGAAAAGTTCGACTTTGTAGACCTGATTGAGATTGATTTTGTCCACAATGACATTATCTATATGATGTGAGTAGTGTTCATAAATGTCATCTGTGATTTTAGTATAAGATTCTTCATCGGTATGCTTTATATAGGTAACAACCCCAAGCAAGTTAAAATCACAACTATCTAAGGGAGTATAGGTATTTGTAGCATACTCTTTTAAAAGTGAATCTATATTTCTAGTTAGCACATATTTGGTCATAGTATTTTTAATGTTTTTCAAAATTTCAATAGATCAGAGTAGTCATACTTTGCAAAGTCAAGATAGAGCTTTCCATTTTGTTGGATAATTCTTATATCATGGTCTAGCGCATCGAAAAATCTTTTTTTGATAATCTTTCTTTGATAACTTTGTAAATCTAGTGATTTGAGATAAGTTTTGAGTTCTACATGTGAAAGGTTCTCTTTCTCTTGTAAAATGTGTGTTTCTTCCATATCGCTAAGCGTTACTTCATGTACGGTTGCTGTTTTTTGCTCAAGCGTAAGTTGTTTGTTTATAAGTTCGAGAATATTTTTTAAATGTTCATCTTTTGTGCTATAAACTTGTTCGATTCTATCTCTTTCCTCTCGTAACATATTTTCTTTATCTGTGATGAGTGAATCTATTTTCTTTTCAAGTTCTCTTATTTTTTGTTTTAAATGATCATTTTCTTTTTTATAAAGTGCTAAGACCATGCCGACAGTTGTTTTCTGTGTCGCAAGATGAGTTTGTTTTTCTTGCTCGTTTTTTTGCTGATGAATCTCTTCTATTTTTTCTTCATCAAGAGAACTTTGCACGACAATGATATATGTTTGTCCATCTTCAATGACATAATGTAGTTTTTTTGATCTGAGTTTAGAATTAATAAGTTCTTTTGACATTTTAAACTGTTTGGAATATTCATCAATTGTAAAACGCATATTTTTCCTTATTTTAACAAAGAATTGAAATTTATATTTGGCGGATTGATTACGCCGGAACGTCTAAGCCAAACCAGATAAGCGGCTCTGATTTTACCATGTTTGTCTTCAAATTCTTGTAAAGAACTTCTTTTTAATTCTCTTTGAATCACTAATTCCTCAAAGTCAGGATGGGAACTCAAGAATTTTTCAAAAGATTCAAAAGCAGGTATCGAAGTGATAAGTGCAGAAGCAGTGACATTTTTTATTTGTAGATATCGCGCACAATCATTGAGCCCATCACCTATATAATTAGTATGTCCCAAAATATCCGTAAAGGGGTAGACTTCTCCTGTATGAACAGCAACTTTAATTCCCAAAAATCCTACACGACGCTCCATGATATGTTCTGTAAAATAGATAAAATTCATACCTAAAATAACGCCATAGCCTTTGAGTCTGGGATTTAAAATACAGTAAAAACCATCACCTGTAGGAACAATACCCTCTATCATTCTACTAAAACTCATTTGAGAATTATTCAAAAGTGTTTGCAACATCTTTATGTAGCTCTTGGTAAGATAAGTAATAATATCGAACTGTTGCTGAGATGAATTGTGCGAGAAACCGATGATGTCAATGAGTATGATGTCGGTGTTCATAATTTTTTTCAATGCTATATACCAAACTTTCAATAAAGGCCATTATTGTATCAGGAACTATCTTTATTTGAGATATAATTTCGCACTAGAGTAAGCAAAAGAACAGCCTTAAACAAGTGACATAAGTACCAATAAAGATAAAAAAAGTAGTGAAAATGAAAGATAAAATATTTGTAAAGCCAATTGAAAAACAATTTGAATTTGATGAAGAGGTTGCAGCCGTCTTTGATGATATGCTTGCTCGCTCTGTGCCCTACTATAAAGAAGCGCAAGAGATAGTAAAACACTTTACGTGTAAGCATACAAAAGAGGATTCCATAATCTATGATCTTGGTTGCTCAACTGCTTCTACGCTCTTAAGCATTGAAAGAGAGATAGATAAAAGAGGTGTTAGACTCATCGGGATCGATAACTCACAAGCGATGTTAGAACAAGCTAAAAAAAAGATAGACATTTTTAACTCTAAGATCGAGCTTTATGAGGGCGATATTTTAGAATTTGAGTATGATCGAGCAAGTGTCTTTATTAGTAATTATACTCTGCAGTTTATCCGTCCGCTTGTGAGAGAAAAGTTGATACAAAAGATTTGCGAGAGCTTACATGGCGGTGGTATCTTTATCTTTAGTGAAAAAGTAATTAGTGAACATAAACTTTTAAATAAAGAGATGATAGATTACTATTATGAGTTTAAAAAAGAGCAGGGCTATTCACAATATGAGATCATGCAAAAGCGTGAAGCTTTGGAAAATGTGCTTATCCCTTATTCTGAGTCAGAAAATATTAAAATGGCGAGGGGATGTGGATTTTCTCATTGTGAAACCATCTTCAGATGGAATAACTTTGCAACATTCATAGCAATCAAATAGAAAGCTCTTCTACCAAACATTGCCTTTTGGTTCTTGGAGAGGCTCTTTTGTTTTAAGGGCATCTTTTATATCTTTAAATTCGATAATATTTTCATCACAGTCTTTATGATAATATCCCTTAGAATCATAGTACTCACTACAGTCGTTGTAATACGTTGCAGATATACCACGTCTGTTAACACATCCATTCAACATTAAAGCCAAAAAAGCAAGTAAAAAAATCATATATTTAAGCATAGAAGAATTGTATCTAAAATCTTTTAACCCGTAAATATTTTTTTACTATTATTCAAACAGATATGTTTTTAAATATTTAAGAACATTATAATATAACACGCTGTAAGCTAATGCCATGAATTCTCTTGTCCCTGATTTTAATATTTCATCACATAATATATTTTTAGAGATGCTGCCTATTCCTTTTTTTCTCATAAAATGTGGAGTAAATAAAATATTTTCTCGTGAGAATGTGTTTTTAAGCACTGTACTAAAAAGAGATTTTCTTTATCTTGAGAGACATTTATTCTGTGACAATACTCTTGGAAATGAATTGAGCAATATCTTCTTAGAGTGTTATACAACAGAATTTCCAGAAAAATTGGAAATCGTTCTTTATGATGATGAGCTTAATCTAAAAACTCTTTGTATGACATTGAGTAAATTTATGTTTGGGGATATTAATATGATTTTTGTAAATGTTATTGATATTAGCGCCTATGAAAAACTGCAGTCACATTCTTCAAAACTTATATCAGAAGTAAAAGATTTAGAACATGAATTGCGTTCATCAAAACTTTTGATTGATAAATATATCCCTATCTCTTCGACAGATCTTGATGGAACTATCATTGAGTGCAATGAAGCTTTTTGCAATTTGACAGGATATGACAAAGGTGAATTAATTGGAAAGAAACATAATCTGCTAAAAGATCAGGAAACGGTGCCGTTTGTATATGAAGATTTCTGGAAAGTAATTACCAACAATCAAACATATATCGGCGAATTAAAAAATCGAAAAAAAGATGGTAGCACGTTTTGGGTAAAGACAAGAGTACATCCAAAATATGCAAAAGATGGTACAAAAATAGGTTATATCGCATTAAGAGAAGATATAACAAATAGAAAAAATTTGGAAGAAGAAGTATTTGTAGATTCTTTGACCAAAGTATTTAAAAGAGATAAGTTTAATGATTTTCTTGCAAAAGAGATAGCAGAATTTCATCGTTATTCGAAAGTTTCTTCTCTGATTTTGTGTGATATAGACCATTTTAAAAATGTGAATGACAAATATGGTCATCTAGTGGGTGATGAGATCTTGATAGATGTTACAAATGAGATAAAAAATTCTCTTAGAGAAAGTGATGTGCTGGCGCGTTGGGGTGGTGAAGAATTTGTTATACTTTTACCGAATACTTCAGAAAAAAATGCACTAAATGTTGCAAATAAAATAGTGAAAAATATAGCTAAAAAACGATTTGATACAGTCGGAAAGATTACTTTGAGTTGTGGTGTATCTGAGGTGAGTCCGAAAGATACTTTAAATATCTGGTTTAAAAGAGTTGATGATGCACTCTATCAAGCCAAAGATTCAGGACGTAACAGAGCTGTTTATAGGTAAGTATTTTAGCGTGCTTTAAAACTTTCTTTACTCTTACAAAATTCTTGCAAAAAACATTCGCTGTCACATTTTGGATTTTTTGCCGTACAGATATATCTGCCAAATAAGACCATTCCTTGATGCAACGCATGAAGATCATTTTTAAATTTTTTAACCAGTGTCGCTTCTGTTTTAAGAGCTGTTTCATCAGAACTGAGTCCGAGTCTGTGAGCAACTCTAAAAACATGGGTATCAACAGCCATGAGATTTGCACCAGTGTACTCTATCATCACAACATTTGCTGTTTTTTGGCCAACACCTGCGAGAGTGACAAGCTCTTTTGGATCAAGAGGAATTTCCCCATTATAAGTTTCAACAACACGTTGTGCCATTTTTATAATGTTTTGCGCTTTGTTGTTAAAAAAAGAACAACTTTGGATAAGTTTTTTTACATCATTAATATCTGCAGAGCCTAAAGCATGGACATTGGGATATTTTAAAAAGAGTGCAGGTGTGATGAGGTTGACTCTCTTATCTGTACATTGTGCTGATAATGCCACGGCTATCACAAGTTCATACGCATTTTTATAATGAAGTTCTGTGATGGCTTCATCATAACGTTCGATAAATTTTTTATGGATTTCTAAAATTTCTTTTTTTGTTGCTGATTTCATAGCCAAATTTTATCGAGATAAGCTAAAAAAAAGATCATATTTTTTAGCTTATCTATGATAGAATAGACAAATTTTCTTTTAATATAAGGATTTGTTATGCCTATTTTTAGTTTTATTTCAAAACTTTTCAGTAAGACAAATAGCATAACTACCAGTTTTTTAGATGAGCAGGAAGTTGTAGATAAAACACTCTTTTATAAGCTTTTGGATCTGAATGATTCTACAATTTTGTTTTTCAATAAACAGAGTGGTTATATTGGTGCTAATGGAACATTTTTTCAACTTTTCGGATTTGAAAATATTAAGGATTTTAAAAATCGTTACGGAAGTATTAGAGAAGTTTTTATTTCAGAATCTGAAGAGATATTTACTGAAGATGATAAAAGTTGGATGGATTATATCCGCATCCATAAAAAAAATGATCATTATGTCACAGCAAAGAGTAAAGATGGTCGAATACTAAATTTTATAGTAAAAAATACAGTATATAAAAGAGAAAAAAATGAGCTTTATATCTTAGAGCTCAAAAATGTTACTGAACTTGAAGAAGCCAAAGCTAAAGCAAGTGATATTGAGGCTCTTAAGACAAAGATCCTCTCCAATATTGGACATGAGTTCCGCACCCCTATGAATGCTATTCTTGGCTTTTTATATCTTCTTGAAAAAAGTCATTTAAATCCTACTCAAGCTGAATATCTGAAAATGACAAACAACTCGGCGAAAAGTTTGATGTCAAATATAGAAGCTTTATTGGACCTATCCCAGATTCAAAGCGGACGTTTGAGCCTCAATAACGTTGAATTTTCCTTGATCGATGAGATTAAAGAGCTTGTCACATTTTTTGTAGAAGAGGGATACGCAAAAGGGTTGCATATAGGTTTTTTTATGGACCCAAAAATTCCAAAAATGCTTGAAGGTGATATCCATAAAATAAGGCAAATTATTAACTCCCTTGTTCAAAATGCTATCAAGTTTACTGCGAGAGATGGTAAAATCATTGTAGAAATAAAACTGCTCAAAAAAAATCCTAATGGCGGATGTAGTATAGGATTTAGTGTAAAAGATAATGGCAAAGGGATATCGGTAAACCGACTTTCAGAAATTACTCAGCCTTTTATCTCTTCGGATCAGCCAGATCAGAGACTTGGTGTTGGACTCAGTCTTTCTTATGGTCTAGTTGCTCTTTTGGGTGGGGAACTTAAAATTCAAAGTGAAGATGGAATCGGGTCTGTCTTCTCATTTTCACTCGACTTTGCACGATACAGTGGATACTCTTTTGCAATGATTCCTCATAAAAATGTTAAAGTTTTACTTCTTGATGAAAGTAAAATTGATGATGCAAATCTTTTAACGACATACTTACGTTCTTTTTCGATGGGTGCTACAAAAGTCAATATTCTCGATAAAGAACTTTATAATGATATAGATGCTTTATATATTGTAGCGTCACAGTCAAATCTTACATGGATTACAGACTTTAATCAATATCCTAAAAAAGTGCCTGTGGTTTTTATGCTTGATATAGGTGAGTCTTTACGTGATGAGGTTAAAAACCTTGTGAATGAAGTTATAAAGAAGCCTTTATTACCTGCAAATCTTTTTGAACACCTTGATAAACTTTTCTTACGTAGTGATGAGAAAAAAGCGGTACAAAAACAGATCAAATCAGGGATGTTAGCTTTAGTTGTCGAAGACAATCTGATCAATCAAAGACTTATAAAAATCTTGTTGCAGGAATATAATATTAACGTAGTAACGGCGTCAAATGGACAGGAAGCTGTTGATATCTGCAACCATAAAGATTTTGATATTGTTTTTATGGATATAGATATGCCAATAAAAGATGGGGTGATCGCAACAAAAGAGATCAAAGAACATCTTGTTAAAAATGGACATACGATGCCTATCATCGCAGTTACAGCACTGGCAATGGAAGGGGATAGGGAAAGATTACTAAGAGCAGGTTTAGATGATTATCTTTCTAAGCCGCTTACAAGAAATAAATTAGATTTAATTTTGAATAAATATCTTTTAGAAATGATGGTGTAATATGCAAGGATTTACTAAAGTAATTGAACAGTTCCCAGATCACGCTGAAGTTATCATAGCCTTCGCTAAACTTGAAAAGCATCTATTTTTTATTTTAGATGATAATGGTGAACTTTTAGGTTGTAACTATTCAACTTATGAAGCGTTGGGATTTGAAACCTATGATGAATTTTTGAATGCATATCATAATGATATGACAAAACTTGTTGAACCAAAAGAGGGGTGTGTTGATGTTACGCATTATGATTGGATTCAACACATTGAAGAGGGGCAAGACCACTGTATTAATATCAAAAACAAAACCGGAGAGATTATTTTATGTAGTTTAAGATTGCAAAGTTTTGCCTTAAACGGTGTCGTTTTACATCTTCTCTTGCTTGAAAATCAATTTATTATAGAAAGAGCTAAAAAGGCGCATGCATATTTTGAAAGTTTAAAAAAACAATTCTTGACAAATATCTCGCATGAATTTAGAACACCGATGAATAGCATCATCGGCTATACAGAACTTTTAAAAGATACGAATTTAGATAAGTCTCAAAAAGAATACCTTCTCAATATAGACAACAGTGCGCATATGATGATGAGCAATATAGAAAATCTTTTAGAACTGATGCAAATCGAGAGTGGTGTTGCCCTCCAAAAAGAGGTGCTCTTTAAACCTTTTGAAGAGTTCGAAAGATTTTCAAGCGAATACAGTGTTGTAGTGGAAAATCATAATCAACAAATATTTTTTCTGATTGATCCACACCTTCCTCAAGTGATGTTAGGAGATTTTGATAAGATAAAAAAAGTTCTTTCAAATCTTATATCAAACGCAATCAAATATTCTAAAAATGCAGATGGAAAGATTATCGTTGAACTTAAAGCAAGATATAACAATGATAATGTCATGGTAGAATATTCTGTTAGTGATAATGGCATCGGTATTTCTCAAGATAGAATGAAAAGTATATTAAGGCCGTTTGCGGCTATTTATGATAAACAAAGAATAGCACAAGAGGGGATAGGTATTGGGCTAAATCTTTCTCATAAGTTATTAACTCTTTTAAACTCTCAGTTAAAAGTAAAAAGTCAGCTTGGAAAAGGAAGTCGTTTTTATTTTGAGATTTTGCACAAGATAGAAGAAAAGACTCCATATGAGTTTGTTCATGGAACTAAAGTATGTGTTTGGGCAGAAGAAAGCGGTTCTAGTATACAACTTAAAGTACTTGAAAATTACCTCAAAAAGTTTGAAGTAGAAGTTGTCGAGATCGATGGGTTGGCTCATAGAGAGCTTAGCAGTGCTACAGCATTTTTTATTTTGACCGATCATATCAGTTCCTCACGGGCAGATGCTATCAAAGCATATTATCCGAACTTACAAATAATCCAAGTTGGTCATAAAGATGCAAAAAAGAGGTATGAGGCTGCTGCTGCTGATAAGATAGAGGGATTTGTGGTATTGCCTTTGTTACCTAACAAACTCTATGATGTACTCAAAGTTATCTGGAAAAAGATTCCAAAAGAACAAATCAAGCATTCATCATTTAAGTCTCCAGATTCTAGCTTGTATACAGCGAAAATTTTAGTGGCTGAAGATAATGAGATCAATCAGAAGCTTCTAAAAACTATTCTTGAGCAAAAAAATTACAATGTTTCAACAGCTCTTAATGGGCAAATTGCCATTGATATGTTCTTAAAGGAAGATTTCGATCTCGTATTGATGGATATAGATATGCCGGTTATGGATGGGATCGTCGCTACCCGACTGATTAAAGAGTATGATAAAAAACGAAGAGTTTTTACGCCAGTTATTGCTCTGACGGCACATGCTCTTTCAGGGGATAGAGAGAGAATACTCAGTGCAGGTTTGGATGCACATTTGGCAAAGCCAATTGATAGAGAGTTTTTGCTTCAAGTGATCGATCGATATTTAAGTGAAAAGTTTATGACAAAGAGCACGATAGATAATTTTGTTTAATAATTGTTGGTATAATCCTATTAAAATACTTTAACTAAGAAAAAAAGGGAATAGATGAATTTAGTACAAAGAGTTTTAAGTTCTGCAGTATTAGTTGCAGCAACGTTAAGTGCAAACACATTAGTAACTGTAAATGGTAAAGCTATTACTTCAGATGAAGTCAATGAAGCTTTGATGCAAGCAACTCAGGGAAGATTCACATCTTTACCTCAAGACAAACAACAAGAATTGGGTCAGCGTATTCTTCAAGAGATGGTGATGCAAGAGGTTGTTTATGATGATGCTAAAAAGCAAGGTATAGAAAAAAGCAAAGAGTTTAAAGATGAATTCACAAAAGTGAGTGAACAAGTTAAAAAAAGATTGGCAGTTCAAATCTGGCAAAAGAAAGTCGCTGATAAAGTGAGTGTAACAGACAAAGAGATCAGTGATTATTACAACAAAAATAAAGCTGAATTCCAAGAAAAAGAGAGTGTTCATGCTTACCACATTTTAGTAAAAACTGAAGACGAAGCAAACAAAATTATCAGCCAGCTAAAATATTTAAAAGCTGCTGATTTAGAAACTAAATTTATGGCTTTAGCTAAAACAAGTTCGACAGGTCCTTCTGCTCCAAAAGGTGGAGATTTAGGTACGTTTGCTCAAGGTCAGATGGTTCCAGCTTTTGATAAAGCTGTATTTAGTATGAATGTAGGAACTATTACTACTACGCCTGTAAAAAGTGAATTTGGATACCATGTTATTTACCTAAAAGAGAAAAAACCTGCGCGTATGTTAGCGTTAAGTGAAGTGAAAAACTTTATAGCACAACGCCTAAAAATGGACAAGTTTAAGACTGTAGTTCAAGCAAAAATGCAAGATCTACAAAAAACTGCGAAAATTGTTCCAGCAAAAAAATAACAGCTCTCTCTCTTCCATCGAAAAGTTTATTTTCGATGGAAGAACTTTCTATGTCAAACGTGATGATCTACTAGATCCCTATCTCAGCGGAAACAAATATAGAAAACTCTATGCACTTATCAATACTCCAAGCGAAAATCTCACCAAAATAATTTCTTATGGTGGCACTCAATCCAACGCTATGCTTTCCCTTGCAGCACTGTGTAACAAAAAAGGCTGGGTCTTTGAATACTATACAAAACCTTTGCATATAAAAGAAAACTCAGACTCCAACTATGCTCAGGCCCTTTCTCTTGATATGATTCACAAAGAGTTAGATGATCACTTGTATCGAGATTTTATAGCAACATTAACTTTGAATTTGGATGAAAAAACTTTTGTCGTGCATCAAGGTGGAGCGGATCAAAGCGCAAGAGTTGGTGTAGAAGAACTGGCAAAAGAGATACTTGACTCTGCCTTACATGCGAAGTGCCCTACGAGTGTACGAAGTCTAGCAACTCCAGCAGGAACTGGAACGACAGCTCTTTATCTGGCTCTTGCATTGCCAGAATATAAAGTCTATACGACTCCAACTATTGGAGATAAAGCTTATCTTTTAGAGCAAATGTCAGCATTAGAGAAAATACCGAATAATTTAATAATCTTAGAATCTGAGAAAAAATACCATTTTGCAAAGCCATATAAAGAGTTTTTCGACTTATATACAAGGCTTCTAGAGGCGGGAATAGTTTTTGATTTAGTATATGCACCAAAACTTTGGAAGATGCTATTGGAGCAAACCGATGAAGAGATACTTTACATTCACAGCGGCGGAACCACCGGAAATGCAAGTATGTTGGAACGTTATAAGTATAAAGGATTAGTTTCGATCTAAACCATTTAGGTCAGTAAATGCCTCTTTCACGCGTTTTACAAGCGTTTCTTGCCCAGCTCTCAGCCATTTTCTTGGATCATAATATTTTTTATTTGGTTTCTCTTCACCCTCTGGATTTCCGATTTGACCTTGTAGGTAATCATGATACTTCTCAGCGTACTCTTTTACACCGATCCAAGTAGCCCACTGTGTATCTGTGTCGATGTTCATCTTGATAACACCATAGCTAATTGCTTCGCGGATCTCTTCTAAAGTTGAACCGCTTCCACCATGAAATACAAAATTTACAGGTTTTTCCGCAGTATTGAATTTCTCTTGAATATATTTTTGAGAGTTATCAAGGATTTTTGGAGTCAGGACAACATTCCCTGGCTTATAAACTCCGTGAACATTTCCAAATGAAGCAGCAATAGTAAATCTAGGACTTACTTCTAAAAGTTGCTCATATGCATAAGCGACCTCTTCAGGCTGAGTATAAAGCAAAGCGTTATCAAGATGAGAGTTATCTACGCCATCCTCTTCTCCGCCTGTAACACCAAGCTCGATTTCCAAAGTCATTCCGATCTTGTCCATACGTTTGAGATACTCTTTACATATAGCAATATTTTCTTCTATCGGCTCTTCCGAAAGATCAAGCATGTGTGAACTAAAAAGTGGTTTTCCAGTTGCTTGAAAATGCGCTTCACTCGCATCAAGTAAACCATCTATCCAAGGGAGAAGTTTTTTCGCTGCGTGATCTGTATGGAGGATAACAGGAATGCCATATGCTTCAGCCATAAGATGTACATGTTTGGCCCCTGAGATAGCACCGACAATCGCTGCTTTTTCATTTTCGTTGCTTATACCTTTTCCAGCATAATAACTTGAACCGCCATTTGAAAATTGGATAATAACAGGAGAATTCACAATCTTTGCAGCTTCTAAAACAGCATTGATAGAATCTGTACCAACAACGTTTACAGCAGGTATAGCAAATCCTAGCACTTTAGCGGCATTGTAAACTTTACTGACATCATCACCGGATAATACACCAGGTTTCACTAAATTTAAAATACGTGTACTCATATCTATCAACCTTATTATTTTATGGTAGGATTGTACTAAATTCTTCTTTTAATATAGCTTTCGATGTGCTACAATAATGTCCAATGAAATAAATAGGGATTTAAAATGCTTTCAACGGTAAAATCAAAAATTATGTTTTCTACTATCGTGATTAGTTTATTTGGTATTTTAGGAATTTATGTCTATCTTTCAGCTACATTTAATGCTTTTTCCAATCAAACAGCTCAAAAATCTTTACAGATGTTGAGTGGTTCTGTTTTTCAAACACTTTCTAGAAGTATGATTTCCGGAGACCCAGCCGTTGTTAACGATACTCTTAAAGAATCGCAGCATATTATCACTGGAGTCGATAATATCAGTGTTTCAAAATCTTCAAAAGTGATCGAGCTTTTTGGACTTGCTGATAAAGTAAGTCAAGACAGTGCAGTGCTTGATGTCTTTAATACTAAAAAATCCACTACTATAGAATTGCAAAATCCTCATCATTCGATACGTCTCTTAAAACCTCTTATTGCAGATGAAAAATGTCTGCAGTGTCATGGTAATGTCCAAAAAGGCGATGTGTTGGGTGTTATGGATATGACAGTTTCATTAGAGGGAAATGATGCTGAGATTAAGCATACCCAAGTGACTTTACTCCTTTATTTATTAGCGATATGTTTTGTTTTCGTAGCTATTGTGATCTGGTTTTTTTCAAGGGCTATTATTGCTCCACTTGAAGATCTTGGAAATCGTGCACATTCTTTGGTTGAGGGTGATAAAGATTTGACAAAACGTATTCAAGCTTCAGGCAAAGATGAGTTTGCATATGCCGCGTCATCAGTAAACAGTTTTATAGAAGTTGTCCAAGATACTGTAAATGAAGTTAAAAATCTGGGTGATAAAAATACTTCCATAGCAAGAAATATGTCGGATCAAGCAGAATTGATCAATAAAAGTATCTCAAAAGAGCGAGATATCGTAAACCAAACAACACAAAAAACAGGTTCGATTAAAACGATATTAGGACGATCGATTGAAGTTACCAAAGAAACGCAACAGCATATCTCATCTGCAAGTGCAGAGCTTTTAACTGCAAAAGATGCGTTAAGTAATCTTGTTTATAAAGTAGATCAGTATATGGAAGTTGAAACTGAACTTTCACATCAACTTGAGGGTTTGAAAAGTGATGCGAATAATGTAAAAGATGTTCTCAATATCATCAAAGATATTGCAGATCAGACAAATCTTTTAGCATTAAATGCGGCCATCGAAGCGGCGCGTGCTGGAGAACATGGTCGTGGATTTGCCGTTGTAGCAGATGAGGTGAGAAAACTTGCAGAGCGCACGCAAAAAAGTCTTATGCAAATAGAAATAAGCATAGGAACAATCGTTCAGTCTATCAATGATGTGAGCGACAGTATGGGACATAATGCTTCAAATTTATCAGCTTTGACAGATATCTCATCTGATGTTGAAAATAAAATAAATATCACTTCTGATGCTATGAATTATTCACTTGAGGTAGCCGATAAATCTTTTGATGATATGCATGAAATAGTAAAAAATATCGAGTGGATTATTGAGAAAGTCAATCAAATAGATGAATACTCAAGACAAAATGAAAATAGCGTTAATATGATAGACAGTGAATCTACAAAACTTCTAGAAGTTGCAAATTCTCTTAAATCAAGAATAGATGAGTTTAGAAGTTAGAAAACATGAATCGCAAGCCATAGAGTTTTTTTATCTGTAAAAAGAACTCTATGTACGGTTTGTGCTGATATAAAAAGATAATCTCCAGTTTTTAAAAGCTGTGCAACGCCTTCAACTTCTAAAGTTGCTTCACCTTCTAGTAGAAGAATCCATTCATCTTGTTCTTGTTGATAACTCTTTCCATATATGACGGAGTTGGAGTTTATAAGCTCGATCTTGATATTTTTATGCTCTAAAAGAGTGCTAAAGATCTCATCGCCTACTTTAGGTTCTATAAGATTTTTGAAGATATTGTGTTTATCCTTATTCATAAAAAGTATTGTAGTCAAAAATTCCTTTAAGTGCATGTCAGCCCATTTAAAGTATAATCCTCGTCAATTAAGAAATTAAAATAAAGAAAAATGAGAATGAAAAATATTGTATTGATAGGTTTTATGGGTGTTGGAAAGGGTAGTGTGGCTCGTGAAATGGTTAAGCAACTTGGAATTGTTGCACTCGATACAGATGACATCATAGAAAGTATGGAAAATAGAAGTATCAAAAAGATCTTTGCAGCTGAGGGTGAAGTGTATTTTAGAGATATAGAATTTAAAGTTGCAAAGTGGCTTGAAAAAAGTGTAAAAGATACGCTCATCTCAACTGGTGGCGGATTTTATAAAGTCAAAAACCTTAATAAAATTGGAACGGTTATTTTGTTAGATTCCCCTTTTGAAAAAATTCATGGGAGAATCATGAATCATCCAAATGCAGCCAGTAAGCTTAAAAAACGTCCATTGATGCAAGATCTTGAACGTGCAAAAGCTCTTTATACTGAGAGAGAAGCACAATATAAAAAAGTTGCAGATATCGTTATAGATGTTACGGATAAAAGTGTCGAAGATATCGTAAAAGAGATCCAAAAAAAGGCTAAGTTATGAAAAAAATTGTTTTACTCGCGTTAATAGTATTTATGAATCTTTTTGGATCTGAACTTGCTTTACAAAAAAGCTTTAAAAATGCGCTGATTCAAGCAGATATAGTACAAAAACCAATCATGTTTATCGTTTCGCGTCATACATGTAAATACTGTGTTATGCTTGAAAAAGAAACGCTTTCAAAAGATGCTGTTATAGAAACATTAAATAAAGACTATGTAACATACATCGCATATACAGATGATGATGATGACGCTTTTCCAGAAGAGTTTTGGCGTCCTGCTACTCCAACTATCTGGTTTTTGGATGATGAGGGAAAAGCTATGAGTGAGCCTATCATGGGTGCTGTGGACGAAAAAAATCTTTTAAAGATTTTGGATACGGTATCAAAAAGTTTTGCTATACAAAAACAAGAACAACAAATTAACTATATGAAGAGCAGATTATGATTTTTACAACTACTTCCTCGCAAAATTTTGAGGCACAATTTGAAGAACTATTAGGTCGCGGTAAGATGGATATGGTGCATGTAAGCACTATCGTTGGTAGTATTATTGATGAGATCAAAAAAGATAAAAACAGTGCGTTAAAATCACACATCGCTAAGTTTGATAAGTGGACTCCTAAAAATGATGCTGATTTAAAAATAGATGTGACACTGATGAAAAACGCTTATGATGTACTGGATAAAGATCTTAAAGCCGCTTTACATCTTGCGTATGATCGCATCAAAGTCTATCACCAAAAACAAAAACCAAAAAGCTGGTTTGATACAGAAGAAAATGGAACGATTTTGGGCCAAAAAGTGACGCCTGTTGATTCTGCAGGGTTATATATTCCTGGTGGAAAAGCCGCTTATCCATCTTCACTTTTGATGAATGTTATTCCTGCTCAAGTTGCGGGAGTCGAGAAGATAGTTATTTGTACTCCGACACCTGACAATGAGCCAAATGAACTTCTTCTTGCAGCTTGTCATCTTTGTGGAGTGAGTGAAGTCTATAAGGTCGGAGGTGCGAGCGCGATAGCTGCTATGGCGTATGG
This sequence comes from Sulfurimonadaceae bacterium, assembly GCA_028683835.1. Lineage (GTDB taxonomy): Bacteria > Campylobacterota > Campylobacteria > Campylobacterales > Sulfurimonadaceae > Hydrocurvibacter. The sequence goes on along the minus strand of JAQUHB010000008.1, from coordinate 53,624 downwards.
CACTGAGACGATTCCAAAAGTGGATGTTATTACAGGACCGGGAAATATCTTTGTGGCAACTGCAAAAAAGATGGTTTTTGGTGACGTGAACATAGATATGATCGCAGGACCAAGTGAGATAGGAATCTTAGCTGATGAAAGTGCTAATCCTTCACATATGGCTATAGATATGCTTTCTCAGGCTGAACATGATGAGATGGCAAGTTCTATCCTTATAACTACATCTGAAAAACTGGCACAAGAGGTAAAAAAAGAGATAGAAAACTGGCTCATAAAACTGCCTCGAGAAGAGATAGCGAGAAAATCTATAGAAGAGCGTGGAGCAATCATAGTATCCAAAACGATGGACGAAGCAATAATTCTTATGAATAAGATAGCGCCAGAACACCTTGAAGTGGCGACAAATAATCCTTTTGAACTACTACCGTATATAAAGCATGCAGGAGCTATCTTTTTGGGACACAATACTCCTGAAGCGATAGGCGATTATGTAGCAGGACCAAATCACACACTTCCAACGGGTGGAACGGCAAAGTTTTACTCTCCGCTTGGAGTAGAAAATTTTATGAAAAAAAGCTCTATCATCTCATTTAGTTCTAAAGCTATCAATGAGATCGGAGAAGCTTGTGCGATGATAGCCAATACTGAAGGTTTGACTGCACATGAACAGTCGGTACGCGTTCGACTTAATTAGATATTAAATAAAATTGATGAACTCTTTCTATAAGAGTTCTCGTTCATATATTATAAAAAATAATCTTTCTTCTCTTATTACTCAAATCCTCATTTATCACACTTTTATCAAAAAAATTAATACAATTTTAGTTTCAGTTAAAGAAACATAGGCTAATATCAATCAGCGAAAATGCAGTAAGTGTCGTGTTGTACGGTATTTTTATAATAAAAATTAGTTCTACTAATAAAACGCTAAATATCTACTAGAGTAGGTGAAGGAGAGTATATGCAATTGGGCTTTCTAGTTGATTTACATCTTTGTATGGGATGTAAAGGTTGTGAGGTGGCATGTAAGGTGGAAAATGAAGTTCCACTCAGTACATGGAGACTTCGCGTTAAGTATATAGATGTTGGAATGTACCCTGAAACAAAGCGTACATTTACTCCATTACGTTGTAACCATTGTGCGAATGCACCTTGTGAGCGTATCTGTCCAGTAAGTGCTTTGCACTATATTGACAATGGGATTGTTAATATAGATAAAGAACGTTGTATCGGATGTGCTGGTTGTATTATGGCTTGTCCATATGGTGCTATTTATATAGATCCTGAAACACAAACAGCAGATAAATGTACATATTGTGCGCACCGTATTGCGTCTAGCATGATGCCAGCTTGTGTGGTTGCCTGTCCAGTTGAAGCAAATATTTTTGGTGATTTGGATGATCCAACATCAAATATAAGCAAATATATTCAAGATCATAGAGATACAAGAGTGAGAAAACCTGAAAAAGGTACAGACCCTCATCATTACTATGTAGGTGGCGGTGATGTAAATCTAAATCCATTAGCATCTGAGCGTATTGAAGGTTATTCACTATTTAATAAATTGACTCACTTACCAGTAGGAGGACACCACTAATGCATACAGTAGTTGAAGCAACACACGCAGTAGTAACTTTAGACGTCGCTTTACCAAGTATCGTTTGGGGTTGGATTATTACTATGAATATGTGGGCAAAAAGCATTGGTACGGGTGTTATCTTTATGCTTTTTTATCTGCTTAAAAAGTATCCAAATGAAGCAGGATATTTACGTTTTCCTGTAATTGTAGTTTCAATTGTGTTTATTCACATTTTTCTACTCTTTACGGTCATAGATTTACATCAGATGTTTAGATTCTGGCATATCTTTACACATCCACATCTTACGTCGGCGATTGCAGTTGGTGCATGGATTGTAACTGGTTTAGTTGGATTACTTTTCTTGATGGCATATATGGTCTTTTTGAAAAAAGATACAGCATCTTTTGATAAGTTGTTACCGTTGGCTGTAATTATCTCTATCCCTGTAACACTTTATACGGCTGCTATTATGGCTGAAGCAACAGCTCGTGAACTATGGCAAATGCCAACTGAAGCTGTGCAGATGATACTTGCTGCTACATTGACTGGTTCTGCAACTCTTATTTTGATGGGCAAAAAACTTCCATATGCAGCAAAAAGAGATTTAGGAATTATTCTTGGTTTAAGTGCTGCAATGGCATTTATCATTTACATGAGTGAAATGGTGTTTGGACCGATGAAGGCTGAGGAAGTTATGGTAACTCTACAAGCAGTGAAAGGTGCGGGGCAATATACAACGATGTTCTGGTTAGGTCAACTAATGGCTTTCATAGTACCGATGGTTTTAGTTTTACTTAGTATTTCAAGTAAAAGTGAAAGTTTATTGAAACTAGCGGCAATATTGGCAATCGCAGGTCTATGGATTGTTAAACATGTCTGGTTGATCATTCCACAATTATTGAACTTAAGCTAAAGAGGTTATAGATGTATTTAGAAAGAAGAACATTTTTAAAAGGCGCTGCATTTACTGTTGCAGGCGTTACATTAGCGAAGGGTGTATTTAGTACAGATGCTGTTGCAGAATCTGTTGCAGAATCAAAATTTACTAATACTCCGAATTCTTTGTCTTTTTATCCTCCTTTGAAAGAGTGGGATAATTTTGCTGAACTAGACGGTACTGATTGGAAACGCGGCGGTATAGAACGTCACGGTGTACAAAGTAAAGAAAATCCAGATGGTATCAAAGTCAACAACTTTATGCTAGTTCCAACAGTTTGTTCAAACTGTGAAGCAGGTTGTGGTCTTACTGCATGGGTTAATAAAGATACGATGACAGTTCGTAAGTATATGGGTAATCCATTACATACAGGTTCTCGTGGACGTAACTGTGCAAAAGGTTATGCTGTAACTTCTCAAATGTACGATCCAGATCGTATTCCATTTCCACTAAAACGTGCTCCAGGTTCAAAACGTGGTGAGGGTAAATGGGTTCGTGTTACCTGGGATATCGCTATGGCTGAGATTGGTAAGAAAATGCATGATACTATCAAAGTTGGTGATGAACTGTCTAAAAAATCGATTATATATCATGTTGGTCGTCCAAATGAAAACGGTTTTGGTCCGCGTGTTCCATATACACTTGGAATTGATGGATATAATTCACACACGAACATCTGTTCAGCAGGTGCTCGTCAGGGAACAATCCAATGGACAAATGATGATAGAAACTCTCCGGATTGGGCAAATGCAAATCTGATTTTCTTACAATCATCTCACGCGGCAGATGCGGGACACTACTTCCAACAATCAGCAGGTTACATAGCTGATGCTCGTAAACGCGGCGCAAAAATGGTTGTTATTGATCCACGTATGAGTAACTCTGCTGGTATGGCTGATCTTTGGTTACCAGTATGGCCAGGGACAGAGGCAGCGCTTTATCTCTACCTTGTAAACCGTGTCTTACATGAAAAAGATAAAAATGGAGATGATTTAGTTGCGCATGATTTTGTTCGCGAATGGGTGAACTGGGATCGTTTGATGGCAAACAAAGAGCACTTGCAAAAGATGGTTGGTTATGGCTATATCTCTAAAGTTCCAACGGGTGAGAGCTATGCAGATTTTATTGAATTAGCAAAAGAGTTATATGCTCCATACACGAAAGAGTTCGTTCTCAAAGAGTGTAAAATGGAAGGTATGGGTTATAAACTTGACCAACTTTGGGATATGTATATTGGTGCTGGAAATAAAATAGCTTCATATCTCTGGCGTGCAGGAACAATCGGTCACCGCGGTGGATGGATGAATACTCGTGCTGGTTTCTTATCACTTGTAGTTCGTGGTGCGATGCAAGGAGATATTGGTGGCACAGGACTACACCATTGGCATGAGATTTCTCTCGCTGGTGAGGGAGACAAGGCGACAGTTGCAGGTGAAAAACCACCTAAGGTAGATGCTTGGAATGAACTTATGTGGCCGCCTGAATTCCCTCTTTGTACATATGAGATGAGTTACTTGTTACCACACTTGCTCTCTGATACAGAGTGGCAGAAAAAATGGCAGGCTAAAGGTGTAAACGTACCTACGAAGCTTTCTGTATATTTCCCGCGTATGTATAATCCAGTTTGGATTAATCCAGATGGATTTAGATGGATAGAGGTGTTGAAAAATGAAGCGAAAGTTGAGCTGTCATTCAACCTTGCTCCTACATGGAGTGAGACAAACTGGTATTGTGACTATATCCTTCCTGTAGGACTTGCAGGTGAACGTCATGACCAACAGTCTACACCGTCTAAACCAGAAGCTCGTTTAGAGTTCCGTCAAGCGGTTTTACGTGTAGCAGCTGAAAAAATGGGCTGGAAAGCAAAAGATCCAACTCGTGCGACGCTTGAAGCCCACATGAAATATGGTTTGGGCGAGATCTGGGAAGAAACAGAATTCTGGGCAAATATTATTTATCACCATGTTGATAAAGATGGAAGCTTAGGTATTCAAAAATATTGGGCATCTAAAAAAGATCCGTCTCGATGTGTTACTGTGCCTGAGTATTTCGATGCAGCGATCAGTCTTTTACCAAGATTATCCGAGACCGCTAAAACGTTGTATCCAGCGGCTGAATTTCCTGTATATGAATATTTACGTGATCATGGTGCTTGGACTGAAAAAACTGATGTTTATAAGCCTCAAGAAGCTCCGCTGGCATTTGATGGCACGAGTTATACTTATGAAGGTAAAAAGATTCCAAAAAGTGAAGTTACAAAAGATAAATTTGGCACTTTATGGATGGAAGAAGCTGGTCATAAGCACTCAATCGGTGTTGAAATTAACGGAAAAGTTCATCAAGGGTTTCATACACCAAGTAAAAAACTTGATTTCTTTGTTGAGTGGCTTGCTGATTGGAAATGGCCGGAGTATGCAGTACCTGTTTATCCACGTAATGATGGTGAGTATGAAAAAATGAAGCATCTTGTAACACAAGTTCACCACAGCTATATGAAGGGTGATAATGAGTTTGCTTTAAATACGATCTATCGTTTACCGTATAACATTCACACACGTTCTGTGAACTCTAAACACTTGATGGAGATTTCACAAAACCATAACCCGATCTGGATCTATACAAAAGATGCAGAGAAACTTGGTATAAAGCGCGGTGATGCAGTACGTGTGAAAATTACGGATACAGTAACTAATTTAGAAAGTGGCTATTTTATCGCTATGGCTGTACCGACTGAAGCAACTCGTCCAGGTGTTCTAGCTTGTTCACACCATGCTGGTCGTTGGAAACTAAAAGACTCTGTAGAGATCCCAGGTTTTGAACATAGATTAGGAATCATGGGTGTTGGTGCTCCTAGATATGACATGACAAATGATGGTAAAGTGGGAACGCTCAAACCAGTTGAGGGAATTAAACCACGTCATGATGTATGGCAGTTTAAAGAATATAACAAAGATCTTGAAAATATCTGGTGGGATGGTCTAAGTGGTTCATGGCAAAATGCTGTTGCTGCGGCACATCCAGATCCAATCGCGGGTAACCACGGATGGCACCAAAAAGTAAGTTTAGAACTTGCTAAGGCTGATGACAAAATTGGTGATATCGTAGTTAACTATGAAAATAACTTCAAAGTATACCAAGGGTGGAGAGACCAGTTGACTCGCCCACTTAAAGCTGGCGATACAATGCGTCGTCCACATCATATGCCTCGTCCTGGATCTAAAGTTTCAGACAAAGCTTACGAAGTTACGATTAAAGAGATATAACAATCATATTAAAGCCCACATCAAGTGGCGCTTTAATATACTTCACAAACATTTTCCTAAAGGTACTTTTATATGCAAGAAGCTCTTCAAATAGAACAATTATCACGTGTAAATATTTATGCTCTTATCTCTAGAATCTTAATGACAGAAGTTGATGAAACGCTATTAAAATCAATAATCGAAGATGAAAATATGCTCTCTTTTTTTCCATCATTTGAAAAATGGGAAAAACGTAAACAAATGGGTAATAAAGATCTTATAGAAAAATACCTAAATGTTGATTTTACTAACCTTTTTTTAATGCACCTTATCCCTTACGAGTCTTTTTATAGAAGAGATGATCAGATGATGGAAACAGGCGGAGATAATCCTGTACAAGCACTTTATAATGACTTTGATTTTAGAGTTGAGCTTGATGTCGCACGTGTTATGAGTGCAGATCATATCGGTGTTGAACTTGAATTTATGTATAAACTTTGTGAAGCTGAGTATAAAGCTCTTGAAGATGGACAGCCTCTAATCGCAGCCGAGATTGCAGAGATCGAGTATAACTTCTTAAAAGAGCATCTTTTAGAGTGGGCACCAATGTATTTACTCAATGTCAAATCAGAAGCGGGAAGTGCATTTTATTTTGACGCAGCAGAACTTGCACTCGAATTTATGATGAGTGATTTTGAATATTTGACTCATTTAAAAGAGAATGGGTATAACTATAACATATGAGTTTACTTACTTTAGATGTATCAAAATGTGTTCACTCGAGTAATAAAAATGCTACATGTAACACTTGTGTAGAGGTTTGTCCGGTAGAGACGATAAAGATCAATAACTCTGTAGTCTCTTTTACTCCAAGCGAATGTGTTGGATGTGGCGGATGTGGCGCAGCTTGTCCGACTGCGGCTTACAGTTTGGATGATTTTAATCCTATTAATTTTATCTTCAAATTTATGGAAACAGATCAAAAAGTGCTTACATGTAAGAGTGAACTTCCTTGTATTGCTGCTTTAAGTGTAGAGGAACTTTTAAGTCTTTCTCTTTTTTCTAAAGAGGATATAACTCTTGATATAGGTCCATGCGCTTTTTGTGCGATCGCTAAAACAAATCTTGAACTTATAAAAAATAGAGCAGAGGAAACAAACTTTTTACTAGAAGCAATGACGCAAACAAAACGCTTGAATGTAGAGGCTCTTGTCCCTTTAGAAGAACTTCCTGTAAAGGAAGAAAAAGAGGTAATCTCACGAAGAGAACTGCTCTCAAAAGACTCACTCAAACGTGTTTCTCAGATTCAACAGCAGTTTCTAAACCAAGTTGAAGCTGGTGATGATGAGTTGAAGTCTCATGAGATAATGCTTAGTGATATTGCAAAAATAAAACAAAAAAAAGTACCACAGCGTAGAAGTTTACTTTTGATGGCGATGAAGCGCACTGAAGTTCCAGAAATCTTTCATACCATCAGCATAAAAGATATCTCTTTCATATCGCAAAAAAACATTGATGCTTCTACATGTACGGATTGTCAGATGTGTTACCGTATCTGTCCAACCGGAGCTCTTAGTTCTGATATAAAAAGTTCTTTTATTGCTTTTAATTCTCTTGCCTGTGTGAGATGTGCAAGCTGTCATGATGTATGTGAACCAAAATCACTGACAGTAAAACCAAGTTTTAATCTTAAAAACTTTTTTGAACCAAAAAGTGAAGAGCTGATCAAATTTGATATCAAACGCTGTGATGAATGTGGCGTTTATTTTGCGTATAAAGAGGGCGAAAAGCTTTGCCCAAGATGTTTAGTCGAAGAGAAAGAGGCAAGAGAGTTATGGGGGTTATGATGAACGAAGAGAACTCTATGAACCTCGATGACAGAATAGGACCGCAAACTATACTTTATGGCTATATTGCCATCTCTGCATCGACAAACAGATTGAGTCATAACTTCAATAAAGCGCTTAAAGAAGCGAGTATGGACGGTATGATGATACCGATGAACATACGAGAAGATGACTTTTATTTTACTTTAGCAAATATGAAAAAATCTCATGTTAACGGCGCAATGCTGGGACTTGAGTATCAAGAAAATATTTTAGACCTTTTGGATAGTTCTTCAGAAGTGGTCAAAAGATGTGGTGGTTGTGACTTTGTAAAAAGAGTAGGACAAACACTTTACGGAGAGTTTATCTCTGGTAATGTTGTAAAAGAGTTTATAGACTCAGATAAAAGTATCAAAAAGATCGCAATTATCGGAGATAAACCACTTGCGAAGGCTTTAGCTATTCTTTTATTGGATGGATATGAGGTTGCTTATTATGATCAACAGATAGAAACTCTTTTATCTATGGGTCAAGCTTTAGATATAAACATAGATATAAACTTTCTTAGTCCAAATGGGGTTGATTTTAGCGACTTTGATCTACTTATAGATACGACTTTTGATGATATCTCTTCAGTCATCACAAGAGGAGCAAAGATGAATCTGGATTTAAAAGATTCAAAAACCTTTTCAAGTATGAAGCACTTAAACGAATATGTCGGCTTCGATAAGCTACTTGATTTTTATACACTACATTTAATAGAGGATTTACAAAATGGACGTTAACGATTTAAATGAACTAAGAAGCGAATTAGAGGCTCTTCAAAGTAATGTAATGCAAGGAAATTGTGATACGGGTGAATGTGAAAGTGATGCTCGTGAAGATTATCCTGACTACCTTGTTGCTATGTATAAAGAGGTTATGCCTCCAAACAAAAGCGGTATTTATTTCTCAAGATGGGATTTAAAAGCGATGGCAGCAGAGCTTGATGAACACTTTGCTCTTGATGTTAGAGAAAGAATGTTTCAAAACTTTATGCGCTGGATCGCAACACCAGATGACATGAAACTTGTTATGGATCAATTTGTGAAAAATATGGATATGAAATGTGATCTTTATCGTGAATATTCAGAGCGTTTCCCTTCATCTAAACCTATTTTTGATGCAAAGATAGAAAAAGTAGAAAATACAAAAAAATATTTAGATAAAGTGTTTGTAGAGTTTTTTACATGATAAGTGTCCAAGTATAATATAGAGATAAATTTATGTAACTGTCTTATTGTAGGCTTTGCAAAGTTCCAGAGATACTGCGTTATTTCAGTTCTTTGGAGGTTAGAGAAGATTTTGTATTATTCCACTCGGTTTCTGCCGCGCTTTTTAGCAAGATAAAGCTTTTCATCGACTTTAGAAATATAATTATCAATTGTCTCCTGATTAATAGCTGTTTTGGTATCTACTATAATGGAGATAGTTCCTATGCTTACTGTATATTTGATAGTTACGTTCTCTAGTACAATTTCAGATAATGCTGTCGCATCACAAACTTTTTGAGCAAGACTAAGAGCTTCGTCTTTATTTGTCATGGAGAGTAAGACTATAAATTCTTCTCCGCCAAAACGAAATATATAATCTGATTTGCGTAGATTACGTTCCAATATATTTGAGAAATGTTGTAATACCAAATCACCAATAGCATGTCCATAAGTATCATTAATTTGTTTAAAGTGATCAAGATCGCACATGATCATAGCAAATTCTCTACCTGTCACTTTTGCGATGTCAAGTTTATTTATCATGATCTTATTAAAGAGTCTTCTTGTAAGTAGGTGGGTGAGAGGGTCTTTTGCACTCTCTTCGATCTCATTTAAAAAAGCTATTTCATTGCCTATTTCAAGTGAGTAGTAATCGATTTTTTGCAATAGATGGATTAAAGTTGACGGATTAATGTCATTACTTTTACAATGCTTTATCACATTTGCTGCTAAATCATGTAAATTGATATGCAGTTTTTCTATAATTTGAAAATGAGCCGTCGTAATGAGGTATGAAGTTGTAGCAGAATGCAGCCATTTTCCAAAGTCACAAAGAGATGGGTTAAGCTGTGGATAGTTATCTCCAAACTTATTCTTTTCTATATATAAGATAAGATCTATTATCCATCTAATGTGACTTTCATAATGAATCATAAACTTTTTATCTGCCATAACTGACATATGTGATAGTCGCAACTCATTTTTTAGTTTAAGTTGTTTTAAAAACCTTTGTAGATATAAAACAGTAACACGATTCTCATGCTCTTTAAAAAAATAGTTAATTTCATTGATATATTCAAAATCATGTTTTTCCAAGAGATTGCCCAAAAAATTGCGTACGACGGTTATGAGCTCACTGTACAAGAACAGATATGAGATATCATTTTCAATGGTATAAAACACTAAAGTTTCTGTATTTTTTTTAATATCATTTTCAGATTCTGATAGGAGAAGTTTTAAAAACAATTTTTTATATTCCCTAATCGCCTGAGTATAAAGAAGTTCATTTGAATAACTCGATTGCAGACTTTCCAAAGTAATGTTAAAGTCATTAACGCATTGTTCTATTTCAGAAAAATATTTTTCTACGATTTTCATACTTTACTCCGAATATAAATATTCTTTACATCAATGTGATTATTATATCCTTTAATATTCTAAATTAACGAGTGCAGTAGAGAAGATATTGTATATAACGACAACGAGAAGAATTTATTGGACAGATTCATTTCACATGATAGTATATATTAGACGCTCTTGAGAGCGTATTTAACCGAGATATCGCTCTCTTTTATGCGGTTTGAGCTTGCTTATATCTACGATGATAAAACCATCCACACAATCATTAAAATCTTTGTCCAATCCAAAGTCAGTAAACATAACTCCACCATCTTCACAAAGATCACTATACTGTTTGTAGAGTGTTGGAATCGCAAGTCCTTGGAGTTGCAGTTTATCACGAAGAGTGATGAGATCTTTTTTAAAGTTATTGTGTTCAAACATTGTTTCAAACTCAATTTCAAGATGAGAAGAGAGTATAAAACGCTCTTTATGCTTGACATGTAAGAGGGTTGATCCAAAATAGTTCATATAAAAGTAGATCATCATCGCCGTAGATTCATAATTATAAGATTTTGAGATACTGACTGGACCAAACATATAACGGATATCTGGATTGTTCCGGAGATAGGCACCAATCCCTTGCCAAAGATAATCGAGTGCTCTTGAGTTTTGGTATTTGGGCTGGATAAAACTGCGTCCAAGTTCAAGTCCTTCTCTCATATATTCTTGAAAACTTTCTTGATAATCAAATAAAGTTGCAGTATATAATCCCTCTTTGCCATAGGTATGAAGAATATCTTTGGATTTTGCAACTCTATATGAACCTATGATTTCACCATCTTTATCATCCCAAAGAACGATATGCTCATAGATAAGATCATATTCGTCGATATCTCTTTTCTTTCCGCTTCCCTCTTTAACGTGACGAAAACTGATCTCTCGCAGACGTCCTATTTCTTTTAAAACAGAACTTTCTTCAGCTGAAGAATAAAGATAAATCTTTTTACCATCTTTTGTTTCACCGAGTTCTTTTGCTTTTAAAAGCTCAGTTTTAAGTTCTTGATGGTTTTCTGCAAGTGCTATCTCATTTTGTGTTTTAAAGAGACAAGATTTATTTGTACTCAAGCGTTCAAGATGTTTTTTAAGAAGTTTGACTGTATCCTTAATTGTGAGTGAAGGGATATTGTAACTATCATAAGGGATCATCTTCCCAATCTTGAACTCTATCTTTTTTCCTTGAAATTTAAACATCTCATTTGGAAGCGTTATAGTCGCAAGTGATTTATTGAAACTAGAAAGTGTATAAAACAACTTGCTGTTTTTTGCACCTATAAAGATAGGCAATATCGGTGCTTGCATCTTTGAAGCAATACGTAAAAATCCGCTTCTCCATTTGGTATCTTTGATCCCGTTGACCCTTGCACGACTTACTTCGCCTGAGGGAAAAAGAATCAAGAGTTGCTCTTTTTTGAGTGCATCATACATCCTTTCTAACGAGCTCTTGTCCATTTTCCCGCGAATGTTATCCACAGGAACGATAAGATCTTGAAGGTTTTCGATAGAAGCTAAAAATGTCGTCGCGACGATCTTGATATCTTTACGAATATCTTTTAAAACATATAAAAGAGCAAGTGCATCAAGAGCACCCAGAGGATGGTTTGCGATGACGACACATCTGCCATAGCTTGGTATGCGCTGAAGTTGATTTTTGTGGATCGTAATGTCCACTTCAAAATGGTCTAAAACAGCTTCGACAAAGCCATAAGCATCTTTGTGCTGGTGTTTGTCTAAAAAACTGTTGACTTCACTCTCATGAAAGAGTTTGCGAAGTAGGGTTGTTGAGATATTTTTTAAAATTGTAGGAAGTTTATTGAATCCATCATAGTTGTGTTCAAGGTAATTTTGTACAGAGACTTGCAACTTAAGCCACCATATAGATATTAATAAGTTCTTGAGCGACCTCTTCGACACTCATTGATGCATGCAAGCACTCTTCGATAAACTCATATTCTTCATCAATGATAATCGATGCATTTTCATTCGCTATGAAATAACGCTTGATGAGACGTTGTTGAACTTGTTGTATTTTTAGTTCCATAAGTTGACCTCAAACAGATTTATTGCTGAAATCTTATTGCACAACTATCTCAATATGGTTACATAATATTTTTTAATAGATCGGATTTTATCTTCTGAAAACTTATATCTGATTTCTTATACTCCAAAAGCTCTAGCTCGTTTATATATTTTTCTGTAATAGAGGTTTTATAGTTTTGTAGTAAAACTATCATGAGTTCTTTGGGCGTTTTACTCTCTTTAATATCTTGAAACTTTCCTCTTTTTTCTCTTTTTCCTCTTTGAAAGTTGAGTGAAGGTGCGACTTTTGCACTGACAAATCCTGCCAAAAATATCAAAAGAGCGATACCAATATCTTTTAGATTCTCAAAATCATAGCTTTTAGTTGGTGGAAACTCTTTGTTATCGATAAGAGTTTTTGGGTCAATGGAAGAGACTTTTATATCATAGCTTGAAGATTTCAGCGTGTAGTATTTGTTCTGTTTTGGAGAATAAGCTTTGATCTCTATGGGCAAAATTGTAAAATTGCTTTTTGAAGACAGAGCATAAGAATATTCTCTTCTGATCTCATAACCGTTTGATGTAGCTTTTGAGACAAGGTCTGTTACTTGTGAAAAAGCGGTTACATTGGGAATCTTACTGAGTAATTGAAGATTTTTTTCAGTATATCCTGCACCGCTGAGCGTATAGCGGATATTTGCAGAGCCGTATTGATTGATATCACTTTTTTGTAATTTGGCATCAAGAGTAAAATCACCTACAAGATCAACCTTTTGGCTTAAAGGACTTACATGCAAGTGTAAAGAGGGGACTTCGACTTTTGAATTGAGAGTATCCATCCATTTGACATTGTCTCTTCCTCCCGTGTAAATTTTGGCCAAATCACCATCACTTGCAACTTTAATAGTAAAATCAAAATTTACATCGATATCGCCAGATTTTAGAGGAAAAAGAAGATATTTGAATGTTGTTGATGAATTGTGATTTGAGATTTTCTTTGTAACTTGATCTAAAAGAACTACCTCATAAGCATCATTTTTCTTAATCTCTAAAAAGAAAAACATCGAATTTGTATAATCTTTTTGTTTCGCTTGGAAAGTGATCTCGATGGGCTCTTTTATTACAACATCTTTTTTATTTACGCTAAGAGAAAAATCTGCAAGATTTGAATCTCCCAGGAGTGTAAATGGAAGTAATAACAATAAAAATATTTTACCAAGGTTCTTTTTCATCTGTATATCCTTTGTTAATCATTTCGTAAGAGCGGTATCCCATTTGGTATTGATTTTTTGATGATGATTTTTGGGTGTTTTGTTCCGCTTTTTGCGTGTCGCCTTTCTTGGCATCACTCGCACCGTTGCTACTTTCGCCGGCTTGTTGGCTGGAACCACTTTTACCGCCGCCCTCTTTTTTATCATCACTCACTGTCCCAGTTTTTTTAGAACTGTTCTTTTTGCTCTGTGGATCTTTTGGAGGCATCATATCGAAGATATTGACACCGGTCTTAAGGTTTAGTCTTTGTAAAAGAGTTAGGTTATAAAGAGCGTCTTTGTCCTCTCCAAGCGCTAAAGCCTGCTCGTAAAAAACTTCTGCTCTGTCATATCGTTGTAAGTGAATGGCACATCCTGCCATATCGTAAAAGATCTTTTGCTTGACTATTTTAGATTTGGTCTGTATCTTGTCGAAATATTCCAGTGCTTTTTTGTACTGACCAGCTTTATAGTAAGAACTTGCTATGTTATAGTAACTTTGCACACTCGGAGTTGCTTTTTCAAACTCTTTTGCAGCTTGTAGATATTGTTTGTTGCTAAACGCTTTATCTGCTTTGGAGAAATGGTAAAAATCGATAATATCAGCTTTTACAGAGTACGGCAAAAAGAGAAAAAGAGTTAGAAAATAGAGCTGATGAAGCTTCGTCACACTCGCTAAAAAAAGAAAAATCGCGATCAGAAGAGGAATAAAATAAAGTTCAAGATAGCTTTTTACCTGAATCATCGCATCATTTTTCTTTCCCTTATTTGATGAAATATCATCTGAAAGTTGTGCGAAAGTAGAAGAGCTAAATTCATAATATTTTCCATTGCTGGAAGTTGCTAAATCCTTTAATATTGGATTTATACGTGAGATGACGAGTGAACTGTATTGATCTTTAATCGTCATACCATCTTTTTTAAGAGCAACTCCATTCTTAGTCGCAGTTGCTACAATATAGGGTATGATAGAGTTTTTTTTGCATATATTAAGTAGTTCATTTAGGTCTGATTCATCTCCTCCATCAGTGAAGATGATGAGGTTTTTCTTTTGTGCAGATGTCTTCCCGATTGTTTCAAAAAGCTGTTTGAGGTCGGTACTTTTTGTAAGAATATTAGCAGGGTTTAGCGCATCAAGTGCCATAATACTGATAGCTGTATCAGTTGTTGGCGGTGAGATAAGCAGAGTCTTTGAAGTAAAAGCAAAGAGTGAAAATCTGTCTTTTGGATGTAATTTTAAAAGCTCTTCTATCAGACTTTTAGAAGCTTCATAACGGGTGGGCTTGATATCATCTGCTTGCATGGAAAAAGAGGCATCAAGAGCGATGATATAATCTTGCGCATCAAATTTTTCTTCAATAGGTGCATTTTGTATTACTGGGCGAGTAAGAGCGAGAAGTAAAAAAGCAAGCGAGAGATAAAGCAGTTTTATTTGTCTTTGTTGCATTTTTTTATTTTCTAAAAAGTGTGATTTCATACTACTCTGCTGATTTCTTTTATAAAGAAAATAGAGTGGGATAAGTGTGAAAAATACCCAAGGATAAAGAAAGCTCATTATACCCTCCTTTTATAGATCAAGGCTAAAAGCAAGAGTGCAGCAGCAAGTAGCGGATAGAAGGCTAAAAGTTGCTTGTTAAGATAGTTTTGCGAACGTATCTGGCTTGGTTCAAGTTTGTCTATCTCTTTATAGATATCTTCGAGCTTTGAAGCGTCGGAAGCTCCAAACATTTTCGCATGAGAATCGGTCGCTATGAGTTTTAAAAGAGCTTCATCATAATCCCCTTTTTTTCCAATGCCGATGGTGTAGATCTTAATATTGTTTTTCACGGCAATATCAAGTGCACCTTTAGGCGAAATCGTACCACTGTTATGATAGCCATCGGTAATCAAAAGCATCACTTTTTCTTTTGCCTGACCCATTTTTAAAAGCTGCGTGGCATTTGCAATTGCCTCGCCGATAGCGGTATTTTCTCCAGCTATTCCCACATCCAAAAAATTGATAAGATAGGCAACCGCATTCATATCGTAAGTGAGCGGAACACTTGAAAATGCGTATGAGCCAAAAACCGTGACACCGACATTGTCATCAAATCGTTCTTTGATAAATTTTGAGATCACCCCTTTTAGTACATCAAATTTACTTTGTTCTGAATGTTCTTTACTAAATCCGCTCTCACCCATAGAACCACTGCAATCAAGTACAAAAACAAGATCACGTCCTTTTCTTTGCTGGCTGGATTTGGCATCATAAGTGATAGGCGAGGCAAGAGCGGTGACTAAAAGTGTTAAGATGAGAGAATAGAATAATCTTTCTTTATTGAACCAGCTTGTCTTTAAACTAAACAACTCAAGATGTGGGAAGATAATTTTTTTAAAAGTTGCCGGACATCTGTAAATACAGATAATGAGTACAAGTAATAAAAATACCCAAGGGTGCTCGAACTCAAAATGTCCCAAAATATCTTACCTGCTAGCGTACAAAAGTTTGAGATAAAGTGTAATGTATGAGCTGTAACCAACTTCACTAAACTCGAGATTCCCATCTTTGTTGTAGATAAATGTAGTTGGAAAACCGCTTACATGAAAGTGTTCTGCAAGGCTGGAATTTGTATCGTTGATAACTTGAAAGCTAAGATTTTTTTCTTTTAAAAATGCTTTGATATCTGCGTCACTTTTTGAATTGACGGCAATCGTAATAACGTCAAACTTTTTAGAAAGTGCATCAATGGTGCTGTTTTCCATCTTACATGTAGGACACCAAGTTGCCCAGAAATGGATAAGAAGTGGTTTATCATGCTTTACTTGTAAGGAGTCAAAGGTTTTTTCATTAAGCATAGTTGCTTGAAATTCAGGGAGTTTTTTGTTACCTAAATCTGGCG
The DNA here is from genome assembly GCA_028683835.1 of Sulfurimonadaceae bacterium. Classification (GTDB taxonomy): domain Bacteria; phylum Campylobacterota; class Campylobacteria; order Campylobacterales; family Sulfurimonadaceae; genus Hydrocurvibacter. The sequence goes on along the minus strand of JAQUHB010000008.1, from coordinate 37,240 downwards.
ACTTGAGATAGCTCAGTGCATTGCTAAATATAAAAAGTAGTACAGCAAAAATAGCTGCTTCTCTAAGGAGTTTTTTAAAGTTCCAGTTTTTCATCAGTTTACCAAAACATGACCGACGAATTTGCTCATATTATCTAAAATTTCACCGCCACAACGGTATCCAAGACCACACGCTTCATAAGCAAAAAAGACGCCTGCTTGGTATTTATTGCCATTGTTGTCTTGTGGAAATTCGACATATTCCTGATAAACTTTTTTATAGTTTCCATAAGGTCCGTCATTTGCTTTTAAAACATCGCCACTACTTGAGAGAACTTTCGTATTTGCACCCTCGCGTCCAAATAGAGGCTTCTCAACACACTTTACAGGTAAGGGTTCAAATGATGTTTTAAGTAGATATGGCGAGTCTGGAAAAAGGTCACAGAGTATCTTCATTATCCCTTTTGACTGAAAGAGTAGGGCGTATGGAGGGTTGAGCAAAATCGCTTTTTGATTTTCCATCACATGTGTCAGCATCGTTGCAAGTTCTGGCTCATCATGGGCGATATCTTCAAAAGGATAGAGTTTAAACCAATATTCATAAGGATTGTCATTTGCATCGCATATCTCTTCATCATTAAAACGCACATTTTGGATATACTCAAAATAGGTGTTAAATCCTGCATCTGTGGCAATTTGCTGTAAAAGTCTTGTTGTAACTTCCTCTTCAGCATTTCCCTCGACGCAAGAAAAAAGTATTTTCCATCCATCATAACGCTCATCAAAGAGTTCCGGATCATCAAAGAGAGTGATCAGACGGCGAAAGTTATCACGAAGTGCGTCATAAACGTTGTTAAACTGTTCATCCTCGTCCATATTGTTAAACTTTAAAAGTGCCCATTGAAGCAGGGCTGTTTCAAAAAGTGATGTGGGTGTGTCGGCATTGAATTCTATGAGTTTTATGGGTTTACCATCGATCCCACCGGCAAGATCAAATCTTCCGTACACATGCCAATGTACATCATTTTCCCAGCTTTTTTTGATCATCTCTACAAGATTAAAAGGGATACCTATCTCAAAGAAAAGATTATTTTCTATCACATACTCAGCTGCTTTTGTGTACATCTCATAAAGCTCATTGATGGCTTCATAGTAATCCTCTGCTTCTTGATGTGTAACTAGAACAAGTTTATCACTAACATATTTACTTCCATCGCTATCTGTATGCCAAGTAAAGCCTATTTCTTCTAGAGCTTTATCATCGATCGATTTAATTGATTTAAGATTTATCATTTTCAGCCTCCGAAAAATCCGCCCGAAGATGTCTTCGAGCTTCCACTACCGCTACCGCCAAAAAAGCTTTTTTTTGCTGAACTTCCAGAACTGTTTGCCGCACCGCCCATAGCTGAGCGAGAATATGCTGAGCGGTTTACACTGTTTGCCTTGTTGGCAAAATTTGAATTGTTCATAAGTGCGTTTCCTACCATATGTCCAAGCAAACTTCCTGCCGCAACTGCAAGGATAGTTCCACCAAGACCCATTCCTTCACTTCCACCTTCGTGGTTGAGTTCTGAACCGCCGTTTTGGTATTTATTGTATTCTTGAGAAGCAAGATTTTTCATCTCATCTTGGCTCATAATACGCTCAGTTACCGTGCCATTGGCATCTTTTGAGCGGATGATCGCACGGCTTGGTCCCTCTGTTGGCATCTCCTCAACCACGACATATTTTCCATTTGTAAGCTGCTCAATGACTAAAAATTTATTTTGCTCTTTTTTTTCTTCTTGGCTACATCCTCCAAGCACGTTCATTAAGACAATACCTGCACTTCCAAGTGCAATACTGCCTGCGAGACTATTTATATGCTTCATCTTACTTTCCTGATTTTGCTAAAGTTGAGTTTGTAAATTTTTGATGGGCTACATTCATTTAAACCTCGGCTATCCTCTATGATTATATCGCTTTTACTTATACAGAAATCTTTATCAAACTTGTGACCGCTTTTATTTGCAGAAGTGGAATACAGCCAAGGATATTTTTGTAACACTTGAAGATGGGGATTGTTTTTGACGATTCTTGAAGCTCTGTTTTTGATAATAAAAGTCGTTTTTTCTGATCTTCTGACAAAGTTTTTATATTTTTTCGGAACTCTGTTTCCATCTGCCTTAAAGGCTTCAAAAGATGGATAAACTTTTAAAAATTCTTTTCCAAGAGGGCGTGATTTGACCTCTTCGAGAAGTTTAGCATCAGCAGATAAAAAACCGACAGTTGTATCTGTCTGTGCTAAAATAATTGACATTTTAAGCTAAAAAATCCTGTAAAGCTTGAGGTTCATTCCAAGCAGGATCTTTCATCTCACCCAAAGCCTCTATCGTTGCACGAGTTGCACTGAGAGTTGTAAAATATGGAATATTACGGCGTAAAACTTCTTGACGGATCACAACAGCATCTTTTTTTGATGTGTTATTATCTGAAGTGTTTATAGCCAATTGAATCTCTCCATTTTTCATACGGTCTTCGATATTTGGACGACCTTCTGAAATCTTTAGAACAGTTTCACACGCAAGACCAGCATCATTAATAATCTTCGCTGTTCCACCAGTCGCGATAATTTTAAAGCCGTGATCGATAAGACCTTTTGCGATTTCCGGCGCGTGTTTTTTATCCATATCGATGAAAGATAAAAACGCTGTTCCAGATGTCGGGATATTGTTTCCGGCTGCGAGTTGCGCTTTTGCAAAACTGATACCGAAGTTTTTACTTATACCCATAACTTCCCCCGTAGACTTCATCTCAGGACTCAACACCAAGTCTGCGCCATAGAGTTTATTGAAAGGGAAAACTGCTTCTTTTACTGCGACATGGTTTTTAAGGCGAGGTTTTAAGATTGTGTCTTCTTCCATCACAACATCATATTTGTCATAATACTCTAAAGCGCTTCTCAGTGTTTCCCCCATCATAACGCGAGTAGCGACTTTTGCTAAAGGAATCCCTGTCGCTTTACTAACAAATGGAACTGTACGAGAAGCACGAGGATTGACCTCGATAAGATAGATCTCACCTTCATAAATAGCATACTGAACATTCATAAGACCGCGAACACCAAGACCAAGAGCGATAGTTTTTGTCTGCTCTTCCACTTGTCTGATCATCGTATCGGTAAGATTCATAGGAGGTAATGAACAAGCGCTGTCGCCTGAGTGGATTCCCGCTTCTTCGATGTGTTGCATGACTGAGCCGATATAGACATCTACGCCATCACAAATAGCATCGACATCAAGTTCAATTGCCTGATCTAGAAATTTGTCCACTAAAACTGGAGCATCATTGCTAACAGAAACTGCAAGATCCATATATTTTTTGAGTTCATCCTCATTGTAAACAATGCGCATTCCACGCCCGCCAAGAACATAAGATGGGCGAACTAAAACTGGATAACCAAGTCTTTGTGCTATAACATAAGATTCCTCTTTTGTACGAGCAAGACCATTTTCCGGTTGTTTGAGATTGTTGTTGATTACAAACTCTGAGAACTTTTCTCTATCCTCAGCAAGGTCGATAACTGCCGCTGTCGTTCCTGAGATATTTGCTCCGATATTTGTAAGAGCATTTGCAAGTTTAAGCGGAGTTTGACCGCCAAAATGCACGATGATTCCGTCTGGTTTTTCATTCTCGATCACTTCGCGGACATGTTCAAAATCGATAGGTTCGAAGTAAAGAACATCTGAAGTATCATAATCTGTGGAAACTGTTTCAGGATTACAGTTGTACATGATAGTCTCGATATCCATCTCTTTAAGAGCAAATGCCGCGTGAACACAACAGTAGTCAAACTCAATCCCTTGACCGATTCTGTTTGGTCCGCCACCAATGATCATTACTTTTTTTCTATCGCTTTGACGAGGTTTGACATCTGGAAGTTTTGTGATGTTTGTCGTTGAATACAAATATGGAGTAAGTGCTAAAAATTCAGCCGCACAAGTGTCTACTTCGTTGTATTCTAAATGGATATCAAGAGCTTTTCTCGCCGTATAAACATCGTTTTCACTAACTTTTTGAGAAGAGTTTTTCTCGATAAGTTGAGCAATTTTCATATCTGAAAAGCCGTCAGATTTGAGTTTTCTCAAAACTTTCTCATCTTTTAAAGTTTCTGTTGTAATTGTTTTTTCTGCGTTGATGATCTCTTCTAGTTGGCATAAAAACCATGGATCGATTTTACAAGCATTGAAGATATCTTCAACACTCATACCGCGTCTAAAGCCTTCTGCAACATAAAGGATACGGTCAGCATTTGGACGACGGATCTCATGAATCATTGTCTCATCATCACAGTCAAGTTCGTCAAAGCCTCGAAGTCCCGTTTCTAAAGAACAAAGTGCTTTTTGTACTGACTCTTTAAAAGTACGTCCGATCGCCATAACTTCACCGACTGATTTCATACTCGTACTTAGTGTATTTTCAGCTTCAGGGAATTTTTCAAAAGTAAAGCGAGGGATCTTTGTCACGATATAATCGATAACCGGTTCAAATGCCGCAGGCGTTCCGGTGATGTCGTTTTCGATCTCATCAAGAGTAAAGCCCACAGCTAAAAGTGTTGCAACTTTTGCGATAGGATATCCTGTTGCTTTACTTGCAAGAGCAGATGAACGAGAAACACGAGGATTCATCTCGATAACGATCATACGTCCGGTTTTAGGATCAACTGAGAATTGAACATTACTTCCGCCCGTGTCAACACCGATCTCACGAAGAATAGCAAATGAAGCATCACGCATACGCTGATACTCTTTATCTGTAAGTGTCAGTGCAGGTGCAACCGTAATACTATCGCCCGTATGAACACCCATCGGGTCGAAGTTTTCTATAGAACATACGATGATGCAGTTATCTGCTTTATCACGGATAACTTCCATCTCATACTCTTTCCAGCCAAGAAGAGATTCTTCGATCAAGATTTCATTCACAGGAGATTCTGCAAGACCGCGAGCTGCAAGCTTTTTGAATTCGTCGATGTTATAAGCGACTCCGCTCCCTCCGCCTGCTAGAGTAAACGAAGCACGGATGATAGTTGGAAAACCTATCTCTTCAGCTGCGCTCACCGCTTCATCAAGATTGTAAGCATATCTGGAAAACGGAAGGTCCATACCGAGTTTTAGCATTGCTTCTTTAAAAGCTTGTCTATCTTCACCTTTATGAATAGCCTCAGGGTTTGCTCCAAGGAACTCAATTCCCTCCAACATCCCTTTTTCATGCATTTTCATTGCGACGTTAAGTGCTGTTTGTCCACCCATTGTAGGAAGAATAGCATCAACTTTTTCTTTTTTTATTATCTCGGCAATGATATCTTCTTTGATTGGTTCGATATATGTGCGGTCTGCAAATTCTGGGTCAGTCATAATTGTTGCCGGATTTGAGTTGATAAGGACAACTCTATATCCAAGCTCTTTAAGAGTCTTTACTGCTTGAGTTCCGGAATAATCAAATTCACAAGCTTGACCGATGATGATCGGACCTGATCCAATTAAAAGTATGGTTTTTATATCAGTGCGTTTTGGCATTTTTAACCTTTAGAAAAGTTTGTACAAAATTTTTTTATTATACGAAAAAAGCACTTAAAATTTGATGATTTTTAAAGGAAAAATGGTTTCTATGTAAAGATTCTCAATCCCTTTACATGGAAGAAACTAATATTTATAACTGAGTGTCAGCCGTATAGAACGCGGTTCTCCCGGATGCACCATATAACCGTTCACAGAAGAGCTTTCAGTTTTCATTTGAGATTCATAATAGTATTCTATGTCATAGGTTTGAGTGTTAAAGAGGTTTAAAACATCAAAGCTTAAATTTAAATGGTGTCCTGCTATTAACAGAGATTGACATTAAGGTTTATGTGTTACTCCACTTTATAAACAATAGGCACAGTAATACTCATGTTTTGCTCATTGAGTTCCTTTGGTATGGGGGCAGTTTTTGCCAGAGTGATGAGTATCTTTTTGGCCGCATCGTCAAGGGTGGCAAATCCCGATGAGTCTTTGAGTGAGATATTTGTTATAGTTCCATCCGCCAAAACAGTAAAGGTTACTTTGGCAGTTCCGCTTTGTCCAAGCCTTTTGGCATTCTTTGGATACACTTTGAGCTTATCGATACTTTGATAAATAATCCCTAGATATCTGTTTTTTATATTTTTACTCTCAGCACTAGCGAGTGTAGGTTCGACCTTTTTTACCTGAGGCGGAGTCTCTTTGATAACCTCTTTTGGCTTCTCTAGTGTTTTGGTTTCAATAGGTTTTGTCTCAACAGTTTTTTTGATCTCTTCTTGTTTTACTATAGGCTTACTTTCTTGCACAGGCAAAGGCGGTTGTTTGACCTCTTGCTGCTTTACAAGTAAGGGTTTTTGCACACTTTGTTTTAGTTGGGATTCAATCTTTTTTTGCTCTACATGTAAGTGTGTCGGGAGTGCCACAAAAGTGATGGAAACTACCTTTGGCTTTATAGGTGGATGTTGCAATATGAAGAGAAAAAAAAGAGCGGCTCCCACGCTTACATGTAAGAGCGTAGAGAGTGCGATACTTTTCTTTAGCATAGTATCATTCTTTTTTTGTACTGATAGAGAGATGAGTGTACCCCGCATTTGTGAGAGTATCGATCGTACTCACGAAATACTCATAGTTCATCTTCGCATCACCGTTAATGATAATAGTCGTCTCTTTTGAAACAGTGCCAAGAGAGCTAAGCAGTTTTTCGTTTGTTGTGGCAACACCGTCAAGATAGAGTTTACCCTCTTTAGTCAGAGTGATATCATGGGGTTTTTCTACCTTCGCACTCGCAGCAGATGCTTTTGGAAGATCGACTTTGATAGCCCCTTTTGCTATAAAAGTAGCAGTAGTCAAGACAATGGCAAGAAGTACGAGCATGATATCGATAAAGGGAATGACGTTTATCGATTCTATCTTTTTAATCGCCATTGTGAATATCCCATCTCATTAAAAGCACCTCCATCTTTCTTACAAGGTAATTGTGAAAGACAATAGAGGGAATCGCCACAAGCAGACCAAAAGCAGTGGCTTTGAGTGCAAGGGCAAGGCCCGTCATAATAGCCCCGCTGTCTGTCATGCCGTTTGCCCCAATGGTAAAGAAAGTGAGGATGATCCCAAACACCGTACCCAAAAGCCCCACATAGGGAGCATTGGATGCGATGGTTGAGATGATGGTGAGGTTGTTTCCAAGATCAATCTCAAGCTCTTTTTTATTTGTATACTCGCTTACATGTAAGCGTTTGTAAAAAAGGGTTCTCTCAAACCCCACACCAAATGAGATGATACTCATAAGTCCCAAAAGGGCGAAGATGACGATGTCTAAAATATCTTTGTAGTGTTGTTGCATTGTTTACTCCTTAAAATGTTGCTTTTATACCTGTGTAGAGTGTTCTGTTACGAAGTGGGTACCAGATGTAACCCACATCTATATTTCCTGCCCTATCATAAAAGAGAGGCAATTGTTTATCTGTTTGCACATAAGCAAACAGATTTTTAGCTCCTGCATAGATATTGAAGTTTTTATCGAGCTGTTTGCTTACTTTTAAATCAACCGTTACATATGAGGGAGCCGTTTGATTTTTTAAAATTTAGCAAGTAGTTATTAATACTTATAACTGAGTGTCAGTCGTATAGAGCGTGGTTCTCCCGGATGCACCATATAATCGTTCACAGAAGAGCTTTCTGTTTTCATTTGAGATTCATAATAGTATTCTATGTCATAGGTTTGAGTGTTAAAGAGGTTTAAAACATCAAAGCTTAAATCGATCTGTTTTGTTAAATGGCGTCCTGCTTTTAGATTAACAAGAGTAGAAGGTTGTGAGCGGACAGAATTATCTTCGATTAAAGCGCGGCTTCCGAAGTATCTCAGACGCATACCACCGAAATACTCTTTATATCCGGTGACTGTCGCTCCGATCGATGCCGTTTTCTCCATCGCTTCTGGTACATATGCTCCACCTGACTCTGAGGGGTTTTTGTAGCGAGCTTGAGAGAGTGCAAAATCGGCATCTAATATAAACCACGGTTTTGGTGTCCAGTAGTTAGCCCATTCTATTCCCATACGTCGAGCAGGACCTGTAGGTTCTGTACCGCCAGTATCACCTGCAAAAACAAGTTCCGAATCGCTATCCATCATCCAAAATGCAAGTGAACTTTGCAAATGTTCTATCGCCTGTGTTCTTACGCCGATCTCTGCGCCTTTTGTGACAACAAGTGGAGTCGCGGCATCACTAGATTGAGTCACACCGCGCGCGTCGTTGCTATGGTATCCATAGCCGCCGTTTAAAAAGATCTCTGTATCTGCCCACGGACCAAAAATTAAACTGAGTTTGGGACTTAAAACTCCTGCGCTTTTTGTTCTGGAGTTTGATGTAACTACGTCACTTTTATCCTCAAATCGAAATAGATCGCCTCTTATTCCGGCAATTGCGCGTATTTTATCTGTAAGCGTCATTTCATTTTGATAGTAGAGTCCCGCACTTGTTTCTTGTACATGGTCAAGACTTACCGTATTAAAGCGTTGGCGATCTTGGGTGTTATAAAGACCGACTTCAATAAAATCGTTACGAACTTGCAAACCGTAAGTGTTGATACTCTCTTTACCAAATAGGGAACCGCTGCTTATTCGCTCGATAGAAGCTCCCATAATTGTACGGGAATCTTTTTGCTCAAACTGATCTCCTTGTGTGGGATGATCGAGATAATAGGTAAAATCTGAAAAAAGATCGAGTCCGTAATCGATGATGTAAGCATTGGCTTTTGTGGTAGCGTCACTACCGTAATGGGTATACTGGCATGAGAGACTGTAGCGGTGTGTTCCTCCACCGTCACTTGAATCGAGTGAACCATATCTGTCGATTGTACCGTCGTTGATAGCTCGCAGAGGGACTTGATTTGTGGCATCCCAGTCACCTTTATAAGCCATTGCAGTTACTTTGTAGCTGTTGTCTGAGTCTTTTTTTGCATAACTCACGACACCGTTGAATCTTTCATACCCTTCAGGTATTTTCCAAGGACCGTTATTATGATAATACTCTAAGGCATAGAGAAGTTTTCCGCCATCTAAGTCATAAGAGTCTGCATTCATAACTCTTCTATTTTCAAAACTTCCCACCGTGGCACTTGCCAAGCCGTAAGGCATAGAGTCTGCGTATTTGATGTGTGCACTTCCTGTCGATGCAAAATCTCCTTCATCTGCGTAGTATGGCCCTTTTTTATATTCTATATTCGAAATAAGTTCAGGAATAAGAAAGTTGAGATCACTATACCCTTGTCCGTGCGCATGGGTCGGTAGATTAATAGGCATTCCATCGAGCGTGGTATAAAAGTCGGTTCCATGATCAAGACTAAACCCGCGAAGAAAATATTGGTTTGCTTTTCCATCGCCGCTATGCTGAGTGACAATGAGGCCAGGGACTGTCTCAAGCACCTCTGCGGGACGAAGAATAGGTCTATTTTGTATCTGTTTTGCGCTGATCGTTCCCTCAGTTGCGGCATCTGTTGTATCAAGTGCATCTTGCGGGGCTTGTACTGTGATTTGCGGAAGTAATGCACTATCTACTTTTTGTTCTCCGCCGGCAAAAACACTTAGAGGTATTAAAAGTGTTGCTGCAGTTCTACTGATGCGTAAACTCTTTTTCTTCATAGAATTCCCTTTTAATAATATTTTTTTTATTTTAGTATTATTTCTGTATTGTCTTTAAATATTTATTAAAACATGAATATCTATTCAATTTTTATCTTCAAAAGCAGTTTTTTGATAAAATAGAAAAAATTAGTTGATGGAGTTTTACAATGGCCAGTGATGCGATAATACGCTTTAGTATCTCATTAGAAGAGGACCTTCTCATCGCATTGGATCGCCAAATTTTAGATAAAGGGCATGTATCCCGTTCTGAATTTATGCGTGATCTTATCAGAGAACAGCTTGTTGAAGAGAGCTGGAAAAATGAAGAGGAGGAAGTCGTGGGTGTTTTGACCCTTATTTATGATCATCACCAAAGAGGATTACTGCAAAAGATGGCTGAGATACAGCATGATGAACATGTAAATATTTTATGTACAACACACGTTCACATAGATCATAATAATTGTCTTGAAACTATAATGATTAAAGGTACACCTTCTGTAGTGGAAAAAATTGCAGGTAAGATTGGTGGATTAAAGGGTATTAACTTTTCTAAGTTGACAAAAGCTACTAAGTTTTAAAGGTGAATTATCTCAAATATTCTTAACATGTAAGACATTAAAAATAAAACTTGTACATTACGGAAACTAAACCACTGAACATATATTTGTCTGAAACGATTGGAGAGTTTTGCTCCGACTTGCCTAGATAGTCAGCACGAAAGTTGAGCAAAGTAGACCACTCTTTTGAAAACTCATATTTTGCGTAGCTTTCAAACGAGAGGTCGACACTGGATGATGGAGAATATGCTGCTCTTTGGGGTGTTGCTTCGTTTGAACTGACGCCATAATAATAGTCATTGAACTTTGCTGCGTGGTAGCTTACCATGAGACTTGGATATAGATCCCAATTGTCAAGTTTTATATGTTGTCCGAGTTCGGCTCTTGCAATATATGAGTTGCTGTTGTTTAAAAGATCTTGAAATAAAACAGCATTGAAAAAAGTTTCTTTATACTTCATGTCAAATCCAAGACCCCCTTGAATACTGCTCTCTTTATTACTCATTCCAGCAAGAGCAGATGAATCTTTTGAGGCATACCCTAAAGGTTGGGGTTCAGCACTCAATGAAAATGCCCAGCTAAAATCATCTTTTTTATCTCCTAAAAAATAAACGCCTACGCGAGTCCATCTGACATAAAAAAGATTATTGTCAAAAAATACAACTGGTGAAGGTACTACTTTTGTGTCAGTACCCTTATATGGTTGTGTTTGAAAATAAGGACCTGCACCTATTGACAACGGTGTCGTTTGCGTTTGCGCAACAATTTGTGTGATGAGTAGAAATAAAAAAACTAAAAACTTCATAATACCTCTTTGATAAGATAAAAATATCTTGGTTCTTTTGACTTATAATAAGGGGAGACGACAGCGACTTGATAGCCTTGTGAGGTTTTAATTGCAGTGACCTTTCCTACCTTCATCCCTTTGAAAAAAAGTTTATCTAATCCTGAAGAAACAACTTCATCTCCCACTTTTATGGACATCCAAGAGGGAATGAAGTTCACGATAATGGTACCGTCATTATTTCCTCGGGCAATCCCAGGAGCACTATTGTCTCCAATATAAACTGTATAAGTACATTTCATATCTCCATTAAGAAGAGCGATAGGTTTATTCCCATAGGCTACTGCAATACCTGCGACACTGTCTTTAGCTACAAGACCATAAATTTTTGAAGAATTAAAATCCTTCATTTGTAACCAAAGTTTATTGATATCTGAAAACTTTACATAAGAAACAGTGCGTACAAGTTGGATGTTAGGGTCAGTTTTGAGAGTTGTATTGCTTTCTTTGTAAATACTATTGAGTTCTGATGAAAGTTGTTGCATAAGAAGATGATCTCTATCACAGTGTTCGAGTTTTTGAGTCAGTTCTTGTATGCGTTGTTGCTGATGAAAATGTTCATCGAGTCCATCAGAAAAAGATTTTATAGAGTTAAAGTAGCTGTTTTGAACGGCATTTGAAAGTGATATAAATGGAGATTGTATAGTCGTAGAGTAGTATATAGCACCGCCAAGCAGTACTATAAAGATTGTAAAGAAAACAAGTAAACCCTTATTCATTCTCAAAAAGTTCTTGTAGTAAATCTATCTCCTCTAGAGCGCGACCTGTGCCACGAGCAACAGCCAAAAGAGGCTCATCTGCTACATAAACAGGTATTTTTACGATATCTGATAAAAATTTATCAAGATGACGGATCAAAGCTCCACCACCTGTAAGGATAATACCGTTATTTACGATATCTCCGGCAAGGTCTGGTGGCATTTGTTCCAAAACATCACGTAAGGCTTCAGAGATTTCACGAAGTGGCTCGCGCATTGCTTCTCTTGCATCTTCACTTGTAAGCTCGATAGAACTCAAAAGTCCTTCTACTTGATCACGTCCATTTACAACGATATTTAATTCCTCTTCAAGAGGCATAGCTGTACCTATAGCGATTTTGATCACCTCTGCAGTTCTATCGCCAATTAGGAGATTGTATTTTCTTTTGACATAATCCACGATCGCTTTATCAAGTTTATCTCCCGCAACGCGGATAGATTTTGATAAAACAAGACCACCAAGAGAAACAACACCTATTTCAGTAGTACCGCCACCAATATCGACCACTAAGTTTCCTTGAGGCTGACGGATATCAATCCCGGCACCGATTGCTGCTGCCATTGGTTCTTCAATGAGGAAAACTTCTCTGGCACCTGCACTAAGTGCTGATTCACGAACAGCTTTACGCTCAACTTGTGTCAGACCATATGGAACACAGATGATGATGCGTGGGCTTATAAGGCTTTTTCTTCCATGTGCTTTTTCGATGAATTTTCTTATCATCTTCTCGGTCATATCAAAGTCAGCGATGACACCATCTCGCATCGGACGGATCGCTTTAATATTACCTGGAGTTTTACCGACCATCTCTTTTGCTTCATGACCGACAGCCAATACCCGCTGTTGACCATATTTTTCAGTTTTTACAGCAACGACTGAAGGCTCGTTGATAATAATACCTCTTCCTTTAGCGATTACTAAAGTATTTGCGGTACCGAGATCTATGGAAAGATCGTTTGAAAAGAGTCCAATTAATTTATTTAGTATCATAGTTTCTATGCCTTATGCAGTTTTTTTCTCAGTTTTTTTGACGTAAATAGGCTTCTCACCGTTGTCAATAACATCTTGTGTGACGATAACTTCATAACCGTTGTATTCAGGGAGTTCATACATGATGTCGATCATATTTTCTTCTAAAATAGCTCTTAGTCCACGTGCACCAGTTTTTCTCTCGATTGATTTTTTGGCGATTGCCAATAATGCATCCTCTTCAAAGTTAAGTTCAACGTTGTCGATAGCAAACAGTTTTTTATATTGGCGAACAAGAGAATTTTTTGGCTCTGTTAAAATTCTTACCATTTGCTCTTCGCTGATTTCACTTAAAGATGCGATGATCGGTAAACGCCCGATAAGCTCAGGGATAAGTCCATAATGTACTAAATCTTCCGGTTCTACCATATCAAAAGTTGGTTTTCGCTCTTTTTGGCTTTTTTTATCATGTCCAAATCCAAGAACATTCTCACCCTGTTTTTTCTTGAGGATCTCTTCGAGTCCATCAAAGGCACCCCCACAGATAAAAAGAATTCCAGAAGTGTCGATCTGAGTAAATTCTTGATTTGGGTGTTTGCGTCCGCCTTTTGGCGGGATGTTGACCATTGAACCCTCGATGATTTTAAGAAGTGCTTGCTGAACGCCTTCACCTGAAACATCTCTCGTGATTGAACGGTTTTCACTCATTCTTGAGATCTTATCCACTTCATCGATAAAGACGATTCCTTGTTGTGCACGTTCTATATCGCCATCGGCTGCTTGAAGCAAACGTGTAAGAATGTTTTCAACATCTTCACCTACATATCCAGCTTCAGTAAGACTTGTAGCATCTGAGATGGCGATAGGTACGTTTAAAACACGTGCGATAGTCTGAGCTAAAAGCGTTTTACCGCTTCCTGTTGGGCCGATTAAAAGAACGTTTGATTTTGCGATTTCCGTATCATCATCCTGAACGTCGTGTGTTTTAAAGATTCTTTTGTAATGGTTGTACACGGCAACGCTTAAAAGTTTTCTTGCACGTTCTTGGCCAATAATATACTGACCTAAAAATTTATCAAGCTCTTTTGGAGTCATAAGCTCGCCAACGGCTTCAACTAATTTTTTGCTGTTTTCTTTACTCTCATGTTCGTCGCCAAACATAATCTTATACGCTGAAAAAACACAGTTTTTACAGATATACACACCGTTCCCGGCGATTAATGGATTTTCATCACTTTCTTTTGCTTCACAAAAACTACAGTGTCTATGAATCATTATATTTTCCTCTCAAACGGAATACCGCGTTTTGTTTTAATAATAAAATTACAAATTTGTTGTACAAGATGGTTTGGGCTTGTTTCTAAAAGATTGTTTGCAACATCTTTAAGCGGTTGTCCTGATTCAAAAAGATCACGATATGCTGATTTCAGATCATCTATGTCAGTTCTTTCCATGTGGCGTCTAAGACCTGTGAGATTTAAACCTCTGATACTTGCACGATTTCCCTCAGCCATACAAAAAGGGGGAATATCTTGCGCCAATGCTGAAGCTCCAGCGATCATAGCAAAGTCACCGATATGAACAAATTGGTGAATAGGAGTCATACCGCCGATAACAACATAGTCACCCATCTCAACATGTCCAGCAAGAGTTGCCGCATTTGCTAAGATACAGTGATTTCCGATGATAACATCATGACCGATATGTACATAACCCATAAAAAGGTTGTGATTGCCAATGATTGTTCTTCCTCCACCACCTTTTGTTCCAGGATTAAAAAGTGTAAACTCTCTTATTTTGTTATTGTCGCCGATGATGAGTTCTACATCTTCGCCGCCAAATTTAAGATCCTGAGGAACTGAGCCAAGGACGGAGTGAGAAAATACATGGTTGTTTTTGCCAAGTGTTGTCTTGCCGTAAATACAGCTTCCTTGATCAATAATTGTACCATCGCCGATAGTTGCCTCAGCAGAGATAAAACAATATGCTCCAATCTCTACATTTTCTCCAATAACAGCACCATCCTCGATGATAGCTAAGTGAGATATTTTATTCATTATTTGTCTACAACCATCGCTTTGAGCTCAGCTTGTGCGACTATTTTATCATCAACATAAGCTTTACCATCGAGTAACCAGATAGAACCTTTATTTTTGAGGACACTAACTCTGTACTCTAAACGATCACCAGGACGAACAGGAGCACGGAATTTTGCATTGTCGATACTCATAAAATAAACGACTTTCTCCGCCGCTTGTTCTTTTGTCATATCCATGCTTTTAAACGCTAAAATTCCGCCAGCTTGTGCAAGACCCTCTAAGATCATAACGCCTGGATAAATCGGGTGGCCTGGAAAGTGACCTTGAAAAACTTGTTCGCCGATACTTACATTTTTGTAGCCTATTAAACTTTCACCGTTTGTGACTTCAGTAACTCTGTCAACAAGCAAAAATGGAAAGCGGTGCGGGATAATTTCTTGAATCTCTATAACATCCATCATTTATTAAAACCTTATATTATATTAAGTCGGACATTTTACCGAAATAAATGTTAATATGAGATAGAAGAAAGTTTTAAACTGAGAGTTATTGAGCGGTCAGGTTGGACAATTTTGGAGTCATCAAGCACATTTGCACTCTCAATGCACAACATATTTTTATATTCATGATCTTGCATATCTTTAATCGATTTTACTTTCTCTCTCCAAGGATTCCAGATGACGAGGGAGTTTGAATGGCTGTTTTGTAAGAAAATAGTGCGATTTTTCTCTTTTAAAGTGAGTTTATTATTAGGATTGATATAGATTCTGTCAATCTCTTGATCTATATGTAAATCATTTTTTTGTACTTTCATAGTTTTACTGAGTTGATCGAAATAGGTGCTCTTTTTGACACCAAAAACTTCGGCATCTAAAATATTCTCAACGTTCAAATACGTATGAAGTGCTTCTGTAATTTTGAACTCTTTTATATCAGTGTTAGTTGTTTTTATACTTACATACAGCTCTTTTGAGATGGAGATAGTGACAAGAAGTTCAAAGCTAAAATCCCAGAGAATTTTACTTTTTGGAGAGTCCGTGAGTTTAAGAGTTACAACACTCGTTATATCATCTTTTTCATCACAAGAAATAAAGCTAAAGAGGCTGATTCTTGCAAAACCGTGTTGAGGAAGAGAAGGTTCACTATGAGGTCCAAACCAAGGCCAGCAAATGGGAATCCCGCCTCGAATAGGTTTATTTTCTTCGAATTGTGCAAGTGAACTCAGCCATAAAAGTTCGTTCTTCCCATCTTTTTTATACTCAAAAATATGTGCTCCCTGAAGTGCTATTTTTGCACTAGAAACGCTATTTGTTACTTCAATATAAGGAAATCCATTTGAGAAAGTTTTAAACTCTACCATCTGATAATTCCACTAAAATTTCTTTGGTATCTTCATAAGTTTTTGCCTCAAGAGTTAAAGAAAACTTCTCATTTGTGATAGTTTTAACGACAATAATTGGCGTGAGATCATAGATGTTTTGTGTGATTTTATAGCGTAAATCGAGCTCATCTTTGAAGGATAAAGGGTTATAAATAAGCTCAGTAAGAGATGAAAAAGCTTTGCTTGTAAGCTCATTAAACTTTGCCAAGGTAAGAAATCGGATCTCATCACGATTGAAAAAGTGGATGCCTTCAATTTCAAATTCTATCCTCCCTTCTGCACGTTTTCTTGGCAATGTCGAGTAAGAGAGTGCATACGCAGGAATGGAGTTTTTTTTGCCTTGAGTGAGTTTACATGTAAGCTGTCTGTAGTTTAAAAATTTATGTTTGACTATTTTGTATTCTTTGCCTTCATCTTCAAATTCCATTCTTTTTTTATAGAGTTTCAAACGCTCTTCTATGGAAGCTGGCATTATGGTACCAGAGAGTGGAGAAAACATCTCATCCATCAGTTTGTCCTGAGACTCTCTTTGCATCGTAAGCCCAAAAATACAGCCGCAATAATCTTGACGATACAACTGTTCCTCTTTTGTTACACGACTTTGGTCGTTCGTTCCGCCGCCGCTTCTATAATCAACGGCAATAAACTCAACTCCATTTTTTTTGTAAAATTCATCGCCGACGCGTTTGAGCTGTTCTTGCGATTTGAGTGGACTTACCAAAAGTGTGGTTGTCATCTTTTTTTCGCCAAGCTCTAAGGCTTTATGCGCACTTACATCAAAGCGTTTATCGAAACAGACTTCACAGCGTTTACCTTTTTCAGGCTCTTTTTCTAAACCACGAACAGCAATCATCCAAGCTTCAAAGTCATATTCACCCTCTAAAAGGTTGATACCAAGGCGTTTACATGAACGCTGTACATCAAGATATCGAAGTTGGTATTCAGAATATGGATGGATATTTGGATCATAAAAAAAGCCTGTTAGCTTTTCCTCTGGAAAGTCATTTTGGAGTTTTTCTAAAAAAAAGTGGCTATCAACGGAGCAGCAGATATGTACTAGCATCGGTTTAAAAAACCGTTACCGTATAGATATTTCCCTCATCTTCATCAGCTTCAAGGAAGATCTCGATGGAATGGTCATCAAAATGACCTTTATAAAGGATAAGCATTCTATTTTCTTCATTGAACTTTGTAACGGTAAATGCTAGATTTATTTGTTCTAAGAAAAGGTAACAGATGTCATAAGCTTCATTCAGATTTTTGACTGTAATATTGCTAAATCTTTCTTCTAAATCCTCTTCAAGTTTCGTAAAAGTTGCAAAAGCTTCCTTATCTTCAAGCTCTTGTTCAGATAAAACAGCGTTAGGTTCTTCCACTAAAAGAGTTTCTCCGCAAAAAGGGCAATACGTGAAAGGGATAAAAAAAGTATTATTTTTTATCTCTTGCAGAGGATTTGAACTATTTTCGATTTTATAGAAAGATTGTACGGAAACTCCGATCTCTGAGTTCTCTTTAAGGTTGAGAGCGATATCAGCCCAAGAGGAGTGAACATCGCTCACATTTTGAAGATGTCTGATCCGTATATTGATCTCTTGTAATTTTACTTCAAAACAGTTGCACATAGTTATTATCGATTATTTAGATTCTAAGATTTCAACAGATTCGATTTTGTCTTTCATCTTTAAAGAATCTAAAACAGCCATACTCTCTGCATCTGTAGCTTCAATGCCGCCAAAAACGGTGTGTCCGCCATCAAGGTGAGGACAAGGAACGAAACAGATGAAAAACTGGCTTCCACCTGTGTTTGGTCCAGCATGAGCCATTGAAAGTGTACCTTTTACATGTTTGTGCGTATTTTTCTTAGTCTCACAAGGGATAGCCCAACCTGGTCCGCCTGTTCCACTTCCTGTAGGACAGCCGCCTTGAGCCATAAATCCAGGGATAACACGGTGAAAATCAAGACCGTTATAGAAACCTTCATTTACCAAGTGAGCAAAGTTTGTTACAGTGATAGGAGTTTCTTCAGGATAAAGCTTTATCCACATAACACCCTTGCTTGTTGTCATTTTTGCCCATTGTGCTTTTGCTAATTCATCTTCATTGATCTCGTATTTTTTCAACTCTTTTCCAAAAAATGCCATTGTTTCGCCTTTAATTATTTTATTTTTGCAATTATAGTCAAAGTTTTACAAGATGTCTATTTTGTGTCATAATCGCATTATGAAAATGAAACTTTTTTTTAAAACTATGAGTATTAAAAAAGCCAATATTATTACGATAGTTATCATCTTTTTATTTAGCATGCTTTTTGTGATTTTATTGGTTTCAGATATGTACCATGATTATGAAAAATCTTTGGCCAATAGCCATTTGATGCAAAGTAGCAACCTCCCTGACGAGCAAATTATAAAGCACAAAGAGGAAATTCTAAAATCTGTTTTGATCAAAACTATTTTGGCAATCGTTACACTCTCTTTTATTCTCTTTGGAATTGCACTTGGATTTTTTAAGATATTTAACGCTTTTTTACAAAGAGATATTGAAAAGTTTTTAAACTTTTTTAAAGATGCTGCGCATAATGATAAAGTTATCGATGAGAATACCGTTGTTTTTGAAGATTTTAAACAGATGGTTTGGCATATCAATGAGATGCTTGATACTATTCGTGAACAAAAGGAAACTCTCAAAGAACTCAATGTAAGTCTAGAAGATAAAGTAAGAGAAAAAGCGGGTGATCTCAAACGTATCAATGAAACGCTGTTGATAGAGAAAGCACAAAAAGATGAGATACTTCAAGCACAAAAAGAGTTTTTACGATACACGGTTCATGAGACCAATACCCCTTTGAGTGTGATACTTACCAGCATAGAACTGTTTGTGATGAAAAATCAAAAAGACAGACAGCTCTCCAAAATAGAAGCGGCGGCTAAAAATATCTTTAATATTTATGATGATCTGAGTTATCTTGTAAAAAAAGATCAAGTTGAGTATCCAAAAATGGCTATTGATCTGGATCTTTTTTTAGTTTCAAGACTTGACTTTTTTGCGGAGGTTGCGGAGCTTTCAAAGGTAAAGTTCTTCTATCATACTGAGCTAAAGGGAAGATATATTTACTTTAATGAAACAAAACTGCAACGGATTATTGACAATACAATTACCAATGCGATCAAATATACCCTTGCAGATGAGAGTGTACATGTAAGCCTTAAAGAAGATGGAACTTTGATAGAGCTTTCGATGGGAAGCAGATCAAAAACGATTAAAAATACAGATAAAATTTTTGATGCCTATTATAGGGAAAATAAGTCTCGAGAAGGATTTGGAATAGGTTTACAGCTTGTAAACAGTATATGTAAAGAGGAGAGTGTTTTGATATCTTTAGAGTCACAAGATGAGAGAACAACCTTCAGCTATAAATTTAAGATGATGGGTGAATAATGAAAATTTTACTTCTAGAAGATGAGGTGATGCTTAATGAATCGATCCAAGAGTTTTTAGAGTCTGAGGGGCACAGTGTCGATACCTATTTTGATGGACTGAAAGCTTTTGACGACTTAAAAAGCAAGAGTTATGATCTTCTTATCCTTGATATCAATGTTCCCGGTTTAGATGGGCTTACATTTTTAGAGCGTTTGCATGAACTAAAAATTCATGCGCCGACTATTTATATCAGTGCTTTGGTAGATATCGAGGATATATCACGCGCATATAATTTGGGATGTTATGATTATCTGAAAAAACCGTTTCACTTAAAGGAACTTGCTCTTCGCCTTGATAGGATTAAACTTTCAAATGATGTACCGCGTGTACATCTGCGCCTATCGAAAAACTACAGTTACGATCAGGAACACAATACGCTTATATTTCAGGGAGAGTCGCAAGTCCTTACAAAAAGACAATCCCAAATCATAGATTTGCTCGCACGTAACCGTGGCCGAGTCGTAGATTTTGAACAGTTTTCCCTTTACGTCTGGGATGAAAATATCGTAGATAACGCAACTATTCGCGCAGAGATCAACCGCCTTAAAAAATCACTTCATGAAGATGTTATCATTAATGTACGCGGGATGGGCTATATGATAGACAAACCATAATTATACAAGGATGATAGGAACATAATATTTAAGCGAGAAAAAACCCTTTTCATTTAAAAAGTTGTTCTGTTCATAGATGGCGTATGGAGGCTTGTTTGTGGTTTCAAAACCGCTTGTTGGAAGCCATTCATGATAGATTTGCTGTACCAGTTTTAAGATATCATCATGATAACCTTGCGCGCTAAACTCCGCATAGACTCCTGCATGTACTTCAAATGAGGGTAGTTTGATAGTAGAGAGTTTTGTTTTATCTTCAACCTTGAAACAAGCGACATAGTTACACTCTTTGAGCGGTGTGATGATGGGATTATCATGATAAATGGCGATTTGTGTATAGTCTTCAATCTCTTCACTTAAGACAAGTGCTTGAATCTGTTGCCAACACTTTTTTATGCTTTCATCATATCCGTGATGACGGATATAATAAAGTTCAAATGAAGGCATCTTTTTTATCACAGGTGAGAGTTTATTGTATTGGATATCTGAGGTCAAACCTTTTGGAACGTCGTTGATAATCTGATTTGAATACTCCATATATCCACCTTTTCTCCATTTCTTCGGACTCATCCCAAATCTTGCACCAAACGCTCGTATAAAAGAGGTTTGAGAGCTATAACCACAAATTGAAGATATTTTTGATATAGTAGAATTTTTATTTGTGATAAGAAGATTGGAAGCTTTTTGAAGCCGTATAGATACTATGGTTTCATAGATATTGGAGTCAAATTCCTGCTTGAAAATGCGATGCATGTGAAATTTCGATAGATGAAAATCTTGGCTTAGTGTGTCTAAGTTGATTTGCGAATCGATATTATCGTAGATATAATGCATTAGGTCATTTGTGATCTTTGTTCGATGGAGTGCGATATCTTTTTTCATAAATGTAATTATAGCAATAATTGATAACTTTTATGACAAATAATGTAACTTATTATGTGTTTATATGTATGGTATAAGAGTTTTAAAACAAATATAATTTCGAAATTTTATGGGTGGAAAATGAGTCTTAAATTACCTTTTTTATTGTTATTACCTCTTTTGTTTTTTAGTGCGTGTGTTCCTAAAATAGAAATACAAAAGCCTCTTCAAAAACTCGATATCAAAGATGATATTGAAAAAAACGGTGCAATCTCTGATAGTGCGAAACTCAAAGTCGATTGGTATAAAGATTACGGTGATACACAGCTTGATAAGATCATAGCTCTTACCCTCGGTAGTTCCCCGAGTATTAAAAGTATAGAAGCAAAATATGCTCAGGCAAATAGTATCATCGCATCAACACAAGCCGCAAATCTACCTAGTATTTCAGCCAATGCAGCAGTTTCTCGTGAGCGTTTTAGTGAAAACTACATTTTTCCACCTCCTCTAGGTGGAGGAACTGAGAGTCTCTATCAAACGGGTTTGTCTCTCAATTATGATTTTGATTTTTGGAATTCACGGGGTTCTAAAATTCAGTCGGCAAAATATAGTGCCATGGCTCAAAAAGCTTATATTGATGAGATAAAGCTCTTACTTTCAACCACTATTTGTGAGATATATCTTTCTTGGGATTTTGACGAAAAAAGAGTTCAGGTTCTTTTGGAATTAAAATCTCTGTTGACACAAGAACAAAATATCTGCTATAAAAACTTGAAAAGCGGACTTAGTAATGCCAGTTTATTTAATACTAAAAAGTCTGAAATCGCACAGGTAGAGAGACAAATACAAATGCTTAAACGCTCGATTGAAGGCAAAAAAGAGAGTATAGCGATATTAGGCGGATTTATGCCTTCAGTTGCAGATAAGTGGAACGCACCAAACATAAAAAGTTTTAAAACCCCTTTGCCAAAAGAAGTTGTTTTAAATCTTATCGCACATAGAGCGGATATTACAGTGCAAAAGTACATAGTGCTAAGTAAGGGACAAAATATAGAACATGCAAAGGCTCAGTTTTATCCAAATATCAGCCTCTCTGCGATGATAGGTTTCGTCTCGTTTGATTTGGCTAAATTTCTTGGATACAGCTCTTTCGCTCCATCTTTAGGATCTGCTTTTTCTTTGCCTCTTTTTGATGGCGGAGAACGAAAAGCAAATCTTGCGACGCAAACAAGCGACTATAACAGTTCTGTTAATGATTATAATAATGTTGTTATAAAAGCTGCAAATGAAGTGGTTGCAACGTTAAAGAAATCAAATATTTTAGATTCAGAATTAGCCTTACATGTAAGAGAAGTCGAAGCAAAAGAGTTAAATGTAAAAATAGCACAGCAAAAATTTAATGTAGGACTTACAAACAAATTACCATATCTTGAAGCACAAAGAGAAGTGACACTTGCAGGATTAAACGAAGTTGACTTGCATGATGCAAAAGCTTTATTGGAAGTGAATCTTATAAAAGCACTTGGTGGCGGTTATGAGGATAAAAATGTTGTTAAGTAAAGTGGTACCATCAAGCCAGTATCTCGCTATTTATGTAAAAAATGCTTTTAGAGAATGGTTGATCAAAGATGCGCCGACACTCATTTATATGGTAAAAGCGACAATCGCCGCTTTGCTTGCGATGTTCGTCTCAATGACTTTGACTTTATCCGATCCCAGAACGGCAATATTTACGACGTTTATTGTCATGCAACCTCAGAGCGGTCTTGTTTTTTCAAAAAGTTATTACAGAGTTCTTGGAACGATTGCAGGCGTTATCATGTCTGTTTTTATGATTGGAGCTTTTGCACAAGAGCCAAAATTATTTATTTTTTTCTTTGCGATTTGGATCGGGATAACTACCGCAGCCGGTGTAAAGTATAGAAATTTTCAGTCATACGGCTTTGTTTTGGCAGGATACACTTTATGTATCGTGGCACTTCCCGTTATTGAGCAGCCAATGGAGATATTTCATATCGCTACTTCGCGCTTTTCTGAAGTAATGGTTGGAATACTCTGTGCGACAGTTGTGAGTGAAGTTCTTTTTCCAAGAAAACTTTCCGATTCATTAGATATGAATGAGAGAGAAAGATTTGAAAATGTTTTTACATCATTTGGAAATATAAATTCACTCTTTGGTGCACAAGATACAAAAGATGTAGATGCCGTAAAGTTTTCAAGCGGAGTGGTCGGTGTCCATGCCATTGCTGTAAATAGTGCTTTCGAAAGTGTAACAGACAAACGGAATAGACTTTATCTTGAACAGTTGAACTTAGAGTTTATGCATCTTTCAACAACTTTTCATTCACTCAAAAATATTATCAGAGAGTTAGAACTGCGAGCTTCAATTCAGAGTGTTGATGCTATAAAAGAGCTGTATGTTCCATTTACAAAAGTGTTGCAAAGTATCCCTAAGTTGGATGATATAGGCTTTGTGAATATGATAAATCAACTCACAGAGTTAAAGCAAAGTATGCATTCTTATGTGCCAATAGATTTAAAAAGTGATGAATATGACGCATTTAATTCTGCTGCTTATCTCATAAGTAGGGTTGTGGATGAGTATTTTATTTATGTAAACAGTTATTATGCATACCTTAAACTCAAAAGTTCAGGAAACGTGAGCAAAGAATTGACCAGAGTCGTACGTTTTAAAACACACACGGATAACGTGCTTGTCGCTCTTGCGGCACTTCGTGGAAGCGGCGTGTTGCTTGTGACGATGGCATTTTGGATATTAAGTAGTTGGAAATACGCCACTATCACTATTACGATGTCTGTCGTTATCGGTTTACTCATTGGTACACTTCCAAGACCTTTGGACGCTGTGACAAACTTTTTAAAAGGAGCTGTGAGTGCGGCTGCTATGGCGGCTTTGTATGATTTTTATATCGTGCCGGAGTTTACGACAGATGTTTATACTCTTGCTCTTGTTATCGCACCTGTTTTTATGTTTGTCGGATGGATGACTACAAGACCTAAATGGACAGGATTCTCTTTGGGATTTGTATTTTTATTTATGTCTCAGAGCTCTTTTGATCTTTACTATAAAATAGATCCGACAACTTTTTTAGAAACAACCATTGCTTCTTTGCTTGGGGTCAGTTTTGCTGGTGCGGCGTATATACTTGTGAACTTTTGGTCATGTTCACTTTCACAAAAAAGGGTGGCAAAAGTTTTACGGGGACAGATCATTTATCTTTGCCATGGACCTTTAAATCTTCAACGCGGATCACTAGAGAGTATGGGACGAGATATGATACAGCAGTTTTCAACGCAAGGACGTCTCAATGTTCGTTCAAGTCGGCTTGTATATGAGTGGTTATTGACAACTTTAGAGATAGGCGGTGCGATTATGAGAATAAGAAGAAATCTCAACCGACTTGATAGAGAGTCTGTACTTGTCGATAAGACTTTAGAATCAATAAAAGAGTATTTTCAAACACCAACAGAGGTGTCAAAACAAACTTTGCTAAAGTCACTTGAGGGCACAATAGCTTCCTTACATATAAAGCAAAAAGAGGAGATCCATATCATTGCTCAGCTTTCACTTATTAAGACTATTTTATTAAGCAGAGTCGCAATCCCTGTGTTCAAGGAGGAACTGTGCCCTTAGATATCACTTTGTATGGCGTTCAGATGCCTACACTTTTACCGATTTTTGTAATCGTTGCAATTTTACAAATTACAATTGATGGAATTATCGCTGAAACTGGTTTATATCGTCATGTTTGGCATCCTGGGCTTTTTAAAGTAGCTCTTTTTGTCTGTTTTTTTACTTTACCATGTTTATATATCTATCACTGAGGAACTTATGAAAAACACATTCTTTAAAATTTTACGTTATTTGATTACACTTAGCGTTGTCGGTCTGGCTCTTTTCCTGGGATTTAAACTATGGAACAACTATATGAATAGCTCTTGGACGCGCGATGGGCGTGTTCGTGCTGAGGTTGTGATGATAGCGCCTGATGTAAGCGGTTTAGTAACTAATGTTGCTGTTATTGACAATCAATTTGTTAAACGCGGCGATCTACTTTTTGCTATTGATAAAGTAAGGTTTGAACACGCCTTAGCTGCTGCAAAAGCGATAAGCAAGTTAAGAAAAGCAGAATATGAGATGAAACAAAACCAATATCAAAGACGCGCAGATCTGAGTGATGAGGTGATGTCTGAGGAAAATCGTAACGATGCTCAGCTTGAAGTCGCTGTAGCAAAAGCTAAATATGAAGAAACATTAACACAAGTTGAAACCGCTGAACTTGATTTACATCGCTCTGAGGTTAAAGCTCCATGTGATGGCTGGGTAAGTAATCTTCTTATGCGTAAGGGAGATTACATCCAAAGAGGCGAGAGTCATATGGCGATGATCAAAAAAGACTCTTTTTGGGTGTATGGATATTTTGAGGAGAACAAACTTTCACTCTTACATGTAGGGGAAGAAGCGCGTATGAATATGCTTGGAACTGATTATATAGTTAAAGGGCATATCGAGAGTATTGCAAGTGGGATCTCTGATAGGGATAATGTTACCGATCAGCGACTTTTGGCAAATGTTAATCCAACTTTTACATGGGTACGTCTGGCTCAGCGTATTCCAGTGCGAATACATATAGACAGTGTTCCAAAAGGTTTCACTATAGCAGCTGGAATGACTTGCTCTGTAAGTATAGTTCAAAAAGAAGAAAAGAAACTGTAACTTTTTGTATCATATAGAATAAAGAAGCGATTTGTTTTTCTAATAAGTGATAATGCTACGTTCATGCTATTTTTCTCATTTAAGATTACCCTAATAACTTAGGAGAGTGAAAAATGAAAAGAAATTTAATCATGAGTTTAGTGGCAATTGGATTACTCACATCTGCAAATGCAACAGATGATCTGAGTTCAATGTTTAAAGATGGGAATATAAGTGGGCAGATTCGTGCTTTTTACATAGATAGACAGTTTGAGGGAACGAAAACTTTACACCGTAATGCTACCTCTCTTGGTGGTAATTTGAAGTTTGAAACGGCTGATTATAAAGGTCTTAGTTTTGGAACTGCATTTTATACAACGAATGAAGTAGCATCATCTCCAGATAAAGATCCTTCATTATTTGGAAAAAATAGTGAAGGGTATTCAATCTTAGGTGAAGCATATTTACAATACAAATACAATAACACGACATTCAAAGGTGGACGTCAAAAACTTGATACTCCATTAGCTGGTTCTGATGATGCCAGAACACTTCCGAGTCTTTTTGAAGCCTATGTTTTGACAAATAAAGATATTCCAAATACTACTTTGCTTTTGGCGCAAGTGACAAAATTTGCTCAGGGAAGTTTCGGACGTGCTTATTATGCAGCGACTTATGCTCCGGCATCAGCTGTATTGTCTGCTACATCGGGTTATACATATCAAATCAACGTAGATAAGACAGGTGATTTTTTAAATATGGGAAGTTATGCAGTCGGTAAAGATACTGATGGCGTAACAGTCGCATCTGCAACATATGCACCGACTAAAAGTATAAAAGCGCAAGTATGGGATTATTACGCTTACGATATTTTAAATGCTGTTTATGGTGAAGTAAATGTAGGTTGGAATTGTCTTTTGACTGATAAAATCAAGCCGTCATTATCGGGGCAAATCATTAAAGAAAATGCAGTGGGCAGTAGATATGCAGGCGATGTTAACTCTCTTTTTGCAGCAGGAAAATTTAATGTTGCTGTAGGTGACGCAAGCGCTTATATCGCTTACTCTGAACAAAGTAAAGATGATTCAGGTTCTGCTCCTACAGGGTTAGTTGCACTAAATAAAGCTACAATTACGCCATGGGGTGGAATGCCGGCTTACACGCAAGGGATGGTAACACGTCATCAGTTTATGGCTGGAACAAAAGCAACTAAGGTAGCTGTTTCTTATGATTTTAAAAACCTTGGTGCAAATGTTTTGGCATCAGCGTATTATGCATCATTTGATATGGATAAAAACAGTGGTTATGGTATTGCAAGAACAGCGACAGAACCGGGTTTTGATATTGCTTATAAACCAGCAGCTGTGAAAAATCTTGAATTGAAACTACGTGGAAACTTTCCAAGAAATTTTGCTGAATCAACAGCTGGAAAACCTCTTGGCTGGGATGAATACAGAGTTATAGCAAACTATAACTTCTAAACAAAAAAAGGAATGATTTTATGAAAAAAGAACTCGTAGAAAAGATCAAAAATGATCCGAATTATATAGAGCTGGTTGCAAAACGTACTGCGTTTTCAATCAAACTCACTATAGCGATATTAGTAGTGTATTTCGCATTTATTTTGACGATAGCGTTTGATCCGACTTTGCTTGGAACACCGATGTCAAGTGACTCAGTTACAACGATAGGTATTCCAATAGGTATGGCTGTTATTGTCTTTGCTTTTATCCTTACAGGTATCTATACAAAAAGAGCAAATACAGAGTTTGATGATCTTTCAAACAAAATTAAAAATTCAGTTAAGGATATGTAATGCAAAGAGTTTTAACTTTCTTAATTCTTTCTGCGCTCACTCTTTTTGCTTCAGATGCAATCACAGGGGAAGTGCAAAAACAAGGATTAAATATGTCGGCAATCGTCATGTTTTTTATCTTTGTGGGTGCTACTTTGGGTATTACTTACTGGGCTGCAAAACGTACAAAAAGTGCAAAAGATTTTTATACAGCAGGTGGGGGAATCACAGGTTTTCAAAATGGTATGGCAATCGCGGGAGATTATATGTCTGCGGCGTCTTTTCTTGGTATCTCAGGTCTTGTTTATGCGAAAGGGTATGATGGTCTTATCTACTCTATCGGTTTTCTAGTTGGTTGGCCGATCATTCTTTTCATGATTGCTGAACCTTTAAGAAATCTTGGAAAATACACATTTGCAGACGTTGCGTCTTACAGACTCCGCCAAGGGCCAATCCGTACTTTAGCGGCATTTGGTTCTATCACGACAGTTATTTTATATTTAATCGCTCAAATCGTTGGTTCTGGTAAACTTATCCAACTTCTTTTTGGTCTTCAGTACGAAGTGGCTGTTATCTTAGTTGGTGTATTGATGGTTCTTTATGTAACATTCGGCGGTATGCTTGCAACGACTTGGGTACAGATCGTAAAAGCGTTTTTACTCCTTGCGGGTGCTACATTTATGGCTATAGCTGTTATGGCTCATTATGATTTTAGTTTTGGAAAACTTTTTGCAACTGCGACTGAACTTAAAGATATCTCTATTATGAGTCCGGGTAAACTTGTAAGTGATCCGATCTCTGCTATCTCACTTGCAGTAGCGTTGATGTTTGGTACAGCTGGTCTTCCACATATACTTATGAGATTTTTTACAGTGAGTGATGCAAAAGAAGCACGTAAATCAGTTTTTTATGCGACAGGTTTTATCGGGTATTTTTATATATTAACTTTTATCATCGGCTTTGGTGCGATAGTTATGGTTTTCAAAAACCCTCAATATTTGGATATGGCGAAACAAGCGATTGATGGCGGTTCTCCAATTTTAGGCGGAAACGATATGGCAGCGATTCACTTAGCACATGCTGTTGGTGGAGATTTCTTCTTAGGGTTTATCTCAGCTGTTGCTTTTGCTACTATTTTAGCGGTAGTATCGGGTCTGACTCTTGCGGGCGCATCTGCAATCTCTCATGATCTTTATGCTTCTGTCTGGAAAAAAGGGCAGGTTGATGGTCTTAAAGAGATGCAAGTTTCTAAAATAGCGACTGTAGGACTTGGTATCGTAGCTATCATCATGGGTATTGCATTTGAGAAACAAAACATTGCGTTTGTTGTGGGTCTTGCTTTTGCTATTGCGGCATCTGCAAACTTCCCGATCCTTTTCTTGTCTATGTACTGGAGAAAACTGACAACTCGCGGTGCTGTTATAGGTGGGGCTATTGGACTTGCAACAGCGGTAATACTTGTAATTCTCGGACCAACTGTTTGGGTAGATTTACTTAAAAATGCAGCACCTATTTTTCCATACAAATATCCGGCACTATTTTCTGTAATAGCGGCATTTGTGGGAATCTATATCTTCTCAGTTACAGATAATTCAGAGAGTGCAAAAGTTGAGCGTGAAGCTTTTGAAGCACAATTTATCAGAAGTCAAACTGGTATCGGTGCTGAAGGTGCGTCTGAGCATTAATCATGAGTATATTTGAGCAGAGAAAACTAATCGAGTCTATCCACCCATTTGGGCTTTTAAGCCCAACCATACTGGATGATCTGATGCAAAAAATGGATATTGCTTATTATCCAAGAGGGACTCTGCTCATCTCTAAAACGCTTTCTTCTATCGCTTTTTATATCATCATCAAAGGTTCTGTCTCAGAGTTGATTGATGACGAAGTTTATAATTTTTATGTTTCAGGTGACAGTTTTGATGCTGATGCCTTAATCTATGGACAAACAGAAGGAAAATTTGTAGTGGATGAAGACCTTATCTGCTATGAGATAAAAAAAGATGATTTTTTAACTCTTTTAGAGAATAAAGATGTACAAAGTTATTTTTTACAAGACTTCATAAGTCGTCACCAACAACTCAAAGAGTACCACAACCAAAGCGACCTCTCACCGTTTTTGATAGCAAAAATAAGTGATATTTATCTTCATAATGCCTGTATTGTAGATGAGAGAACAACTATTTACGATGCGCTTCTCAGACAAAAAGAGTTAAAAGCCAGCATTATTTTGGTTAAGACTCCAACAACTTATGCCATCGTTACAGACACTAATCTTAAAGAAGGTGTTCTTTTAGGAAAGATATCGGTTGAAGAGTCTATTGAAAAGATCGCTTCAAAAAATGTGGTGAGTATTGATTACAACGATTTTTTATTTAATGCTCTTTTACTGATGACACAAAAAAGTATTAAAAGAGTCATTGTTATAGACAAAGGTGAAGTCAAGGGAGTGCTCGAACAGCTTGACCTTTTAAGTTACTTTGCAAATCATTCTCATCTTGTGATGGTACAAATAGAAAAAGCGGAAAATCTCGATGAGTTGAAAAATCTTCAAAAAGAGCTTAAAAATATTATCATTTCCCTTGATGCAAAAGGGGTAAAAGTTCGTTATATCACAAAACTCATCGCAACTCTCAATGAAAAAATTTATAAAAAACTTTTTGATATCTGTGTAGATGAAGAGTTGCAAAAAGATTGCGCTTTATTGGTTATGGGCTCAGAGGGTCGAGAAGAGCAGAGTATAAAAACGGATCAAGACAATGCACTTATTATTAGAGATGGAGTGGATATAGAACTTTTTAAAGAACCGATGATACGTTTAAACGCTTATCTGCTTGATCTGGGCTTTCCGCCATGTCCGGGCAATGTAATGGTAAGTAACCCTTTTTGGAGACAAAGTGAATCGGCTTATAAAGAGCAGATTAGTATTTGGGTTGAGAGTTTAAGCTCGGATAGTTTGCAAAGTCTGAGTATCTTTTTAGATGCAAAATCTCTTGCGGGAGATAAAACTTTACTTGATAATCTCAAAAATTTCTTACACAGTAACTTTAGTTCACGGACTGATGTGCTCGCGCATATGGCAAAAGCGGCTTTAAGTTTTGAAACACCGCTTTCTTTGTTCTCAAGATTTATTTTAGAAAAACAACATGAAAATAAACTTGATCTTAAAAAAGGGGGTATTTTTGCCCTGGTTCATGGGATAAGAACACTCTCTTTTGAGTATAGAATCGATGTAACGAACACCATCGAGAGAATAAAAGCATTGAACAATCAAGGGACATTTGACAAAACATTTGCGACAGAACTTATTGAGTGTTTTGATACTTTGTCGTCGATAAGACTTCAAGCGATGTTAGAAGCAAAAAATCTTGACGAGATGAACTATATCAATCCGAAAAAGTTACAAAAAATAGAGATAGATCTTCTCAAAGACAGCTTTAAAGTTGTCAATAAATTGAAAAAATTTATGACTTTTCATTTTCATCTGAATATGGTGAGCTGATGTTTATATCACTTTATGCAAACTGGAAAAAAAAACGTAATCTTGCAAATTTGAAAGATCCAAGCTTTTCCTTTTTATTTGAAGAAGATAGCAGTGGTGAATATGTCGTTTTTGATACGGAAACAACGGGACTTGACACTAAAAATGATGAGATACTTTCAATCGGTGCGGTGAAAATAAAAGAGAATAGAATACTCACTTCACAAACCTTTGAAATCTATCTCAAAAATTCAAAAAATATTGATTCAAAAAGCATTTTGATTCACGGAATTAGGGAGTGTGATCTCATTGATGCGAAAGATCCTGCAGAAGCTGTAAAAAACTTTTTAAATTTTATTGGTTCTAGAGCCTTAATTGGATATTATTTAGAGTTTGATGTAGCGATGATAAATCGGTATATAAAACCTATGTTGGGTATAACATTGCCGAACAAAATGATTGAAGTTTCTGAAATCTATTTTGAGAAAACGATTACGTTAATACCGCAAGGTAATATTGATTTACGCTTCGATACAATCCTCAAAAATTGTAAGGTCCCGGATATGGGAGCACATAATGCAGTCAATGATGCCATCATGACAGCTATGATATATTTAAAACTAACCAAGGAGAAAAATTAATGTCAGACAACGTAAAACCAGTTTTTAAACCAAATGAAGAGTTTGCAAAAACGGCTAGAATTAAAAATATGTGTGAGTATCAGGCTCTACAAGATTATGCGATGAAAGATTATGAAGGTTTTTGGGGTTCTTACGCAAAAGAGAAACTTTCTTGGATAAAACCGTTTACAAATGTAATGGATGAAAGCAATTTTCCTTTTGTAAAATGGTTTGAGGGTGGAAAACTAAATGTTTCAGCTCAATGTATCGATCGTCATTTAGAGTCTCGCAAAAATAAAGCGGCTATTATTTTTGAGGGTGACAGAGGCGATAAACAGATTATCACTTATCTTGAACTTTATTACAATGTAAATCGTTTTTCAAATTTACTTAAAAATGAGTTTGGTGTCAAAAAAGGTGACCGTGTTGTTATCTATATGCCGATGATTCCTGAAGCGGCATATGCAATGCTTGCATGTGCAAGAATCGGTGCGATCCACTCAATCGTATTTGGCGGTTTTTCTGCTGAAGCGTTACGTGATCGTATTGCTGATGCGGAGGCAAAAGTAGTGATCACTGCCGATGGTGCATTTAGAAAAGATAAGCCTTATATGTTAAAGCCGGTTGTTGATGAAGCATTAAGCGGCAAAACACCGGTTGAAAAAGTTTTGATTGTTGAGCGAAATGGCGAAGATGTGACTTGGGTGGCCGGACGTGATTACTCATACAATGAACTTATCAAACACCAACCGACTACATGTGAACCAGAGGTGATGGATGCAGAAGATCCACTTTTCTTGCTTTATACTTCAGGTTCAACTGGCAAACCAAAAGGTGTGCAACATAACTCAGCTGGGTATATCCTTTGGGCACAGATGACTATGGAATGGGTATTTGACGTTAAAGAAAATGACACTTATTGGTGTACGGCAGATGTAGGCTGGATTACAGGACATACTTACATCGTTTATGGACCTCTTGCGATGGGTGCGACAACGATTATGTTTGAGGGTGTTCCAACATATCCAGATGCTGGACGTCCTTGGAAAATGGTTGAAGAGTATAAAATCAACCAATTCTATACAGCTCCAACAGCAATTCGTGTTTTACACAAAATGGGCGAAGAAGAGCCAGCAAAATATGACTTATCTAGTCTTAAAGTTCTTGGAACAGTTGGTGAACCAATCGATCCTCCTGCATGGAAATGGTATTATGAAGCAGTTGGTGGAAGCAGATGTGCGATCGTAGATACATATTGGCAAACTGAAACGGGTGGACATATTGTTTCTCCTCTTCCGGGTGCTACGCCGATCAAACCTGCTTGTGCGACATTTCCACTACCAGGAATTATGGCTGAGATTTTAGACCCACAAACTGGTGAAAAAGCAGAAGTTGGCGAGGGTGGATATATGTGTGTAACACGTCCTTGGCCAGCGATGATTCGTGGAATCTGGGGTGACCCTGAGAGATTTGTAAAATCTTATTTTGGTGATGTCAAAAAAGATGGTAAACCTGTTTACTTCACAGGAGATGGCGCAAATTATGATGCTGATGGATACATCACAATCACTGGTCGTACGGATGATGTTATAAACGTTTCTGGTCACAGAATGGGAACTGCCGAAGTTGAAGCGGCAATCAAAAAACATCCAAATGTTGCAGAAGTTGCAGTTGTTGGAAAACCGCATGAGATAAAAGGTGAAGGGATTTTCGCCTATATTGTACTTAAATCTGATGACGGAGTGGCTGATGAGCTGGAAGAAATGAAATCTATCAATAAAGTTATTCAAAAAGAGATAGGAAATATCGCTTTATGTGATGACATTTTATTTGCACCAGGTCTTCCAAAAACACGTTCAGGAAAGATCATGCGTCGTATTCTTCGCTCTATTGCAAAAGGTGAAGCGATCACTCAGGATATCTCGACACTTGAAGATCCGACGGTAGTTGCAAAAATCGAAAAAATGGTTAAAGGTTAATCCTCTTTTATTTTTCCGTGTTAAGTTTTTTAGCACGGAAACTCTCTTACACCCACAGCGCACTTCGCATGAAAGTTTTCTAAAAATGATATAATTTCGTAAAAAAGAGAAACTATGCAACTTTGTATCGCACTTGATCTTCCTACAAAAGAGGAAAACTTAGCACTTGTAGAAAAAATAAAAGAGTATGACGTTTGGCTCAAAGTCGGTTTTCGCTCATTCATCCGCGATGGAGCCGAATTCATTTATGCGATTAAAGCGATCAATCCTGATTTTAAAATCTTTTTAGACCTCAAACTTTATGATATTCCAAATACAATGGCAGACGCGGCAGAATCTATCATGGGCCTTGGCGTAGATATGTTCAACGTCCACGCAAGTGCTGGTAAAAAAGCGATGAGTACGGTAATGAAACGATTAGAAAAATATGAAAACCGTCCGATCGTCTTAGCCGTAACGGCTCTTACCTCTTTTAATGAAGAGGAGTTTTCGTATATCTATAATGAAAATATCGCTTCCAAAGCAGACAAGTTTGCGCATGATGCGTATGAGAGCGGACTTGATGGCGTTGTGTGTAGTGCTTTTGAAAGTGCATCGATCAAAAATATTACTTCCAAAGAGTTTATGACACTTACTCCGGGAATCCGTCCCTTCGGCGAAGATGCAGGCGATCAAGAACGCGTAGCAGATATCGACTTTGCACACTCTGCAATGGTAGATTTCATCGTTGTCGGACGCCCAATCTATCAAGCACAAAATCCTGCCGAGATCGTTGAAAAAATTTTACAAAAGCTCTAACCTGCGTAGTGATAGTGTGTATTTAAGATACGCACTCTCTTTTAAGCCACTTTTATTCTTCTAGTCCAAATTATACTTATCATGTACATGCAATGTTAGAAAAAGTCAATATTTTATGAAAAATAATTTTTATACACGTAATTAAATATCTATTTTGGATATACCAAAAAGAAGAAAGCAGGACGTGATAAAAAATGACAATGAAATTAATTAGTTTACCGTCCTCGGATTTTAGTAGCTTAAATTATGTAATTGAAGTACACTTTATTTCTAGTAAGCTTTTTTAATGCAAAAAAAGGACAAGTCATGAAAAAATATTTAATGGTTACCTTATTGAGTGCTTCAATATTTGCTTCAGAGTGGAAAGTTGTATATGATGGAAAAACTGATAATACTCAGTATTTAGTAGGATCATTTAAAGAAGCGAATAAATATGTATTAGAAGGAATGACAGGAAGCAGCTCTTCTTTAGGTGGTAGTGTCATAAGAGAAACTAGAATAAATTGTAAGGATAAAACAATAGGTTATGGGGAAGTGACATTAACAACAAATGGAGGAGATAAGCAAAAATATTATTGGGCTAAGAATGGATGGCATTTTTTACCCCTATAGGAAAAGGGGAGCATAGACTAATAAGTAAAATGTGTAAGGAATTTAAATATTAGTCTAAATCGCTATTTTATTGAAGTAGGCATCGTTACTGAGATAGATGTTTGCTATCTTTTGTTTTTGGATTTGAAATTTGATATCACCGAGATTTGGTGTGAGTGGCTGGGTATATTTATTAAAAGATTTCATTTTATCTGTGTTTGCCATATAGATGTCAGTTCTTGTCTTTAAAAGATCAAAACTGCTTACATTGGTGCTTTCTTCTAGACTTTTAGATGTATCAGTATCTTTTGGAGTTTGCATTCTGATCTGATTAAAAAGTGTACTTTCTTTATTGACATAATCTACGGGAAACGATTTATTGAGAGTATACGCAGCTAACTGCTTTTGTGCTAGAAGCTCTTTAAAACTGCTCTCAGATTTGGATGGCGCTGCCGGCTGCTGTTTGTTATATGGCTGAACCGAACCGACGTAGGTGCTGAATGTTGATATATACATACTGGCCACTTAGCACGATTCATGCCAAAAATAGCATATGTGCTATACTGTCGTAAAAAAGATTGAACATGCCAGAAAACAAATTCTCTTCATTAAATTTAGAACGAAAACTCTTAGAAAATCTCGAATCATTGAATTTTTCATCAATGACTACGATCCAAAAAAAAGCGATTCCTATCGTTTTGCAAGGTGATGATCTTATTGCAAAGTCTAAAACAGGCAGTGGAAAAACGATCGCTTTTGGAATAGGGATACTTCAAAACCTCGATGTCAAGAACTTTGATGTACAGTTTTTGGTTATCTGCCCCACTCGTGAACTTTGTGAGCAAGTCGCAACTGAACTTCGTAAACTCGCACGTTTACAACATAATGTAAAGATAGTTACAATTTATGGCGGGGAATCTTTAGGTGCACAAAGACGTTCTCTTGAAAAAGGTGCACACGTCGTAGTAGGCACACCGGGACGAATCATAGAGCATAAAGGTGAAGAAACGATAGAGTTTAGCCATATCAAAATGTTAGTTCTCGATGAAGCAGATAGAATGCTCGATATGGGATTTTATGACGACATCTCCTACATCAAAACAAAATTACCCTCAAAACTGCAAACTCTTTTATTTTCAGCGACCTATCCAGATAATATAAAAACTCTTGTCAAAAATGTGATGCATAATCCAAAAACAGTGACAATAGATGAAGATAATGAGGGATATTTAAAACAGCTTACATGTAAGGTCAAAAAAGAGGATAAATATAATGCGCTCAAAACGGTTCTTCTTTCATATAGACCAGATTCTGCGATCATATTTTGTAACACGAAGATAGATGTTGAAGAAGTAACGCATAAACTCTATAATGATGGATTTGATGCAGAGTTTCTTCACGGCGGTTTGGAGCAAAATATTAGAAATGAGATGTTACTGATGTTTGCAAATAAAAGCATACCGATTTTAGTCACCACAAATCTTGCAGCTCGTGGGATAGATATCAAAGATATATCCTTAGTTATCAACTATGATCTTCCCCAAGATAAAGAGGTTTATCTTCACAGAGTCGGAAGAACTGCAAGAGCGGGTGATGAGGGAATAAGTATAAGTTTATACAGCGAGAGCGACATTGACCAACTAGATGCTATTAAAGAACTTGTAAAAACAGATATAGAAGAAGTAGAACTCAAAACACTTACATGTAAGAGCAAACAACCGATTCAAGCAAAATATATAACGCTTCATCTTCTTGCGGGAAAAAAAGATAAGATCCGTGCCGGAGATATCGTAGGAACATTCATAAAAACTTTGGGATTAGATAAAGATTGTATAGGTAATATAGATATTTTACAAAAAGATGCATATGTTGCGATCAAAAGAGATTGTAATGCAGATAAAATCTCTAAATTAAAAGAGATAAATATTAAAGCAAAGCGTATAAGAATCTTCATTTTATAAGCAAACCGAATGAAAAAGCGGGGGGATTTATTACGAATTCCCACAAAAATCTCATAAATTCCAAATTTCTTTAAAATTCCCCCAAAAACCTCTTGACATCCATTCCTGATTTGTCTATAATTCCCGTCCACAAACGAAGAGACCTAAAGTTT
>JAQUHB010000049.1 GCA_028683835.1 Sulfurimonadaceae bacterium | reverse complement strand
TTTTAAGATCTACTAATTCTCTTCTTGTTTTGTCTTCAGCTTTATGCGCTTCTGCATCTTGAACCATTTTGTTGATCTCTTCTTCACTTAGTCCTGAACTTCCAGAAATTGTGATTGACTGAGATTTACCGGTACCTTTGTCAGTTGAGCTTACAGTAAGTATTCCGTTTGCATCGATGTCAAATGTTACTTCGATTTGAGGAACACCTCTTGGAGCTGCAGGAATATCACCTAGTTCAAACAATCCTAGGGATTTATTATCTTTCGCAAATTCTCTCTCACCTTGAACAACAGAGATACTAACCGCTGGTTGATTATTCTCTGCTGTTGAGAATATTTGAGATTTCTTAACAGGTATCGTTGTCCCTTTTTCGATGATTTTAGTTGCAACACCACCTAAAGTCTCAATTCCAAGTGAAAGTGGAGTAACATCTAGAAGAAGAACATCTTTAACATCTCCTCTTAAAACTCCACCTTGGATAGCCGCGCCCGCTGCAACAACTTCATCAGGATTAACGCTTTTGTTAAGTGTTTTTCCACCAAAGTAATCAGATACCATTTTTTGCGCTAGAGGAACACGGATAGAACC
The DNA here is from genome assembly GCA_028683835.1 of Sulfurimonadaceae bacterium. Lineage (GTDB taxonomy): Bacteria > Campylobacterota > Campylobacteria > Campylobacterales > Sulfurimonadaceae > Hydrocurvibacter. The sequence goes on along the minus strand of JAQUHB010000049.1, from coordinate 7,326 downwards.
ACCAACCATGATAATCTCTTTTATATTGTTATTTTCTAAACCAGATTCTTTCATAGCCGTTTTGATGTGGTCGATAGTCTCTTTGATTAAAGACTCAATCATAGCTTCAAATTTCGCACGAGTAAGTTTGATAACTAAATGTTGTGGACCAGCTTCTGTCATAGTGATAAATGGCAGGTTGATTTCAGTCTCAGTTGCACTAGAAAGCTCTTTTTTAGCATTTTCAGCAGCATCTTTTAGTCTTTGAAGTGCCATTTTGTCATTTTTAAGTTCTATACCGTGAGTTGATTTGAACTCTGCATTTAAAAAATCAACGATTTTATTGTCGAAGTCATCTCCACCAAGGAACGCATTTCCATCAGTTGAAAGAACTTCAAAAGTTCCATCACTGATCTCTAGTACAGTAACGTCAAATGTTCCACCACCAAGGTCATATACAAGAACATTTTCTTCCGCTTTGCTCTCTAAGCCATAAGCAAGAGCTGAAGCTGTCGGCTCGTTGATGATACGAAGAACATTAAGTCCTGCGATTGTTCCTGCATCTTTTGTCGCTTTTCTTTGTGCATCATTGAAATAAGCTGGAACTGTAATAACCGCGTCAGTTACAGTTGAACCAAGATACGCTTCTGCATCTTCTTTTAATTTTGAAAGAATTTTTGCAGAGATCTCTTGAGGTGTGTAAATCTTACCAGCTACATCTACAGCAGCCATTCCATCTTTATTAACAATGCTGTATGTTACTTTATCGTGAGCCGCTTTTGCGTTCTCTTCACTCATCATAAGACCCATAATTCTCTTGATTGAAGAGATAGTTTTATTTGGGTTTGTGATTGCTTGACGTTTTGCAGGATCACCTACTAAAACATCACCTTTATCTGTGAAAGCTACAACTGAAGGAGTTGTGTTTTTTCCCTCTTTATTTGGGATGATTTTAGCCTCACCACCTTCATATACCGCTACACAAGAGTTTGTTGTTCCTAAATCTATACCAATTACTTTACTCATATTATTTCCTTAATTTTATTTATAAAATGTAGCGAATTAATTCGCCACGACTACCATTGCGTCGCGTAACGGACGGTCTTTGTATCTGTATCCAGTTTGAAAAGTTTGTACAATCTGTCCACTTTCGTGAGCATCGCTATCTACTCTTTGAACTGCATTGTGAATATTTGGATCAAACTCTTCATCATGACTTACGGCTGTAACTCCATGTTTTTCCAGGGTAGTTGTCAGCTGTTTCATGGTGAGTTCCATTCCCTCGATCAACTTATTTAGTAACTCTTGCGTATCTATGTCAGATTTTGTCGCCTGAATAGCCATTAAAAGTGAATCTGCAACTGGGATTAAATCCTTTGCAAATTTTTCATTTGCATATTCAAGAGCTTGATATTTCTCACGCTCTAAACGTTTTTTAATATTATCAAAATCTGCATGTACTCTTGCGTACTTATCTTTCAATTCAGCGTTTTCATGACGAAGCTGCTCAACTTCACTAAGCTCTTCTACTACTTCTTCTTGAGTCTCAACCTCTTCGTTTACTGGTGTTGATTCTTCATTTATTGTTTCATTAGACATATTTAAAAATGACTCCTTTTTTGAAATCTGGAGTAATTATAGCAAATTGAGTCAATCATTGTCAAGTGCTATATTACAAATTATAGTAAAGATAGTTTAGTCTTAGTGTGTCAAGTATATCTCACTCTTTACTCGCATCTGCAAGTGTAAGACAAAATAAGATCTCTTTATCTTTAAATGTAAGCGTATTGCAAGCCTCTGTTAGTGTAAAACCTGTTGTAATGATATCATCAACTAAGATAATGTTCATCTCTGAGAACTCATGACATGTAAAGTTCCTTGGATTGTTCAATCGATATTCTCTGCTCTTTCCTGAATAGGTGATGTCATTATTGGAGCGAAGTTTTGCATATCTTGGTGTGAGTGTTTTACTTTTAAGTGCTTTTGTTAAGATGGCAGTGTGAGAATAACCGTTTTTGGCTCTGTCATCAACTCCGATGATTGCGACTTTTTCATCAAAGACAAAGTTTTGTGCAAATTTTTTAAATGCGAGTTCTGCTAGGATAGAGTAGACATAATATCCAAGATCAGTATGTTTAGTATGTAGAAGATCTTTTATATCATCATATTTGTAAAAAGAGATCACTTCGATGTTGTTTAAAATGGTACGTTTGTAGATGGAAGGAGTGAGAAAAGTTTGCTTACATGTAAGGCAGATATGTGTGAGTGAAAAGTTCTCACACAATATACAGCGCATGAAGCTAGTCCATTTTTAATATAGACATAAATGCTTCTTGCGGGAGCTGAACTTTTCCTATGGACTTCATACGTTTTTTACCTGCTTTTTGTTTCTCTAAAAGTTTACGTTTACGAGTGATATCTCCGCCGTAACATTTAGCGGTAACATTTTTACCCATACTTTTAACCGTCTCACGAGCGATGACACGATTACCGATAGACGCTTGAACAGCGACTTCAAAAAGTTGACGAGGGATCAGTTCTTTCATATTTTTAACAAGTACACGTCCGCGAGAATCCGCAGAAGTTCTTGGTACGATAACTGAGAGTGCATCGACAACGTCGCCCGCAACTCTTACATCAAGCTTAACAAGATCTCCCTCTTTAAAATCACTCGGTTCATAGTCAAAACTCGCATAACCTTTTGAGATAGATTTGAGTTTGTCATAAAAGTCTACGACGATCTCATTCATCGGAAGATAATATTCCAGTAAAACACGCTCTTCGTTAAGATAGTTCATTTTATCTTGCATACCACGTTTAGACATCAAAAGAGTGATGATATTTCCAAGATAGTCAGTTGGCGTGATGACGGTCGCCTTAACATAAGGTTCTTCGATATGCTCTATATAGTTTGGTTCAGGAAGTTCAGAAGGGTTTTGAACCTCTATCATATCGCCGTTTGTCATATAAACATGGTATACAACAGAGGGTGCTGTTGCGATGAGATCGACATCAAACTCACGTTCCAAACGCTCTTTGACAACTTCCATGTGAAGCATTCCCAAGAATCCTACACGAAAGCCAAACCCGAGTGCTACGGAAGTCTCTGGCTCATAAGAAAGTGAACTGTCATTGAGTTTAAGTTTATCGAGCGCTTCCCGAAGATCTTCAAATTTATCTGTGTCTATGGGATAAAGTCCTGCAAATACGAACGGTTTTGCAGGTTCATATTTAAGGGCAGGTTCTTTTGTCGGATTTTTTGCGTCTGTGATGGTATCGCCAACATTGATGACATGCGCATCTTTAAGGCCTAGCACGACGATGCCGATTTCGCCACTCTCTATTGCTAAAGTTTTTTGGCGTTTGAGTGGATGCGGATACATCAAATCTAAAACATGATGTTCTTCGTCATTGCTCATGAGTTTGACAAGTTGCCCTTTTTTGATGGAACCATCAAAAACACGAACAAGAGCAAGTGCGCCAAGATAAGCATCAAACCAAGAGTCATAAATGATCGCTTTTGTCGTAGCATCTGGATTACCTTCAGGTTCAGGAACACGGTCAACAATGGCATCCAAAAGAGCACGGATACCAACACCGCTTTTTGCAGAAACTAGAAGAGCATCTGTTGCATCGATGCCGATACTTGTTTCGATCTCTTGTGCTACTTTTTCAGGATCAGCTGCTGGAAGGTCGATCTTGTTGATGACGGGAATAATCTCTAAGTTATGATCAAGTGCCATATAAACATTAGCGAGTGTTTGGGCTTCGACACCTTGCGCAGCATCGACGATTAGTAAAGCCCCATCACTTGATGCAAGGGATTTGCTTACTTCGTAAGAGAAGTCGACGTGGCCTGGAGTGTCTATGAGGTTTAAGACATAATGCTGACCATCTTTGACGTAGTCAAGTCTTACAGATTGTGCTTTGATAGTGATACCACGTTCTTGTTCGATATCCATTGTATCCATCATCTGTTTTGTCATCTCACGTTCAGTTACAGCACCGCATTCTTGGATGATACGGTCTGCAAGCGTACTTTTTCCATGGTCGATATGTGCGATAATAGAAAAGTTTCTAATGTTTTTCATAAATGTTTATTCTTTAATTTAGGATGTTTGCTATTTTCTATGTAAAAAGTGAGTTAACACTTTCATTGTGATAAACACGACGAATGACTTCAGCAAAAAGTGGAGCAACAGTCAAAACTTTGATCTTTTTATTGGGTTGTGAAACAAGAGTATTTGAAACGATAAGTTCGTCAAGTTCCCCATTGTCGATATTTTCATAAGCTTTTCCGCTTAAAACTGCGTGAGTCGCACATGCCATCACTGAAGTAGCGCCATTTTTTTTCAAAGCTGAAGCTGCTTTTACCATAGTTCCTGCAGTATCAACCATATCATCGATCATGATGACATCTTTACCTGTGACATCTCCGATAATATTCATAACTTCAGCAACATTTGCTTTTTCACGACGTTTATCAACGATAACCATCTCCAAGCCCATTTTTTCAGCAAAGTAACGAGCACGCGCAACACCGCCGATATCTGGAGAAGCGATCACTGGATTTGGTAGGTTTTTAGATTTGATGTATTCTTTGAAAATAATAGAGCCGTATAAGTTATCAACTGGAATATCAAAGAAGCCTTGGATTTGACCCGCATGGAGGTCGATAGTCACAACGCGGTCGATGCCAGCAGTTTCATACATATTTGCAACTAAACGAGCTGAAATAGGAACACGAGGAGCCGCTTTTCTATCTTGTCTTGCATATCCGAAATATGGTACAACCGCTGTAATACTGCTTGCACTTGAACGGCGAAGAGCATCTGTCATAATTAAAAGTTCCATTAAATTATCGTTTGATGGAGCTCCCGTTGATTGGATAATAAATACATCGCGTCCACGAACACTTTCAGCAATCTGAATCGATATCTCCCCATCGCTAAAACGTTTAATTTCTGCTTTTGCCAATGGAACATCTAAGTTCTGGCACACCTCTTTTGCAAATTCAACGCTAGATGTACCAGCAAATATCTTATAACCACGCATTTCATTCCTTGAAAATATAATTGCGCAATTATAGCAAATCGGTTCTTTGAAACTATTAAAGCTTAAATCTCATCTTTATTTATCTCTACACCGCCGTATTCTAGGGCATAAATGAGGTCTGAAGTGTAGAGTTTGTCAAAATTTGCAAGCATGATTTTTTTTAAGTAATCTTTTTCAGCTTGTTCGGCGCGCATCAAACTACCGGCAAAAATCCCTTTTTTTTCAAGAACAAGTGAGGTAATATCACTGTCCATATTAATATGGTGCATCAATTCTTTTATATCTGTTTCAAAAATAGAGCTTAGTAGTGAAAACATTCCAGCTAAATAAGCTTTTTCTTTGTTCCTTGGTTCTGCTTCTGCTTCCATTCTTTCCGCTCGTTTAATGGAAAGCTCAAGCATCGTTTTTGAAGCAGGATTTGTTGACACTTCGGAGTAAAGATAGACGAGTAACCAGCGTAATAGTTTCTCTCTTCCCATAAGGGTGATAACCTGCAATAAAGATTCTACTTTGAGGTTAAGCTTTTGTATGTTATTGAAAAATTGAACCAGTTTATAAGAAAGATCTGGTTGTTTTTTTATAAAAAACTCCAGCTTTTCGTTAGTTGTGTCGTCTTCTTTGATAATTTTTATAAGCTGAAGGATAATAAACTGAGCTGGTTCCTTTGAACCTATGATCTCCATCTTTTCAGGTTTGTCTATATAATATCCTTGAAAAAGATCAAATCCCATCTCTAGACACTCTTTAAAATCATCTTTAGATTCGATATTTTGTGCTAGGAGTTTTATCCTTGTACCTTTAAATTTATTTACGACCTTTTGTAAATTTTGATATTCGGAGAGGACGATATCCATTTTGATGACGTCGATGTAATTAAAAACTCTACTAAATTTACTGATCATGTCGGCACTCGAATCAAAGTGATCGATGGAAAATTTAAAACCTCTTTTTTTGTATTGGACAATTTTATTGATGACATTTTCTGTAAGATTTATATTCTCATGTATATTTAAAATAAATCTGTCTTTATCTAAAAGGTCCAAAATGCCTTTTGTCAAAGTAGCGTCATCTACGTTGATATAGGCTAAAGTTTTTTGTCCCAAAAGTTGATCTAATTCTGTACTTGTAATCAAGCTTATGATGAGCTGTGAAGTTCCTTTTACATTATCAGAAAAATTAGCTTCATAATTGAATTGATCTTTGAAAAGAAGTTCGTACGCATAAAGCTCACTTCTGGTATTAACAATTTTTTGTTTATAGATATGGATAATATTCATGACTTCGATTCCTTCACAGATAGATTATATCACGAAGCACAGTGAATGCAATATCTTGTTTCAAGAAGAAGCAATAAACGTTCAAAAGGGATCTCATCTCCACACTCTGTACAAAAACCATAGTCTGTATTAGTCTCTATGGTTGCAAGCAGATATTGTAACTTGGAGAGTCGCAGATGTGCTGACTCGAGAGAACGCAAAAATATTTCCTGTTCATGCATCATTTCAAAACGAGTCAGATCACCAAGACAACAATCTGGAGTGATAGGCTCTGTTTTTTCTCGAAGTAAAATGATCTCATTTTCAAGAAATGCGATCTGTTCAACTATTTTTTCTTTGATTTGCTGAATTTCTGATGTTTTTATACTTTGCCTTAGTTGATTTTTTCTAGTTGATGAACAGAAATTTCTAAAATATTACCACTTTTGTCTTCAATAAGTGCAAGATTTGTATCTGTAAATATTGTAATGATTTGAACGACTTCATTTTCATACATGTAAGAGTCTACTGTGTCAATGTGTGAGTGATATTGGATTATTTCAAAATGGCTCATATCTACTCCTTGAAGATTTATACAGAAGAACAGCAATTTTTATTCCTACTGATTAGTAGTAAGAATTTTATGAAGAAAAAATAAAAAAAATTGTTTTAGCAAGATTGCTTGCAACAGGACTAATAGGAGCAGATAGTGCAAAGTAATTTGGTATCAATGTGGGTACAAAAGTGAGTGTTGATGCTTTTTTAAACGCTGGATTAGCTAGTGCTCTAGACAGAATACAAGCCATTCTACGTAGATTATGATTTATTGACTGCCTGTTTTAGCAGTTCGTTTGACATGGGAATCTTTAACTCATTTAGAGTTATATTGCGGCGCTTTTTTGATCATTATTTTGTAATATAAAACTCCTTCTATAATGTTTTTAAAGAGTAATAGGGAAGAAAGAGAAAAGAGTAAAACTGCTACGATAATAAGTGGTCTGAAAAATACAGACAATAAAAAAAGAGCATAAGACAC
>JAQUHB010000007.1 GCA_028683835.1 Sulfurimonadaceae bacterium | reverse complement strand
ATGAAGCACTCTCGGTTGGAGATGCACATTTTGCCGCAAAATGTACAAAAGCACTCAAAGAGAGAAAAGAACAAAATATGTCTATAATTTATGTTTCTCATGACCTTAACTCATTGAAACTTCTTTGTGACAGAGTAATTTTACTAAACCATGGCACAGTTGTTGAAGAGGGCTATCCAGAGACCGTTATGAACAGCTACTATTTTTTGATATCAAAATTAAATGATGAGGCACAAGAGATAAAAGTAAATGATTTAGTTGAAAATTCTTACGGGAGTTTTGAGATAAAAATTGAAAAGGTTTTAATTTATGGAGAAAAATCAAAATCAAACATTATATCCTCAGGCGAAAAATCAACTATAGAGATGTATCTAAGTTCTTTTGAAAGATTTGATAATATAACCATAGGAATTCATATTAGAGATAAATTTGGTCAAGATATTTATGGCACAAATACTTATTATCAAAATATAAATATCTCTCTTGAAACTGGAGTTTATATTTGTAAGTTCGAGATCCCAATAAACATAGGTGTCGGAAAATATAGTTTAGGTTGTGCTGTTCATGTTGGTGAGTATCATACTGAAAAATGTTTTCATTGGCTCGATTTTGCTGCCGAATTTGAAGTTGTAGGAGTAGAAGGAAATATTTTTATAGGGCTTTGCAGATTAGAGCCCAAGATAACTTTAATTAAACAAGAGATATCAGATGCTTCAACAAAGTAGATTTATAAAATGGTTCAAAAATGGTGCTATTGCATGGCTCACTTTTTCTCACTCAAGCAGACCAAGAAGGGTTTTGAAAAAACAACTTGTCTTGGTAAAAAACTTTATACTTGCCAAACCAGCGTTAAAAATTAAACTAATAAAAATATTAAACTATGTTCCAAAATTAAAATACCGATTAAAGAACCTAAGCATTACTCAAGTTGAATCTACGCAAGATGTGCATACATTCTCTTCTTTGCCACCAAAGGCAAAAAAGATTTATGATGAGCTTCTTCTATTGCAACAAAAAGGTTCCAAATGAAAATCATAATCGATATGCAGGGTGCTCAAACCGAGTTCAGCCGACATCGCGGAGTTGGACGCTATACCATCGGTCTTGTAAAAGCACTACTTAAAAAGCATAATGAACATGAGTTTGTATTGGCTTTAAATGGCTCTTTTAGTGATTCTGTTGATTTTATCAGAGCTGAATTTGAAAAGCTGATAGATCAAAAAAATATTTGTATCTGGCAACAATATTATGATTGTACAGCAAACAACCCATCTTTGCAGACAAACAGGAAGATTGGAGAAGTCACAAGAGAAATTTTCCTAAACAGTTTAAACGGTGATATTATTTTTTCAACAAATCTACAGGAAGGTCTTTTGGAAAATGCTGTAACGAGTGTTAACTCAACACCAAAACAAGCATATTTTTGCTCAACACTTCATGATGTAACACCCATTATCTACAAAGAATACTACTTAGCGGATGCAATAAACAGCAAATGGTATTATGAGAAAATTGAAGCCGCACTAAAATCAGACATTATCATTACTGATTCAAACTACTCAAAAGAACAGATAATAAATCTGCTCGGAGCTCCCGAAGAAAAAGTACATGTTGTTTATCTCGCAACAGACACAGCAGTTTTTAAACCCCTCAATATGACAGAAAAGACGAAAGAGCTTTTATTCAAAAAAATAGGAATTAAACATAATTTTCTTATCTACGCAGGAGGAGCCGATTTTCATAAAAATTTAGATCGTCTTTATGAAGCGTACTCTCTTTTGTCTCCAACTCTGCGCAAAGATCATCAACTTGTCATGATAGGAAGAGAGATTCAGAGGGAGAAGCAATTTCATACGCAAAAATTAAAAAAATTTGGTGTTGAAAATGAAGTAATTTTTGCCGGTTATGTAAATGATGAAGATTTAGCCCTGCTTTACAACTGTTGCAGCGCTTTTGTTTTCCCTTCAATAGAGGAAGGGTTTGGTTTGCCCCCATTAGAAGCTATGGCTTGTGGAGCAGCTGTTATTGGCTCAAATGCAGCGAGTATCCCAGAAGTTATAGGCTTTAAAGACGCCTTATTCGATCCTTTTAATATAAAAGATATGTCTCTAAAAATCCAAAGAGTTTTAACAGATTCAAGTTTTAGAGATACACTCATACATCATGGTACTTCACAGGCCAAAAAATTTAGTTGGCAAAATAGTGCAGATCAACTTTTGTTTATTCTTGAAAATTTTACAAATACAAACGAGACGCACATAAAACATCAATCTTCGCAAGAACTCATAGAGAGATGCATGGATGAGTTTGTAAAGATAGACGAGTATAAAGACATACCAGCTGCCGATATCTTGAAGATAGCGCAAAGCTTAGCTGATTCATTTGCGTCCTCTTCGGCTCCAAAACTGCTCTTAGATATGAGCAGCGTAATCAACATCAATGACAGAACAGGTATTCAAAGAGTTGCTCTGTCTGTATGTAAACATCTTTTGTTAATGGATTTAGATGTCATAGTTATCCCCGTTTATACATCTCTTCATGACCATGAATTTTATGCCGCAACTTCTATAATAGATGTAATGGATAACTCTTTGGAGCTATCTCAGAATGAGCATATAGAGTTCAATAATGGTGATATTTTAATCTTTTTAGACCTGCATCCATCGGTCGCCATTTCACATACAAAGAAGATAAAACATCTTCGAAACAAGGGCGTTTTTGTCTATCATGTTGTTTATGATCTGCTTCCTGTTCAGTTTCCAGAATATTTTTGGCCAGAACTTTGCCAAGAGTTTGATGAGTGGTTGAGAGCTACTTCTAAAAGTGACGGTGTTTTATGTATCTCTCAGACAGTTGCCTCTGAATATGAGAATTGGTATAAACGAAATATGTCAAGCAGCAGAAGAAAATTCTCTATCGACTGGTTTCATTTAGGAGCAGATATCAAAAATGCTTTTTCTTCAAAGGAGTCAGAACAAAAAAATCTTGTTTGTGTTGAGCAGTTAAAAGATGGTATATCGTTCTTGATGGTAGGAACAATAGAACCAAGAAAAGGACATGAGCAAATCTTAACCACTTTTGAAGGACTGTGGGCAATCGGGCTAAATCTAAATCTGCTAATCATAGGGAAAAAAGGGTGGAAAGTTGATGCTTTGGTTCAAAAAATAAAACATCATCCAAGATTAAACAAACAACTGTTTTGGCTAGAAGGAATCAGTGATAATGACCTTAATCTGGTTTATGAAAATAGCTCAGCTTTGATAAATGCTAGTTTTGGCGAAGGTTTCGGTCTTCCTCTTATTGAAGCAGCACAATATAAAATACCGATAATAGCAAGAGATATACCTGTATTTAAAGAGGTTGCTGATACTCACGCCTTCTATTTTCCAAACTCAAATGACCCAGAGATTTTAGCATCTGCTATAAAAAACTGGATAAGCTTATACAAAGCGAATAAACATCCAAAATCCGACACCATGAAATTTTTAAGTTGGGAAGAGAGTTCAAAGCAATTGGTCAATTTGGTGTTAAAAGAAAAAGCTAAGGTAAATATATGAAACAAATACTAAAAAAAATCCCATTCGTGGGAGTCTTGTTAAGGTGGTTTTACAATCTATCTAGACTAAACAGCCTAAAGCATCGTGTTTATATACAGGAGCAACAAATAGCGCTCCTGATACAATCTGTAAATAACCTGCAAAATGAATTAAGCCAAACAAGAGATGAATTGAACCAAACAAAAAATGAACTCAGCGCAGCTGTTACAAGCGAAGTTGCAAAAGAGATACTCTATCAATCTTTGTCATTTCAGCAAAGAATAGATCAGTTTATTTTTGATATGAAAATAGATACAAACATAAAACTATAATGCAAAAAAAAGTCTCCATTCATCAGTTTACACCCACACTAGCCTATGGTGATGGAGTCTCAAACGGGCTTTTCTTTACGCAAAAAATATTAAAACAGCTAGGTTTTGATTCAAACATCTACATCTGCACCACCTACACAGATATAGATATAAAAAAAGAGATTTTTCACATATCGCAGTATGAGCCCTCAATCGACAATTTCCTTTTTTATCATCACTCCATAGGACATGAGTGTCACGATAATATTATGAAATTTTTAGATCAAAAAATTCTCGTTTATCACAACATTACGCCATCACATTTTTTCATTAACAATGAACACCTTCAAGGAGCATGTGATTTAGGCAGAGAGCAGATAAAAAATTCACTCCATTGTTTTATGGCGTCTTACGCAGATTCAAACTACAACTGTAAAGAACTTCTTTCTTATGGTTTTAAAAATCCAGTATCAATTCCTCTGCTTTTAGATACTTCGTTGCATAAACCAAAGGCAGAGAAACAACAGATCATAATGTCGCATCAAGACTCTTACAACATCCTCTTTGTTGGCAGAATAGTGCAAAATAAATGTCAGCATCAACTCATAGATACACTCTATATTTTAAAAAAATCCATAAACTTAAATGTAAAACTTTTTTTAGTAGGTTCCACATCGCAGGATGATTATCTTCACTTTCTAAAAAGATATATCCAGAACCTAAGTCTACAAGACAATGTTATATTAACTGGCAAAGTGGATGATGAAACACTAAGCACATATTATGAAAATAGTGATCTCTACCTCTCTTTAAGTGAACATGAGGGTTTTGGAATTCCTCTCCTAGAAGCTATGAAGTATGACAAACCAGTTTTAGCTTACAATGCAGGTTCCATAAGCGAGATAGTTACGCCAGAAGGACTACTCAAGAGAAAATCAGCCGATTTTGTAGCTTCTAAAATAGAGCAGATTCTAAAAAGTCCACAACTCAGAGTGGAGATGATTAAAAAACAAAAACTTATTCTAAAAAAATTCACATACGAGAGTCTCTATCTTAAGTTTGTTGATTTTTTAAAATCTCTAGATATTGCTATACCAAATGAGATATCCCATTTCCCACAGACAAGTTCTAAATTAAATATTCAAGTAGAGGGACCCTTTGACTCCACATACTCTTTAGCTCAAGTAAACAAAAATATAGCAAAAGCACTTCAAAACGACGCAAATGTCAAACTCTACTCAACAGAAGGGTATGGCGATTTTCCGCCAAACATAACTACTCTTGATGAACAAACACTTATGCTCTACAACAACAAGCAGGATTCAATAGATATAACTATCAGAAACCTCTATCCCCCAAGAACAAACACCATGAGAGGCTATCACAAGATAATCGGACCCTATGGTTGGGAAGAATCCAAATTTCCACAAGAGTTCGTAGAGTCATTTAACAAAAATTTAACACTGATATTTACAATGTCTCACTATGTCGAAAATCTTTTAATAACAAATGGAATTGCCCTACCTATAGCGACTACGGGAATCATTGCGGAGGATATTTTGCACATTAACCCTAAGGCCTTTACATTTGATTTGCCAAATGGTTTTAGACTTTTGCATATATCCTCTTGTTTCCCAAGAAAAGGAGCAGATATACTCTTAAATGTCTTTGATCTGCTAAATAAAGAGATAACACTCATCGTAAAAACTTTTCCAAATCCACACAATGATATATTAAAACAGATAGACAACCTAAATTTTACACTAGAGCAAACCTACGAAAAAGATATTTTTCTCTACTCTAAAGATGGCAAAAAAATATTACTCATAAACAAAGATATACCTCAAAGTCAAATAAACTATCTCTATCAAAACTCCAACTCTTTGGTGGCTCCAAGTTTGGGCGAGGGTTTTGGATTGCCAATGGCAGAGGCTATGCTATTTGAACTTCCAGTGATTACTACAGGTTATGGCGGACAAACAGATTTTTGTACAGACAAAACATCATGGCTTCTTGATTTTAATTTTGAATTTGCCAAAACTCATCTATCACAGCATACTTCTGTTTGGGCGACTCCAACGCAAAACTCACTCCACGAGACTATTTTAAATATATATAACTCATCAAATAATGAACTAAAACAAAAAACCCTACCCGCAAAAGAGTATATTCTACAAAACTACTCATCATCAAAAATTACAAAAAATATCTTGATGGCAATTAACAAGTATGACACACTAGACACAATCCTAAAAATTGGGCTTTTTTCAACTTACAATACAAAATGTGGCATCGCAAAATATTCAAGCTTCACAATATCCGAGTTTGTTGATGATGTAACGATATTTGCTGATTATTCAAATGAACTTATAAAAGAAGATTTGCCAAACACAATAAGATGCTGGACAAATAATAGAGAAACAAAAGATATTGAACCTCTTAAAAACAGCCTTTTAATAGCAGGCATTAAACAGCTCATCATCCAGTACAACTTTAGTTTTTTACCACTCTCTCTGCTTCAACAGCTGATCGAATTTTGTGTAGTTGAAAATATCAAAATATATCTATTTCTACACTCAACGCAAGATGTTATCACTCAGTCTTATACAGACTCTTTTTCCCTCATCAAAGATTCTTTAAATAAAGTAGATTTTATATTTGTGCACACTTTGAGCGACTTGAACTATCTCAAAAACAAAACCATCTATAAAAACACATACTTAGCAACACATGGCGTTGACTCTTCTCTAATACTTCAAAAAACAAAAAACAATCCAATTCCAACAATAGCGACTTTTGGATTTTTGTTACCACAAAAAGGTATTTTAGAACTTATAGACATTACGGAAATTTTACATAAAAGAGGGCAAAAAGTAAACCTACTGTTATTAAATTCAATCCATCCAGCGCCTATTTCAAAAGAACTAAAAAATCACCTAATCGCAAAAATCCAAAATTCTTTTATCAAAGAGTATATAACTTTTATAGATGATTTTCTTACGGATAGAGAGATTGTCACTCTTCTCTCAAATGCAGATAAAATAATTTTTCCATATAAAAACACTCAAGAGTCTTCAAGTGCTGCCGTCAGAATGGGGCTTTTGTCCTTAAATGAAGTTATTACCACACCACTTAAAATATTTGATGATGTAAAAAAAGTAGTCACTCAGTCATCAAGTTGCTCTTTAGAACATATAGCAGATACCGTTGAGACGTCACTTAAAAAAGATTTCGACAATACAAACCAACAATTATGGATAGAGCAAAACAGTTGGCAGAAGATAAGCAAAAATCTCTACAATACCATTAAATCGAAAAAGATATATTAAACATAGCGCTTTTATTTAGATCTTCTATCATCTTTTGTGTTCTAAACTTTCTCGCCTTTTCAACAAGGTGAAAGTTGGTATCAAAGTAGTATTTTGTATCATACATGTAATCATAAGGATTTCCTATATACGTCCACCCTCTTTTTCTTACTTCTGCTGCTATGTTTTCATAGAACCATCGCTCTTTTGTATTTTTAAAATAACTTTCCTGCCTAAGAAGTGTGCTTGGCATAAAGATCACTTCAACATCTCTTTCTTCGCACCACACGACAAACGTCTCAAGATATTTCCATCCTCTTCCCTTTTCGCTAAACTCTGCACCATATTTTTCAGGATGTAACCCATAATTATTTTTGAGTTCATTAAGCATCCATTCTGTTCTATACTTCTCTGAGCTTTGTATCTGATCTCCATGATTATCTATATGATGCGCACCGTAAAGTCCATTTGTAACCCTACTATTGCTTTTATTGAAGTATCCATCCCATATCCGCTTCAAATCAACATGCCAAACAATATATAACTCTTCATAAAAGGTAAGTTTCCAAAACAATTGAGGCTCACGAGCAAGCACATAATCTATCATCTGCACTCCTGGAGATCCGGTAGAAGAATACATCGGATACTCAAGAGGAGATATGACAATATCTCCAGGATTTATCACTCGCTTTGCAAGTTCTAAGGTTAGAGGAAGCTCTATTCCTGCATTGACTCCATAGTTCACGACAGGCATGCCAAAAGCATCCTCTATCATCTTGCTATTGACTCCAAAAAGGGCATTGGAACCCGCGACTATAACAATTTTCTTTTTTGAAATGTTTTGAGCTATCTGATATTTTTTCTCATATGCATCATATACCCATTGTGATGTTTTAGTAGGATTGCCCACTTCTCCAAGGATGAGACCGATCCAGATAAGAAAGCTAAGAGCTATAAAGAAGAGAAAAAGTATAAAAAATTTCAAATAAAACCCTTAAAAGTTAAAGTACACAAAAGTCGCGGCTGGTTTTAAAGCCATCATCTTCAAAGAGATAAAAATCATAACCGCTGCGATAAACGTATGTAAAACTCCTATCACAGGCTTTTCTTCAAAATAGTTTGCAAACTTTGTCGAATTTGGCAGAAAAAAGACAACAACAAAAGAACAAGCGAGGAGAAAAAGGTTTATATCCATCCCAAAAGAAAACTTCTTCCATATAAATAATGTTCTATAGTATTCCATCGCCGCATCTATATTTTTTGCCCGAAATAAAACCCATAAAAGAGTCACAAGCAAAAACGTGATCATCGTAGAGAGATAAGTTACAGCCAGAGAGTGTATAACTATTTTCTTGATAAGCTTTTCAAACAGATGCGTTATAGCTAAAAAGACTCCATGCAAAAATCCCCAAAGCAAAAAATTCCACCCAGCACCATGCCAAATGCCCCCTATAATCATGGTCGTCACGATATTGACCCCATTTCTAAACTGACCTGTGCGATTGCCGCCAAGAGGGATATAGATATAATCTTTTAAAAAGTTAGATAAAGTTATGTGCCAGTTTCTCCAAAAAACAATAATATTTTTACTTTTATAAGGGGAATTAAAATTTATAGGAAGTCTCAACCCAAACAAAAGCCCCAATCCTATGGCCATGTCCGCATAGCCGCTAAAATCAAAATATATCTGAAAAGAATAAGCAAAAATACCCATCCATGCATCATAACTCGAAGATAAATTATTTGAAAAAGCGTTATTGGCTATAACTGAAAGATTATCAGCAAGAACAACTTTTTTAAAAAGTCCTATACTAAAGAGAACAATTCCCATCTGAAAATATATGGCATTAAATCGTAGCCACTGATGTTTAAGCATCTGCGGTATAAGCTCATTATAATGAACAATAGGACCGGCGATCAACTGAGGAAAAAAAAGGATAAAAAAGAGATACTCTCGTACTCCTCGCAGTATGATCTTATTTCTATATAAATCAATCTGAAATGCTATCTGCTGAAACGTAAAAAATGAGATTGCCAAAGGCAAGATAATAGAATGATCTTGCAAAGATAAAAACTCACTATATTTATAGTAAATAAGAGGCAAGAGATTTAAGATGATAATAAGTGTTAAAAGAGCTTTTTTATGTTGAGAAGCTACTAAAATTTTTGCAGCTCCAAAATTGATAAAAATAGAGAGAAGAAGTATAACGAGATGTTCTATACTCCACTGCCCATAAAACACGACGGAAGCTAAAATTAAAAACCAAGCTCGACCTTTTTTCAAAATAGAAAAAATAATAAAAACCGGAATGAGAAATAAAAAAATAAATTCATAAGAGTTAAAAAGCATGAACTAATTGTAATCAAATATTACTTAAGAAGTATGCGATTTAACAATATTAAAGCACTTTTGTGATTTATAAAAGTTTCATACTAAAGATGTTAAAATTAAGATGTAAAAATTAAATTAAGGGGTTTTATTATGGCAACATTAATTAATGGCTTGGGTGGGGCTGAGGGTTTTGGCGAGAATAGTGTATATAGAAACGACGATGGATACTCAAATGCTATTGATATATCTTCAATTTTTCCAAATGGTATAAATTTATTTGGAAACGTATACAATAGTATGTATGTAAATACAAATGGAAATGTGACATTTGATGGTGGTTTATATTCATATACACCGGGTGTGATCGGTGCAAATACTACCAGCCCTATCATTGCTCCTTTTTGGGCAGATGTAGATACAAGAGCCGGTGTAGTAGCTCCAAGCACAGGAACTGTGAATGTAGATTACAGTCTCAATGCCTACAGAGCATACTTAAATAACGACACACTGTTTTACAATACAACGACTACGTCGTCAGCATTATCAAACTACGATATTACTAGCTATGTTTTAAGTTCTTATACATCGTTTCAGACAAGTGCTGAAACACTAACAGGTATTTCGAACCCTACGCAAGAACAGCTGAGTGTATTTCAAAGTTATTATACTTTTCTGCAAAATGCACAAGAACAGATTGATGCACAAACTGGAAGTTCAAACTATAATCCAGCAGGAAACTCTCAAGGTTCTGATCTAGTTTGGTATGACCTCAATCCAGCCAATCAAACTATCACTGTAACGTGGGATGATGTCGGTTATTACTATGAACATATTGACAAGACAAATGCTTTTCAATTACAAATAGTTAACACTGGCAATGGTAATTTTGATATGTCTTTCATATATGAAGATATCAACTGGACAACAGGAGATGCTAGTGGTGGAGTCAATGGTCTTGGCGGCACGGTCGCAAGAGCTGGTTATAGTGCAGGCGATGGTATACATTATCTGGAATTTCCTTATTCCGGAGATCAAGCTTCCATGCTAAATCTTGAAAATAATTTTTTCTCAAGTGAAACAGCACCGGGTGTTTGGAAACTTTCCTCTCAAGGTGGGAGTTTTGCTGGTATAGGTTTAGAGAACAGCAATGACACCCTTATCGGTACTGCTCTTGCAGATTATATGGACGGAAGAAGCGGTGATGACACTCTCTACGGCGGTACGGGTGATGACACTCTCAATGGCGGTGATGGAAATGACGTACTAAACGGCGGTGATGGAAACGATTATATTTTCGGAGGTCCGGGGAGCAATACTATAGATGGCGGAAGCGGCACAGATACTGTTGCATATCAGGGAAATCTTAATCATTACTCTTTTTTAGATGCATTGGGAGCATTTTCAGTTACAGATGATGCGCAAACATTAAACGACAATCTTCACAATGTAGAAAACTTGAGATTTAATGATACTACAATCTCGCAAGGAGATATACTTCCACTGATCAATTTAGAACAAGAAGTTACTAGACTTTATACAGCACTTTTAGGCAGAACACCAGATAATGCTGGATTGATTTATTGGTTAAATGATATCAATACAAATGGAAATACTATACAAGGTGCATCAGGAGCATTCGCAGGAAGTGAAGAATATCTAACACGATTTGGAGCTCAGTCAGATACAGCTTTTATCAATCAACTTTATAACAATATCTTAGGAAGAAACGCTGATCAAGCAGGATATAACTATTGGATAGATGAGATCACTCATACTGGAGATAGAACAGGGATGATAGTAAGCTTTTCCAATTCAAACGAGTATATTCAAGATCAAGCAACAGTTGTTGGGACATATGTAGATAATGTTAATTTAAATGGATATACAACCACTTAAAAATATTCAACAACCCTTCTTTTTATACCTCACTCCTTTCACCCTTTAAAAGGGGTGAAACTCTTATTCAATACAACCAAATCGCAGAACTTAGGAGAAATACACTCAATGTATCTTCTGCTATATAGACCCCGCTTCATAAACACTTAGTCAAAGTAATTATTATTTTTTTTTTTAAGTTTCATAATGTTATAATGCGATACGTTTCACCTAGGAATGCATGCTTAACGTCTAGTTTATGGTGGCTTTGGTGTTAAAATTCAAATTTAAA
Organism: Sulfurimonadaceae bacterium; assembly: GCA_028683835.1. Lineage (GTDB taxonomy): Bacteria > Campylobacterota > Campylobacteria > Campylobacterales > Sulfurimonadaceae > Hydrocurvibacter. The sequence continues at coordinate 90,195 of JAQUHB010000007.1, read as the reverse complement.
ATAACATCTAGCACAACTAGATACCTAGGTTGGACTTAATATTAAGGAGAAAAAAATGGTAACGAATCAACAAGTTGCGGAACTTTATGTAGCAACATTCAACAGAGCCCCTGACGCAGACGGACTTGACTACTGGGTTAACCTTTCTGGTCTTACAATTGATCAAATCGCACAAAGTTTTTTTGATCAACCTGAAACACAAGCATTGTATCCATCAGGAAATACAGATGCGGAATTTGTGACATCTATATATACAAACCTATTTAACCGTGCACCTGATGCTGATGGTTTAGCATATTGGGAAGCAGAACTTTCAAATGGTCATTTAACACGTCCTGTAATGATTCAAGCAATGAAAAACGGTGCACTTGGTGCAGATGCTGTTCTTATTGCAAATAAAGCAACAGTAGGACTTTACTATGCATCATTAGGACTTCAAGGGACTGATCTATCTTTAGCAAATGTTACAGGACTTCAGTCATCTGTAGTACTTGCAGAAGCTCATATTGATAATATCCTTGCAAATGGTGGAGACACTTCAGCTACAGGTCAAACTTTGACACTGACTACAAGTGCAACTGATAATATTCTTGGAACAGACAGCAACGACTTAATCTTAGGTCAAACTACAGATTCAATGCAGCCTACTGAAGCAAACACATTAAATGCGTCTGATGTTATAGATGGTGGAGCGGGTGTAGATACATTACGTGTTACTGCATCTGGTGTTGCTCCGTCAGTAACTGGTTTCACAATGACAAATGTTGAAAATATGGATGTACGTTCATATGCTGCTACAGGTGTTACACTTGGTCTTGTAAACGTTACAGGTCTTGAAAAAGTAATCTCTACAACAAGTACAGGTGATATCACTCTTAACCAAGTTCAAAACATTGTAGATCTTGATTTAACAGGAAGCGGTGCTGGTGCTATTGCTGTAGCGGTTAATTATGCAACTGATGTTGTAACAGGAACTGCAGATGTTCAAAACATCACTGTTGATCGTTTTCAAGGTGGTGTCAGTGTTAATGGTGTTGAAACTGTTAATCTAACTGCAAATAATCGTGCATCTGACATGATGAGTGATGGATCTTTATCAGGTGATAGCATTGCTAATGTTATTATTGACGGTACTGCAACATCACTCAGCTTGGATGTAGTGGGCGGCGGAGAAGATTCAGCTATTCATAGTATAGATGCAAGCGGCTTTGCTGGTGACCTTACAGCTAGTGCAACATTGGATACTGACACTGATGCAGTTGTAACTACAGTTGGCGGTAATGATACTCTTGATTTAACTGTTATTGGTTCTGGAACAGCTACAATCGATGCAGGTGCTGGAAACAATGATATTACTGTAACGGAGCATGGTGCAGTTGCAAATATTGCAGTAACAACACTTGGTGGTGATGATACTATTAATGTTCGTAGTCTTGAATATGCTCAAACTAGCGTTACAGTAAATGCTGGAGCTGGTGCTAATACTGTAAATGTTGCAACTGATACACCATGGAGTTATGCTAACGATGTTAACATCACTACATTAGGTGGAGATGATGTAATCAATGTTGGAAAAACAAACACCTTGACAATTGATGCTGGTAATGGTGATAACACTATTAGTGCTGGTGACGTAATGGGTGCTGGAATGATGCCTTTTTCTTTAGTCCTCCCTGTTGATGCTACGATTACTACTGGTACAGGTAATGATGATGTTACTGTTGGTAGTGTTGAAAATGGTGCTTTAGTAGTCGCTCTTGGTGAAGGTGTTAATTCCCTTTCTACTGGTACAGTTCTAGATGCAACAGTAACTGCTGGTAACGGTGCAAATGATGTAACTATTGATGATTTATATTACAATGCAGCACTTAATATCACTCTTGGTGATGGCGGAAACAATGTGACTCTTAATCATGCTGATAGCGGCGGATCTGATATTCATATCACAACTGGTGCTGGTGCAGATACAATCGATTTGACAAGTTTTTATGGTTACAACACTAATGATTATGAAAATGGAACAGTTGCTGATCAATTAAATGTAAGTGTTGGTGCGGGTGATGATATCGTAATGATTGATTCTCTTGAATTTAGTGATCACTCGGCAGCTGGTTATACTATCGATGGTGGTGCAGGTGCAAATACTTTAGTATCTAATAGTTTTGACAATATATCTGGTACTGCTGATTTCGCAAATGTTTCTAATTTCCAAACGCTTGAAATCACTAACGATGTAAGTGGTTCATTTGATGGTGTGGCAACTGGTGCAAACGCAACTGGTATCATGACTTATGTTTTAAATGGTCAAATTGATGATGATTTAGCTTTAACAAATGTTAACAATGATGTTGTTGTTGATATCAATGGTGGAACTGATGGATATGCGTTTGATCTAAGTGTTGACAGTGCAGTTACAACTGATACTGCAGCTACTATTAATCACAATGCAGCATATAGTGGTTCAACTGATTGGATTGAAAATTTAAATACGTCTAATATTCAGACACTAACGATTAATACAAATACAAGTACTGAGATCGCAAATGACTCTACGCTTGCATTGGATTATTTATCATCAGTAGATCTAGTGACATTAAATATCACAGGTGATGAGTATGTAGAGGTTTATGGTGATCCTTCAAACTTAACTGCACTTACTGCAGTAAATGCTGATACAATGACTAGTGATTTATATCTAAATTTAAGTGGTGTACATCACACTAATGGTATCACGGTTAATGCAGGTAGTGGTAATGATAATATCACTTTAGGTAGTGGTCAAATCACTGTTAGTTTAGGTGAAGGTAACAACTCCCTACATGCAGATAGCGGAGCACTAGATACTGTTGCTGGTCATGGTGATGTTACTGTAACAGCTGGTGATGGAGTCAACAATATTATCGTTGGAAATTCTACTGGAATCAACAGAGATACAATTACAGTTGGTAATGGTGGAAATACTATTCATTCAGCAAGTGCAAATTCTGTAATCGTAACTGGTTCTGGTGCTGACACTGTTTTGGTAAATAATGCTAATGTTTCAAATGTAAGCGTTGGAGCTGGTATAAATACAATTACTTTTGCTGATGCATCAGAATTAACTGCGGGTGACATAGTTACAGGTGCTGTTCATGATCTAGCAGACGGCCTTGGCAATGGAAACTGGACAACAGTTGCAGTAGGTGCTGGTACATTAAGTACGGTAGATGACAATTTCTTCTATCAGTGGACAGATATTCAAGAATTTGATCTTAGAAACACTAATAGTGCAAATACTTTAACTTTAAACCGCATCGCTTCTGATTCTGGTCTAGAAGAAGTGTTTATGAGTAATCATGGTGATACTATCAATATAGGAAACGAGTTTTCGGCTCCTTTAACTGTTGTTTTAGGCAATGGTAATGATACAATTAATGTTGCAGCTACAGATCATAGCTTCACTGGACCGTCTCAATTAGATGTACTTGCTTTGGATTATCAATTGACTAGTCTTGACTCTTTACAAGGTGGAAATGGTAGTAACGATACTTTACATATTTCGACTGATAGTAGCTGGGCTGATTTATCTGCTCTTGTTGGTGGATTTGAGCATGTTGTAATGGAACAAAGTACATCTGCTTCTGAGTATATAGAGAACACTGGTGCAGTTAATGCTGGTGATGCGCTTACAATCGATGCGTCTGCTATGGCAAACACTTATGATGTTAACAACGTTATGACTAGCCACAGCTATTTTGACTTAAGCTTAACTAATGCTACTACTAATAACTTCACTGTAACAGGTGCTGATGGTGAAAACTATATTGATCTTAATAATAACACTGGTAGCTTAACTCTTGATTTATCAAATAGTACGGTAATGGGTGGAGTTTACGAGAATGGTCTTGCTGTTTCGAATACTTTTTCTGATGTAGTAACTAATGTTGGCATTGACTACTCGTTTGACAACTATGTTTCTAGTCAAGGTAGTACAAATACAGTAACTCTAGGCGATAACAACAGTGAAGTATATTTATATGGAACAGCTGCGAATCATGTTACTGGTGGCAATGGAGATAATTATATTTACCTAGATAGTGGTGTGATAAATGCTACTGACTCTGTAACTCTAGGCGATGGTAACAACCAAATAGATGTTTACGATGCAAGTACAATTGCTGTGGGTAACGGTAACAACTCGATTGCTGGTTCTGATGCAGTTGACACTATCACAGTTGGTACAGGATCAAACAACATCGAAGGTTTCTTAGGTGCTGATACAATCAACCTTGCAGCAACTCGTTCAACAGGTGCACATGATACTATCTACTACTCAACTAGCGCGGATTCATCTGGTGTTAATACAGACGTAATCAACAACTTTATTGGTGGAACAGGTGGAGATGTTATTAATCTTAACGGTGTTCTAGCAGAATTACAAAGTGCTATAACTGCTGCTACAGGTACTAGTACTGCTACGTTTGCTTTCTTAGGTAATGTAAGTACTGAAGGTCAAGCAAATGCGGCATTCCAGACATATGATTTAGCTTCGACTACTAATGCTACTACTGCTCTACAAGCTGTGTATGTATCAAGTGAACATATGCTTTATGTTGATAGCAATGCGAACGGTAATATAGATTCAAACGATATGACTATCCAACTTAATGGTGTGTCAACGTTGACTGCGGCTAACTTCACTGCTGCTTTAGCGTAATTAAGTTCTTCTTCTAAAGAAACAACTTAGTTCTAGGCCAGCCTTCGGGTTGGCCTTTTTTTTTGTGCCCTCAATCTAGCGTGATCTGTATTTGAATTCTTATATAAATATGTACAGATCCCGATACATTGTATATAAGATATTGGATAATACTAAATGACAATCAACGAACCACTAGCTACTAAACGCCCTCTACGCGTAGGATTTCTTTCACCAACTGCCATTATTGATCCAGCAAGCGGTGCGTCACAATCTATCTTGACTATGCTTAGCTCACTCGTAAAACATGGAGTGCATTCTTATGCCTTGACTGGAACCTGCTTTGACTCTGTGCATGGCAATGAAATCTCAAAATATTTATCTGATCAAGGACTAAAACTTAGTAAGACAAAAATCGGTGCTCTTCCACTGTGGAACGGAATCTATCAAGGTATTAATATGCATATGATTTATATGCAAAGCCAGCGTAGAATGACAGTAACTGCGCTTGAGGAAAGTCTTTTTTTAGATAATGCACAAGATTGGCTTAGACAAGCAAAACCTGATCTCATCATCACCTTTGGAGGTCTTTTACTAGATAAAGCTATAATGCAAACTGTTCAACGTATGGGAATTGCAGTTGTCTTTTATCTGGCAAACGGAAGTTATGGTAAACGGAGTACATTTGAAAACGTAGACTTGATTATTACCAACTCTGGTGGAACAGCTGAGTTTTACCGTCAAAAGTTAAAAGTCAATTCGATAAACGTTGGATTATTTGTAGATCCCTCCCCTATGATGGTAAAATCAAAAGAACCAAAATATGTCACCTTCGTGAATCCTCAAGCAGAAAAGGGTGTAACACTCTTTCTAAAGCTTGTAGAGTGTGCGGCAAAAGAATTGCCTGAGATGAAATTTCTTGTCGTAGAAAGTAGAGCTCAACTGCTTCCTGCTTTGCAAAGGATGAACCTGCCCGAAAGCTTGTTGGTTAATGTCACAACTCTTCCACGTCAAAATGATATGAGAAAAGTATATGAACTAACGAAGATACTCATAATGCCCTCTTTTTGGTTTGAAGCAGCAGGTCGTGTACTCATCGAAGCTACAAGCAATGCAATTCCAGTGATCGCGACCAACAGAGGCGGCATCCCTGAAACGTTGGCCGGTGCAGGTATCCTACTTGATATTCCCAAAGAATGTACAACAAATTACTGGCATGTGCCTAGCAAATCTGAACTTGAACCATGGTGGCAAAGCTTAAAAAAACTATGGGAAGATAAAACATATTATGAGCAACAAGTGCAAAGAGCGGCAGAAGCATCTAAAAAACATTCTCTTGAGAATAAAACTAACCATCTTGGAGCCGTTTTGCAAAAAGCTTTAAGTATAAGAGATGAACGCATGCAAAAAAGAAGTAAGTAATGATTAAAATAGTTAAGAATGTTCTTGATGGAAAAACGCTCAAACATATGCATGCAGAACTCTCTACCGCAAAGTTCGATAATGGAAAACTCACAGCAAGCGGTATGGCAAAAAAAGTCAAACATAATTATCAACTAGACTCCAAGGCTCATCCTGATCTTATAAAGATTGTTTCTGATACTCTTTTAAAAAATCCCTCTTTTTTACTCTATACAATGCCTTATAAAATAACATCACCCATCATAAGCCGATATACAGTGGGTCAAACCTACGGCTATCATAGTGATGGCGCTGAGATCAATGGGGTAAGAACAGATATCTCTTATACTCTATTTTTAGAAGATCCAAAATGCTATGAAGGTGGAGAGTTGGCATTAGAAACAGGATATGGAGAGATGCTTTTTAAACTTAGCGCCGGAGATATGGTGATCTATCCCACAAGTGCCTTACATCGTGTAGCTCCCCTAAGCAAAGGTGTACGCACTGTTGCTGTAGGTTGGGTACAAAGTAAAATCAGAGATATTAAATCTCGAGAGATCATAGTTGATTTAGAATTAACAAGGAGAGAATACCTCTTAAAAAATGAACCAGACAAGATAACAGATATCCTTCTTAAAACATCTGCAAATCTGCAAAGAATGTGGATAAGTCACTAAGAGATCAGGCATCATTTAGAGGAATCAATAATGATGTCGACATTGTGCAATAATAATTAAATCATCAATCTAGAAACATAGCCACTTAAATTTAATGAGTATTCATGGTATAAATATTGCTTGAAATAAGAAAGATAAATTGGGAGTATTTCAATGTCAACTACAATAAATAACTCAAGCAATATACCAATAACAGCTAGCATCGATACGACTGCTTCTAGTACACCATCCACTACAACAGATGGCACTAGCTTTGCTGATGCGTTGGCGGCAGCAAGCTCTACCGCTCCAACTCTCTCATCGCTTTTAACTACAAGTACAGATTCTTCGGCCCATCGTCCAAATATGAAACAGTTTATGGATGCAACGGGAGTTAGTGAAAGTGATGCGAGTGAACTACTTTATGGAGTAGTCGGATCAAATACAGATACTCGTAACTGGAATGCAATTATGTCTAGTAGTGATCCTATTACAACGGCAAGAAATGCTACAGCACAAATGTATGATAATAATACACCAAATAGTGATCCAACAACTAATATCAATACTCAAAGCAATGGATTAATCGCACAAAGCGGAGACTTTGCTCTACAACAAACATTAAATTCAGATGGCACTATAAATCATACAGGGATAGATCTTGTGGATAATACGGGCACCATACTAAGAAACGCCGGATCAACTCCAGATAAAATACAGCACAACGCTTGGCTTTTTGGACTAGATCTTAATCAAGCCAGCTCTTTAGTACAACAAACAAAACAACTCAGCAGTCCACTAGGAGATGCACTTTCACAAGCAATTATACAAACAAATGCACTAGATACACAAACAAGTGATTCTTCACAGACTACAGACACAACAACTACACTAGACCAAGCACAAGCAACTATAGCAAATGATACAACAACAGCTATACCTACGGTAGATAGCATAACAACTCAGATCAATCAACTTAGTGGAACTTTGGCAAAAAGTACCCCAACAAATCTTAATAGCTATCTCTCCCTAATTAATCAGATACAAACACTTACAACACAGCTTCAAGCCCTGCAAGCAAGTAGCGTTAACACTGATCCAAATGCATTGGTATCATAAAAGCCTTTATGAAGTACAAAATATTATACAGTAGATGAATATCTCCAAACTTGTAAAAAGCGAAACAAAGAGCCTTAAAGATTCTTGCCGCTACTTTTATGTGACTTTCTAATTAAGACAAAGTTTATCCTATTTAAGTATTATTTTAAAATATAATAATAATTAAAAGGATTATTTATGAAAAAGCTTCTTCTGAATGGTATTCTTTTATATGCCTCTTCTCTTTGGGCTGACAGCTTAAGGGGCGAAGTCGTTTATAAGAACAACTGTTCACAATGTCACAGTATTCATATGACTGGCGGATATGGAAGAGATTTTAATCTTGTTTCTTACTCTCGAAAAAAAGCTAAAATTATTGCTTATGTGACAAATCCTAGTGAGATGTACAAAGAGTTTGGATACACCGCTAATGCGATGCCAACTTTGCCGCTGCCCAAAAATGAAATTGAAGATGTGGCAGACTACATCGATTCGCTTCAGCCATTTAAAGAGTGGATGAAACATCAATAACTTTGATTAATAAAAGATGAGTATAATTTCTAATACTCAATAACAGGAGCGTTATTTATGATAAAAAATATTAAAATGCTAGTAATGGCGGCGGTTGCAGCTGTGATAGTAGTTGGTTGTAGTAAAACTCCCCATGCAGTTCAGGACGCTGGCGATTTTCGCTGCATGCAAGATGGTATACTTGCTCCAAAATGGACATGCAACCCTCAAGGTTATGATGCTGGATCCATCGTTGGTCTAGGAAGTGCGCCTGTGAGTAAAGCGGGTGCCAACTTTACAAGAAACAATGCGATAGCAGAAGCTCGTAATGATTTGGCATTTCAGATTCAAACTGAAGTAAAAGCAAAAGTTGAGCACTTTGTACGGGGAACAGGTGTTTCAAGCAAAGAGGTTGTTGACAGTGTTGCGACTCAAGTTTCAAAACAACTCGCACATGTAACCTTAAATGGTTCAAAACAGTTAGAATTTTGGCAAACACCGACGACTGTTTTTGTTCTTGTCGGAGTTTCAAATGATGTAGTGAATGAAGAGGCAAAAAAAGAGATCGTAAACAGTGCTCATAACAATCAAGATGCACTTTGGCAACAATTTCAATCCAAACAAGCTTTAGATGGACTTGATAAAGAGTTTCCAACTAAATAATAGGAGTAGTTTTGATACTACTCTTCCTCTCTTTTTTCCCCTTTGAGAGTTGAGCGCTCTTTTTCGCTATAATTACACAAAATATTTAACTTCGAAAAAAACATTTTTACAAATCGTTTCATTCTTACAGTTTATAAAAATGTTTTGAATCACACACAAAGAGATACTATGAAAAAAATTGCCATTATCGGTCAGCCGAATGTAGGAAAAAGCTCACTATTTAACCGTTTGCTTAAAAAACGCGATGCCATCACATCTGAAGAAGCGGGAACAACTCGTGATGTCAAACGCCGCATTGCACTTATTTTAGACAAACAAGTAGAACTTCTTGATACAGGCGGATTGGACAAAGGGTGCGAACTTTTTGATAAAATCAAAGAAAAATCATTAGAAGCTGCGCACAAGGCCGACATCATTTTATATATGGTCGATGGAAAAACTCTTCCCGATCAAAATGATAAAAAACTTTTTTACCAACTTCAATCTTTAGGCAAAGATGTTTCACTAGTTGTAAATAAAATAGACAACGACAGCATGAAAGAAAAACTTTGGGATTATTATGAGTTTGGAACTGATGATATCTTTGGTATCTCTGTCGCACATAACCGTAGTATCAATCCTCTCATTGACTGGCTTTATAACTTGATTCCAGATGAAGACAAAATAATTGAAACAGAGGAGGAACAAGAGGAAGATGAAGATTTTGAGCCGACTGTTTATGACTATGTCCCTGAAGATGAAGATGATGAAGATGGCTTTGTAGATTTTGATGAAGAAGATGTGGAAGATGACTCTATATTTGGCATGAATGACATGATCAAAGAATTTAACCCTGAAGACTTAAACCACATCAAAATCGCAATCATCGGGCGTGTGAATGTCGGAAAAAGCTCACTTTTAAATGCTCTTTTAAAAGAAGACCGTTCAGTTGTAAGCAGTGTTGCTGGAACTACAATCGATCCTATCGATGAGAGTGTGGATTATCAGGGTAAAACATTGACTTTTGTCGATACGGCAGGAATCCGCCGTCGTGGAAAAATACTCGGAATTGAGAAATTTGCTCTCATGAGAACTGAAGAGATGCTAGAAAGCGCAAATATGGCACTGGTCGTACTTGATGCTTCACAACCTTTCATAGATCTTGATGAAAAAATTGCAGGACTTGTAGATAAAAACCGTCTTGGATGTATCATCGTTTTAAACAAATGGGATGTTGCTAATCGTGAAGATTATGACAAAGTGATACAAGAAGTTCGTGATAGATTTAAATTCCTTCACTATGCGCCTATTATAACGATCTCGGCAAAAAGCCATCTTCGTGTCAATAAACTGCTTGATATGATTTTGGAAATAAATGAAAACTACTCTCAACGAATTACGACATCTCAGCTAAACGAGGTTTTAGGCAAAGCTATGCGCCGTCACCAGCTTCCAAGTATGCATGGACAAATAATCCGTATTTATTATGCAACGCAGTATGAAACAAGACCGCCAAGAATCGCACTTATCATGAACAAACCAAGAGGGCTTCACTTTACATATAGAAGATATCTCACAAACAAACTTCGTGAAGCATTTAACTTTAGCGGAGTACCGGTACTCTTTAAAGCGAAAAAACGCGGCGGGGGAAAATAAGGCTTTTTATAAAGCCTTGAGAGAAACGCTTCCATGCGAAGTGCCCTTTGGATGTAAAGCTTTACATGAAAGTGCGACCTCTTGGGTATAAGGATAAAATTAAAATGGTTTAATAACAACCATGGCTACGATTAGAAGTAAAAGAATCGTCGGAACTTCATTATAAAATCTAAAAAACTTTCCATTTTTATTACATGTACCAGCTTCAAGCTTTTTACGAATAGAACCCAAAGAGATAAAGTAAGCTACTAAAAGTGCAACAAAAAAAAGTTTTGCATGTAACCATCCACCTGTATGAAAAAGATTGATCTCATACTCTGTCATAGACAAATAAATAATCGTAGCACCACTTAAAATAGTCGCCCACATGGCAGGAATCCCAATATATTTATAAAGTTTATATTCCATCACTTTTACAACTTCTAAAAAACCGCTATTTTCTTCATTCTCTTTGTGATACACAAAAAGACGTGGCAGATAAAAAATAGCCGCAAACCAAGACACAAATGACGCAACATGAAACCAAACAACCCAATTATACATAAGTGCTTTCCTTTAGTTTAAAAATTTTTCTCTATATACACAGCTTCGTAGTTTGAACCGCCATGTTTTACATTGTTTATAAGACCAAAGATACCTGAACGGTGTTTTATCTCGACACCAATATAGAGATCTTTTAATGGATCATACTTTACAAGCTTTCCTAGATCACAGTCAAGACTAAGTTCCAAATAATTCAGATAATGAGAATTTTTTCCATGATTTTTTATAGCATCAAGTTTTTCCACATAAAGCGTGCCATAAGTGTAAGATGCACCTTCTGCAAATCCTAAACGAAGTGTATTTTGCAAGATATTAAGAGCGTAATATGCTTTTACATATAATGTATTTTCGTAAACATCATCGTCATAACCATTCTCAAAAAACTTTGCAAGACCGCCTTTGATATAAAAATCTAAAGGAAGATCAAACGCATCATCGATTATCTTATAACCGACGTCTATCATCACTACTTTTGTATTTGTCGAATAAGGAGCTGTCTGTGAGCTCAAAATTTCACCAAAATCATTAGAATCGGGATGGCCATAAGCGATACCAACTTCATAATTATCTTCTGCAAAAAGATTTATAACAAAAAGAGAGAGGAAAAGAAAAAGAAATTTTTTCATAAACTACCGCCTAAAAAGTTCTGGCGGCATTATAGTATAACTACATTAAACTTCCATAACCTCTACATCTTTTAAAGAGGTTGCTTTATGAGAAATCATTTTATCATGAAGACGACGAAGCGCTTTTGTTGTTCTTTCAATCGCAACATCGATCGCAACGTCAAGGTCGCTATCGCTTTGAGAAATAACAACTGGCTGTGCATGAGCGATATGGATATCAAACTCTACATTCACACCTTGTTTTTCTTTTGTGATATTTACATTGTAACTCGTTGTATCCAAACCATATTTGCGAAAAGTATCTATCGCCGCATTGATATGTGCTTTTGCTGCATCTGTCAATGTTATATCTTTTGCTCTAATTTGTACACTCATAATATATCCTTTTGAAGCATCAAGTGCCTTTATTGGACTAGAGGATAGCATAGCCAAACTGAATTGGATATAATTTCAGAAAAATAATTGAAAAATGGAAACTTTATGAGACTTTTAACCGGAATCCAGCCATCAGGCGATCTTCATATAGGGAATTACTTTGGCTCTATCAAGCCTATGATCGACGAACAAGATACAAATGAGATCTTTGCTTTTATCGCAAACTATCATGCGATGACAAGCGTCAACGATGGAGAAAAACTAAAACAACTCACAATGCAAGCAGCAACCGACTTTCTAGCTCTGGGTATGGACCCAAATAAATCTACATTTTGGGTGCAGTCCGATGTGAAAGAGGTACTTGAGCTTTACTGGGTACTCTCCTCTTTTACCCCGACAGGACTTTTGGAGCGTGCTCACAGTTATAAAGATAAAACTGCTCGTGGTTTTGCAACAACTCACTCACTTTTTTCTTATCCTGTTTTGATGGCTGCAGATATTTTACTTTTTTCTCCAGAGATCATTCCTGTAGGAAAAGATCAGATCCAACATGTGGAGATCGCACGTGATATCGCTATCAAATTTAACAATACTTATGGCGATATTTTAAAACTCCCAACGTATAGAGTTGATGAAAACGTCGCGACAGTTCCTGGAATAGATGGGCAAAAGATGTCAAAAAGTTATGGTAATACCGTTAATATTTTTGGTGAAGAGAAACAACAACAAAAAGTGATTAAAAAGATAGTGACTGAAAATGTTGCCATCGAAGAACCAAAGGAGTTTGAAGAGTGTAATGTTTATAACATCGCAAAACTTTTTTTAGAGGAAAAAGAGCGTATTGCTCTTCAAGAACGTTATATAAAAGGGGGAGAAGGTCATGGACACTTCAAACTTTATCTCTCCGAAGTGATCTGGGAGTATTATGCACCTTACAGACAAAAACGCGAATACTATGCAACTCACCAAGATGAAGTACGCGATATTCTTCAATCCGGCGCACAAAAAGCAAGAAATGCAGCAGCCGAAGTTATAGAAAAAGTACGTTCAGCTGTAGGTATAGCTTACTAAAAAATCTTTTTCACTAAAGTTCCCAATGGGAACTCCCAATAATGAGAGAATCAATTCCCTTTGTATCAGGTTTAAAATGCTACGGATACTTTTGCAATCGCCATTTTTTGCGACCAGATTGGTTCTTTTAGTTGAAGCAGATCTCTTACTTCATCATTTACTAGTCTGTAAGATACAGATACAACTGCACCATTTGCATTCTTGTCAAGTTTGACTCTCACTGTTTTTTCACCCTTAGCCGGCACTGACTCATCAGCTGAAGATGTTTCAGCTGTGTGTGCTATTGTAGCCCTTTTGTATTTGTTTTGATAGTGTCTAGTTAATGAGGTGGAGTTTTGTGAAACAACCTTATTGGCTCTTGTGTAAGCTACATCTATCAAAATCTCGCGTGAACCAAATCCACTTGGAAGATTATGCGGAAGATCATTTTTAAGGATTATGAGTAAATCATTTCCATCTCTTTTTGCACTTATATGTAAGGCATTTTTCCACATCGAAGCAGTGTGAGCTCCTATAAATCCATGATCTCTGATAGCACGTTTTTTCGGCTTTCCATGATCTATTCTAAGTGTTGCAGCATAGAGCTCTTTTTTCTCGCCCATATGGCAAGTCACACATTTTTGATCATCATTTTTGTATTCAGCCTGCATATTAATAAAGGTGTCACCTTTTATCGTATGATCATTAGCATGACACACAAAACAGAGTTGATTTGGATCTTTATCCATAAAATCTCTCTGCTGTGTTTTATGGTATGGTGAAGTGGCATCACTAAATGGTCCACTCATTACTCCTGATTTCAGCCATGAGACTCTGTCCATTCCTCTTTTAGAAGCATCAAGATTATTATGGATTTGATCTATATTGTGACATACGACACAATTGATTCCCTCGCTGATACTTATATCATTGACAGCTTTATTCACCTTTGAATTTTTATCTAGTCCTAAAACAGCATCGATCTCATAAGCTTTGCTTGTACTTGTAACTGAAATACGTGGATTATGGCAAGTGGCACACTCAACTTTGACAGCATTTAAACTTTTATGGGATTTTTTACTGACATACTCGACCGATGCACCAAAATACTCATCATTTTTTTCATATGAACGTTCATGCCAAGAGTGTTGCCAATCTTTTACGAGGTGGTTATGACAAGCCTGACACTTTGAAGAATCTTTGTAGTTTTCTCCGATGGGAACAACCTCAGCCGAATAAATAGATGAAATCAACAACACTACAAATATCAGAACTTTCATACAAACCCCTTTGTTTTTAGATTTTATCTTTGACGATCAAGCCAAACCATCAGCCCTTTTTGTGCATGTAAACGGTTTTCAGCTTCATCAAAAACGATGTTTGCATGCCCTTCTAAAACTGAATCACTCACTTCTTGACCGCGATACGCAGGCAAACAATGTAAAAACTGCGCATTTTTTGCAGCTAGACACATCATCAGATCATCTACCATATACCCTGCAAACACTTTCACTCTTTCCTCTTTTTCATCTTCTTGTCCCATTGATGCCCAAGTATCTGTTGTCACTACCGTCGCTCCACGGATTGCCTCTTGCGGATCATTAGAAACGAAGATTTTTCCTCCGCTGATTTTTGCAAGTGCATAAGTTTCTTCTAGGATTTTAGAATCCACTTCATATCCCACAGGTGTTGCGATGCGCAGTTCAAATCCAAGTTTTGCTGCTAGCATCATCCATGAGTGAGTCATATTGTTTCCATCGCCTATATACGCAACTTTTGCACCCTCAGCCACACCATACTCTATCATTGTCATATAATCAGCTAAAAGCTGAACCGGATGATAAGAATCAGTAAGACCATTAATAACGGGAACTTTTGAGTAAGAAGCAAACTCTTCGAGTTTTGAGTGCTCAAAAGTGCGGATCATAACCATGTCACACATACTTGAAATGACACGTGCCGTATCTTTTACAGGCTCGCCGCGTCCAAGATGGATATCACGATTTGATAAAAAGAGTCCATGTCCGCCAAGCTGATAAATACCTGTCTCAAAACTTACACGTGTTCTAGTTGAACTTTTTTCAAAGATCATTGCCAAAGTTTTCTTCGGCATATAATCTTTATGAATTCCGTTTTTTAAATCTTTTTTTATCGCAAGCCCAAGGTCTATAATTTCTAAAATTTCCTCTTTTGTAAAATCTTTAAGTGTTAAAAAATGTCTCATCTAAATATTTCCTTTAATTATCAATCAATGTATTCTATTCACAACTTACTTTAAGAAAGATAAGATTATCTTTTTTTAAGCATTTGGGCAACCTCTTTAGCGTGATAAGAGATAATTATATCTGCTCCAGCACGTTTAAAAGCGATCATCGTCTCCATCACAACACGCTCGTAGTCTATAAGGTTGTTCATACCGGCAAATTTCAGCATCGCATATTCACCGCTGACGTTATAGATAGCCAAAGGAAGCGAGATGTTTTCTTTCACATCCCGGATGATGTCTAAGTAAGCAAGAGCCGGCTTAACCATCAAGATATCTGCACCCTGTTGTTCATCGGCGATGCTCTCAGCGATCGCTTCACGTCTGTTTGCCGGGTCCATTTGATAACTTGCACGATCTCCAAAAGATGGAGTAGACTCCGCCACATCACGAAATGGACCATAATATCCGCTCGCAAATTTTGTAGAGTAGCTCATAATAGGAAGATTTTCAAAACCATTTGCATCAAGCGTAGTTCGAAGTGTTTCGATAATGCCATCCATCATGCCCGATGGTGCTATCATATCTGCTCCTGCTCTTGCATGAACTAGCACTTGGGATGCTGAGATCTCTAAAGTGGCGTCATTATCTACAGTTTCATGAACATGATCGATGATGCCACAATGTCCATGATCTGTGTATTCACAAAAACAAAGGTCAGTAACGACAAACATCTCAGGATGCGCTTTTTTTACGGCACGAACCGCTTGAGCGATAATGCCGTTTTCACTCAGGGCATCAGAGCCGATAGAATCTTTAACATCGGGAATTCCAAAAAGAATGATAGAATAGATTCCAAGAGATTTTAACTCCGCACACTCTTTTACTATCTCATCGATACTCATCTGAAAAACACCCGGCATCGAAGCAACTTCTGTTTTTATCCCCTGCCCTGAACGTGCAAAAAGAGGATAAATGAAATCATTTACACTCACTGTAGTTTCTCTCACAAGAGCGCGAAGATGAGGATTAAGTCTAGTTCTACGAAAACGTTGAAACATAATTATGCCTTTATCATTATTTGATATAATTTTGAAAAATATTACCTTATTCTATCTATTTAAAGTTTAAACAAATGAAAATAACTATATCAGAAGTTGCAAATCTTCCTTCACGCTTTGGAAATTTTAAAGTAAAAGCGTTCAAAGAGGGTCATAAAGAACATCTTGCTATCTACAAAGAAAATTTGGATGAAACACCTATTGTGCGAGTGCATTCAGAGTGTTTGACAGGCGATGCTATCGGAAGTTTGAAGTGTGACTGTAGAGACCAGCTTGAAGTAGCCCTGAAGATGGCAGAAGAGTTTAATGGAATGGTTATTTATTTACGCCAAGAGGGACGAAATATCGGACTTTTAAATAAGATCAACGCTTATGCGCTTCAAGATAAAGGGTTTAATACCGTCGAAGCAAACCACCAGTTGGGTTTCGCTGCAGATGAAAGAACTTATGAGATGGTTACGTTTATACTCAACCATTTTGGAATCAAAAAGATCAAGCTTCTAACCAATAATCCTGCGAAGATCAACTCGATTGAAAATATCGAGATTGTAGAACGCTTACCAATCATCATCGAACCAAATAAGTACAATGAAGATTACTTACATGTCAAGCGCGATGAGATGGGGCATCTACTTTAAACAAACCTTTTAAAGGTTTGCAATTGACTTGATCCAAGACTCCGTTAGTACGTGAAGTTCTTCATTTGGAACTTGAAGAGTATCTATAGAAAATGAGTTTTCAAGCTCACAAACACCTATGCTTCTTGGACGAACTGCAAGCATTTTAGGACTTGAAAGTTGTTTTCCAAAACAAAAAATTAGGTTTTTTGCATCTTTGATCTCAGGATTAATCACACCATCTGCTATTGAATTTGTATGTTCATAATGATCAAAAACTGCAATAAATATGGCGATAGGATGGGCTGCTATCTTCGCTTTAAGATACTCGATTATCTCTGTTACACTCGTGAAAGATGTTTCATTTTTTCCAATTTCTAATGAAAAAACTGGATACTTTTCCATAAATAGAGTTTTTGTCATACTTTTCCTTTATATAGATAAAAAGTTTTTTAGAGAAACAAGTTTGAGCAAAGGTTATTGCTTCTCTGCTTTAAGTCTTGCTTCTTCTTCGAACGCTTCCAAACGCTCCATATTGAGATGGTGGTGTATATTTAAGTACACAAACTTCCACGCGATAAAAATGACGATAGGCCAAGTGGCATACCAGATTAAAGATTCCATGAAACTCCTTTTTAATAGTGGTGAGGATCTGATTGAACCTCAGCGATTGTAATTTTTTCTTTGTCTAATGCTCTCCATGCCCACACGATGTAAGCTAAAACAAAAGGTACCATCAAAGAAACATAGCTCATCGTCGTAAGTGTAAAACGGCTGCTTGAACTGTTAGCGATTGTGAGCGAGCTTTGTAGATCGTGTAATGATGGATAATAGGCTGTATCGCCTAAACCAACAAGTAAAAATAGTCCCATTCCTACAAGTACAGTTCCAAGTCCGCTAAACCAGATCCCTTTTTTACTCTCTTTAAAAAGAGCTATAAATACACCAAAAAGGAGTAAAACAGCGCCGAGTAAAATCATCCCTGATACCAGAGGCATTGCAATAAGGTTATGTAGATATTTATGCGGTTCTATTGAGACGATTTTTGTTACGCTATTAAGAGCAAAACCATCGGTACTCACAAGAAAAAGCGCGACAAATATAAAAGCTATTAAAAATAGCAGTGTATGAACTTTCAATGTTACTTTCGCTCTTTTTACAATAATATCTTCATGAATATTGTTGATAAAATAGAGTGTACCCTGCATGCGTGAAAGGAAAAAAAGCATAAATCCAAAGATCACATTAAAAGGGTTTAAAACGGCTTCTAATCCATACGCCCTATTTGTCCAGCTTGAGAGATGCATCTCATTGACAACAAAGTTTCCGCCTGTAAAAAAGGTTCCCACAGCCGTTCCTATAAGTAAAACGCCCAATGCGCCATTGATATATAAAAAAAGTTCGTAAGTTTTTGCACCGAAGATATTGTTTGGTTTTTTGCGGTATTCATACGAAACAGCTTGAATGATGAAAGAGAATAAAATTCCCATCCATACAAAGTACGCTCCACCAAAACTCACAGCGTAAAAAAGTGGAAATGCCGCAAAAAGCGCGCCTCCAAAAAGAACAAGTGTTGTAAAAGTAAGCTCCCATTTACGTCCAAGAGAGTTAATCAACACATCACGCTCAACTTCTGTTCTGCCAAGTGTATAAACAAGTGTCTGCCCACCTTGGACGAACATCATAAATACAAATAATCCGCCAAGCAAAGAAACGATGATCCACCAATACTCTTGCAGTGCCAATAAAGATAAATTCTCAAACATTAGTGTCCCTCCGGTCCGATTTTGATCTGTTTGGTCATGATGCTGACTTCAGCGATAAGCAGTGCCGTAAAGATAAAGGCAAACATCCAAAATGTGATCATAACATTACCAGCTGCTATGTTTGATGTTGCCATACTTACCGGCAGCATATCCTGAATTGCCCAAGGCTGGCGTCCGGCTTCTGCTACAATCCAACCTGCTTCTTGTGCAACATATCCAAGAGGAAGACTCAATACTCCAAGCAACAACAACCATTTTTGCTTGAGTATATCTCCTGTCATCGAGTTATAAAGAATCATAAAGAAGATAAAGATAAAAAATGAACCAAGACCGACCATTGTGTGAAAGCTATAAAATACCAAAGGCATATCCGGAACTGCTTCTTTTGGATCTTTTAGATATCCATATCCAAGATATTTTTCACTTGCTTCAAAGCGTTTTAGCGCCTCTTGCTTAGCAATCTCATCATTGGCTTTTTGTGCTATTTTGTATTGGCCAAGAGCTGTTACAGCTTCTTTTCCTATCACCATCTTTTGCGAAACGCTCATAACATTATGCTTTTCATTTCCATAAACAATGTCGTTTACACCGGGAACAAACGCATCAAGGCTATGATATCCAAGGACTGAGAGAACATAAGGGATCTCGACTTTCACTAAAAAAGTATCTAGCTTATCATCACCTATAGTTTTTGCAGGATTTAAAATTCCAGCGGCAACAAGACCTTGTCTCTCTTCCCCTCTATAAATCCCTTCCATAGCTGCGAGTTTCATTGGCTGTTTGAGCGCTACTTGGTGCGCTGATTCATCACCTGAAGCCAACATGTAAAGAGATGTGATCATCCCAAAACTAGCAGCCACGATAATACTTCTTTTTGCAAACTTGATCTCACGCCCACGTAAGAGATACCAGCTACTTACCGCAATCACAAATAAAGATGCCAAAACATAGCCGCTACTGATCGTGTGTAAAAACTTGCTGTACGCATTTGGATTGAGCACAACAGCCCAGAAATCCACCATCTCATTTCTTGCCGATTCTGGATTAAATACCATACCCACTGGATGTTGCATCCAGCCATTTGCTATGAGAATCCAAAGAGCTGAGAGATTTGAACCGATCGCTACGAGCCAAGTTGAAAGTAAATGCGTTTTCTTGCTGACTTTGTTCCAGCCAAAAAACATAATGGCAAAGAAGGTCGATTCAAGGAAAAATGCCATGATCCCTTCTATCGCAAGAGGTGCGCCGAAGATATCGCCGACAATCCATGAATAGTTTGACCAGTTTGTACCAAACTCAAACTCCATGATAATCCCTGTTGCAAGTCCAAGTGCAAAGTTGATGGCAAAAAGTGTCATCCAAAACTGAGTTGTCTTTTTCCACCACTCATCATTCGTTTTTACATACACAGTTTCCATAATTGCGATAATAAACGAAAGTCCCAACGTCAAAGGCACAAATATCCAATGATATAAGGCGGTCAAAGCAAACTGGGCTCTTGACCAGTCTACGAGTTCACTCACGTGTTCCATATTTTTTCCTGTATTATTTTGAAGTAGTCAAAGAATCCATGATATATGCACTTTTTTCTTTCTCAGTTTTAAATTTTTCATCTAAAAAATTTGGAAAAAAAAGTAACTTCACAACTGCAAAGAGGATAAAGAGCTTAAGAAATATTATAAGCCAAAGTTTTTTTCCAAGACGCATACTTAAAAATCCGTCTTTGTAAAATAACACTATACTTCTAAGTAACTTCAAACTCCGTCTCTACCTTACATGGAAATCAATATCATTAAAATTCATTCAAATTGTAATTTTGAATCTTAACATTGTAAACTTCAGGACTTTATTTACATAAAAACTTTAATAGTAATATGGATACTTCAGAAAAATAAGCAGATTGGAGGTTGTATTTTCTCATCACTATTAATCTATGCCGCTCTTTTTCCAGTTGTCCTCTACATAATGTTTATGATCAAGATTGTCATCATCAAATTTCAGATGATAAACGTCGGCATCAACTGTAATACAGTAGATTTCAAATTCAAAAAATGCAGGATTTTGCTTTATGCTAACTTCTTCTATTCCCAGAGAAAGAGCATATTTACGAATGGCGATAACGGCATTTTTATCTTTAGTCGTTACTTTGACGATGAGATCGCCTTTATATCCAGAATATGTGTGTATCTCACCAATCTCAAAATCAAGTGCAAATCGGATAATCTGTTTTCTTGCTAACTGCAGCATAAATACCTCCGCTATAACTTTAAAAATATTGCTGAGTCTAACACAACAAAAATTACTAAGTGCTTTTCTGATCAAAAAATTTAGAAAAAGGAAGTCTAACAAGAAGGAGAAACCCAAACAAATGGGTTTCATTAAAAAAGTAAGTCTTTAAACAAAGACGAATGAGTCTCAAAAAGATGAACTCCCGTTTGAATCAATAATCATCTTCATCTGCGAGATCTGAATCTTCATCTTCTATGGGCGTATAATCCTCATACTCCTCACCCTCATTTTCTTCATCATAATCATATTCTGAATCATCATAATCGTAATCATCTGACATAAGTGCTCCTTCGATTTTAGTAGAATTTTAACAAATAACTTCTCACAAAACAATATCTGTATGCAATATTTTCAAAAAACTCTTCACTTACATACAAATATGTCGAATAAATTCCATAAAAGATGCAGTTATATAAAATTCGCGCCTAACTCACGCATGCAAAATTATCATTTCGTCGGTACTTGAATAAATATAAATAAATATTTTTTAGATGAAAGAATTAAAACAGATTTGAATACCAAAAAAGCTAGTCTTTCCACCAGTAATCAAACTCAGAGCCATCCCGTAGGAGTTCCAAAAAGAATACCTTGAAATGCCCTATTTTATGGGTTTTCATAAAATACACACAACCGCAGATAACAGCTTTCCAACGCATAATTAGTTATTTCACTATCATACAACCAAAAATATCAGAGGTATGGAATGCCCCCAATTTATCCTTTATTACTTCCCTCTTTTTTCCATAAAATACGCATAAAGATATATCATGCCTAATATAAAGAACAGTATTATGCTTACAATTTTAAACATATGTGGAGATAGCATCATAAAGAAACCGATGATTGGAGGAAAAAATATAAATATTCCAAAGAAGAAACCTATGATATTTTGGTCTACTTTTGCAATCCTTAAAAAAATATACAATATCGGTCCAAACAACATGAGTATGATTCCCCATATATTAAATACAAAAAAATCTTCCATTCTCTTCTTCACCTCCACACTTTAACACTTATTTTTATTAGCTACTTATGAATAAAAAACTTATTTTTTGAAGCCTTCAAATTGTATCTTTTTTATAATTTAACTGCCCAATTTTAGAGTTCGTTTGACACTGAGAAAAATGGAAGAGTTAAAAGAGACTTAAAATCCCTAAAATAGATGGTCTCCCCACCAGGAATCGAACCTGGAGCTATCCCTTAGGAGGGGACTGCTTTATCCTGTTAAGCGATGGAGAGAAGGAAGTTGGAGTGGAATTTTAACATTTAAAGTTCTAAAAGTACAGTGTCTCGTTTTGTGACATCCACTCGTCTGCATGCAGACTCAAAAGCGTTGCCTTCACCCACTAATATACATCGATGTTTTGCTCTTGTTATCGCCGTATAGATGAGCTTTGTGTTGTGCATGATGTAGTGTGAGAATGTGATTGGAATGACGACAATGTCATACTCCATCCCTTGCACTTTGTGAATCGTCAATGCATAAGAAAGCATAAGATGTGATTTGAGCTGTTCATACTCATACAAAACGACCATATCCTCATTTGGATAGTAGACATGTGCTTGCTCCTCATCTTCGTCTATGCGAAACATCAGCCCGCTCATGCCGTTAAATACACGTCTCTCCGCCGAATCTTCACGCTCTTTAAATCCCTCGGCACTCCATGAAGTCATATTTTCATTTTTCGTATGTACGACTTTATCCATCAAGCGAAACTCAATGCCGCCCTTTTTAACGAATTTTTTAGGGTTGGGATTAAAATACTCCTGCAAGACTTTGTTGAGATTGTCAGTTCCAAGTGTTCCACCCTTCATCGGCGTAATGACTTGAAAATAGTTCAAATAAGAAGCGATCTCTTTGTTTTTAAGGCGTAACCTTGCTTTGTCGATTACTTTGACCACTTCATGCATCATAGTCGCCAAAATATCACCTGCATTTTGCTCCCTGAGATTTGCAAATTCACTCTGCGAAAGGGAATTTTTTACAGCATAATAGTTGGGGATCGAAACATCGATAAACTCAAAGTCATCATATTTTTGATGATACTGCGGCACTATGGCTTGGCGGATATCGTTGGCTATAAGCGTAATCGCCTGCTCTTCACTTTGGCGGTAGATACGGGTAAGCTTGATTATAGGCGCGATTGAGAGAGTAAGACAATCACTCAAAACATTTCCAGCTCCAATAGGCGGTAACTGTGCATCATCACCAACGACAATAAGCACACACTCTTTTTTCACCTTTGAGATAAGGCGGGCAAAAAGTGAAGAGTTTATCATTGAAGCTTCATCAATGAGCAAAACCGAAAATGGAAACTCGTCTCTGTCTTCGTATCTGACCAAAAGCGACTGGATCGTAGAACTCGGAAAGCCCGTTGTATCTGCAATACGTTGCGATGCGATGCCGCTAAGCGCGCAGGTCATAATCTCAGAATGCTTGACATGTAGAAGGTTTAAAATGGTTCTTGAAGTGGTACTTTTCCCCGTTCCCGCATATCCCACAAGAAAAAGTATCCCAGCACCGTTGTTGATGATCTCCACGGCATCGCGCTGTTGCTCACCGAGTTTGAGGTCACTCTTTGTCAAGAACTCGTCCAGATCAGTTTTTAGTACACCAAAATCCGCCTTGGCACGAGCAATAAAATCATCATACAAGAACTTCTCTGCATCATACAAACGCGCCGGAGAGACCCGCTCATTTTTCATGATGACGATACTTTGTTCACTCACTCGCTCGATCAATGCGACTTCATAAAGTTCATTTCGATTCGTAAATTCTAAAAGCTCATCCAGCAGAGTAAATAGCACTTTTTTCTCGACACAGCTATTGCCCTGCTGTTCGCAGTAGTTCATGAGTGCGTAATCCATCGCAGCGCTGATACGGTTGTCAGCCTCTTTTTCTATCCCCATTTTGAGTGCCAGCTCATCGGCACGTTTGAAACCTATACCGCTGATATTTGTAAGCACATAAGGATTGTCTTTGATCCGCTTTGAGGGCTCTTGCACATCTTTCATCGCCGTTGCGATGGTCGTAAGGAGTGCAGCAGAAACATCATAAGGGCTTAAGAACTCTCCAAGAGAACGCATAGAACGGAACTTTTTCCAAGAGTCTTGTATCTTTTTGAGGCGCTTCTCTTTGATACCGCTAAACTCCAAAAGTCGCTCGATATCATTGTCGAGAATATTAACAAGTCCCTCTTCTCCAAACTTCTCTATAAGCTCGGCGGAAAGTTTTTTTGTAAACCCTTTGACTATTCGGTTTAAAAAGAAAAAAAGCTCATTTTGATTGACGCGAAGGGATTCAAATTTAAAAGTTTTTCCATATTTTTTATGCTCTTCCCACTCGCCTTTAAGCGTGATTGCCGCATCTTTTAGGTGTACCACATCACTCTCATAGTACGTTCCGCTCACTTTATCGCCACTTTTTAAACGAGCGATAAAGAAGCCGTCATCTTCAAAAAGGATCGTATCGATCTGTCCGATGAGTGTCATTTTTGAAGTCCTTTTATTTGCTTGAGAGCTTTTTTGGTAAGTGAAGAGATGTGCGCACTTTCAAGTGAATTTATCTCAAACCAAAGCAGATCTTCGCTTATTTCCTTACAATCGTAGAGTTTGACGGTGAGTCTGTATTTTGTATAGGAGTGTTTAAATTCCGCTATAAAATCCTCCTCAACTGGTTCCACGTTTGGCAATTCCAACATCCCTTTATACATCGGGCCATTTGAAAGATGCAAGGCGATTTTATCATCTTCAAGTGAGATGCCATAGTAAAGATCCATCTCTTCATAAACCTTTTTTTGCTTTTGCGTATAAAACTCAGGCTCATCTTTTGCCTTGCAAATAAGGCTTAACGGACATTCATCACACTTGGGATTTGTCGGTAAACAGATAAGCGAACCTAAATCCATTAAAGCTTGATTGTGCAAAGTTGGATGTTTTAGATTTACAAACATTTCGGCACTTTGCCAAATGACTTCATCGCTTTGCTTGTAATGAGCAAAAAAGCGTTTGATCACACGGGCAATATTGGTATCGACCACGCCGACTTTTTGATGAAGCGCAAAACTGCAGATGGCACTTGCCGTATAACGCCCGATTCCTGGAAGTTTTATGAGCTCTTTTTGAGTACGAGGCAAATTATCTGGACAAAGTTTCGCAGTGGCATGAAGGTTTCTAGCACGAGAGTAGTAACCAAGCCCGCTCCAAGCAGCAAGCACCTCTTCCTCTTTGGCAAGAGAGAGCGCTTTTAAAGTGGGAAATTTTGCTAAAAACTGCGGATAATACTCCTCCATCACACGCTTTACCTGCGTCTGCTGGAGCATTATCTCACTTACATAAATATGGTAGACATCGTCTGTATTTCGCCATGGAAGCTCATGGCGTCCATGTTTTTTATACCATTTTAAAAGAGCATCTTGGGCTTGTGTCATAAAAGAAAAAGCGTTACGCTTTGAC
The DNA here is from genome assembly GCA_028683835.1 of Sulfurimonadaceae bacterium. Lineage (GTDB taxonomy): Bacteria > Campylobacterota > Campylobacteria > Campylobacterales > Sulfurimonadaceae > Hydrocurvibacter. The sequence continues at coordinate 64,572 of JAQUHB010000007.1, read as the reverse complement.
TCTTGCCACGCGCTCTTGCTCTTGGTCTTTATAAGCTTGAGCACATCCGCGTGAAAGCTCGCGAATCTTTAAAATGTAGTTTTGGCGTTCTGCTTGGCTGATCGCTTTTCTTGCATCAAGCGTGTTAAACGTATGAGAAGCTGACATGCAAAGATCATACGCAGGGAGTGGAAGTCCCGCTTCAAGCGCACGTTTACACTCTGCCGATTTTGACTCAAACTCTGCAAAAAGCATCGCTGTGTCTGCTACTTCAAAGTTGTATTTACTAAACTCTATCTCGCTCTCTTTATGAATGTCGCGGTACAAAGTTTTGCCGTGTTCATTCTCACCCCAAACGATATCAAAGACAGTGTCGACACCTTGAAGATACATAGCCAAACGTTCAGTTCCATAAGTGATCTCAACTGCCACAGGATCACAGGCGATACCGCCGACTTGTTGAAAGTAGGTAAATTGAGTCACTTCCATACCATTAAGCCAAACTTCCCAGCCAAGACCCCAAGCACCAAGTGTTGGAGATTCCCAGTTGTCTTCAACAAAACGGATATCATGATCGGCTAAATTCAATCCCAAAAACTCTAAACTTTTAAGGTAAAGTTCTTGAATATTTTTCGGGCTTGGTTTGATAAGCGCTTGAAACTGATAGTAGCTTCCAAGACGGTTTGGATTTTCTCCATAACGTCCATCAGTAGGGCGGCGTGAGGGTGCGACATACGCAACAGACCACGGAGTAGAATCAAGTGAGCGTAAAAAAGTAGCCGGATGAAATGTTCCAGCACCTGCAGGGATATCGTAAGGTTGGACGATATTACAACCCTGTTTCATCCAAAATTCTTGTAGTTTTAGTAACATTTCGCTAAAAGTAATCATATCTGCCTCGGTAATAAAGTACGAAATTATAACCAAAAAGGCTTATACCAAACGCAACTGGCTTTATATGTCAGAACTTAACCATAATGCTTTAGAAAAAACTCCTAAACTGTCTTACAAACGATATCGCCGATATTTCTTTGTAATGATGAAGCGACTACGCTACATTTTACTTTTAAAAGATAACAGAGATTTTTTCTAGGAGAGGGTGAAAGACATTCATAATTTCCCATTCCCTTGGTAACAACGACATCCACTTCATCAAAAAGTTGTTGTGATTCTTCATTTGCACGGTTGTAAACGAATCCCGGTGTATTGACACCACTATCGACAAGATTGCAAAGCTTCTCAAATCCCGCTTCTTTTGCTTCTTTCATCGTCACATCATTGATGATAGGATTACCTCTGACCATATAAGAGATATAAAGAAGAGGATAAAGTTGTTGCAAAGTCTGGATAAAGAGATAATCAAAGATATGTTCTCCTGCATTGTCACCGATAACAAGCAGAGTTTTTGCGTCTGCTAACATCTCTTTGAGTTTTTCAAAATCGTCATGTCCAAAATCTGTCTCAAAAATCTTCTCGATCTCATCTGCAAGATCAAACTCAACTTCTGCGGCAAGATCGATCACGTTGCCTGCAACTGCTATTTTTGTAGCTGTTAAGAGTTTGTCTTGAGACTTTGAGATTTTATCCTCTAAAAAAGGAATATAAGAAAGAGCATTTTGTGTAGAATAGTTTTTGATCTCTTCATAAAGATCTGCTTTATCTGCGAGAATAGACATTAGTTCATAAACATCTGTGGCAACTTCTGGCGGTGTGAGAGAAAAAGAAAAATCTTTAGAACTTTGAGTCACAGCAAGTATGAGCTTTTCTTTTAAAGCCTCATCTGCTTTGATAGCAGAGGCAACTTTAGAACTTTGGTTTATTATACAGCTTATACAGGCTTCATCTATTTTCATTCTTTGTCAGCTGTCGAGTAGTTGTCAACTACTTTTCCCCACATTAATTTGTACTTTCTTCTCATGAACTCTACCTCTTGCTGCGAGAGCTTCAACTGAGTTGTGAGTGTTGCTATGGTTTTTCTATCTTCTTCATATAACTCTTGAAGAGATGCTAAAGCCTCTTTTAAAAAGAGGTTTTCATTTTTTATAGAAACGATAGTCTCATCTTTAGCATCAAGGACTTTTTCATGAAGATTGATAATCGTACCTATTGTCTTTTCGACGAATTGTGCAGGAACGATCATATCTTGTTGCACAGATTTGGAAATATTTTGAAGATGCGCAGGGATTATCGAACTTGTGCCTTTAGACGGGTCAATATAGGTTATCCCACTTTCGATCATACTGATGAGCTTACCTCTTTCTATCAGATTTTCAATAGCTGAGAGTTCAAGCCCAGTCAGCTGAGCATACTCTTCAATATTCATCCAGTTTAAATTCATAACAATCCTTTTACTCTATTAGAGTATTGTTTCTATCTCCATAGAATCCATCTCAACATTTTTCGCTTTTGCTATACGATCTTCTTTGAGTTTTACTCTTAAATCTTCATTATCAAGAGCCAAAATCTGCATTGCCAGGTATGCAGAATTAATCGCACCGGCTTTACCTATTGCCACAGTAGCAACTGGCATTCCAGCTGGCATCTGAACAGTTGAAAGAAGTGCATCAATTCCACTTAATGCAGAAGCACTCATCGGGACACCGATAATAGGTTTGACCGTTTTAGAAGCTAAAACACCCGCTAAGTGTGCTGCCATACCAGCTGCTGCGATAAACACTTGTGCACCTTTTTTTTCTGCATTTGCAACATACTCCGCTGTACGTTCAGGAGAACGGTGAGCTGAAGAGATGATAAGTTCATAACTTACACCAAACGCTTCAAGTGTATCTGCACACGACTTCATGACATCAAAATCACTCTTACTACCGATTATTATCGAAACAAATTTCATATCTTTTTTCCTTACATGTAAAGTTAAATTTTTGGGTTTGTGCCCATCTCTTCGTTGGCTGGTATTCTTAAGAAAGTATATGCCGGTAATTTTATTGGAAGTTCTATCGGATTAAGGTTTCCACTATGTACCTCATCCCAGATTTTTTTATTTTCTGCAACAAGTTTCTTCAAACTCATATACCATTTTCCATCTCTTTGGTAAATTGTACCAATTTCATTATCTACTTCTTTTATATCCGCATCAAGGGGAGCAACAATCTCAAGCTCTTCATTTGGCAAAGTTTTATATTTACAAAGAAAATGTGTGCCCTCTTCTGTTGCCATGGCATTGACTTGATGTGTACCGAGCTGCATCGTAAAATCAAGACTCTGTCCATCATGTTTTTCAAAAGGACGGCTTACAAGATAAGCATCTGTGTATCCTCGATTTTGAAGAGATTCAAGTTCGTATTGGTATTTACTTGGCTCATAACAACCTGCGTAATAATCATCAATAGCCATTCTATAAGCTCGCGCCGTAGTTGCGGCATAGTAAGATGTCTTGGTACGCCCCTCGATTTTGAGCGAATCCACACAGCCAGAATCTAAAATCTCTTTGATATGAGAAGCAAGGTTGAGATCTTTTGAGTTCATGATATAAGTCCCGATCCCGGGATCTTCTTCAAGTCTAAAAAGAGTTCCTGTTTCAGGATTTGCAGCATAAAGTTCATAAGGAAAACGGCAATCATTCGCACAGCTTCCACGATTTGGAACGCGTCCGCTTTGAAGAGTAGAGATAAGACATCTACCACTGTAGGCAAAACACATGGAACCATGAACAAAAACTTCCACTTCCAGATCCGGAAGCTCTTTTTTAATCTCGCACAGATCTTTTAAAGATATCTCACGAGCGGCAATAATACGTCTTGCTCCCATGTCATAGTAAACTTTTGCATCAAGGACATTAAGCACGTTTGCTTGTGTTGAAAGATGTAAAGGAATGTGTGGTGCAAGTTCATTGCATAATTTCAAAACTCCAGGAGTTGCGACAATGATAGCATCGGGCCCAAGTGCTGCCATATTTAAGATATGTTTTTTAAGTAAGGAGAGCTGAGAGTTAAATGGAAAACCGTTTATAGTCGCATAGACTTTTTTGCCCTTAGAGTGAGCATAGTCTATCCCCTCTTTAAACTCTTCAAATGTAAACTCTTTGCCCGAACGAATGCGAAGCGAAAAGTGACTCACACCGCCATAAACGGCATCAGCACCAAAGTCGATGGCTATACGAAGTTTTTCTAAGTTCCCTGCGGGGGAGAGTAATTCTACTTTTTTTTGCATATTTTCTCTATTTTGTAAAGCTTCTTTTATAGAAGCCTCTGATTTTTTTCGAATTCTATCCGTTTGCGCCAAATTGTGCAAGAAGTGCCTCAATATCATCGGCATTGACAACATCTTCAGTCGTATTATCACCATGTATATGAACAGCTGAACCTACACGCTTCTCATCATCTATTTTTCCTGCAAAAAGCTCATTCATATAGTTGGAAAGTGCGCGCATGACATTGATAACACGCTCAATTTTTTGACGGTGAATATCTTGATACTGCATGATATCCATAACATTCATCAAAGAGTTTCCGCTCTCTTGAAGCGAGTTCAACACTTCTCGTATCTTCTCTTGCGCCTCTTCATTTTGCTCTTTAGCACTCACAAAACTCTTAATATGAGGAAATTTTTCACTTAAATTCGTAAAAAGTTTTACATTATTTTCAAAAGTTTCGATACAAAAGTTTACAGATTCCTCTTTCTCCATCAAATCATTACCGATAGCCTCAATAATATCGAATATTTCTGATGCTTTTTCTTCGCTCTCTTTAGTCACATCATCAAGCTGATGCACGACTTTATGGTCATCATCCGGCGGAGGTGGAGGCCAGCTTCCTGAACTACTCGCTCTGTATGTAGATTCTGCTGCTTGTCCATTGATCTCTTTTACAACTTCCAGTGTAGGCTCTTCATCTTCAAGATTGTCAAGCTCTGCAACTTCATCTTCAACAGCGTCAAAATCACCATTCATCAAAGCATCTAATTCTTCTTGCGTCATAAAACTGCTCCAAAACTTATTTGTACTATAATAGCAAGATAAACTTTAAAAAAAAAGAGAATTCACAAAATGTTAGTAGATTTGCACAATCATACGCCACTTTGCAATCATGCAGAGGGAGAAGTCGATGAGTATGTAGAAGCCGCAATCCAAAAGGGGATCAAATATTTCGGATTTTCCGACCATGCTCCCATGGATTTTGATCCCTCATATCGTATGAATTTTGAAGAGATGAAACTCTATGAAACAAGGGTCAATGATGCAAAAATCAAATATCAGGACAAAATAGACGTTTTACTAGGATATGAAGTGGACTATCTTAAAAATCATATGGATGAGAGAGTTTTAAATGCGGATGTCGATTATCTCATAGGCTCTGTACATTTCATCGATGAGTGGGGATTTGACAATCCTGAATTTATTGGCAGATATGAGCATGAAGATATTGACAAAATCTGGCAAAAATATTTTGATGCAATCGAAGAGATGGCAAACTCCAAAAAATTTGATATTGTAGGGCACCTTGATCTGATAAAAGTTTTTAAATTTATGCCCAAACGTGATATCAGACTCATTGCGCAAAATGCTCTAAAAGCGATCAAAAATGCAGATATGGTTTTAGAGATCAATATGTCAGGTTTGCGCAAACCCATCGAAGAAACTTATCCATCAAAAGAGTTGCTTGAAATGGCCTTTTCTTTGGATATTCCTATCACTTTTGGCTCAGATGCTCATAAACCTGAACAAGTGGGACTATATGACACCAAAGTTGTAGATCTGGCACGGGAGATTGGTTATAAACAATGTGCGGTTTTTCACAAAAGAAATAGAAGTTTTGTGGGGTTTTAAAAGCTTACACATAAAAATCACTTGCATGTAAATCTACATACAGGCGATTTTAAAACTATTTTGTATTTATCATCCATGTGGAAAAGATATCAATATAATCCCAGAAAGATTGAATATACTCAGGACTTACACCCTCGCCCTCAAGCGGCGGCAAAAGCTCTGCATAAAACTCTAACCATCTTCTTCTCGCTTTTTCATCGATACGAAACGGTGCATGACGACCAACCATTCTAGGTTCACCACGATTTTCGGCAAAGTAAGGATGTCCTCCACAGATCTGAATAAAAAAGTCGCATGCATTTTTCTTTGCTTGTTCAAACTCTTCTTCATCAAATATAGGAAACAAAAATGCAATATCGCTGTTGCGAATCATTTCATAATGGTCATCCACGAGCTTTCTAAATCTCTCTTCACCTACTTGAGCGAAGAATCCAGGATGCGGCTTTGTAACTGGAGGACGTACGCCTAGTTCTCCATCTGTAATTTTCAATTCCATAGCTGTTATTCCCTAATTTTCTTTTAATGATAGTTAAATCTATATTAATATTCACTATATTGGATAAATATAAGCTATTATAAAAGTGATGTAACTACTCTATTTTTTCCTTGTTTTTTAGCTTCATACATCAGGCTATCGGCTCGTAATAAGATTGATTGGACATTATCCCCTTTTATATAGTCCGTAACTCCAAAACTACATGTGATATATCCTACATCTCTAATATGCTTATTTTCAATTGCTGTACGAAGTTTTTCAGCGCCTAAAAGTGCATGCTCCAAATCTGTGTTATACATAATGATAACAAACTCTTCACCGCCCCATCTAGCGATCATATCGGTTGTGCGGAGCAGTCCTTTAAATATTTGAGCAACTGTTACTAAAACATGATCACCTACAAGATGTCCATACATGTCATTCACATTTTTAAAGTTATCAATATCAAGGAAGACAAGTGAAAAAGGCTCTGAGTTATAACGTTTGATCCGTTCGATTTCTCTGAAAAGTTCATGTTCAAACTTTCCTCTATTATAAATTCTTGTGAGTTGATCGACAACGAGAATCATCTCATAATCAGAAGTTTTTTTCACTAACAATCGATTGACTTCTTCAAGATCATTTTTATCTTGCTTCATGAGCTCGGCCCAACGAGAGAGCACTTTTGATAATAATTCTTCTCTTGTAACCTGTCCGATAATTTCACCATTATGATCTGTAACAATTAAGCGTTTAAAATGTTTTTCATTCGTGACTACAAGCGCTTTTTTGATAGAAATATCATAAGAAACCGTCACGAGAGGAAAGACCATATACTTTTTGGCTTGTTCATCTAAATTTATATTCTCTTTAAACAATCGAATCACATCTTTTGTAGTTATAATGCCCACTGGTGCAAATTGCTCATCTGTCAAAATCACGCAATCATAAATCGTATTATCAAGTTGATAGATCACTTGATTGAGAGAGCTTTCCTGTGGAAGTTTTTTAATCTGTGTACCTATAAAAAGTTCTCCTATCATTCTGCGTTCGATCATAACAGAGGGGTCAATCGCCGAAATAAGATCATAATATGTCACAAACCCGACAAGAACACCGTTTTCATCTACAATACAAATAGGAGAGTTTGAATTTTTTACGGCATTAAAACCATCTTTTAAGCTGTTGTTGGGTGATAACATTTCAATATTATGATACAAGATTGAAGATATTTTCGTGTCAAAGTCCAAGTTTTCTTTTTTCAGCTTTATTAGATCCACGGCACTTAATAATCCAAATTTTTTGTGTCCCTCAGACATAACAACAATATCTCTATGATTATGTGCATACATTTTATCTATAGCTTGAGCAACACTCTCGTCATCTCTTATTGTCAAGACTTTTTTAGTCGCTATTTCCATAATATTGATATTTTCCATTGAATCTCTTATTCTAGTTGTTTTGATTATTCTACACCCTTCTTTATAAAAACATGGTAAACCTTCTTTGCAAATTGACTTTTTTTCGATATACTTTCGCCCTTAAAGTCTGTCTTGATGATAGCTTTAGAATTTTACAAAAGGAGAGCCAGATGCCAAAGATGAAATCGGTAAAAGGCGCTGTTAAGCGTTTTAAATTCAAGAAAAATGGAACTGTAAAACGTGGAACAGCGTTTCGTAGCCATATCTTGACAAAACAAGATGCAGGTACTCGTCGTAAACAAAATGCACCAAAAGTTGTAGCAAAAGTTGACGAAAAAAATATTAAGGCAATGATCGCTTAATTCTAAGCGTTCTTACATCTCCACTATAAAATGTGGGTAAGTCCACCAACAAAGAGTGGCACCCATCGCAAAATGCTGATCGGGTAAAGAAAAGGAAAATAATATGCCAAGAGTAAAAACTGGTACTGTGCGTAGAGCACGTCACAAAAAGATATTAAAACTTGCAAAAGGTTTCTACAGTGGTCGTCGTAAACACTACCGTAAAGCAAAAGAGCAAGTAGAACGTTCATTGTACTATGGTTTCCGTGACCGTAAACAAAACAAACGCGAATTCCGTCGTTTATGGATCGTTCGTATCAATGCAGCATGTCGTTTAAATGACATCAACTATTCATCTTTCATCAATGGTCTACACAAATCTGGTATCGAACTTGACCGTAAAATTCTTGCTGATATGGCTATGAATGATGCAGCAGCGTTCAGCGCAGTTGTAGCATCTGCTAAAGCAGCATTATAAATTTATAAAATCATAAAAAGTTTTTAACTTTTTATGATCGTCATCCACTCTTTCATCTTTTTCTCGTAACCACTATCTTTTAACTCTACGAACTTCAATTCTTTACTTAAATATTTTTGTTTTACATAACCGCCAAAATCATGCGGATATAAATATCCTTTATTGTTCTGCTGTATATTTTTTGGTATTTCTAAAAGTACGCCATCTTCTATCATTTGCAAAGCCCTATTTATCGCAAGATATGCGCTATTTGATTTGGGAGAAGCACAAAGGTAGACAACTGCTTGAGCGAGAATAATACGTGCCTCAGGATAACCTATCTTCGCTACTGAGCTCATACATGAAGTTGTAAGGGTCAATGCTTGAGGATTTGCATTACCAACATCTTCACTTGCTAGTATCACTAAACGACGAGCGATAAAATCAGCCGATTCTCCGGCTTTGATAAGACGTGCGAGATAATATATCGCAGCATCCGCGTCACTGCCGCGAATCGATTTTATAAGCGCGCTGATAAGGTCATAATGGACTGTTGCGTCACTGCTTCCATCATTTTGAGCCGTTGGACGAAGCGATTTTAAAAGTTCCAACGTGATTTCATTGTTTAATGCAGAAGCAAATTCTAAAAGCTTGAGCATCGCTCTTGCATCACCGTTTGAACTCACACTAAGATATTCTCTTGCATCATCTTTACATGAGAGCTTTCCATATAAAAGAGCCTTATCCAAGAGTAAATTGAGTTCATCTTTTGAAATACGTCTCAATTCAAAAAGCATAGATCTTGAACGCATAGCCGAAGTCAATGAAAAGAAGGGATTTTCAGTCGAAGCCCCGATAAGTAAAATGGAGTTTTTTTCCATCACAGGCAAAAGAACTTCCTGCTGATTTTTCGCCAAACGATGTACCTCATCGATAAAGATAAGTGGACGCTGCAGAGCATTTTCATATTGGTCAAATATTTTTCTTAAGCTTTCTACTTTAAGCGAGGTGGCATTAAATTCATAGAAGGGGAGTTGCATGACATTAGCAATAACACGAGCAAGAGAGGTTTTTCCGCTTCCTGGAGTTCCATAAAAGAAGCTATGTCCCAAAGCACCATTTTCGCACAGACGGCGAAGCGGAGCATCTTTTGAAACTAAGTGAGTTTGTCCGATAATCTCATCAAAACTTTTAGGTCGAAAATGATGAGTAAAATCCATTATCCGGCGATAATCTTGATATAGACTTCACGTGCTTGACGAGGACCGTCAAACTCTCCAAAAAACACACCTTGCCATTTGCCGAATGTAAGCTTTGCATTCACAATCGGAATCGTCACAGAGTTGCCCATACGTGAACTTTTAAGGTGTGCTGCGGCATTTTCTCCCGTATGCTGATACTGAACATCACTTGGCGCAACACGGCTCAGCCCATTTAAAAGATCACGGCGCAGTGCAGGATCTTGATTTTCAAACATAAAGATACTTGCTGTTGTATGCGGAGTAAAAACGACGCAGATTCCATCTTTGACACCCGATTTAATTACTTCCTCACTTACCTCTTTGCTTATGTCCATGAGTTGTGTTTTGTGACTTGTCGGAAATTTCATTTTAATCATTTTCTAGCTCCTTTTTTTGGATTTTTTAGCTCTTTTTTGCCGTATTTGTCTTTTGCATTTGTTTCTTTGCTTTTTGAGTCTTTATTTTTCAACTCTTTAATATAACTTTTATGCTCTTTACTAGCATTTTTAGGGGCTTTTGCATAAGCTTTTGGTTCTTTTTCATCACTTTTTGATTCTTTTTTATCAAACTTAGGAGCCTTACTTTGAGGCTTTGGTGCTTTCTCTTTTTCTTCTCTTTCATGATGTTTCATAAACTCATAAAGATGCCCATACTCAGCTCGAGTTAAAAATCTTACTTTTCCATTTGGAAGATTGTTCAGCTCAATGCCGCCAAAACTCAAACGTTTCAAATCCACGACTTCTCGCTCAAAGTGGCCGAAGAAGCGTCTAACTTCACGGTTTTGCCCCTCACCGATAGCGATTTTAAGGATTGAGTACATAGGTGAATTTTTGATAATTTTATAAGCATAAAATGGTGCGAAATTCATCGAACCAATATCACTGAGTTCATGTGCACCAAGGGAAGCATCTTCAAGTTCAAGACCATTTTTCATGGCAGTCTCAATCGCTTCTGTGATCTCACCTTTAACTTTTACACGATAAACACGTTCCATACTTGATGTCATCAAAGCTGTCGCAACGCGCGATGCATCTGTCATCAAGAGTAACCCTTCCGTAGCATAGTCAAGTCTGCCAATGGGAATATAATGCTTATATTTGCTCGGAAGCGTGTCATAAATTGTTTTTCTTCCCTTTGGATCACTCTTTGTGACAAGTTCCCCTTTTTCTTTGTTGTAAGCGATAACTGTGTACTGCTCAGTCGGTGTCACTTTCTTTCCGCTAATAATTACTTTTGAATATTTTTCATCCACTGAAGTCGCAGGATTTATTTGAACTTCCCCATCAACTTTTACATAACCGGCTTCTATTGCTTTATCGGCTTCACGTCTAGAATAACTAGAATAATGCGCTATAAATTTGTTTAATCTCATCAAGATATACCCTTTTCTACGAGAGTATGTATGTGCAATACACCCTCTACTTTTGCCGCTTTGTCTGTTACGACTGCCAGCTGGATTTTTCTCTCTTCTATCATCCCTAAAGCATCGCTTGCCAATATCGCCTTGTCATCAATCACAAAGGGATGCAAGGTAGCGTATTTGCCAACAGGTGTTTCAAGAGAAAAATCATCTCTCATAAGTGCACGACGAACATCGCCATCACTCAAAATACCGATCAATCTTTGGGTATCGTCCACAAGTAAGACCGTGCCAAGACGTCCCTCGCTGATTTTTACGATAGCATCTTTGATGGGTGTATCAATGCTTGCAAAAGGGAGATTCTCTTTTTGCATAAGATCACCCACTTTGACAAACAGTTTTTTGCCAAGTGCTCCACCTGGATGAAAAGAAGCAAAGTCACTTTTTTGAAAGTTTCTCGCTCTCATGAGACAAACAGCAAGTGCGTCACCAAGGGCAAGGGTCAAAGTAGTAGAACTCGTAGGTGCGATATCCAAAGGACATGCTTCCTTTTCAACGATCACAGGAATAAGCAAATCGCTATATCTACCAAGCGTTGATAGAGCATTTTTTGTCATACCGATAAGAGGCACATTGAAACGTTTTACATGCGGTAAAATTGCCCCTAATTCTTCGCTCTCTCCACTGTAACTGATAGCAATGACAACATCATCTTTGCCTATCATTCCAAGATCACCATGCAGTGCTTCGGTAGGGTGTAAAAAGAAGCTGGGTGTCCCAGTAGAAGCAAAGGTTGCAGCCATTTTTGCGCCAATCAGCCCAGATTTACCGACGCCAGTAACTACAAGCTTGCCTCGACATGCCAAAATAGTTTCAACAGCCTTGTCAAACTCACCGTCTATATTCTTTGCCGCGTCGAGCAGTGTTGCAGCTTCGATCTTTAAAGTTTGTTGCGCAATCTCTTTATAATTCATAATGTGATTATACCTTTTTTATCTGCATTTGGTATAATGCACTAATAAATAAAATTTGTGGAGAAACCTTATGAGAGATTTAATAGGAACATATGAAAACAGTATAGATTCACTAAGATTAAAACCGAGAGTACTCACAACCAATACCCTTATTTTGGGTGAAGAAGGCTCTGGAAAAACAAATTTGGCCTGTAGAATCAGAAATTTTGTTATAGATAACGATGTCCCGACACTCTATCTTGATTTTTCGAACTCTCATCAAGAGGAAGTTGAACTTAGATATAAAGATGAGCACTTTCATTATATTCAGTATGATGAAACAGAAGTGTTTATGCATAAACTTCAATTACTCGTAGCACAAAGAAAACATATTTATATGGCTGTAAATCCAAACTTTTTTGCTACAAAAAAAGATATCAAAAGTAAATTGACACAAACACTGCAAATGCCGGAACTTCTTGAAAACTATTACTATTTTTTCCATGACATTGCAAATCTCAACGGTTTTTACACACGATTTGAAGATTTTTTACTCTATATGTTGAGCCTTTTCAATCTTAAAAAATATGGAATTACATTTTTAACACAACCTCATACAATTTTTGAAAATGCACAGCTCAAACTTCTTTTTACTTTCCTTTATGTTGGAAAATGCTCAAATCTCGACTATTACAATACGGCCGTTTTAAAAACATTGCAAAAAAATCATTTCCTTTTTCAGCAAAGAACTGCCAACAGAACACTTCTTTTCAATGATATAAAAACAAGTATGGTGCTAGTTAACGAATATCTTATGGAAGAGTAACCATGCAAAATATTTTCAAGGAAGTTGCTAGTTTAGACCAGCGTTGCTATGATGAACTGCTTCTGAGCGAAGATATTTTAATGGAACATGCAGCTGATGGGATGGCTGACTTTATCAAACAAAACTTTCCGCAATCGAAAACTATTTTGATCAGCTGTGGCTCAGGCAACAATGGAGCTGATGGGATTGCACTCGCTCGCTTGCTTCACAGAAATTTTGATGTGAAGCTGCATCTTTTTAAAAATCCGACGTCACCAATGGCAAAACTTCAATACGAACGAATCAAGCGTTTAAATCTTACTGTAACCGATGTGATATGTGAGTGCGATATCATCGTCGATGCTCTTTTTGGAAGCGGACTTAGTCGTACACTTGAGCCAAACACTGCCTTGCATATAAGCCTTTTAAATCAACTTCATGGAATAAAAATAGCTTGTGATATTCCAACAGGTTTACATGTAAATGGAGAATGTGAAAAAGATTCATTTGTTGCCGATTACACCTTAACGATGGGTGCACTTAAAAGATCCCTGTTTAATGACTGCGCTAAAGATAAAGTGGGAATTGTCCAAGTTTTAGACTTAGGCATCAGTCGCGCAGTGTACGAAACATCTTCAAAAACAAAGCTTTTGGATCTTGAAGATATAAATCTTCCTTTTCGAAAGATTCAAAACTCCCATAAAGGCAGTTTTGGTCATTTGGCTATTGTAAGTGGTGAAAAACTTGGTGCAAGTGTGCTTTGTGCCTCAGCAGCACTTCGCTTTGGAACAGCTCTTGTCACACTTTTAAGTAATGAAAATCCTATGATTCCAACAGAACTAATGCTCTCTCATCAGCTTCCAAACAATGCTACTGCTATCGCTCTTGGAATGGGACTTGGCATAGAATTTAGCCAAAATGAACTCCAGACATTTTTGGACAATGATTTGCCGCTTCTGCTTGATGCAGATATTTTCTATCATCCTTTTATCACTCAACTTTTAAAACGTGAAAATATCGTACTAACTCCCCATCCAAAAGAGTTCACTCAACTCTTATATGTTAGCGGTATCGCGGATATCTCTGTCGATGAACTTCAGAATAATCGTTTTCATTACACAGAAATTTTTACACAAAAATATAAAAATGCTGTCTTAGTCCTAAAAGGTGCAAACGTCTTCATCGCAAAAGATGATGAACTCTTTGTTAATCCGCATGGCACAAATGTGCTTGCAAAAGGTGGCAGCGGAGATGTGCTTAGCGGCCTTATCTCTTCGCTTCTAGCGCAAGGCTATACTCCACTTAACGCCGCTATCACAGGTTCCTTGGCTCATACAAAACTCGCTCTCGAATTTAAGGGCGCAAACTTTTCTCTCATCCCAAATGACTTAATAAATGGAATAAAAAATCTTTGAAAAAAATCGTAATACTTTTTAGCGGAGAGGGTAAAAATCTCCACAATATCATAGAAAAACTACATCCAAATGTATGCGAAGTGGTCTGTGCCATCACAAATAAAGCTGATGCAAAAGGATTAAATGGCTTACAAACAAAAAGCCTACAAGCTATAAAGAGCGAAGTTTTAGAACATACGAGCTTTTCCTCACGCGAAGCGTACGACACAGAACTTGTCAAACTCATACAAAGTTATGAACCAGATCTTGTTGTACTTGCAGGATTTATGAGAATACTCACATCTGTTTTTACTCAAAATATCAAAGCTATCAATCTTCATCCCGCACTCTTGCCAAAACATAAAGGGGCAAAGGCGATAGAAGAATCCTTTGGAAGTAGCGATACTATGGGCGGAATCAGCGTCCACTGGGTCAGCGAAGAACTCGATGGTGGCGAGGTAATCAGCCAAAAAAGTTTTTTAAAAAGTGAAGATGAAACATTGGAAAGCTTTACACGTAAGATCAAAGAGCTTGAATATGAACTGCTGCCAGAGACTATTACAAAAATTTTATATAAATTATAAGATAGCTTATGTTATAAATCAAGCCATTTAAAAGAAAATAACTATTGAAGGAAATGCATAGATGCACAAATTAAAGATCGGAAAATATGAACTAGACAGCCGCTTGATCGTTGGAAGCGGAAAATATACAGATTTTGAAACAACTAAACTTGCTACTTTGGCTTCGGGAAGTGAACTCATTACCGTGGCTGTTAGACGCTTGAACATTACAGATCCGGCAAAAGAGAACCTTCGTGATACTTTTAGAGGTACAAATGTCAAATTTTTGCCAAACTCTGCAGGATGTACGACTGCCGAGGAGGCGATAACAACTTTTCGTTTGACTCGTGAAGCGACAGGAATCGATCTTATTAAACTCGAAGTGATCGGCGATACACAAAAAACACTTTATCCCGATGTAATAGAAACGATAAAAGCATGTGAGGTACTTGCTCGTGAGGGTTTTACTATCATGGCTTACACGTCAGATGATCCGATTATGGCAAAACGCCTTGAAGATGCAGGAGCAGCTGCTGTGATGCCTCTAGCCGCCCCTATTGGAAGTGGACTTGGAATTCAAAACCCGTACAACATCGTTTTTATCCGCGATGCAATCAAAGTGCCCGTTATTGTAGATGCGGGAATCGGATGTGCAAGTGACGCGGCGTATGCGATGGAGCTTGGAGCTGATGGAGTTTTAACAAACACAGCTATCGCTCAGGCAAATGATCCTATGATCATGGCTGAAGCTATGAAACATGCTGTTATTGCAGGGCGCATGAGTTACTTAGCGGGACGTATCCCTAAACGCCCATATGCGACGGCTTCTTCACCGATAGACGGATTAATTCAGTTCTAAACTTCTATATTCTTTGAGAGATGGGTCATAAGTAAAAGCTTCCCCATCCCTTCAAAAAACTTTTCTATTCCCATATTATCAACGCTTACTGCCTTTTTTAAAGCACTCAAAAATACGAGCGTTGACTCTGGAGAAGCTCGTGTATAAGTATCGATAATCCACTCAAAAGTTAGTGAATGAAGCTCTCCGTTGACATCAAAATCGATTGCAGAGATAGGATTGACCCCTTTCTCTTTTAAAATTTCTAAACATTCCTCTTTAATATTCATCCAATAACTCCAACAAGATTTAGCATAACAATGACAAGTGAAACAGATACGATATCAAAATACCATATATAAAAAGCATGCCCTACTTGAGGACGTAATACCTTTTCAACTTGAGATTTTAGCATGATATGTCCTACAAAAATAGAGATACTAAATCCGCCCACAGGCGACACAAAGGCCGCTGTAAAAAAATCAACCCAGTCAAAAAAGTTTCTGCTTCCTTCAATAAGACAAGTCGAAAAGCCATTCATCTAAGAAAAAATAGCCACGAGACCAACGAGATAAAAGAAAAGTCCCATCATAATGGAAGCTTTAATTCTGTTCCATGAAAATCTATCTATAATACTGTATCATCGGTTCAACAAGAGAAACTGCAGAAGTAAGACCCGTAAATGCAATAAAATAAAAAACAGGACAGCAAAGAGATTGCCCAAAACGTCCATTTGCTAAAAAAATAGTAGGCAAAGAGATAAGTACAAGTCTAGGCCCAAAAGATGGCTCTCCACAGAAAGCGTAAAAGATGTATGTCCGACTGCTGTTGCAAAAGCTGTAGAATTGATCTTGAAAAATCAGACATGAACATAAATTCGACTCCTTTATGGAAGCTGTCCAAAGTCGTAGCATATAAAAACATCCCTCCAATAATGATAAAAAGCATAGGCATTAGCCTAAGTTGAATTTCTAAACTCTTCCTTTTATCCAACCTATAACCACTGAGTAAAAAATCATAATAAATAAGCCAGCACGTGATTGAAAACCATAGTATTTCCAAAATTCTTTATGCTTTGGTGCTAACTTTTCAAAACTAGCGACCGTATCAGCACGTCCAAGATAACCTATAAACATCTCAGCTATCATAATTGCAAGGCCGATAAGCACTACGGTGATGAGAAAAATTAAAACCAAAGCCCCTCCGCCGAATTTTCCTGTAATGTACGGAAACTTCTAAATATTACCAAGTCCGATTGCACTCATAGAAACTACTAAAATAAAACTAATACGGTTTAAACGTGCTACTTTCGTATTCCATTTTTCTCTCCCATTTTGCCAAATTACACCCTTTTAGAAAAAAATGCAAAAAATGTATTGACAAAAGGGATAAAATAAACTATAATTTCGCCTCACTAATAAACGATACAACAATCGAAGTTTAGCTGAATAGGTCGGGGTGTAGCTCAGTATGGTTAGAGTACTTGGTTTGGGACCAAGGGGCCGAAGGTTCGAGTCCTTTCACCCCGACCACTTTTTATATTTATTATTACAATTATGGTGGGATTAGCTCAGTTGGTTAGAGCACTGGTTTGTGGTGCCGGGGGTCACGGGTTCGAGCCCCGCATCCCACCCCATAACATTAGATATAAAAACTTTATATACCAAACAGATATTTAAACAGTGCGCGCTCGTGGCTCAACTGGATAGAGTATCGGACTTCGAATCCGGCGGTTATAGGTTCGAATCCTATCGGGCGCACCAAAATTCGTCGATAGCATGCGTCCTTAGCTCAGCTGGATAGAGCAATGCCCTTCTAAGGCATCGGTCAGAGGTTCGAATCCTCTAGGGCGCACCACTGAAAGCTTAAAACTTTTAAAGTTTAAGAATTAGAAAAGAAAATTTTGGATACAATTCCAAATTCCATGCGGACATGGTGAAATTGGCAGACACGCCAGACTTAGGATCTGGTGCCGCAAGGTGTGGAGGTTCAAGTCCTCTTGTCCGCACCACTTAGTTAAAACTCCCTAAAATTACGATACTTCAAAGCTTTCAAAAACCACATTGTTCCAAAACTACGCCAAAAATGTTCCAACACTAAGAAGCCAACTTATCAAATATTGTACCTTTGATTGATGTTGTAGGTATATATTTTGAATATTTCTCCAAAGTGATTTTCAGATTTTTATGTCCTAACATTCTGGACACCTAAATCAAGTCTTCACCATTTTGTAAATTAATTGAACAAAATGTGTGCCTTGTTTGCTAAATAGTTCTATAATTTACACTTACTTTCTCTACTACTCTTTTCCAAAAATTATCCCTAAGATTTTAGAATTGGTGCTCAATTATCATCAAAATATTGGAACTTTAAGAAGCATAATGTATCATTGGGATATTACTTTAATTCAGGAAAACTTTTGAAAAAACTTCTTTTTTTTATTATTTTACTTTTAACTACACTCTCTTTATCTGCAGCACCAACATCATGTGAGGGTATCTATTATGGCAACACGGCTTCAGATATTCTCAAGGCTCAACTTTTACCAAAAACGACAGAAATTTGTTATGAACAATTTGCCATTATGCACTCAGGGCTTACAAAAACTCCTCTTTGGAGTGCGGAACACCTTACAAGAAATATGCTAACAAAAAAAGCTAAACGTGGAGATCACTTTCATGAAGATGTTCATCTTCGACCTAATGAGAGAGCCGAACTCACAGATTATTTACATTCAGGATATGACAGAGGTCACATGAGCCCCAGCGGAGACTTTGATAAAAGACAAAGTAATGAAGAGTGCTTTAGCTTGGCAAACATGGTTCCCCAAGATCATGATAATAACAGTGGGATCTGGGCAGATATAGAGAGTTCTACCCGTTACCTCGCTAAAAAAAAGGGTGATATTTATGTTGTAACTGGACCTCTATATCTTAGTAGCCACCCTCGCCGTATTGGTAACAGAGTCTTTGTACCAACAAATATATTTAAAGCGATCTACATACCATCTAGCGGTGAAGGAGCTGCATATATAACAGCAAATGCACCAGGACGCGATTATAAAGTGATCAGTATTGCAGAGCTTGAAAAAATTTCTGGTATCAATATTTTCCCACAAATGAGCCAAGCTGCGAAATCATATGCTACAAGATTACCGCAGCCAAAACCTTCCAATAAAGGTCGCCACTCATATGAAAATCGCCAAAATACAAGCAATAGTGACGATAATAGTTTCATAGGAAAATTCAAAAGAAAAATGAATAACTATTACAGAGGGTATTAACCTTCATATATAGATTTATATTTCTAAAAATTGTGCAATAAAATTTTCTTATCACCTTAAGAAAAATTTGTGTAAGAGTGTTTTTTTCTCATAAATTTCTATAGTTAAAGCATATCTTTGGTATCTTTACATGTAAAATCTATAAGAGGTTCTAGTCAGCTATAAAATGAAACAAAAACTACAAGAAAAAGCAAAACAAATCGCCCAAAATCCTGTAACACAAAAGGCGCTCACCTCCATGAAACCGCAAAAAAGTATCTGGGGATTTTTAGGTGTAATCTTCTTTTTTATAGTTCCAGAAGTGATAGCTTTTTTCTATGGAGCTGATCTCACCTCCTTTGCAAAAACGCAACTTTTACTCCCAAATAGTTTTGAAATGCACTATTACTACAAAGCTTTAGAGATGATGTTTGAAGATGGTGTGAGTTGGTTAAATCTTATCATAGGGTTTGCTCTACTCATCTGGCTCTTTTTTTAATCATGAACCTAAAAATAAAGTGAAAACAAATGACATCACAAAAAATAAAATGGGATGATGCATATTCCCTTGGCATTAAAAATATAGATGATCAACATAAAAAACTCTTTGATATTGTTGATAAAATATTCTCTCTTCAAGAGAGTAAAGACGTAAAAGGAAATATTCGAACGATTTTACATGAACTGTTTGAATATATCAAAGTACATTTCAAAGATGAAGAAGAGTTTATGAAAAGTATCAACTATCCTGACTTGGCATATCACCTCGAACTTCATGACCAACTTGTCAAATCCGTTTCTACCATCTTACTTGACCCATCACGTCTTGATATTATTCAAACGAAAATGAGAGTGATTGCCAAACAAGCTTTAATCGATCATATTTTAATAGAAGACATGAACTATCAGCGCTACTATTTTAGTTTGAAAAAAAATAAAATTGATACCATAGATGGGCCGATTATAACTTTAGAAATATAAGCTAAGAAAAAAAATAAACTACCACTGAAGTGTCATCGGGGTGGAGATAAACGAAAAGATTCCAAGTGATAAGGGGTTATCACTTGGAAATCAAGCTTTGACTTTAAGGAGTGAAAGTATTATATATTATAATAGTTACAAAAGTGTTAATGGAAAATCTATTTTTTATTCTTACACTATTTTTTAGAGTTTATCAGATAATATTAGAAGTGGATAATTTTCAATAACACCCCATATAAAGGATAATTAATGGATATTAAACAATGTACGTCATTAAACGAAGTCAGAAGCGAAGTTGATAAGTTAGATGATGAGATCGTTGAGCTCATCGCAAAAAGAAACAGTTATGTCAAACAGGCTGCAGCATTTAAGGAAAGTATTGAAGAGGTAAAAGCTCCTGAACGCATGGATGCAGTTATGCAACGCGTACGACATAAAGCGCTCTCTTTAAATCTTTCTCCAAACCTTATTTCTAAACTTTATACGATTATGATTGATGCCATGGTAGAGTCTGAAATCTCAGAATTCAGAAACGGCGGCAATTTTTAATGAAAATTATTTTACTTTCCGTAGTTCTTGGAACTGCTCTTTTTGCAAATGATGCTTTTATCTCTGTAGATACCCTTAAAAATGAGATGAATAATAAAGATACTATTATCCTAGATATCTCGGATTCACAGACTTATATACACGGACATATCAAAAATGCTGTTTTGACTGATATTGAAAAGTTTCGCTATAAAGTTAGTTCGTATGCCATCATGAAAAAACCTGCCGAAGTACAAAAGTTGGCTCGAGATTTGGGCATAAATGATAATTCTCATATTGTTATCTATGGTCATGGAAATCCAAAAGATCTTCTCAAAGAGAGCTATATGGCACTTACTCTCATCGTCAATGGTGCAAAAAATGTTTCTATTCTCAATGGCGGTTACCTCGCGTGGACATTTGAAAGTAATATCCTCTCTTCGACATCTTCTAGCTCTCCAAAAGATGGAAACTTCACCTCTGTCTATAATCCAAATATTCTTGTTGATCTTAACTATGTGAAAAACTCTTTAGGCAAGGTTCCTATGGTTGATGCACGTTCACCTGAAATCTACTATGGAACATCAGCTTCAAAGGATGTCAAGCGCATAGGACATATCAAAGGTGCCATGTCTAGTTTCTGGAAGGATAAGTTTTTAACAGATGAAACTTTAAGAAAAGATGATGAGATAAAAGCTATATTTTTAAAAGGGTATGATCTTAAAAAAGATGATGAAGTGATCGCTTACTGCACAGGCGGGATGGAAGCTTCTATGAACTGGTATATCTTATATAGCTATCTCGGGCTCAAAAATACAAAACTTTATGATGCGTCTATGCGTGAATGGGGAAATCGTGAAGATACTCCTATGGAGCGTTTTAAATGGGAAATGTTTTCTAAATAATCTCTTACATGAAAGAGATAAATCTTACATGTAAAAGTGAAACTGCTTACTTATATCTATAAGTAATGCGACCTTTGTCAAGTGAGTATGGAGTAAGTTCGAGTTTTACACGGTCACCCGGTAATATCTTTATATAGTGCATACGCATTTTTCCAGCGATATGACACAATATGATGTGACCATTATCCAGCTCTACACGAAACGTTGCATTTGGTAAAGCTTCAATAATCTTGCCATCAACTTCGATAACGTCTGATTTTGCCATCTTTAAATCCTTATTTCTCTTGTTGTAGAGATAATATTTCAGCTCTGCCGTCAACTATAGCGACAGTATGCTCATAATGTGAACCGCGTAAACCATCGGTACTAACTACATCCCAACCATTAGCTCTAATAATAGGCTTAGTTTCTTTTTGACAAATCATAGGCTCTAAACAAAAAACCATCCCATTTTTGATCTTTGGACCAGCTTTAGGATTCGCTCCATCAAGATAGTTTGGAATTTCAGGTTCTTCATGAGGTTTTTTACCTATGCCATGACCACAAAAATTTTTCAAAGGTACAAAACCTCTAGATAATATAAACTGTTCCATTAAATAGGAGAGCTCTTTAAAGCGCATCCCATCTTTGATATTTTCAATCGCATGATAGAGCGTATCTTTCGCACAGGCGATCAATGCTTCATCCTCTGGATTTATCTTACCAACTCCTACAGATATAGCTGCATCTCCAAAATAACCATCAAGTTCAGTCCCAATATCAAAACCGATCACATCACCCTCTTGGAGCTTATAATCAGTCGGGATACCGTGAATGATAACCTCATTAAGCGAAGTGCAAACAGCATTTGGAAAACCGTACAAACCTTTAAAAGATGGTTTTGCGCCATGTGAACGGATATAATCCTCTGCCATTCTATCAAGCTCTTTTAATGAAATGCCTACTTTTGTATTTTCTCTCAGAAGTTGCAGAGCGCCGCCAACAATTTTGTTAGCAGCGCGAAGTTTTTCAATCTCTTGTGGTTTTCTAATAGCAATTGCCATTTTTACAAACCAACCGCACTTAGTGTTTGATACTTACTCATATAGATCTGAGCTTCAATTTTTCTCATTGTATCAAGCGCAACCTGGACAACGATCAAAACTGCAGTTCCACCAAAGTAAAATGGCACACCCATACCTTTTATAATCATAAAAGGTAAAGTAGCAACCAGACCAAGGTAAAGAGCACCCGTAAAAGTAAGATTACCGGCAGTTAAATTTAAAAAGTTTTTAGTAGCTTCTCCCGTACGAATACCAGGAATAAAGCCGCCTTGACGTTTTAAATTTTCAGAGATATCTTTTGCATTGAAAGTGATTGATGAGTAAAAGAACGCAAAAAACACAACAAATACAAAAGTTAAAAAGTTAAAAAAGTATCCACCTGGATGTAGGTAATCTGCTACTGCTTGAATTGTTGGATTATGAGAGCTTGAAAGCACTGTCATAGGGAACATCAAAATTGCACTAGCAAAGATAACCGGAATAACACCAGCAAGATTCACTTTAATAGGGATATAGTTCATAACGCGTTTATTCTGATTTTGCATCATAGTTTTTTTCGCGTATGTCACAGGAATACGACGTTCACCAAGTTCGACATAGATGATAACACCGATAGTTCCAAGAATAAGAGCAATTACTGCAAGAAGAGTAAAGAAGTTCATCTCACCTGTATTGATCATTGTAAACGTATGCCCGATTGCTGTCGGAATGCCAGATACGATACCGGCAAAGATAATCAAAGAGATCCCGTTTCCGATTCCACCTTGTGTTATCTGTTCTCCAATCCACATAAGAAGCATAGTTCCAGCAAGCATTGAAACTGCAGACAATAAAATAAAAGTATTGTGATCTATCAAGATAGCACTATTACCTGTCGGTCCTGTCATACTTTGTAAACCGATACTCACACCAATAGCCTGAACAATTGTAATAACAATAGTCGCATAACGAATGATTTGCATATATTTCACCATACCATCACGCTCTTTTTTCATTTGAGCAAGAGTAGGAAAAGTAGCCGCTAAAAGCTCCATAATAATCGAAGCAGTGATATAAGGCATAATTCCAAGTGAGATAATAGACATACGTTGTACAGCGTTACCACTGAACATATTCATAAGTCCTAAAGCATCATTGTTGTGGGTATTGAAGAAAGAAGCGATGACAGAAGCATCAACACCGGGTACCGGCACATATGCCAGTAAGCGGTAGATGAACAAAAAACCAACCGTAATAAGTATCTTATTTACGAGATTTTTGTTCACAGTTATTTACCTGTAGTTAAAACGTTTTCGTCTTTGATTTTAGATGCTAAATCTTTAGCAGTTGAACCAACAAGTTTCACTCTAACAACAGATTTTCCAAGTTTGTGCACTGAACGGATTGTTTCCATAGTGATCTCTGCAAGCTCAGCAACAGCTGTAATACGCTCAACATTGATTACATATGGTTTATTATTTAGCACAGTAAACCCGATTTTTGGTAAACGGCGAGCCAAAGGCTGTTGTCCACCCTCGAAGTTACGTTTTGCATTGTAACCTGAACGAGCTTTTTGACCTTTATGGCCTTTTCCTGAAGTTTTACCAGTACCACTTGCGTGACCACGGCCAATTCTTTTTCTGTTTGCAACAGAACCAGGAGCAGGAGTTAAGTTTTCTAATGCCATAAATTATCCTTTAATTTTTGATAGTGCATCGATAGTAGCACGTACCAAAGTATTTGGATTGTTAGAACCGATTGATTTAGTCAAGACATCTTTGATACCTGCTAATTCTAGAACTGGACGAGCAGCTCCACCGGCGATAACACCCGTACCTTCTGAAGCTGGCTTCAAAAGAACACGGCTTGCGTTATATTTGCACTCTATATCATGAGCGATTGTTGTACCTTTAATCTTAACAGTAGTTAAGTTTTTAAATGCATTATCAACTGCTTTACGAATAGCGTCTGGTACCTCTTTAGCTTTACCAACACCATAACCGACAGTACCATTTTTGTTACCGACAACTATAAGTGCAGTAAAACGGAAGCGTCTACCACCTTTTACAACTTTGGTCACACGACCAATATTTACGATTGATTCTTCAAAATCTTCTCTATTGATTTGCATCATGACCCCTAGAACTTAATTTCGTTTGCACGAAGAGCTTCACCAAACGCAGCGATAACGCCGTGATATTGGTAACCATTACGATCAAAAACGATTGCAGTTATACCAGCAGCTTTTAATGTTGCAGCGAATGCAGCACCTAATGCAGCAGCACCGTCTTTGTTTGCACGAAGACCATTTGCTTTTGAATGGATAGCCGCTAATGTTACTGAAGCAGTATCATCAATCGCTTGTGCACTCAAATATCTGTTTGAACGGAATACAGAAACACGAGGAAGTGTAGCGCAACCAGAAATTTTTGAACGAATACTACGCTTACGTTTAATACGCTTAGCTAGTTTTTGTTTCATTACTTTAACATTCATTTAACTACCTCCCCTTATTTCTTAGATGTTTTACCGGCTTTACGCACGATAACTTCACCAACATATTTAACACCTTTACCCTTGTAAGGCTCTGGTGGACGGAATGCGCGGATCTCAGCACAAATTTGACCAATCTCTTGTTTGTTTATACCTTTAACAGTAATAACGTTTTTATCTACAGAAACTTCAACGCCAGCAGGAATTTCAAAGTTAATATCATGAGAAAAACCAAGTTGAAGATTAAGTACACTGCCATTTACTGCAGCACGGTAACCAACACCATTGATCTCTAATTGCTTTGTATATCCAGTTGTCAAACCAGTTACAATATTTGCAGCTAAAGCACGGTAAGTTCCCCAAAATGCGCGATCTGCACGTGCATCTGATTTTGTGCTAAAAGTTAAAGTGTTATCTTCAAGAGCGATACCAACATTTCCTTTAGTATCTAAATTGACACTGTTTGAACCTTTTGCAAAAGTAATGATAGAACCATCAACTGTAACTTTAATATCTGAAGTAACTACTATAGGAAGTTTTCCAATACGACTCATCTTCTACCCCCTACCATACTGTACAAAGAACTTCGCCGCCAACGTTAAGCTCATGTGCTTTATCGTTAGTGATTACGCCCTTTGATGTACTTACTATGATTGTTCCATAACCGTTTTTGAAACGCTTGATTTCAGATGCTTGTTTATAAACACGGCGACCTGGCTTAGATATACGTTTCAATTCATTGATTACAGTTTTACCATTTTCATCATACTTTAAAACAACATTGATAGTTTTCTTAACGCCATCTTCAACAACGTTACAACTTTCAATATAACCTTTTTCTACTAATATGTTTGCTATTGCTTCAACAGATTTGTTGTGAACTAAAGTAGTCACATCAAGTCTACGCATAGCAGCATTACGAACGCGTGTTAACGCATCTGCAATTAAATCATTAATCATTTATTTTCCTTGTTGCTATTAAGCAGTCAGTAGTTTCAACATTGGTACGCGAAAAGAACAACTCCTTTTCACTAGACTAATGCCTTGTTTCCCTCAGAGGGAAGCAAAAAACATAGTGTTTCTTACCAAGAAGACTTTCTAACGCCTGGGATTAACCCTTCATTTGCCATTTTTCTAAAGCAAACGCGACAGATACCGAAATCACGTAGTACAGAGTGTGGACGACCACAGATCTGACAACGTGTGTAACCACGAACTTTGAATTTAGGAGTTCTATTCGCTTTCGCGATCATTGACTTCTTAGCCATTATTCTCTTCCTTTTGCAAACGGCATACCAAGTTTTTCCAACAAAGTAAACGCTTGTTTATCGTCTGAACCAGTAGTTACGATAGTAATATTCATACCGTGAATCTGCATAATTGAATCATAACTAACTTCTGGGAAGATTAGTTGTTCTTGCAAACCAAAGTTGTAGTTACCACGACCATCAAAACCGTTACGAGCAACACCACGGAAATCCTTCACACGTGGAAGTGCGATAGCAATCAAACGGTCAAGGAAGTTGTACATGTTTTCGCCACGTAATGTAACTTTAACACCTACAGGCATACCTTCACGCACTTTAAAACCTGCAACAGATTTCTTTGCGATAACAGTAGTAGCACGTTGTCCTGCGATTGCAGTTATCGTGTCTTCTATGTTTTGGATTAGTTTGTTATCTTTCATAGCAAAACCAGCACCAACACTTATCATGATCTTATCAACAGCAGGAACATCCATGATGTTTGCGATTGCAAGCTCTTTTTGTAGTTCAGGTTTCATTGCAAGATATTTATCTTTTAAACGTGCCATGAATTATGCCTCCACTTTACGTACGTTTGAAGCATCAATTGGCATCTCTTTATTAATAAAGCCGCCTTTTGGATTCTCTTCAGTTGGTTTAACAGTTTTCTTAGCTATTTTACAACCCTGTACGATTACTTTGTTTTTCTTTGGCATTACAGCTAAAACTTCCGCTTTAGTGCCTCTATCGTCACCAGCGATGATCTCTACAGTATCACCTTTTTTGAAATTAAATTTTGCCATTATACAACCTCCGGCGCGAGAGATACGATTTTCATGAAACCTGAATAACGAACTTCACGGCTGATCGGTCCAAATATACGAGTACCAATTGGTTCACGTTTTGAATCCAAGATTACAGCTGCATTGTCATCGAAACGAATCAATGAACCGTTTTCACGTTGTACCTCTTTTTTAGTTCTAACAACTACCGCTTTAACAACTGCGCCTTTTTTGACTTTTGCAGTTGGTATAGCTTTTTTTACTGAAGCAACGATAACATCACCAACAGTAGCATAGCGTTTTTTAGATCCGCCAAGTACTTTGATACACATAATCTCTTTTGCACCAGTATTATCCGCAACGTTTAGGCGAGTGAAACTTTGAATCATGCTTCTGCTCCTGCTAATACGATGCTTTTCAATCTATAAGATTTACTTTTAGATAAAGGACGACATTCTGAAGCAACGATCTCGTCACCTACTTTTAGTTCATTACGCTCATCATGTACTAGGTACTTTTTGAAACGTTTAACAACTTTATGATATTTTGGGTGCATTACACGGCGTTCTACTACAATAGATACAGTTTTATCACCAGATATCTTAATTACATTACCTTGAATTTCACGTTTGTGTGTCATTACCAACCCTTACTTCATTGCGCTAAGCGCAGTGTTGATACGTGCAATATCTTTTTTAGCGAAACGTAGCTCGCTGTTATTTGTTAATTGCATCATTTTTTGTTTTATTTTCAAAGTAAACAGCTCAGTTTTTTTCGCTTTAAGCATTGCTTGAAGCTCAGCTGCACTTTTTCCTGCTAAATCAGAATATTTCATTGCTCATCTCCGCAGTTATTATTTTAGTTTTAAATGGTAGTTTGTGCATCGCAAGAGTTAGCGCTTCACGTGCTAAGTCATGGTTAACACCACCCATTTCAAATATGATACGACCCGGTTTGATGTTCATTACCCATTGATCAACTGAACCCTTACCTTTACCCATACGAGTTTCTAGAGGTTTTGCAGTTAACGGTTTCGCTGGGAATACTCTGATCCAGATTTTACCACTACGTTTAATATGACGTGTCGCAGAAATACGAGCTGATTCAATTTGACGAGAGTTAATACGTCCAGCTTCAACAGCTTTAAATCCAATCGTTCCAAAAGTTAGTGTATATCCGCTACGAGCGTAACCACGGTTACGACCCTTCATTACTTTACGATATTTAGTTCTCTTAGGCAGCAACATAATTATTCAGCCTTTCCGCTATTTTCGCGTCTTGGAGCACGTTTAGCTGGGCGACGTGACTCTTGTTTTTCTTCTTTTACTTCAGCAGGAATACCTTTTGTAAGTACTTCACCTTTGAATATCCAAACTTTAACACCGATACAACCATAAGTTGTGTGTGCTTCAGCAAAACCGTAATCTATTTTCGCACGTAAAGTATGAAGTGGAACACGTCCCTCTAAATACCACTCAGTACGTGCCATTTCAGCACCACCAAGACGACCAGAAACAGATACTTTAATACCTTTTGCACCAGAACGTTGTGCACCCTGCATAACTTTTTTCATCGCACGGCGGAAAGCAACACGACGTTCAAGTTGAGTAGCAACATTTTCTGCAACAAGTTGAGCAGAAGCCTGAGCTTTTTTCTCTTCTTTAATGTTTACAGAAACTGGTTTACCAATTAGTTTTTCAAGAGTAGATTTCAATTTCTCGATATCTGAACCTTTTTTACCGATGATGATACCAGGACGAGCTGCAATGATAGTAACGCGAAGACGTTTTACTGTACGCTCTATAACGATGTTAGAAACACCAGAATAGTAAAGCTCTTTTTTCAAATATGTACGGATTTTATGATCTTCACCAATGTTACCCGCAGCAGTTTTGAAATTAGGAAACCAACGGCTTTCCCAGTTACGGTTGATACCAAGGCGAAGGCCAATAGGATTAACTTTTTGTCCCATAATTATTTACCCTCTACTTCTACTAAAATATGTGCTGTCGGTTTACGAATACCTGATGCCATACCACGAGCACGTGGACGGAAACGTTTTAGTACTGGACCATTATCAACACGGCAAGATGTGATAACACAATCTGCTGCTTCGTTACCGCTGTTAGCTACTGCAGATGCAACAACTTTAGCAATGATTTTTGCTGCTTTGTTCGGAGTGAATTCTAAAGCTGCAAGTGCAAGTTCAGCATTCATACCTTGAATTTCACGTGCAACAAGACGTGATTTGATAGGTGAAACACGGATAAATTTTAATAATGCTCTAGCCATAATTAACCTACCTTTTTCTGTACAGAACCTTTATGGCCCTTGAACGTACGAGTTGGAGCGAATTCTCCAAGTTTATAACCAATATGATTCTCAGATACAAATACTGGTACGAATTGACGTCCGTTGTGAACATTGAATGTCAAACCAACCATCTCTGGAAGAACCATACTACGACGTGACCAAGTTTTGATAGGTTTGTTGTCTTTTGCAGCTTTTGCAGCAACAACTTTCTTCATTAAATGATCATCTACAAATGGACCTTTTTTTACACTTCTTGCCATTTAACTACCTCTTCGGATTAGATTTACGGCGAGTAATAATAAGTTTATCACTAGCTTTTTTACGACGAGTTTTAGCACCCTTCGTTGGTTTACCCCATGGAGTAACCGGATGACGTCCTGAATTCGTTTTACCTTCACCACCACCATGCGGGTGATCAACAGGGTTCATTGCAGAACCACGAGTTTGAGGACGGATACCCATATGACGAGAACGACCAGCTTTCGCTATTACAATATTGATATATTCTTCGTTACCGACAACACCAACAGTAGCATAACACTCACCTAAAACTAAACGCATTTCAGAAGA
Source organism: Sulfurimonadaceae bacterium (assembly GCA_028683835.1). Taxonomy (GTDB): domain Bacteria; phylum Campylobacterota; class Campylobacteria; order Campylobacterales; family Sulfurimonadaceae; genus Hydrocurvibacter. Next base: position 34,860 of record JAQUHB010000007.1, on the reverse strand, counting down.
TGGCATACGAAGAGAAACATATTTCCCATCACGTCCCATGATTTGTGCACTTGTTCCAGCTGAACGAACCATTTGACCACCTTTACCAGGTTTAAGTTCGATATTGTGTACAGTTGTACCAACTGGGATGCTCATGAGTTTCATTGCATTACCAACTTTAACGTCAAGACCAGATTCAGCAGATGAGATAACATCTCCTACATTAAGACCTTTTGGTTGAAGAATATAACGTTTTTCACCATCAGCATAGTTGATTAGAGCAATACGACAGTTACGGTATGGATCATACTCGATAGCTGCTACTGTTCCAGGTACATTTAACTTATCACGTTTAAAATCAATTATACGGTATAGTTTTTTTGCACCCGCTTGTTTATGACGAGAAGTGATACGACCATTATTGTTACGTCCAGCATGTGAAGGAAGTTTTACAAGTAATGAACGAACACTCGCTTTTGCAGTGATATCACCGTTGTCAACATTTGTATAAAAACGACGGCTTGGTGTTACTGGTTTATAAGTTTTAATAGCCATCTTATACCGCCAAACTTTCTATTTGTGCACCCTCTGGCAATGTAACATAGAACTTTTTGAAGTTGTTTTGTTTACCAGCGATACCACGGAAACGTTTTACTTTTCCCGCTTGGTTTAATGAGTTTATACGAGTTGGAACGATTCCAAAATACTCTCTAAACACCTCTTTAAGACCTGTTTTAGTCATACGAGGAGATGTTTGTACTACAATTACACCATCTTCTTGAAGACCAAGAGTCTTTTCTGTATATATAATAGATTTGATATCTGTAATATCTGCCATTATTCAGCCTCTCTTACAAGATTTTCCCAAACCGCTTTTTCGATCACTACTGAACGATAAGTCGCAGCTAAGAATGCGTTTAACTCATTTTCTTCAACTACATAAGCAGCTTGAACGTTACGGAATGCTAAGAATGTTTTTTCATCTAAAATAGATTTTACAAACAATGCATCACGTTGACCAAGAGCGTTAAATATCGCCATTGCGTCTTTTGTTTTACCAGAAGCAACTTCAAGAGTATCTATAATAAATAGTTTCCCGTTGTTAGCTAACTCGTCTAAAGCAAATTTAAGAGCAAGTTTCTTTTGCTTTTTGTTGATTTTAAGATCGTAGTTACGGTTATTTTTCGAACCGAAAGCTTGACCCCCACCAACAAATAATGGTGAACGACGTGAACCAGCACGTGCTCCACCTTTACCTTTTTGAGCCCATGGTTTTTTACCACCACCGCTTACTTCTGCACGAGTCTTAGTTACAGCAGTATTAGCACGTAATCCTGCTTGGTAAGACTTTACATAAAGATATAAGTTGTGTGAGTGAATCCCACTAAAGCTTGCTGGTAATGCTAACTCAGATGCTTTTTCAAATTTTTCATTAAGTACTATAGCGCTCATTATTTACTAACCTTTACACGACCTAATGCACCGTTAGCACCTGGAATAGATCCAGCAACAACTAGTACACCGTTTTCAGCGTCATAAGAGATAATTTCATTTTTAACAGTAACTTTTGTATTACCATATTGACCTGGCATTTTTTTACCTGGTTGTACACGACCTGGCCACTCAGCATTACCGATTGAACCAACTAGTCTATGAAAACGTGAACCGTGACCACCTGGACCACCAGCAAAATTCCAACGTTTCATCGCACCAGAAAAACCACGACCTTTTGTGTTAAAAGATGATTTTACTACTTTAGCTTCTGCAAGTGGACTCATATCTAAGTCACCAGCTTCAACATTTGCAACACTCATTGTTACAAAACGGTTGAATTCAGCAGACAAAGAATATTTCTTTTGTTGCCCTTCTACCGCTTTATTCATTTTTTTACCATTGTTGTAAGCAACAATAGCAACCCCATTATTAACTTCACATACTTTAGCTTCTTTTACTTTTAATAAAGTAACAGGTGTACTAGGTACAGTGATAGTACGGCTCATGCCGATTTTTTCAACAATAAATTCCATACCCTACTCCTTACTTGTCCATAGAACGTACTTCTACGTCTACTTCTGGTGCAAGATCAAGTTTCATGAGTGAATCAACAGTTTCAGGCGTAGCAGAAACGATATCGATCAAACGTGCATGCATACGGATCTCGAATTGTTCACGTGAATCTTTATTGATGTGAACAGATTTCAATACTGTATATTTACGAATCTTTGTTGGCAAAGGGATCGGTCCACGAATATGTGCACCAGTACGCTTTACAGCCTCTACGATTGACGCTACAGAACGATCGAGTACACGATGATCATAAGCTTTCAATTTCAAACGAATTTTTTCCATGTTTTTCCTTCTAAAGAACTCATCAGGTCAAGCCTAACTATATTAAGGGAACGGAATTATAGCCAAGTACCTACGAATATTCAAGGTTTTAGGGGATAAAAATTGATTTATTCTAAAATTTATTTCCTTTTAAAAAGGAAATGATATAATTTTAAAATCTAAAAAATTGGAACTTTATGGAAATCCTACTCGATGAGCTTTATAAAATCGATCTTACATGTAATCATTATGTTGAGAGAAAACTTCAACTTGACGAAAAAAGCTATCAGATCAATGGCATTGCACAAAGCGGAAAGACAGAACTTCTCAAAGCTTATCTGCTAACATGTAAAAAAAACAGCTATCTATATATTGATCTTGATGACATAAGAATCGAGATAGATGAACTCAATCTTTTTCTTCAAGATTTTTGTACGAAAAATAAAATAAGTATCCTTGTTTTGGATAATTACACTCCTGAGGTAAAAATCGTCAATGTCTCACAGCTCATCATCTCCTCTCGTAAACATTATAAACTTGATTTTCTCATCACAAAAAGATTGACTCCGCTTGATTTTGAAGAGTTCTTAGCGTTTGAAAGTCGTTATGATTCCACTGCTATCTCGCATTATCTGCAGCTTGGCGGGTTTGCAGCGCTTCAAAGAGTTTCTGCTGATAACCGTGCCAAATATATCCAAGAGAAGTTCCGTTATGCGCTTTCCGCTTTAGAATTTGATATTTTAATTACGGCTACAAAATCGGTAGGGCAAAAACTTTCCGCTTTTAATATCTATGAAAAGCTTAAACTCAAAAGAAAGATCTCCAAAGATATGCTTTATAAAAACTTTGAATCTATGATTACCGATGGCTATCTTTTTCAACTCTCAAAAGTAGGTTACCCAAATGCTACAAAAAAAATCTACCTCTGCGATATCATCTTCAAAAGTACCCTAACAATTCAAAAAAACTTTGCGAGAGTTTTCGAAAATATCGTTTTTTTAGAGATACTTAAAAATGATACAGAGTTTTTTTATGAAGAGGGGATTGAGTTTTATATTCCGAAAAATAGCGAAATCATCTTATGTATGCCCTTTGCCGAGGAAAGAATGCTCTTTAAAAAGCTCGAATCTATCGAAGCATTTATCTTCTCAAATCAGATTCAAAAGATCACATGTGTGACCATGAGCAAAGAGGGAGAGATTAGCCATCCTATCAGCAAAGTCGAGATACTTCCCTTTTCACAGTGGGCCCTTGGTGACTAAATCTTATACAAAAAATTTAATATCATACAACCAATAATCATATAAGTTTTGCTACAATAGTTTCAAAATTTCATAAGTGGTGGATTTCATGTTTTTTTCAAGAAAAAATGAGGAAAAAAAGATAGCGGCTCTTGAAGATCAAATATCATCTCTTCAAAAAGAGCTTGATTTTTATAAAGGGTTTGCAGGCTTTGCGCAAGAGGAAATGATTGTCGTACTTGATGACAATAACAACTATCTCTTTCAAAATGAACAGGCAGGCCAAATAATCCAAGATCCACAAGCTTTGGCAAGAGAACTTCCAAAAACAAAAAACCATATAGAATTAAATGGTTGTACTGGAAAAATAACCTCTCGTAAAATACAAAACGGCGCAACGGTATATAGTATCATTAAAACAGATATGAGAGATACCAGAGATAGCAGTATATTGGGTATGCACCAACACGCTATTACAGATGCTCTCACAGATACCCAAACAACATTTTCAAAACTTCTTGACGAACTTAAAACTATGAAAGATGAGTCTTCTCAAATCGCGATTGAATCCAGGGAGGGATTGGTACTCATCCGCGACTCATCAAAAGCGATGGATATACTTAATGAAAACATGCAAGAAAATGTTCATGGTATGCATTCTTTAAATGAGCGAAGTAGAGAGATATCTACTGTGGTAACGCTCATTCAAGATATTGCCGATCAAACTAATCTTCTTGCGCTTAATGCTGCCATAGAAGCCGCTCGCGCGGGAGAACACGGACGCGGATTTGCCGTCGTTGCCGATGAAGTAAGAAAACTTGCAGAGAAAACTCAAACTGCTACAAAAGATATCTCTATCGTTGTCAAAGCGATGCAACAAGAGACAAGCCAAGCTGAGACGAATACCAGTGAAGTAAATGATATTCTCATCAGCACACAAGATAAAATCCAAGATCTTAGTGTTAAAATCAAGTCTTTTGAAAAAAATGCTTCTAGAGCACAGTATGAAGTCGGCTATATAAGTGATAAGATATTTACATCATTGGCAAAAATCGATCACGTTATCTACAAACACAATGTATACGCACTTATCTTTGGCGAAGAGAATAATTTTACAGCAGTCTCTCATCATAACTGCCGTCTTGGAAAATGGTACACCACAGGTATTGGTAAAGAGAGTTTTTCTGATATGCCTGCATATGCAAAACTTGAAAAACCACACGCTATCGTACATGATCAGGCAAATCTTTTGGCAAATGAATGTGGATCTGGAAAAGTACTCTGTTCAAAAGAGATTATCGAAGAGAGAATAAAAGCGATTGAAAGTGCGAGTAGAGATGTCTTCAAGTATCTTGATGAAGTCGTTGAAGAAAAATCTCAGAAAGTTATGCATGAAGCTAAAGATAATTTATTTAAGAACTAGGAGAGTTTTATGAACAAAAATATTAATATCGTAATCATCGATGATGAGACAGAGATACTAGCAATGCTTGAAAAACATCTTTCACGCGAAGGAGGGTATAAAGTCACAACCTACACTAACCCTCTCAATGCGATCTCTTCACTTTCACAAGATACAGATCTTGTTTTACTTGATATTATGATGCCTCAGATGAATGGACTTGATGCACTTCCAAAAATATTGGAAAAAGTACCTAGCGTCAAAGTCCTCATGATGACTGCTTATTCAACTTTAGATAAAGTTCTTAATGCACATAGATATGGAGCTAGCGATTATATTATGAAACCTTTCTCCTCGTTAAATGCTCTAAGTAAGAAGATAGAAGATATACTCAAAGCATAAGTATGGATACCATTAAAATCCTACTCGTTACTGTAGATAAAAGTCTTTGTGAAGAGATCAGCAGAGTAGTAAGGTCAAGTGGATACACAAATGTATTCATTGCAAATAGTGCTCATGAGGGGATGAAACTCTATCTTGAATGGCGTCCACATATCCTACTCTCAGACTCTGTACTTATAGATATGAATGGCATCAAGTTTTTAGAAGAGATAAAAAAAAGAGATCAAGATATCCCAACTGTCTTGATTACTTATCCAAATAGTGTCAATATTTTTCTAGAAGCGATAGAGATAGGGGTTGAGGGGTATATTTTTAAACCACTCAACCCGAGCAGACTACTCGGCACCCTCAATAAATTCATAAAACAGATCCGAATCCAACAAGACAAAGAAAAGGCAACAAAACTCTTAGAAGAGTATAAACGTGCCATAGATGCAGGATCTTCCGTGACAAAAACTGATCCAACAGGAGTGATTACATATGTAAATGACTCATTTTGTAACCTTATCGGATACAACAAAGGGGAACTTATCGGTAAACAACACAATATTGTAAGACACCCCAATACAAGTAAACTTGTTTATACAAATATGTGGAAAACAATCAAAAATAAAGAGATCTGGCGAGGACGAATAAAAAATAGAAAAAAAAATGGTGAGACAAGCTATGAATATTCTACCATTATTCCCATCTTGGATGAACATGAGAATGTTGTTGAATATATCTCTTTTAGACAAGACTTAACAGAACTTTATACTCATAAAGAATACCTAAAAAACCGTATTAAGCGAGAAATCGACAAAAATAATGAACTTCATGAAGAACAAGAGAAAGAAAATCTGCTTCAAGAAAAATTTTCTACGATTGGAAAAATGGCAGCAGGTATCACTCATGAAATCAATACTCCTCTTACCTACGTCAAAGGTAATTTGGAACTGATGATAAATGATATTAATGCTTTGGATGATAATATTAAACAAAAAAGCTACTTGCAAGAGGACGGTAAAACTATCTTAAACGGCATTAACAGAATATCAACTATCATTGAATCTATGCGAGAGATGTCTTATCAGACAAAGGAGATTCCAAAGGTAGAAAATATCTACAACTGCCTCATTACAGCTCTTACACTTGCTCATAATAAAGCAAAACAAATTTCAAACATTTATATCCAAAATCAACTATTTACCCTTGATATCGACAAAGAAAAGTACCAATTTCAAGCTTTTATACAAAAACAAAGAATTGAACAAGTCTTTGTCATTATCGTAAATAATGCAATGGATCAGCTCAAACTTACAAAGGATTTTGATTCGAGACATCTTAGGATAACTTTTGAAGAACAAGAACTCTGTATCGTTATAAAGTTTTATGATAATGGAGGCGGTATTGATCCCGATATGCTCCAAAAAATATTTGACCCTTTTCAAAGCACAAAAGAGGAAGGAGGCATAGGTATTGGCCTTAATGTCGCCAAACGAATCATCAACGATCATAAAGGAAAAATTATTCCATCCAATACACAAGAGGGAGCTTTATTTGAAGTTTATATCCCAAAAACAGATCAATTCGGATGCAACTAAATGCTCTGCGGTATAGATGAAGCTGGACGCGGGCCATTAGCAGGTGATCTTGTTATGGCTGGATGTATCTTACACACATATATTGATGGTCTAAACGACTCCAAAAAACTCACACCAAAAAAACGTGAGATGCTCTATGAAAAGATCATACTTTCAAGCACTTTTCATATAGTCAAATTCAGCGCTTCAACCATAGATGAAATTGGAATATCCAAATGTCTCAAAGCCGGACTCGAGGAGATAATGCAAAATATAAAAGCAACAAACTATCTTTTTGATGGCAACACAAACTTTGGCGTCAAGGGACTACAAACTCTTATTAAAGCCGATGCAACTGTCCCTGAAGTCAGTGCAGCATCTATTCTTGCAAAAGTTATGCACGACAGAGATATGATGGAATTAGACCATCTCTATCCAGAATATAAGTTTGCCTCACACAAAGGGTATGGAACCGCCTTACACGTGGAGATGATAAAACAACATGGTTACAGCAATGTGCACAGACGAACCTACAAGATCAAAGCACTCGAAGCTACTCTGTTTTAAAACGTATACATATAAGGTATAATCCTTTCTATGAAATCGATAACATATATAGAGCAGGCGCTCGCAGAACTAGACAAAGAGGTTGAAGCAACGCTTCTAAATATCAAGCTTTCTTTAAAAGAGAAAGACAATGTCATGCTTCCCATGTTATTACAAAAAAAAGTTTTGAAGCAAACATTGGAAGATTTGACCTATCTTAAAGAGCATCCGCCAACACCAGATCAACCGTGTGGAATTTCAAAATATAGAGAAGATTAATTTTCTAGAGTTATTTTTGTATGAAGATTGTGTGTGATTTTTAAATGAAGTACTCCCCTCCAGATACCTGCGGCACATAACAAGACGGAGTGTGCTGCTGTATTCCTACCCTGACACATTACCCCGCAATGCCATTGCACAGGTCTAAAGGAGAGCGTTCAAAACACAGATTTATATGTTCTGAGCGCTTTTGAGAGGAGAAGTATAGCAAAAAAAAATTTATTTTAAAAGAATAATCTGATAAAATCCCAACATGTTGTATATCACAGTAGCACTGAGTGCCGAAGCCAGAGGGCTTATAGATTATTTTAAACTCACAAGAACCTATACTTTACCCTACACGATGTTTGAGAATGAACAGATAAAACTCATAGTCACAGGAGTCGGAATCGATAATGCCATGATGGCAACAAGCGCTCTTTTAGGGCTTTCCCCACCGTCTAAAACCGATTTGCTTGTCAATCTTGGTATTTGCGCTGCACCGAAAAACTTTGAGATAGGAGAGGCTTTTCTCGCACATAAGATCTGCTATAAAAATGAGTTCTATTTTCCGGATATTTTATTTGAGCATTCTTTACAAGAGAGTGATATCCTCAGTGTCGACGAACCAGCACGGAAAATGCTAAAACTTCCTGCAGATATGGAAAGTTACGGCGTTTATAAAGCGGCTTCACGGTTTTTCAGCACGCATCAAATCCTTTTTTTTAAAATTGTCTCCGATCATTTTGAACCTTTACATGTAAACAAAGGTCTTGCCATCGAACTCATCTTTAAAAATCTAAAAAATCTTGACGCAGTGCTTCACTCTGCCAAATATGTTATAAACAAGGAACCCCTTTTCTCACAAGAGGAAAAAAAGCTTATAACTACGATTTCAAGTTACTTAACAAAAGCCCAGTCTGACAGTTTTTATGATGCTTGTTGTTACTACAAACTGCATCAGAAAAAAATTCTGCCTGTAAAAATTCCAAGTGGTGAAAAACTATCCAAAAAAGAGAGGAGCGAGTATCTTGAATCACTTATCAAAACCCTCACACTGTGACTTTTTTTCTCATCTCTACATCGAAGAGAGTGTCAAAGAAGAGCCGCTTACATGGAAAATAATGGAGAAGTTTTCAAATTCAAAAATCATCTTTATCAAACACTATAAAGATGTTTTCAATCGTCCAAATCAGGACTTTGGTGTGCAGAGCAAAAGTAAAAATCTTATCTTGGCACGAAGAGAAACCCCTTTTTTATATGAAGGTTCTTACTACAGCGACGGTTTTGAGTATGAACATTTCTTTTATACTCCCTCAATTTTAGGCTGTTTATACGACTGCGAATACTGTTACCTCAGCGGAATGTATAACTCCGCAAACAGTGTATTTTTTGTCAATACCGGAGATTTTTTTGATGCTGTTTTTCCATATCTGAACAAGCCGACACTTATCGCCATCTCTTACGATACCGATACTTTAGCCATAGAATCTCTCACTTCACATACAAAAGAGTGGATAGAGTTTGCACAAAAACATCCAAATCTGCATCTTGAAATCCGTACAAAAAGTGCAAATTTTAAAGCAATAAAATCTTTGCCATGCAGTGAGCAAATCGTACTTGCATGGACGCTCTCACCGCAAAAGATTATCGATTTGTATGAGCATAAAACACCCTCGCTTGAAAAAAGACTGAGTTCTATTAGAGAAGCTATCGATGCCGGCTGGCGAGTGCGAGTCTGCATTGATCCTGTGATCTACAATGAAGATTTTAATGAACTTTATCCGCCGCTCATCGATCAACTTTTTAGCACAATCGACGCAAAAAAACTTTTTCAACTCACCCTGGGAAGTTTTCGTATGAGTTCTACCCATCTAAAAAAGATCAAAAAACTACGTCGTAGTGACATCGCTTTTTACCCTTACGAGGTCAAAGACAACATCGTTTCTTACGGCAAAACTATCGAACAAAACATCTTGCACGTAATGATACAAAACGCTACAAAATATATAGAAAAAGAGAGGATCAGAACATGGCAACTGCAGTAGTAACGGGCGCAAGTCGAGGGATCGGAGAAGCAATCTCACAAAGACTTTTAGAGCTTGGCTATGATGTTATCGGTATTAGCAGAACTATCAATGAAAATTCGATTCACCATCCAAACTTTAGAGCCCTTTCATGCGATCTCAGTGATGAAAAGATGACCACGTCCATTCTCACACTTCTCGCTACCGATCCATCTATAACGATTCTTTGTAACGTTGCAGGATTTGGAATATTTGAGCCGCATGAAGAGATAAATGCACAAACTATCACAAAAATGGTCACGCTCAATCTCACAGCTCCTATGATGCTTAGTAATGGACTTTTAAGAGTATTAAAATTCAACGAAGGAATTATCTTCAACATAACTTCCATCGAAGCACTTCGCCACTCCAAATTTTCTGCGCTCTATACAGCGACCAAAGCTGGTCTTCGTGCTTTTAGTCTCTCACTTTTTGAGGAGGTAAGAAAAAGTGGAGTCAATGTGGTGAGTATAAACCCCGATATGACGACTAGCTCTTTTTTTGAGGAACTCCGCTTTGAGACTTCACAAGAGTTTGATAAAAGACTTGAAGCAGAAGATATCGCTGATACTATACAAAATATTTTACAAATGCGCAATGGAGTTGCCATTACGGATATCACAATTCGACCACAGAAATTTGGAATAGAGAAGAAAAAATAGTCTATGGAATCTTTTTTGCTTTGTTAAACAATAATCAAACTCTGTCGATACTAGCTTCAGAAAAAAAATATACATTTTAAAGGAGATACAATGGCAACTGGGGCGGTGAGTTCACTTGGTATCGGTTCTGGTGTTTTAACATCTAGTGTTATTGATCAATTGAAATCTGCTGATACAGCTAATGTCATTACGCCAATTACTAACAAAATCACGGCAAATATGCAAAAGCAGCAAGATATCAATCTTTTACAAAGTCTGGCTACCTCTTTTGGTAGTTCTGTCTCTTCTTTGAGTAGTGGCTCTCTTTATCAAAATAGAACGGTTAGCGGTTCGAACTCTGATGTAAGTGTTACTGCTAGTTCTGGTACAGATATACAAAACTTTTCCATTTCCAATACAAAACTGGCAACGAGCGATGTTATACAATCTAGTACTTTTGCTGACCCAACTGCAACAGTAGCAACTGGATCGGGAAATCTCAATCTCAATATCAACGGTAAAGACTATAAAATTCCGTATACGGCTTCTACAACCTATCAAGATCTTCGTTCGGCAATAACGGATGCTGCAGGAGCAGATGTAAAAGCAAGTGTTTTACAAACCGGAGACAGCGCATATAGTCTTGTACTAAATTCGAACTCTACGGGCAAAAATCAACAGATTACCTTAACAGATCTAGACGGTCAAATGAACACAAATCTTCTTAGCGGTGCCACTCATATCCAATCTGCTTCGGACGCTTCTTTTCTATACAATGGAATCAGTATCACAAGAAGTTCAAACACTATAACGGATCTCAGTTCCGGTGTTACTATAAATCTATTGGCAAACGATTCTAGCGGCACTGCTGCAAATATCAGCATCACGCAAAATACACAGCCTATTAAAGATGCTATGTCAAGTATGGCAACTAGTTACAATACAATGCTTAAACAGCTTCAAACTTTAACAAATAGCAATACTGCAAACGGTGCAATTGGTGATTATAGTGGAGATAGTACTATCAATGGGATTGATAGAGGAATAAAAAATATATTGACATCTGTGGATCCTTCTACGGGACTTGGATTAACACAATATGGTCTCAATATTAATTCAGATGGAACGCTAAGCTTTGATTCCACCGCATTTGATACTCAAAATGCCGTAAATCCAAATACACTTGCTTCTTATTTTAGTGGTGGTACATCGGTAGATACCAAGGGTAAATCTACAACATCTGTCGGAGTTTTCAACACTCTATACAGTGACCTTAATAGCCTTACAAATTCAACAAATGGAACATTTACCAATCTATCTACAGGGCTAACAACGCAAGCAGCTACACTCCAAGCCAATAAAACAAAGGCTACGGATCAACTTAATGCAAGGTACGCTACTCTCACAAGTAAATTTATTGCTTACGATTCGATGATAAGTAAACTCAACAATTCGTTTGCATCGCTTTCTCAACAAATATCGATGGCAACAAACGGCACAACAAGTGGTTAATAAATAAAAAATAAGGAATATGATCATGTATCAAAACAACGCATATAACACATATACACAAAACAACTTTGAAATCGAATCGCCACAAAAACTCATAGAGATGCTTTATGAGGGAATACTACGTTTCAATGCACAAGCAAAACGTGCTATTAGAGATGAAGATATAGAAAAACGTACCTATTGGATCAACCGTTCGAATGCAGTTTTTATAGAACTGCTCTATATCCTAGATGTCAACAATGGTGGAGAAGTAGCAAAGTATTTACATGGTCTCTACTCCCATCAACTCACACTGCTCGTGAGGGCAAATATGCAAAACAAAGAGAGTTATCTCGATGAAGTGAACAATGTAGTAAAAGGACTTCTCGAAGGGTGGAGAGATGTGACACATGTGGCTGAGTGAGTTTAAAGTTGCCATTATTACAAAAAATGCAGAGAGTATAGATTCCCTTCTCTCGCAAATACCTCAGTTTAATACGATTGATGAGATGCAAGAGGCATTTTATCTTTTCAAGCAGGCATATCAGCTTCTACACGATCTTAAAGATGAAACAGCAACTACGATGAAAAAAATCAAGGATTCTATCCGTTATATAGAATCAACAAATACCGATGGGGCTCCAAAACTTGATATCTTCCAATAACATGAAAATTTTTGGTACTATTTTTGCTGTTGCGTAAGTAAATTATACTTTGTTAGGTTGTACTATGTTTAATGGAAAAAATATTTTGATTACAGGTGGGACTGGCAGCTTTGGCAAACAGTTTGTACGTACAATATTACAAAGATATAAACCAAATAAAATTATCATTTATTCACGTGATGAATTGAAACAGTATGAGATGGCTCAAAAATATAATGATTCTTGTATGAGATATTTTATTGGTGATGTCAGGGATTTATCCCGCTTGCAAAAAGCGATGCGTGATGTAGATTATGTTGTTCATGCGGCTGCTTTAAAGCACGTTCCAATCGCAGAATACAATCCGATGGAGTGTATTAAAACAAATGTTATGGGCGCACAAAACGTCATTGATGCTTGTTTGGAAAATAGTGTCAAAAAGATTATCGCTCTTTCAACGGACAAAGCAGCCTCTCCAGCGAATCTTTATGGAGCGTCAAAACTCGTTTCAGATAAACTATTTGTAGCTGCAAATAATCTTACAGGAACGCATGAAATACAATTTAGTGTTGTCAGATATGGCAATGTATTGGGCTCTCGAGGTTCTGTAATCCCATATTTTCAAAAACTCATCGCAAATGGTGCCACAGAGTTACCCATTACAGAACCAAATATGACTAGATTTTGGATAACTCTACAAGAGGGTGTTAATTTTGTTCTTAAAAATTTTGAACGAATGCAGGGTGGAGAGATCTTTGTACCTAAAATCCCCTCAATGAAAATGGTAGATATGGCAAAAGCTATAGCACCAAATCTTGACATAAAAGTGATCGGTATCAGACCAGGTGAAAAGCTTCATGAAATCATGTGTCCTCTTGATGACTCGCATTTAACTTTGGAATTTCAAGATCATTTTGTTATCAAACCGAGTATTACATTTAGTTCACCTATTAATTACACTATAAACCGTGTAGGAGAAAAGGGTAAATACGTAGAAGCTGGATTTGAATATAACTCAAAAGACAATGATATTTGGCTCACAGATGCAGAGCTTCTGACAAAAATAGAACTTACTCACAGTGAAGAGAAATGATCCCCTACTCGCGCCAAAGCATCTCCCAAGAGGATATCGATGAAGTCGTGAGAGTTCTGCAAAGCTCTCACCTTACCCAAGGCAAAGAGGTAGAACTCTTTGAAGAGGCGATCTGTGAATATATCGGATGCAAATTTGCCATCACGTTCAACTCCGCGACCTCAGCACTTTTAGGCGCTTACGCCGTAAGTGATATAGAGCCAGACGATGAGATCATCACCACTCCCATCAGTTTTGTAGCGACTTCCAATATGTTTGTAGCCCTTGGAGCAAAGCCGATCTGGTGTGACGTGAAACTTGATGGTAATATTGATGAGCGTTTTATCGAACGCCTCATCACGCCTAAAACAAAAGCGATCGTCCCCGTGGATTTTGCCGGCAAACCCGTTGAGATTGCAAAGATAAACGAGATCGCAAAGAAACATAATCTGCTCCTCATCCAAGACTCTTCCCATGCTTTTGGAAGCTCTATCGATGGGCAAAAAATCGGTACTTTTGCAGATATGACCATTTTTAGTTTTCATGCTATTAAACCGCTTACAACGGGCGAAGGGGGATGCGTCGTCACAGATAACGCGGAATTTGCCAAACGTCTTCGCCTCTTTCGCTCACACGGAATGGTAAAAAAACAGCTCTGGAACTCTGATATGGTGATGCTCGGACACAACTTTCGTCTCACTGAATTTGCCGCAGCCCTTGGAAGAAGTCAGCTCAAAAGGCTCGATAAGTTCTTACATGCAAGAGATGAAATAGCGCATTACTATGATGAAAGATTTGCTGGCAATAAACTCTTTTCTACCATCAAACTTGAAGACAATACAAGCTCATCAAGACATCTGTATCCCATCATTTTAAGCCCTGCTTTGCAGTGTCCAAAAGAGGATATTTTTACAGAGCTTCAAGAGCGTGGTTTAGGTGTGCAAGTCCACTACAAACCCATCTATCAAAACAGCTATTACATAGAAAAATTCGGCGAAACACGTCTACATGTAAGCAATGATTTTTACCGCTCGGAGCTCTCTATTCCCTGCCATCAAGAGATGAGCATGGAAGATGCCAAGTTTGTAGCAGATAGCTTTTTGGAAGTGATAGAAAAACAGAGCTATCGGGGATGTAGTTTTTAATACACCCATTGAACGTTTAAATAAGCAAATCCCTATCTATTCTTTGCCAAAAACGCATTCAGCTGATTGGCAAACTCATGAGCATCTTTTTGCGAAAAGGGCTTTGGTCCTCTTGTCACTTCTCCCATCTCACGAATAGATTCCATCAGATTTCTCATCGCCAGATACTGTTTGATATTATCCACGCTGTAAAGCTCTCCTCTGTGATCGATGGCATGGGCATTTTTTGCTATCACTCGGTCTGCAAGAGGGATATCGGCTGTAATCACCAGATCTCCGACCTCTACCATCTCTACTATTTTGTGGTCAGCCTCATCCGCGCCCTGCTCCACAATGAGATAGGTTACAAACCCAGAATCTCCGATGTTTATCTTTTTATTCGCCACCACAAAACTCTCCAAAGAGAGTCGCTCAATACTCCGAAGAAGGATAGGTTTTAAAAGATTTGGAAAAGCATCCCCGTCGATAAAAACTCTCATCTACCCGTGTATCTCTTGGACTCGTCCAACCTCTTTACTCATCAAACGCACTTTGATGCCATGCGGATGAAAAGCGGAATTTGTCAAAATATCGCGTACTACGCCGTCTGTCAATTTCCCTGTATCTTGATCTTGTTTTAAAACTATCGCCACACGCAACCCGCTTCGTATGTTTTTACGTTCTCTTCCGTCCATTTGCTTATCCTATCTTGCCTATATATAGCTATAATTATACTCTATGTTAATACATGATTTAATTTTTTGAAGAGATGGTGAACAGATGAGCAGTATTTGTATTATTCCAGCGCGCGGCGGCAGTAAAAGAATCCCTAGAAAAAATATTAAAAACTTTTTTGGAAAACCGCTGATTGCTTATTCCATAGAAGCTGCTCTTGAATCCAAACTTTTTGACAAAGTTATAATTTCGACAGATGATGAAGAGATAGCGGAAGTAGCACAAAAGTATGGAGCCGAAGTCCCATTTTTGAGACCAAAAGAGTTAAGTGATGATTTTACGGTCACAAAAGATGTCATCGATCATGCACTCAATTATCTCAAAGGAGAAGGCAAAAGTTACGATTACTTATGTACGCTCTACGCAACAGCGCCATTGATTCAAGCAAAATATCTTATCGAAGGGTTTGAAAAACTCAAAAACAGCGATGCGGTAAATCTCTTTAGCGCGACATCGATGCCTTTTCCTATCCAGCGAACATTTAAACTCACAAAAGATGGCAGGTGTGAGATGTTCACACCCGAGCATTACTTGACAAGAAGTCAAGACCTTGAGGAAGCCTATCAAGACGCAGGACAGTTTTACTGGACAAAACTGGGTGAAAGCTCAAAAGAGATCATGTTCGGTAAAGACAGTATCCCTATCATCCTGCCACGCTATTTGGTTCAGGACATAGATACACTCGAAGACTGGCAAAGAGCTGAATACATGTATGAAGCTATCATGAGAGTCGAAAAATAGATGAATATCCTTTTGCGTGCCGATTCATCATCGACCATCGGTACCGGCCACATTATGAGAGATCTAGTCTTGGCTACACAATACAAAGATGCGAACATTATCTTTGCGACACAGGATTTACACGGAAATATAAATCACAAAATAGAAGAGGCCGGATACAAGAGAGAGACCTTACATTCAAACAATATCGATGAAGTCATAAACCTTATCAAATTATATTCCATCGATATGATCGTTATAGACCATTACGGTATAGATTACCGATATGAAAAAGAGCTCAAGACAAACTACCCGACATTACAAATCATGAGTTTTGACGATACCTACGAAAGACACGACTGCGACATACTTCTCAACCACAACATAAGTGCTAACAAGAAACGCTACAAAGAGCTGGTGCCAAAGAATTGTGAACTCAGATGCGGAGGCAGATATACACTTTTGCGAGATGAGTTTTACACAGAAAAAAAGAAAAAAAGAAAAAAAGAAACTTCATTCACTACTGTTTTTATAGCGATGGGCGGAGCAGATACGGCAAATCTCAATATCCGAATCCTAAAAGTTTTAAGAAAGTTCAAAAACATAAAAGTCGATCTGCTGACCACCACGGCAAACAAGAACCTCAATGAACTAAAAAAATATTGTAAAAACAAAAAGTGGATAGCGTTACATGTAAACTCGAACCAAGTAGCAAAACTTATGAAAAAGTCCGATTTTGCGGTCGTCACCCCAAGCGTCACTGTAAATGAAGTCTATTTTATGAAACTTCCTTTCATCGCTATTAAAACTGCTGAGAATCAGGACGATATGTATCGATACTTGAAGCGTGAAAAATATTCTGTGTTAGATCAGTTTGATAAAAACAAATTTGCAAGCAAAGCGGATAAACTGCTGAGAGTTGTTAAAAAATGAGAGACAGCGCAGTCCTGATAGATTTTATTGACTTGACCTTAAAAGAGAAAGAAAAAGTATTATCATGGAGAAATCATCCTGATATAAAAAAGTGGATGTACAATGATAAAGATATCACTCTCAAAGAACATTTAGAGTTTATCGAAAGTTTAAAAAGCAGGGTAGACAAACGCTATTTTTTGGTGCAACAAAACGATGAAGATATCGGTGTGATCGATCTTACGAACATCACTTCGGATGATTTGGAGATAGGCCTTTATGCTAATCCCTCACAAAGAGGTGTCGGAAACATTCTCATGAGAGTCATTATCGATTACTCCTTTGGTAAGTTACACGTAAAAAAAATATTTGCAGAGGTATTTAGTGAAAATAGCAAAGCATCTCATCTGTATCAAAAACATGGATTTAGTCAAGTAAATAAAAAAAATATGAACGGCAAAGAAGTTCTATGCATGGAGTTGAAAAATGAAAATAGGTAGTTTTGATCTTGTAAAAGATGGCACATATATTATCGCTGAACTCAGCGCGAACCACAACGGCTCCTTGCAAAATGCGCTTGACACGATAAAAGCGGCAAAAGAGATCGGTGCAGATGCCATCAAACTCCAAACATATACCGCCGACACCTTGACTCTTGACTCCGATAAAGAGGATTTTATCGTCAAAGGCGGGACTTTGTGGGATGATAAAAAGCTGTATGACCTTTACAAAGAAGCATACACTCCATGGGAGTGGCATAAAGAGCTTTTTCAATATGCAAGAAACATCGGCATCGATATATTTTCAACTCCTTTTGATAAAAGTGCGGTTGATTTTTTGGAGCAATTCAGTCCATCCGCTTATAAGATAGCCTCTTTTGAGATTACAGATTATGAACTTATCCGTTACACTGCCTCAAAGATGAGACCTATCATCATAAGTACGGGTATAGCGACCATCGAGGAGATCCAAGATGCTGTGGATATCTGCAAAGCTGAAGGAAACAGCGATATCATACTGCTTAAATGCACCTCGGCATACCCCGCACCGCTTGAAGATGCAAATCTTCTCACGATTTCAAACCTTGCTCAGACTTTTGGAGTGATCTCCGGCTTTTCAGATCATACACAAGGAAGCACCGCCCCCATAGCAGCGGTCGCACTCGGGGCGAAAGTGATAGAGAAACATTTTATTTTAGACCGCTCCATCGGCGGAGCGGATGCCGAATTTTCTATGGATAAAAAAGAGTTTTCTGAGATGATACAAGCCATCAGAGATACTGAAAAACTGCTCGGTAAAGTAGATTATTCCATGAATGAAAAAAAGCAGAAAAACAGACAGTTCTCAAGAAGTCTGTATGCATGCAGCGATATCAAAAAAGGGGAACTCTTCAGCGAGGAAAATGTAAAAAGCGTCAGACCGGGCTACGGGCTACATCCGAAGTATTTAAAAGAGATCCTGGGTAAAGCGGCAAACTATGATATCTCCTTTGCAGAACCTTTAAAAAAAGAGAGTGTGTCGTGGTGAAAATTGCCGTTTTTTGTAATGATGCGGCAGTCAGCAACAATATTTTGCCGATACTCAAAAAATATGCAGCGAAATATACTTGGTATGTTTATGTCCATAAAGATTCACCCGCTTGGAAAATCTTTCAATCAAACAGAATCGATCTCATCGAATTAGAAGAGAATGCAGACATAAAAGAGGAACTGACAAAAGGAGATCCCGATGTCGTCTATGTGGGAACAAGCTGGCAGAACACCACCCATTTAGAGTTTATCAAAGTTGCAAAGACTCTTCAGATCAGATCGATCGCGGCGATGGACCACTGGGTAAACTACAGAGAAAGATTTGGCTATCCTCATGAAACTTGGCAAGACAATCTTCCTGATTTTATCACCGTTAATGATGAAGATGGATACAAGACAGCCAAAAAATTTCATTTTCCAAACATCATAAAACTGAGATTTTACGCTCTTTTAGAAGATATAACACTGTTTCAAAACAAAAAAATAAAAGAACATGACAGTGTACTTTTTATAAGCGAACCTACACAAAAAGTAGCTCTGACGACTTTTGGCGATGAAAACTACTGGGGATTTAATGAGTTTGATGTCTGTGAAGAGATATGTAAAAATATGGATATATTTGCAACCGACAACTTGACCATAAGGCTTCACCCCTCAGATGAGCCAAAAAAATACGATTATCTGCCCAGCAGATATCCAAACGTACATATTCAAATTGAGAGTCCTTACGAAAAAGCGCTTATTGATTCTCTTTGTGAAAACAAGATCATCATAGGGATCGACGGTTTTGTGCTTTATGAAGCGATGGTACTTGGAAAAGTATCGCTTTCACTCATCCCTTCTTCAAAAAGAGAGTGCTTCGTACCTCTTTTTGAACAGAACAAAATTCAATCGATATCCCAAGATCTTAAACTTGACCACTTTAAAAACAGAAACTGCACGCACCAGACAGAATCTTTTGGAATCGATTTTGCTACAATGATAGATGAGAGAATAAAAACCCCTACAAAGAGGATCATATGAATGCTGCCATAGTCGGATGTGGAAATATAGCCGGGTTTTATGACAATCCCTCAACAAAACAAATCCTGACCCATGCACATGCTTTTTTAGAAAATAAAGACACAAAACTGACAGCTTGTTGTGACATAAATGAGTTAAGCCTAAAAAACTTTACAAATATCTGGGGCAGTGATATCCGCACATATCTTGATATAGACGTTATGCTTAAAGATGAAGATATCGATATAATCGTCATCGCTACAAATACCGATGTGCATTATGAAACTTTACGTAAAATACTTTTAAACACGAAGATAAAAAATATCATTTGTGAAAAACCTTTTGTCTCAAATATTGATCAATACAACAAGATATATGAACTCATAGAAGAGAAAAATCCGAACCTTCTTATAAACTATATCCGATGCTTTGACCCATCTATAAATAGGGTAAAAAAACTCCTCAAAAAAGAAAAATTTGGAAAAGTATTACAATTCAACGGCAGGTTTAACAAAGGGCTTTATCACAACGGTTCGCACATGCTAAGCCTTGCAGAGCATCTTTTTGGCAATATTTCAAATTTAAAAGCAGAAAATCTAAAAATTCTAGATGATGATCTCTACGGCTATTTTTTAGTGGAAGCAAAAAGGGCAAACGGAGTCTTGACAAATTTTAGCGATACCGAGTTTTCTATCTTTGAAATGGAGATAATCTGCCAAAAAGGGATAATAAAGATCTATGATTCCGGTTTTGATATCAAGGCATATATGACAAAAAGCTCTCAAACAGTTAGCGGAACTTCCCAATTAGAGCTTTACAAAGAGTATCCTAATACTTTAATCTATTATGCAAAGAACTCTTTGGACTTTTTATTGAAAAAAAACTCTACAAAACAACAAAAAAAACATCTCAAACTTAGCTATCAACTACTTAAAATCAAAGAAGAACTCCTAGCACAAGGACAATCATGAAACTCGCGATCAACGGCGGCAAAAAATTAAGAGAAACACCATTTCCTGCTTATAATACCATCGGCGTACAAGAAGAGGAAGCCGTTCTAAGAGTGCTTAGAAGCGGAAAACTTTCCACATATATCGGCTCATGGCATACAGATTTTTACGGAGGAAACGAGGTAAGAGCTTTAGAGGCAGAGTGGGCCGATTTCTTTGGCGTAAAGCATGCCATCAGCGTAAACTCCGCGACATCGGGACTTTATGCGGCAGTCGGTGCCATCGGGATCAATCCCGGAGATGAAGTGATAGTCTCACCCTATACCATGAGCGCAAGTGCGACTGCAATACTTCTCTATGGAGGGATACCCGTATTTGCAGATATTGAAGAAAACTATTTTTGCATCGATCCAAAATCCGTCGAGAGTAAGATCACAAGCAAGACAAAAGCGATCATGGCTGTAGATATCTTTGGTCAGGCAAGCGACTTCAAAGCTTTACGCGAGATCGCCAAGAGACATGATTTGAAGATCATCGAAGATACAGCCCAAGCACCGTATGCAAAATATAATGGTAAATTTGCAGGAACACTTGGTGATATAGGGGTCTTTTCTCTTAACTACCATAAACATATCCACAGTGGCGAAGGTGGAATCGTCGTCACAGATGATGATGAATTGGCATTCAAAGTACAACTTATTCGTAATCACGCCGAGTCAGTGCTCAGTGCCAAAGGGTACAAAGATAAAAATGAACTCAATAACATGTTGGGTTTTAACTATAGAATGACTGAGATAGAAGCAGCCATAGCCAGTGTGCAATTGACTAAACTCAAAGATCTAGCAGAAGAGAGAGTGAAAAATGTCAGGTATTTAGAGGAGAAGTTAAGAGAACTTCCTTTTTTAACTATACCTCCTGTTAGAGAAGACTGTGAGCATGTTTACTATATCCACCCTTTACTTTTTAACGAAGAGGTAGCTTCTATCCATAGAAACAGATTTATGGATGCCGTGAAAGCGGAACTCCCGCCAACAATTATGCGTGATGATAGTGCCGTACTTCTTAGTTACGGCTATGTAAAACCTCTCTATTTACAACCTCTTTATCAAGAAAAAATTTGCTTTGGAGAGTACCCTTTTTCTTTGAGCGATAGAGAATATAAAAAAGGAGACTGTCCGGTCTGCGAAAGACTGCACTATGACCTGCTCATCACTCATGAACTGATGCGGCCGGGGATGAGTGAAGCGGATATGGATGATGTCGTGGCCGCTTTCGTGAAAGTTTGGGAAAACAGAGCGGAGCTAGTATAGATGTCAATAAAATTGATATTTAAAGATCAAGATGAAAGCCATTACAAACGCCTATGGGATCAATATGTCCTTAAAAATAACGTAGATTTTAATTATTCATTACCGCTGTTGGAATATTATCTATCAACAACTACAAACCTTTTTTTAGACAAGAGTTTTGTTTTAGAACAAGATAACAGATGTGTCGGGATCTGTTTTTTGCCCATTGAAAAAATCGATGAAAAACTCTCTGTCTCAATTACAGGCGGCTATACCGTCGCACCGTTGGCAAATAGTCCAAAAAACGAAAAGTTTATCTTTGACACCATAAATAAGCTGGCTTTAGAGTTAAATATTGCAACAATCTACTTTAGACTATCACCTTTTGATAAGAACAGATATAACATACTTTTAGCTTATAATTTTGTCGACACGACAAATCATACATGTACCATTGATCTACAAAACACTCAAGAACAGCTGTGGATGAATTTAAGAAAAAGCTACAAAGCCCTTATAAACTCATTTCGTAAAAACCATCTATTACAGATCGAATATTCCGATACAAGCAATTTCTTAGAGTTACATGAACAATACGTTTTATTCCATAAGATCCACATGATAAATGCTGGAAAAATACCAAAATCAGATACTATTTACAACAAACAACTAAATCTTATAGTAGATAATAAAGCTTCGATTATTGCTGTCAAATATAATGAAAAAATTCTGATAACAAATTATTTTTTTCATGATGATATAAATGTACTCTATGCCAGTAGTGCTTACGATACGCATGAAGAGTTCAAAGATTTACAACTTAACCACTATCTACTGTGGAACGCGATCCTGTACTTTAAAGCCAAAAATTTCAAAACTTTAGGCTTTGGACAACCATGCAGCTTCAATAACATAGATGGCTTTGACAATTATGCCGATGAAAAAGAACTAAGTATCTCCCACTTTAAAAGGGGAATGGGAGTGGAAATAACGCAACAAATGCAGGGGATAAAATTTTTTGATAAAGAGTTACTTCTTCAGAAAATAGCAAAATTCAAATCAGTGGTTGAACATGAAATTTAAAGAAATCAATAAAAATGCTCTTGAAATATATAATCTCTCGATAGATAAGTTTGGTGCTGATACTCTTGCTGCCGTTCATTGGGAAGATGAGCAAAAAGCATTATATAGATATAACTTAATACAAAAACATATACCTACTTACGATGAGTGTTCCATATAATTTTCAAATTATTATCAGTAAAAATCAAGAGTGGAAATCAATATCATAATTTTCTTTTGATGGAATGATTGTTGCTGATTTAATTTAAATTTGCTAGTGGGATGATCTATGAAAAAATATAAAACTGAGCAAGAAGCGTTTTGGGCTGGAGAATTTGGCGATGAATACATTGCTAGGAATAAGGATTCTTGGTTATTAGCTTCTAATCTTGCACTTTTTTCCGCAATATTAAAACGAACTAAAAATGTGACCTCGGTAATAGAATTTGGCGCAAATATCGGGATGAACATTCATGCTCTTAAAAGCTTGTTGCCTGAAGCAGAATTAAATGCCATTGAGATCAATAGCAAAGCAGTTGAAGAGCTTAAGAAAATAGATACCCTCAATGTCTATCACCAATCAATTTTAGATTTTATACCCGATACACAAAGTGACTTCATATTTTCAAAAGGTGTTTTAATTCATCTTGAGCCAACCATGCTACCTCAAGTTTATGCAACCATGTATAATGCAAGTCGCCGTTATATATGTGTCATTGAGTATTACAATCCATCACCTATGGAGATCTCATATAGAGGTCATAGCGAAAAAATGTATAAACGCGATTTTGCAGGTGAAATTTTGGATACTTATCCAGATTTAGAACTTGTTGATTATGGCTTTGTATACCATCGTGACCCTATGTTTTTACAAGGAGATTTAACATGGTTTTTAATGGAAAAAAAGGTTAAGAATGGATGAGATAACACTCAATGCGATAAATATATTCAACAAAAATTTACAATATTTTAAAGAAAATCAAGAGGAGTTATATAAAAAAATTACTCTTCTCTCTACACTGATCGAAGAGCACCAATATATAGAAAAATATGCACTAGAATATAAAGACGAAAAATATTTTGATATTAAAGAACTTGCAAGCGGCGAATATCTATATAATGAAAACAGTATTGCACATGCACAAGCAATGACCGATATCGTTGATACCAAAAGAAGCGGAGGGACTTTTAAAGCTCTGAAATATGTATATGCGACAGATGAGCAGGCGAAGGTCATAAATAAGAGTGAATTGTCATTTCACAACTCACTTTGGGCAACTGTTCAAATCATAAACTATGTCACTCAATACACACCGCCTACAAGCTACATGAAAAAAGTTCCTAAAGTTATTTTTTTAGGATTGGGACTCGGCTTGCATCTCAAAAAAATTATAAACAAACTGAATGCTCAAATCGTTTTTGTCAAAGAACAAAATTTAGAGATCTTGAGACTCTCCTTATTTGTCACTGATTATGTAGAACTATCTAAAGATAAGACTTTTTATTTTTCAACAACAAATGATGACAACAATGAAAAAGAGATCTTTTTAAAATTTCTCAATAACGGAAATAATTATAATCTGCATATTAAACACATCCCATTTTTTACAGACTACTCATCTCAACTTAGAAAACTGCAAGAGTACGTTCTTTCACAAGACTATATTAATTATGGCTACAGTGCCATACTGCTAAGATATATCGATTCTCCTAAATACTTGGCTCGTAATTTTGATTTTTTAAATGTAAGTAAAGTTCATCAAGACAATATATTCAGCCATAAACCTTTGTTGCTGTTATTTTCAGGCCCTTCAACCCAAAAAAATATTGAATGGATTAAACAAAATCATAAAAAATTTATAGTCATATCAGCTTTGTCTACATGTAGATTATTAAATAAGGTCAATATTTCAC
Source organism: Sulfurimonadaceae bacterium (assembly GCA_028683835.1). Taxonomy (GTDB): domain Bacteria; phylum Campylobacterota; class Campylobacteria; order Campylobacterales; family Sulfurimonadaceae; genus Hydrocurvibacter. The sequence continues at coordinate 9,991 of JAQUHB010000007.1, read as the reverse complement.
CCGATATCGTCCTACATATCGATCCAGGTGAAAACACTTCAAAGCTATTTGAAGGGATTGACACCGGTGTATACTTTAAAAATACGCATGCCATCCTTGCATCTAACGTAAATGAAGATACGGTTAATAGATTTAAAAAAGAACAGGTGCACTTTATTGAGCAAGGTACTACATACAAAAAAGGGTTTGCTAGATTATCTGCACCCAGCGTTGGTGAGTATGCTTATGCACTTTCCTTGATTTTTGGAGCGAAAGACCTATATCTACTTGGTATTGATCTAGCTTTAGATAGTGAGACACTTGAAACTCATGGAGATGACCATTTTGCAAAATCAAAGGGTCAAATCAACGTAGAAACAGCATCTCTAGATCCAAATGCATTAGTTGAATATATCCCTGGAAATTTAAAAGAACTAGTTCCTTCACAAGCGGGATACAAACTATCAATCGAACAGTTTAAGATTTTTACGGAAGTCCTGAAAAAAGATCATCACAATATTTATAATTTAAGCGATGGAGCATATTTAGAGGGTGCAAATCCATTACAAATCGAAAACTATGATTGGAATACATTAAACGAGATTAACAAAATTGAGATCTTCCCTGAGCTAAAAAGTTTTTTTATTGAGATCGGTTCTTCCATCTTTACAAAGGAAGATAGAGAGCAGATCGAATATCAGATTTCTGAAGCAAAAAGACTAAAGAAAACTATTTTAACATTTCAAAAACATAAATTTAAGTCTGTAGAGGAGTTTCTTAATACATTAGCACAATTAAGTTGGGATCTAAGCGACATGGATTATAAGACAAATTCCAATCTAGCGCAAGTATACTATGAGTATTTTCCCATTGTGCAAAATTATATATTCGATCTTTTTAACACTCAAAGTCTGATAAATCCAAAACATCACATAAGTGAAATGCATAGGATCCTTGTCACACAACTACTTAAAATATCAGAGCTTTATATTACAAAAATACAAAATTACTTAGCGTAAAAAAATACCCGCAGAGTTCAAGAAAGCTACCCTTCAGCAGCGTGAAGCTACTAAGGGCTTTAGCAGCTTCGACAAGTGTTACTATTGTAGCAATTTCAATACGTTTTGCTGAACAGCATTCGCTTGACTCATCGCATAACTTCCTGATTGTGCAAGAATATTATGTTTAGAGAAATTCGCGCTCTCTGCCGCAAAGTCAACATCACGGATGTTTGATTCAGCCGCTTGTACATTTACTTGCGTTGTAGAGATGTTATTGATAGTCGATGTTACTTGGTTTTGTGCAGAACCTAAACCTGAACGAATCGTATCTAGGTTTGTAATAGCCGCACTCACCGTATCGATCGCTTTCATAGCTCCATCAAGTGTTGTAACATCTATATTAGATAAGTTGCTAAACTTATTATTACTCAATTGAACACTGTTTTGATCACCGCCGTTTGCTGTAAAGTAAGAATATTGTGCAATACTACTATCTTTTTTGAGGGTCATATCGTTAGCGAGATAGATAGATGCCGTTGTAGTAACATCAGTACCTAAGACCGTTCCCGCTTTTAGCCCTGAACCGGCACCACCGCCCACTTGTGTATCAGTCAAATCTTGATTAAGTACAGTACCTGCTTTCAATGTAGTACCTGTAGCAAGCATTGACCCTGCTTTAACGACCATATCTTCTTTTAATGTCATAGCCGCATTAGTTGTTAGCTGACCACCTATTGTTGAAGCTTCTTTCACGACAGACGCAGACACTAATGTAGAACCAACTTTCATGTCAGTTACAGCTGTTGTTGTATGATTACTACCCGTTACCGTTATATCTTGACCAACTACTGTTCCAACAGCCATAGTTGAGCCAGTTGCGATAATACTACCACTTTTAAGATCCATACTCCCTGCAAGTGTAGATGTCCCTGTGATTGTAATATTCGCACCAAGTATACTTCCTGCAAGCAAACTACTTCCTGTTGCTATCGAAGCATTTCTATTTGCTGTATTCGCATCTGTATGCATAACCATATCTTGAGAAAGTGTCACACCCGCTGAAGTTAAAGTCACATCACTATTTAATACAGTACCTGCTTTATAACTTACACCATTAGCAGATATATCTTGATTTAACGTCGTACCAGCATCAAGTACAGTTCCAGAAGCAAGTAAAGACCCAGCTTTTACAAGCATATCAGAACTTAAAACATTTATACTGTTTATACCCACGTTTATTGTCGAAGCCAGTGTAGTACCTTTACTGATAACACTACTTTGCGCAAGAACAGAACCGACAGCCAAATTATAATCTGCTGTAGATGAGTTAGCCGTCATCGCCATTCCAGCTGTCGCTGTTATGACAACACCGAGTGTACTACCTGCTGCTAAAGTACTTCCTGAAGAAATAGTACTTCCAATCGCAAGTATAGAATCCTGAATTGTAGTCATACTGCCAGTTACAGTAATATCTGCGCCGACTGCCGCACCTAAACCAGCTCCTGCGATTTGAAATGTAGAAGAACCCGCTTGTGTGACATTTAGATGCCCCATAGTAGTTAGATCTTGAGTTGATGCACCTAAAAGAGACGTATCTCCCGTAACACTAAGACCTCTACCATCAGTTGTAAGTTGTATCTTACCATCAGTAGTAGCTGTAGCAGTGACACCTGTTTGACTAGTTTGAGCGTTGATAGCATTTAAAAGTGTACCATTGCTGTCATTTGCCGATACATTGATCGCACCGATATTAACACCATTAATAGCAAAATCCGAACCTGTCGTACCTGCAGTGATTGCACCGGTAGTCGCTTGAACAACAGCTTTTGCACTTATCCCAGTCTCCCCACTATGAGCATTCATTTCATCAGCCAACGCGCCCAAGCCATTTGCAGTATTGTTATTATTTTGAATGTTTACAGATGCCAGTGTAATACTTTGACCAGTAATTGCACTTTTCAACGTTAACTGATTATCTCCCAATTGTTTGATATCTAACTCAGAAGTAGTTGTTTGCCCAATCTGACTTGTTTGAGCAGAAGCAATATTTAGTTTGACAGATTCATTCGCATTCGCTCCCATCTGGAACTCTTTATTTGTGTATGTACCAGAGAGAAGTTTTTGACCATTGAATGAAGTCGTGTTTGCGATAGTGTTCAACTCTTTCATAAGAGCATCGATATCTTTTTGGATCGCTTGACGAGAAGCCGTATTTTGCGTATCAGACGCAGCTTGAGTTGCTTTTGTTTTGATAGTATCAAGAATGTTACCATATTCGCTTAAAGCACCGTCAGCTGTTTGGATCAGACCGATAGCATCGTTACCGTTTGAGATCGCTTGACCTAGTGAAGAAGCTTGTGAACGAAGTGAATCCGCAATCGTAAGACCTGATGCATCATCTGCAGCAGTGTTAATACGAAGACCTGAACTCAGTTTTGCTAATGAAGAATCGATTTGTCTATTGTTCATTACCGCAGCGTTATGAGCGTTTAGTGCTCCCACGTTTGTATTTATTCTGAAACCCATTTTTTATCCTTTTATATGGTTTAACGTCCATGTAGTTCTAATATGGGCATAAAAGCAAAAAATGTGCCAAGGAATAATTGAAGTAACTAAAACAATCAATCAAAAAGAAGCAATAAAGGAGGGGGAGAGAGAAAAGTACGAGCCAAAAGACTCGTACTTCCAGAATAGAAAAGATATTTTCTAAAAACGTATACTACTATTGTAGTAAACGAAGCACGTTTTGCTGAACAGCATTCGCTTGACTCATCGCATAACTTCCTGATTGTGCAAGAATATTATGTTTAGAGAAATTCGCGCTCTCTGCTGCAAAGTCAACATCACGGATGTTTGATTCAGCCGCTTGTACATTTACTTGCGTTGTAGAGATGTTATTGATAGTCGATGTTACTTGGTTTTGTGCAGAACCTAAACCTGAACGAATCGTATCTAGGTTTGTAATAGCCGCACTCACCGTATCGATCGCTTTCATAGCTCCATCAAGTGTTGTAACATCTATATTAGATAAGTTGCTAAACTTATTATTACTCAATTGAACACTGTTTTGATCACCGCCGTTTGCTGTAAAGTAAGAATATTGTGCAATACTACTATCTTTTTTGAGGGTCATATCGTTAGCGAGATAGATAGATGCCGTTGTAGTAACATCAGTACCTAAGACCGTTCCCGCTTTTAGCCCTGAACCGGCACCACCGCCCACTTGTGTATCAGTCAAATCTTGATTAAGTACAGTACCTGCTTTCAATGTAGTACCTGTAGCAAGCATTGACCCTGCTTTAACGACCATATCTTCTTTTAATGTCATAGCCGCATTAGTTGTTAGCTGACCACCTATTGTTGAAGCTTCTTTCACGACAGACGCAGACACTAATGTAGAACCAACTTTCATGTCAGTTACAGCTGTTGTTGTATGATTACTACCCGTTACCGTTATATCTTGACCAACTACTGTTCCAACAGCCATAGTTGAGCCAGTTGCGATAATACTACCACTTTTAAGATCCATACTCCCTGCAAGTGTAGATGTCCCTGTGATTGTAATATTCGCACCAAGTATACTTCCTGCAAGCAAACTACTTCCTGTTGCTATCGAAGCATTTCTATTTGCTGTATTCGCATCTGTATGCATAACCATATCTTGAGAAAGTGTCACACCCGCTGAAGTTAAAGTCACATCACTATTTAATACAGTACCTGCTTTATAACTTACACCATTAGCAGATATATCTTGATTTAACGTCGTACCAGCATCAAGTACAGTTCCAGAAGCAAGTAAAGACCCAGCTTTTACAAGCATATCAGAACTTAAAACATTTATACTGTTTATACCCACGTTTATTGTCGAAGCCAGTGTAGTACCTTTACTGATAACACTACTTTGCGCAAGAACAGAACCGACAGCCAAATTATAATCTGCTGTAGATGAGTTAGCCGTCATCGCCATTCCAGCTGTCGCTGTTATGACAACACCGAGTGTACTACCTGCTGCTAAAGTACTTCCTGAAGAAATAGTACTTCCAATCGCAAGTATAGAATCCTGAATTGTAGTCATACTGCCAGTTACAGTAATATCTGCGCCGACTGCCGCACCTAAACCAGCTCCTGCGATTTGAAATGTAGAAGAACCCGCTTGTGTGACATTTAGATGCCCCATAGTAGTTAGATCTTGAGTTGATGCACCTAAAAGAGACGTATCTCCCGTAACACTAAGACCTCTACCATCAGTTGTAAGTTGTATCTTACCATCAGTAGTAGCTGTAGCAGTGACACCTGTTTGACTAGTTTGAGCGTTGATAGCATTTAAAAGTGTACCATTGCTGTCATTTGCCGATACATTGATCGCACCGATATTAACACCATTAATAGCAAAATCCGAACCTGTCGTACCTGCAGTGATTGCACCGGTAGTCGCTTGAACAACAGCTTTTGCACTTATCCCAGTCTCCCCACTATGAGCATTCATTTCATCAGCCAACGCGCCCAAGCCATTTGCAGTATTGTTATTATTTTGAATGTTTACAGATGCCAGTGTAATACTTTGACCAGTAATTGCACTTTTCAACGTTAACTGATTATCTCCCAATTGTTTGATATCTAACTCAGAAGTAGTTGTTTGCCCAATCTGACTTGTTTGAGCAGAAGCAATATTTAGTTTGACAGATTCATTCGCATTCGCTCCCATCTGGAACTCTTTATTTGTGTATGTACCAGAGAGAAGTTTTTGACCATTGAATGAAGTCGTGTTTGCGATAGTGTTCAACTCTTTCATAAGAGCATCGATATCTTTTTGGATCGCTTGACGAGAAGCCGTATTTTGCGTATCAGACGCAGCTTGAGTTGCTTTTGTTTTGATAGTATCAAGAATGTTACCATATTCGCTTAAAGCACCGTCAGCTGTTTGGATCAGACCGATAGCATCGTTACCGTTTGAGATCGCTTGACCTAGTGAAGAAGCTTGTGAACGAAGTGAATCCGCAATCGTAAGACCTGATGCATCATCTGCAGCAGTGTTAATACGAAGACCTGAACTCAGTTTTGCTAATGAAGAATCGATTTGTCTATTGTTCATTACCGCAGCGTTATGAGCGTTTAGTGCTCCCACGTTTGTATTTATTCTGAAACCCATTGTAAATCCTTTTACATGTAAGAGCTTTTGCTCTCTTAAAATTTTCAGCGTCCTTGCTGATTAAAGCTATATCGGTGCTCTACGCAAAAGCTTTAATTTTTATTCCAAATAATTTTATTTTTTTTTGATACACTTTCGAAATCAAAAGTAGCATACTACATATATAGGAAAACAATTTGGATCTAATTATCGTCGAATCACCGGCCAAAGCAAGAACAATTAAAAACTTTTTGGGAAAGGGGTATGAGGTTATCGCCTCAAAAGGGCATATTCGTGACCTTCCTAAATCCCGCTTTGGAATCACAGTAGATGAAAAAAATGAGCTTATTCCGACATACAGCGTAGCAAAAGAAAATAGCGCCACTGTCAAAGAGATACAAGAGTTAGCTAAAAAAGCAAAAAACATCTATATCGCGACCGATGAGGATCGCGAGGGAGAAGCAATAGGTTGGCATATCGCTCAGGCTATCAAAAAAGATCCTGCAGTACTTCCAAGAATCGTCTTTCATGAGATCACAAAAACTGCTATCACTCATGCCCTTGAGACTGCACGTTCTATCGACATGGATCGTGTCAATGCACAGCAAACACGCCGTTTACTTGACCGTATCGTGGGTTATAAACTCTCTCCATTGCTAAGTTCAAAAATCCAAAAAGGGCTTTCAGCAGGACGTGTTCAATCATCAACGCTTAAAATTATCGTAGATCGTGAACGTGAGATAAAAGCGTTTATTCCTCAAGAATATTGGACGATTGATACATTTTTCAAACCAGAGATCGAAGCAAATCTTGCCTCTTACTTTGGCGAGAAGATGGATAAACTCTCAATCACCAATGAAAAAGATGCGAAAAAGATCGTAGCTGATATACAAAAAGAGAAGTTTATCGTTGCCGCACTTGAAACAAAACAGCGCAAAACTTCAACACCGCCTCCATTTATGACTTCCACCTTGCAACAGACCGCTTCAAGTAAACTTGGATACTCTCCAAAAAAAACGATGATGCTTGCACAGACACTCTATGAAGGTGTAAAAACACCTGATGGAACAAGCGGTGTCATCACTTATATGCGTACCGATTCACTCAATATGGCAAAAGAAGCGGTAGATGCAGTCCGTGAAGAGATTGAACGAAGATTTGGCGAGAAATATCTTCCAAAAGAGGCAAAATCTTACGATAAAAAATCAAAAGGCGCACAAGAAGCGCACGAAGCGATCCGTCCGACGATCCTCTCTTTTACACCAGAGATTGCCACAAAATATCTTAAAGCCGATGAGTTAAAACTCTACAAACTTATCTATGAAAGATTTATGGCTTGTCAGATGAACGATGCACTCTTTGAGCAACAAAGTATCACCTTTGCGAGTGATAACATCGAGTATAGAGCCACAGGTCGCAAGTTACTCTTTGATGGTTTTTATAAAGTTCTTGGAACTGATGATAAAGATAAATTGCTTCCAGCTCTTAAAGAGGGTGAACAAATAGATATCAAATCTATCAATCCATTGCAACACTTTACTGAGCCTCCCGCTCGCTATAATGAAGCTTCTATCATCAAAAAACTTGAAGCTGAGGGGATCGGACGTCCATCGACTTATGCCCCGACTATCTCCACTTTAACTGTTCGTACTTATATAAACGTAGAAAAAAAACAGCTAATCCCAACAGAGATGGCTTTTACAGTCACAGAGATCTTGGAAAAAAACTTCAAAGAGATCGTTGATGCCTCTTTTACGGCAAATATGGAAGAGGTTCTTGATGAAATTGCTGAGGGACAAAAAGATTGGCAAAAAACTTTGCAGGATTTTTACTTCCCGTTTATGAAAGAGATCGAAGAGGGAAAAGAGAACATCGTCAGCACAAAACTCGCGCAACCTACAGGCAAAAGCTGTCCAAAATGTGGCAGTGAACTCCTCCTTCGCTCTGGACGTTATGGAAACTTTATCGCATGTAGCGGTTTCCCAAAATGTAAATATACAGAACAAGTAGAGGGTGAAGAAAAATCACCGATAGAAGCTTCAGCAACAAGTGACGAAAAGTGTGAAAAATGTGGCAGCGATATGGTCATAAAAAATGGACGTAATGGACAATTTTTGGCTTGTAGCGCCTACCCTGAATGTAAAAACACCAAAACACTTGAGGCCGTGGCTACAAAAGAATCTGCTGTTCCATGTCCTGAATGTGGAGGGAAATTGCTTTTCCGTCAATCACGAAGAGGCGCTTTTTGGGGATGTGAAAACTACCCTACATGTAAGTTCATCTCCAAGTTTGAACCATCAACACATAAATGTGAAGAAGAGGGTTGTAACGGTGTTTTAGCCGCACGTGTATATAGAAACAAAGATATTTATGAATGTATCAAATGTAAAAACAAAACTCCAAGAGAGAGCGAAGAGCAAGCATAGATGAAGATAGGTATTCTCTCTGACACGCATAAAAAAATAAAGCTCGCGCAAAAAGCGATTAGCCATCTTATAAAAAATGGTGCAGAGTTTTTGATTCACGCAGGGGATATCGTAGAACCGGAAGTGCTTGAACTACTGAAAAACAGCGGTGTAAAATATGTAGCGGTATATGGCAATAATGATGCACATCTTGCAAGTTTGCACAACAACTATAATCTTGTTCAAGAGCCTTACTATTTTAAACTTGCAAATACAAAGTTTAAACTTATGCATCTCCCTTTTTATATGAATCCAGATGCTGATGTGATTATTTTTGGACATACACATATCTTTGAATGTGACTTTAAAAATAATACACTTTTTTTAAACCCAGGAGAAACATGTGCTAGGAACAAGGCCCTTACCGAGTTTGCCATGCTTGAGGTAGAGACCAACAATTATAAAGTAAGCTATTTTAGCAAAGATCCAAAAGAGGATGCGTTTAACGAATCCCACTTCTTTTTCGAGAGGAATTTATGAGTAAGAAAATATTTTTATGTGCGATAAGCAACATCAATAGCGGTACATGTAATGAAGACTGTAAGTTTTGCTCCCAAAGTGTAAAATACAAAGCGGACATCGAACGCTACATCCAAAAGCCTGTAGAAAAAATCATCGAAGAAGCAAAAGAAGCTTATTCAAGTGGCGCTCTTGGATTTTGTCTTGTAACAGCACACAAAGGACTAGACGATAAGACTCTTAAATTTGTTTGTAATGTCGCTCGTGCGGTAACTCATGAAGTCCCTCAACTTAGACTCATCGCATGCAATGGAACAGCATCTTTAGAGCAACTTTTAGCACTTAAAGATGCTGGCATAAAAGCTTACAATCACAATCTGGAAACATCAAGAGAGTTTTACCCCCAGATCTGTACAACCCATCCATGGGATGAGAGATTTGAAACTTGTCAGAATGTAAATAAATCTGGGCTTGTGCTAATCACTGGCGGCATCTTTGGACTCGGTGAAACACAGGAGGATCGCATCAGTATGTTAAACTCTCTAAAAGAGTTAAACCCGACCTCTGTACCTATAAACTTTTATCACCACAATCCTGCCCTTCCACTCAAACCAAATGCCCTAAGCGTTGATGAAGCGCTTGATCTTATCCGCCTTTCACGAGAGATTTTATGTGACGCAGATCGCATTATGGTCGCAGGCGGACGAGAGATGATGTTTGGCGAACGTCAAGCCGAGATATTTGAAGCAGGCGCAAACTCTATCGTTATAGGAAACTATCTTACAACTTTGGGAAGAGAAAAAAATAGAGATTTAGAGATGCTTCGCTCTCTGAATCTAGAGATCGCCGACTCACCAAATGCCTAATATATTTGATGATGTAACACTCATACTCACTGTCTCTTTAATAGTGATTTTTTCCCCTTTTTTCGCCAAAGTTTTCAAACTTCCTACAACACC